>NZ_DATGFH010000060.1:0-128603 GCF_035309285.1 Bradyrhizobium sp. | reverse complement strand
TCGAACTTGGCGTCAGATTCGAACAACGTCTGGCCGCAGCCGGCACAGACATAGGTGCCGGCGCGGTGGTCGTGCTCGTATTCGCCGGTGAAGGGACGCTCGGTCGCCTTCTCGCGCAGCACCGCGTACTGCATCGGCGTCAGTTCCTTGCGCCACTCGGCCTCGCTTTTCTCGACCCTAGGTGTCGTCTTGGCGTCGGACTCGAACAAGGTCTGGCCGCAGCCGGCGCAGACATAGGTCCCCGGCCGCGTCTCATACTCGTACTCGCCCGAGAACGGCCGCTCGGTCGCCTTCTCGCGCAGCACCGCGTACTGCATGGGCGTCAATTCCTTGCGCCACTCAGCCTCGGTCTTGACGACCTTGTCTGTGGTCTTTGCGTTTTTAGTCTTGGCGCCGGACATGGATGCTCCCTTCGGGCGTATGATCCGGAAAAGTGTGTAGCGGTTTTCCGAGAAGATCATGCGCAAATAGCAGGCCAAAGCGCGATGATGGTCATCGCGCTTTGGAGAAGCTGCCGTCAGTTGGAGACGCTGACGTTCTTCACCAGTGTCGGCTTCTCGATGTAATTCGCTGCAAACAGCTTCTTCAGATTCTCGATCTTGGGCAGGTCGTTATAGGCAATATAGGGCTGGTTCGGGTGCAGCGTCAGGTAGTCCTGATGATAGGCCTCCGCCGGGAAGAACCCCTGGAGCGCGGAAACCTTGGTCACGATCGGCTTGCGATAGACCTTGGCGGCGTTGAGCTGGGCAATATAGGCCTCCGCGACCTTCTTCTGCTCATCGGTCGTGGTGAAGATTGCCGAGCGATATTGCGTGCCGGAGTCCGGCCCCTGGCGGTTGAGCTCTGTCGGGTCGTGCACAACGGAGAAGAATATCTGCAGGATCTTGCCGTAGGAAACCTTCTTCGGATCGTATTTGATCTGCACGGACTCGGCGTGGCCCGTGGTACCGGTCGAGACTTGCTCATAGGTTGCCGTCATCCGGCTCCCCCCCGCGTATCCGGAAACCGCACTCACCACGCCCGCGGTGTGCTGGAACACGCCCTGCACCCCCCAGAAGCAGCCCCCCGAGAGCACCGCGGTCTGCAGGCCGTCAGCCGGCGCGACATCGCTGGCCGGTGCCGGGATGACTACCGCGTCTTCCGCGGCGCGCGTAGGTACGGAAACGAAGGCGGCGATCGCCAGTGCGCCGATGGCAGCGGCGCAGAGCGAGAGGCGGCTGAACTGGCTCATGGAGTTCCTCGTTTGGGCTTGAGTGTCGGCTGTTGAAGGTAGTCTAAGGCGCGCCCGTGGTGCTTCACAATTGCCTGCGGCGCCTTTCTTGCCTCCCAGATACGGGGCAGGGGTCGATTTGTTACCGGCGAGGGGACACGAGTCCGTGAATAAATCGCCGATGACCAAGGCGTTAAGGCGCGTTCGGCGCCTGGGCGGCAGGCCGTCCTGAAATGAACCGCGACAGGTCTCGCCGACAAACTTTCGTTGTGCCGGAGCAAGTTGGACATGTGGCGCTCCCTTCTGCTTTCGCTCGTGGTGCTCGGTCCGCTCAGCCTTTCCGCATTGGCCGGTCCGGAACTGGGGGACGACATTGCGACCTGCCGCCAGCGGGGAGGCGACCTGAGGGCACGCGCGGATGCCTGCGAGCGACTGATCCTGGACGGCAAGGCAACCGGAAAGGATCTGGCGCTGGCCTACGCCATTCGCGGCAGCGTGCTCTTCACCAAGCGCAACATCGACAAGGCGATCGAAGCCTACAACTAGGCGCTCGAGCTCGATCCCGACAATGTCGGTTTCCTCAACGCGCGCGGCTGGGCCTACGAGCGCAAGGGCAAGGACGACGAGGCGATCGCCGACTACAATCTCGCTTTGCAGAAGCGCCCGAATTTCGCCATCGCTTACTACAACCGCGGCACGGTGTACCTGCGCAGGGGCGCTGGAGCAGGTGATCGCGGCCGTCGGAGGCGCGCGCAAGCTGCGCCTCGTCATGCTCGATGCCTGCCGCGACAATCCTTTCGCCGCGACCACGCAGCACACGATCGCGCTGAAACTGGTCGACAAGGGCTTTTCCGATATCGAGCCGTCCGCGGACTTCATGGTGGTGTATGCGGCCAAGCACGGCGAGACCGCGGACGACGGCGCAGGCACTGACAGTCCGTTTGCCGTGGCCGTCGCACGCGACGTCAAGGAGCCGCATGTCGAGGTCCGGAAGCTGTTCGACATCGTGCGCGATGACGTCTGGACCGCGACCAGGCATCAGCAACAGCCGTTTACGTATGGCTCGCCGGCGGGACGCGAGGATTTTTGCTTCGCAGGGAAGTGACCGTCATTGCGAGGAGCCAAAGCGACGAAGCAATCCATACCTCCCGGGAAAACGTGGATTGCTTCGCGGAGCCTGTCATCGGGCCGCGCGTTCGCGCGGACCTGTTGGCTCGCAATGACGGGAGGATATTGCTTCACACCACGACGCTTAGCCGCTTTGCCGCCCGCGTGATGCCGGTATAGAGCCAGCGGGCGCGGCTGTCCTGGAACGCAAAGCTCTCGTCGAACAGGACGACGTCGTCCCATTGCGAGCCCTGCGACTTGTGCACGGTGAGCACATAGCCGTAGTCGAATTCGTCATAGGGCTTGCGCTGCTCCCACGGGATCTGCTCGATCCCGCCCTCGAAACAGTCCTGGCGCACGGACACCTTCGTGACCTTGTGGACGAATTCCTCGTCCGGCGACAGCCGCATGCTCAGGATGCGCGATGATTTGGAGCGCGAGGGAGTGCGCGCCTTCACCCGCCACAGCCCGCCATTGAACAGGCCCTTCTTGCGGTTGTTGCGCAGGCAGACCAGCTTGTCGCCGGCGACCGGCAGCGGCTCCTCGATGTCCTGCCGCTGTCGCATTCGCATATTATAGGCGCGGCGGGTGTTGTTGCGTCCGACCAGCACCTGATCGGCGTCCATCACCCGCTGCGGATCGAGCTCGGCGCGCGACACCACCTCGCTCTCGCCATGGCGGCCGATGTCGAGCTCGCGGCCCTCGCGCACGTCCATCGACATCCGCACGATCGGATCGTCCTGGGCCTGGCGATGCACCTCGGTCAGCATCGCGTCGGGCTCGGATGCCGTGAAGAAGCCGCCGCCCTGGATCGGCGGCAATTGCGCGGGATCGCCGAGCACCAGCAGCGGACATTCGAACGAGAGCAGGTCGCGGCCCATCTCGGCATCGACCATGGAGCATTCGTCGATCACGATGAGCTTTGCCTTGGACGCCGGCGCGTCGTCCCAGAGCTCAAAACTCGGCTGCTCGACGCCCGACTCGCGCGCGCGATAGATCAGCGAATGGATGGTGGAGGCGCCGTCGCAGCCCTTGTTGCGCATCACCAGCGCGGCCTTGCCGGTGAAGGCCGCGAATTTCACCTCGCCGTCGACGCCGTCGGCGATATGGCGTGCCAACGTGGTCTTGCCGGTGCCGGCATAGCCGAACAGGCGGAAGACCTGCGGCGTGCCGTTCTTGCCGGGCTTTGCTTTCATCCAGTCGGCCACGGCTTTGAGCGCAGAGTCCTGGTGCGGGGTGAAGGTCGTCATGAGCCTGAGGGGTACGAGCGTGAGCGGCGACTCGCGTCCTGACAACCTAATCATTCACCTGTTCGGATCAAGCCTGCTTCCGCGGCGCGGAATTGGTATGCGCTAAGCGCCGCTGGACTTGGGCCCGGCGGGGGCTACACTAACCAAAAAACGAGACAGGTCCCGGGAGAGGCGTCATGAAATTCGGCATCTTCTACGAGCTGCAATTGCCGCGCCCGTGGGTTGAGGGTGGTGAATTGAGGCTCTACCAGGACGCGCTGACGCAGCTCGAGACCGCCGATCGGCTCGGTTATGACTACGCCTGGGTCGTCGAGCATCATTTTCTCGAGGAATATTCGCATTCTCCGCAGCCGGAAGCTTTCCTTGCAGCGGCGACCCAGCGCACGAAACAGATCCGGCTCGGCCACGGCATCATCCAGCTCACTACCAATCATCCCGCGCGCGTCGCCGAAAAGGTCGCGGTGCTTGATCTGTTGAGCCGCGGGCGCTGCGAGTTCGGCATGGGGGAGAGCGCTTCCATCACCGAGCTCACGCCGTTCGGCCGCGACATGGAGACCAAGCGCGAGGTGTTCGAGGAAGCCGTTCAGGCGATCTTCCCGATGTTCACCAAGGTCGGCACCGAGCATCACGGCAAATATTTCGATATTCCGCTGCGCAATGTGGTGCCAAAGCCGGTGCAGAAGCCACACCCGCCGCTGTGGATGGCGTGCTCGCAGCTTCCGACCATCGAGCGCGCCGGACAAAACGGCTTTGGCGCGCTCGGCTTCCAGTTCGTCAGCGCGGACGCGGCGCATGCCTGGGTGCATGCCTATTACAACGCCCTCACCAAGCGGCTGAAGAAGCTCGCCGATTACGAGATCAACCCCAACATGGCGCTGGTGTCGTTCTTCATGTGCGCGGAGACGGACGAAGAGGCGCGCCGGCGCGCCGACGGCGCGACCTTCTTCCAGTTCGCGCTGCGCTATTACGGCCAGTCGCAGAGCCGCCAGCGTCCGGCGCCGGGCACCGTCAACATGTGGGACGAGTACAACAAGTGGAAGCGGGACAATCCGGAAGCGCAGGAGGCCGCGCTGCGCGGCGGGCTGATCGGATCGCCTGAAACCATCCGCAAGAAATTGCGGCGTTTCCGCACCTCGCATATCGATCAGGTGATCCTGCTCAACCAGGCCGGCAAGAACACGCATGAGCACATTTGCGAGTCGCTCGAGCTGTTCGCGAAAAAAGTGATGCCCGAGTTCCAGTACGACCCCGAGCACGACGAATGGAAGAAGGGCGTGCTCTCCGGCGCGATCCAGCTCGAGGAGATCGACACCGCCGCATTCACTGACCGTTACGGCAAGCTCGCGGTCAGCGTGGCGCCGAAGGTGGCTGCGGGCTAGCCGCGATACGCCCTCTGCAGATCGAGATAGCGCTCGCCGCTTCAACTCGGTGGGCGATTTCGTTCGAGCCAAATGGATGGTGTGGCCTGCGCCCGCGTCCCATGGCATGCTGGCGCGATGAAACGGATCGGCATCTGGGCCATCTACGTGGCCGGCACGCTCGCAATTCTCTATCTCGCGCTGTACGCCTATATGGTGTTCCGCGGGCACCAATTCACGCCGGGTGATCCCATCCATATTTTCCGACGCCCCGGCGGGCCGAATTATTCGTGATGATGTGTCGCCAGTTCTCGCCATTGCGAGCGAAGCGAAGCAATCCATAGTCTACCGGCGGAGGCAGTCTGGATTGCTTCGTTGCTTCGCTCCTCGCAATGACGACGTCGAGACTAACCCGTCGTGGCTATCCGCTGCCCGTATTCACCTGTGCCCGGCGGCGGGATCGGCACGCCGCCGTCTGCATATTCGTTGAGCTTGTTGCGCAACGTGCGGATCGAGATGCCGAGGATATTGGCGGCATGGGTGCGGTTGCCGAGGCAGTGCTTCAACGTCTCCAGGATCAGGTCGCGCTCGACGTCGGCGACGGTGCGGCCGACCAGCGCGCGCGTCACCTGCTCGGCGGCGAAGGTCGCGTGCGCCACCGCCGGCTGGGTTTTGGCGACATCAAGCCGGTCGCCGTCGGGGGTCAGGATCGCCTCGGGGCCGATCTCGTCGCCTTGCGCCATCAGCACCGCGCGATGAATGGTGTTTTCGAGCTCGCGGACGTTGCCCTGCCAGCGGTTGGTGGTGAGTACCCGCCGCGCGTCGGCCGAGATCGGGCGCAGCGGCACGGCGTTGGCGTCGGCATATTTCTTCGCGAAATGCTGCGCCAGCTCGAGGATATCGGCCGGGCGATCGCGCAAGGGCGGGATCTTCAGGTTCACGACGTTGAGACGGAACAGCAGATCCTCGCGGAAGGTGCCTTCGCGCACGGCGTCGGAGAGGTTGCGGTTGGAGGTCGCGATGATGCGGATATCGACCGGCACGGGCCTGGTGCCGCCGACGCGGTCGATCACGCGCTCCTGGATCGCTCGCAAGAGCTTCGATTGCAGCCGCACGTCCATCTCCGAGATTTCGTCCAGCAACAGCGTGCCGCCGGTCGCTTCCTCGAACTTGCCGATGCGGCGCGCCACTGCACCCGTGAAGGCGCCCTTCTCATGGCCGAACAATTCGGATTCGAGCAGGTGCTCCGGGATCGCCGCGCAGTTGATCGAGATGAAGGGCCGCTTGGCGCGGGCCGAGCGGGAATGGACATAGCGCGCCAGCACTTCCTTGCCCGTTCCGGATTCCCCGGTGATCATCACAGAGGCGTCCGAGCCCGCGATCTGCTGGGCCAGCTTGACCACTTTCGCCATGGCCTCGTCGCGATAGATGAGGTCGCGGGAATCGTTGGCGACGGCGGCCAGCACCGCGGCGATCAATTCTGGATCCGGCGGCAGCGGGATATATTCCTTGGCGCCGGCATGGATCGCGGCAACCGCGGCGCGGGCGTCAGAGGAGATGCCGCAGGCGACGATCGGAACATGGATGTGCTCGGCCTCGAGCCGCATCACGAGGTCGCGGATGTCGAGCCCGACATCGACCAGGAGGAGGTCTGCGCCCTTGCCGCCGCGCAGCACCGCCAGGGTCTGCTCGTTGCCCTCGGCATGGGTGACGGAGGCGCCATTGTCCATCGCGATCTTGGTGGCTGCGGTGAGCTGGCCCTTCAAGGTGCCAACGATGAGAAGCCGCATGTCAGTCTCCTGTTCTCTTGAGCACGCGTTTCAGGCGCGAGAATTGATTAGGTTCGTTCCGCCTTCAGGATTTCGGTCATGGTCACGCCGAGCTTGTCTTCCACCAGCACCACCTCGCCGCGCGCGACGAGACGGTTGTTGACATAGATGTCGATGGCTTCGCCGACGCGGCGGTCGAGCTCGAGCACGGTGCCGGGGCCGAGCTTCAAGAGCTCGCCGACGTCCATCTTGGAGCGGCCGAGCACGGCCGAGACCTGCACCGGCACGTCGAACACCGCCTCGAGATCGGCGGCGACGCGGGCGGCCTGTTCGTCCTCGTTGTAGCCGACGTCGTTCCCGACCGGCGCCTCGGCCGCGTTGTTGAGGTCGGGAAGCGGAACCTGGGTGTCGGTGTCGCTCATGTCTTAAACCCCCACGGCCGGTGCGGCCTCGTTCCTGGACGTGATGTAACGTCCGACAAGTTCGTCGATCCTGGCGTCGATCGCCGCGCGATCCAGTACGACGCCGCCGTCGGCCCATTCGATCCGACAATCGCCGGTCGCAATCTCGGGCTCGGCCAGGATGACGAGGCGACCCTCGAAGCCGGATTGCTTGGCGAGCCGCTCGATACTCTCCCGCGCCACCTCGTAGAGCGAGGCGTTGACGCGCACGACGAGATGCGGCGTCGAGACCAGGTGCGAGAAGCAATCCTGGACGAGACCTGTGATCTCGCCGAGCGGCTCGGCGGCGATCAGCTCGCTGCACAGTTTTCGCGCGACCGCAACCGCGACGTCGACCGCCTCGGTCTCCATCCGCGTCTCGATGCCGGCGAAGCGCGCCGCGATGGCCTGCATGCCGATCTTGATCTCTTCCAGCGCCAGCGCCGTGCGGCGGTCGCTTTCGGCTTTGGCCTCGCGCTGGCCGGCGTCGAAGCCGTCGCGATAGGCGCGCTGCTCCGCGGCCGCAATCCGTTGCGCGACCTCGGCATGGGTCGGCCGCTCGCGCGACTTGTCGGGGGCGGCGAAGTCGGTATCGAACAGGAATTTCGCGGGCGCGGCCATCAGTACACCAGTTCGTCGTCGGCGCGGTTCTTGGTCAGTGTGATCTCGCCCTTGGCGGCGAGATCCTTGGCGAGGTTGACGAGCAGCGCCTGAGCCTCGTCGACGTCGCGCAGCCGAACCGGCCCCATCGCCGCCATGTCGTCCAGCAGCATCTTGCCGGCGCGCGAGGACATGTTGCCGAGGAAGAAGCTCTTGACCTCCTCATTGGCGCTCTTGAGCGCGACCCCGAGCTTGTCCTTGTCGACATTGCGCATCAGCGTCTGGGCGGAGGCCGAATCCAGCTTGATCAAGTCGTCGAAGGTGAACATCAGCGCCTTGATGCGTTCGGCGGATTCGCGATTCTCCTCTTCCAGCGAGGTGATGAAGCGCGTTTCGGTGTGGCGATCGAAATTGTTGAAGATTTCGGCCATCACCTCGTGGGCGTCGCGGCGGCGGGTCTGCGACAGGTTCGACATGAACTCCGTGCGCAGCGTCTTCTCGACGCTCTCGATCACCTCCTTCTGCACGGCTTCCATCTTCAGCATGCGGCCGACCACGTCGAGCGCCATGTCCTCGGGCAGGATCGCGAGCACGCGCGCCGCATGCTCGGGCTTGAGCTTCGACAGCACCACTGCGATGGTCTGCGGATATTCGTTCTTCAGATAGTTGGCGAGCACCTCTTCCTGCACGTTGGAGAGCTTCTCCCACATGTTGCGGCCGGCGGGGCCGCGGATCTCGTCCATGATGCCGTGGACGCGCTCCGGCGGCAGGTATTGCTGCAGCAGACGTTCGGTCGCGTCGAAATTGCCCATCAGCGCGCCGGAAGCCGACATGCGCGAGACGAATTCCAGCAACATGTCCTCGACTATGTCCGCTTCGACGGTGCCCAGCGTGGACATCACCAGCGACAGCTCGCGCACCTCGTCGTCGTCCAGCATCTCCCAGATCTTGCCGGCATACTGTTCGCCGAGCGCGAGCATCAGCATCGCCGCGCGCTTGGGGCCGGCGATCTTCAGCTTTTCTTTGCCGGCCTGGCGCTGGGCAAGGCTCGCAATGACACTGGTGATGTCCTGGGAGTTCTGGGCTTGTTGCGGAAGAGCCATGTCAGGTCACTCGGCGGGTTCACTCAGCCATTGCCGGATAATGCCGACGGTTTCGTTGGGGTTGCGCTCGGCGAGCTCGCCGACGCGATGCATGGACTGGGCGTGGACCTGGCCTTGCACCTGCGCGACGTCGATCAGATGCGCGGTGGTGCTGGCGCCCGGAAGCAGGCCGCCGGGCACGGGGCCGACGGCAGGCGCGGCCTCTTCCGGCGGCGGCGCGGTGACGGCATTCGTCAGCGCGGCCAGTTCGTCGGAGGCCAGGATCTTCTTCACCAGCGGGCGCACCACCATGAACAGCACGACAAGGCCGAGCAGCATCATGACGCCGAGCTCGATGACGTACATGATGTCGTCCTTGGTGAACTGCAGCATGCCGAGCAAGCCGGTGGGCTCGGAAATCGGGGTGACCTGCGGGCCTTCGGCGAATCGCAGATTGACGACCTCGACCTGGTCGCCGCGCTTCTGGTCGAAGCCGATCGCCGAGCGCACGAGCGCCGCGATGCGGTCGAGCTCGTCCTTGGAGCGCTCCTTGTAGACGAGCTCTCCCTTGTCGTTCTTGGTGTAGGAGCCGTCGACGAGGACAGCGACCGAGATGCGGTTGACGCGGCCGGCCTCGGTCACCTCGGTCTTGGTGGTGCGGGAAATCTCGTAATTGTTGGTTTCCTCGCTCTTCTTGCTCTGGTCGCGCGTCTCGGGAGCGTTGTTGTTCTGCGGGGCGCCGGGCAGCTCGTTGTTGACGGTGACCTGGCCGTTGTTGTCAGCGGTGGCCGAGGATTCCTCGCGGGTCTGGCTCGAGCGCAGCACGCGGCCATCGGGGTCGAACTTGTCCGAGGTCTGGGTGATCTTGTTGTAGTCGAAATCGGCCGAGAGCTGGACGCGGGCGCGGCCCTGGCCCACCACCGAGGAGACGATGTCCTCGACCTCCTTGCGCAACCGCTTTTCGAAGGCTGTGCGTCGCTCGTCGCCGACGACCTGGTCAATGTCGCTGGTGGCGCCGTCGGCGAGGAGCTGGCCCGACTCATCGACGATCGAAACGCGCTGCGGCTTCAAGCCGTTGACGGAGGAGGCGACGAGATGGCGGATGGCGCGGATCTGCTGCGGCTCCAGCGTGCCGCGCACCCTGAGCACGATCGAGGCCGACGGCTCCGGCGTCTCGCGCGAGAACAGCGGCCGCTCGGGCAGCACCAGGTGCACGCGGGCAGCCTGAATGCGGTCGATGGACTCGATCGTGCGCGCGAGTTCGCCTTCGAGCGCCCGCAGCTGATTGATGTTCTGCACGAAGCTCGTGGTGCCGAGCGCATCCGACTTGTCGAAGATCTCGTAGCCGACGCCGCCGCCCTTGGGCAAGCCGCCCTCGGCGAGCTTCATGCGCAGCCGCGTGACCTTGTCCTTCGGTACGAGGATGGTGCTGCCTTCGCTGCGGAGTTCGTAAGGGATGCCCTGGCGGTCGAGGTCCTTGATGATGCTCGAGGAGTCCTCGAGGCTCAGATCGGTGAACAATGTGGTCATCTGCGGCGTCGTGACGCGCACGATGACGAACGCAAAGAAGCCGATCAGCGCGGCCGTGACCGCGACCATCGCCATCAACCGCGCAGCCCCCAGGCCCTTCAGGAAGTCTACGAGACCTTGCAAAACCAACTACCCCAGATTCGGCGCCCAACAGCCGAGTAGGCAATTATTGCCTACGGTATGGTTTCGATATGGTTAACGAAGGTTAAGGGACCCAAGGAATTGGCCGATATGAAAAAAATCGACCTCGCGAAGCGAGGCCGATTTTTTTCAAATGCCCTGGTTCGAGAGGGACGTGGATTACTGGCGATACTGTTGGATCCGGGTGGTGCGGAGCCCGGCGAGGCCGTGCTGGTCGATCGAGAACTGCCAGGAGAGAAACTCGTCAACCGTCAGCGTGTAGCGGCTGCAGGCCTCTTCGAGGGAGAGTAGCCCGCCGCGGACCGCGGCGACGACTTCGGCCTTACGGCGAATGACCCACCGTTTGGTACCGGGCGCGGGCAGGTCCGCAATCGTAAGTGGGCTGCCGTCAGGCCCGATGACGTATTTCACCCTCGGGCGATGGGGTTCTGTCATGGCGTACTCACAAACTCTTAACCACTGAACTCACGCTACCAAAGTACGCCGCGCGGCTTAAAATTTGCCTAAGCCCAAGGCGTCAATACGATTCTCCTTTGAAATGACGGCAACACGATGAACCCGGCGCCGCGAGAGCACCGGGTTGCACAGCCAGAGGATGCGATCTTTAACGGTTTCTTAATTCTTGGGCCCGCCTGAACGCGCCGGTGACGCGCTTGACTAGCTTCCGATGGCCTTGACCTGGCTGACCGTGTAGGTCTGCCCGTTGATCGTGAGCAGCGGCGGCGATTGGGTGAGGTCGACGGAGGAGACTGTGCCGCCGACCTGGGTCGTTATGCCGACGGACTTGCCGTTGCTGTCGGCCGCGGTCGCGGTCAGCGTGTAGTTGCCGTCGGGCCATTGTGTGCCGTCATTGCCCTGGCCGTTCCAGGTGAAGGGCTGGTTGTTGCCGGCGTCCGCCGCGAAACTGTTGGAATAGACGGTCTGGCCGGCGGTGTTGGCGATGGTGATGTTGACCGTCGAGGCCGAGGGGACGTTGAGCTCCCACGTCGCCTTGGAGTTCGACAGTGCCGCGGTGTTGCCGGATACGACCGCGGTCTTGCCGACGAATTGCAGCGCCTGCGTCGCCTCCGCAGTTTGCTGCAGCGAAACCAGCGTCGACAGAGAGTCGTTGGTCTTGAGCTGCTGCTCGACGCCTGCGAACTCGACGAGTTGCTGGGTGAACTGGTTGGTGTCGAGCGGATCGAGCGGGTTCTGGTTCTGAAGCTGCGTCGTCAATAGCGTGAGGAAGGTCTGGAAATTGCCCGCAATGGTTTGATTGCTCGTTCCGCTCAGGCTCGAGGAGGACGACGATGACGGAAGCGGCGTGGTGCCCGAAACGATCGGCGAGGCCGTGGTTGCGCCTGTACTTGCCATGTCACTCTCCTCAGACTCTGATATCCACGCCGCCGCTTGCGCCGAGCATGCGGCCATAGGACCGTCCGGCCATCACAGCAGGTGGCGGATTCTCTTCAGTGACCACGAGCCGCTGCGGCTGGCCGCCGCTCTGGTTGCCGGTGTTGTTCTGTCCGGACGACGATTGGTCGCGCAGGCTGAACTGCAGGCCGCCGCTGCCGGTCTTGAGCCCCGCATCGTTCAACGCCTGCTGAAGCTGCGGCGCGTCCTGCTGCAGCATCGACAGCGTCTCCGGCTTCTCGACCGTCAGATGCGATGTCACCTGGCCATTGCTGTCGACATTGATGCGGACATCGATGCGGCCGAGGTCGGCGGGATCGAGCCGCAGGTCGAAACTGGTCTTGCCGCTCTGCGCGGTCGCCGCGATGGTGACGGCGAGCCCGGAGACCGGCACGGCGGCGCCGGTCGCCTGAGTCACGGTCAGTCTATCCGTCGCCACCACCGGCGCGGCGTCGGAAAGCTGCTGCGGCACGGCCGTCACTTGCGCGCTCGCATCGACGACGGGGGCCGGCGCCTGAACGCCGGCAGCGGCCGGAGCATGATCGGCGGTTGCCGTTGTCGACGGCGCCGACGCGCCATTGCCGTCCGGCTTGACGGCATCGGCGGGCGTGACGGCGGTATTGGCCTTGGCGTCGGTAGCCGGTTGCTGCGGCGGCGCGCCGTTCTGGGGCGCGTTGGTCGCTGCCGTTTTTGCCGACGGATCGGACGTTGCTTGCGTGCCGGAAGCCGCATTGGTTGCGGTCTTGGCTTGAGTTGTGGTCGCCACAGCCGTCTTGAGGCCAGTGGTGTTCGCTTTGGTCGCGCCCGCCATGCCGGCCGCGGCGAGGAGCGCCAGATCCGAAGACGCGGTGGAGTCGGTTGCCTCTTGCGTCGCCGTCGCGTCGATCGCCACGCCTTGCGCCGGCGTCTTTCCGCTGGCGGTGACGACGGTCGTCGTCGCGCCCTTCGAAGCGCCGTCCGCCTTCGCTTGCGCCGGTGCACCCGTCAGCGACGCCGTGATTGAGGTAGTGGCGGCTATCGCAGCCGCTGCGATCGCAAGCGGCGCGTTGGAATTGCCTGATGCCGCCGGGGCATTGGTGAGCGTGCTTGCCACCGGAAGCAGCGCTGCGATCGGATTTGGCGGGTTGGCGGGCGTGCCGCCTGTCTGCACCGTCATGCCGGCGCCGGTCGTATCGGTGGTCTTGCCACTGTCGGGCGAACTCTTGTCGGTCGATTTGCCGCCCTCGGTCTTCGACGTGCCGGATTTCGCAGCGTTGGCCGCCGTCGTGTTGCTGTTGCCCTGGTTGGCGGTCGCCGTGGTGGACGGCGTGTGCTCAGGAGCGGTGGAGTTGTCTGAGCCGCTGGGTGGCGGATTCGGGTTTGCGCCGGTGGCGCCTTGCGGGGTGGCGGCGCTTTGCGCGCCGGGAGGGCTCTGCGTGCTGGCGGCGCCTGGCGTGCTGGCGGCGCCTGGCGTGTTGGCGGTCTCGTTCGAGTTGTTGTCGCCGCCGCCGGTTGCGTTTTGGCTCGCGTTCGGTGGGGCCGTCGGTTCCGGCGTCGGCGGGAACGCAGCCGCGGGGTCGGAGGGCAGGCTGCTGTCGACCAGCGCGGCGAAGCTTCCTGTGAGCTGCGTCGGGTCGGGCAGGGCAGGCTTCGGCGGCGCGCTTTGGAAGCTCGCGCTTGCTGTGACATCTAACGTGACGCTTACCACGGCCGGCCTCTTGCGATGAACTTGGCAGGGAGGGGTTAGCAAGGAGCGGGCCAGCCGCTTTCCGAAAAAAATATATATACTTTCCAATGTGTTGAGGCGGCACAACGGCGCGGCTGCGGGGTCCGGAAGCGGCGCTCTTTCTGCCGCTCGGCAAGATTTGCCGTTTGCGCTGCAAAAGGCCCTCGCGCGATTTGCTTCACGGCGGACCGGCCTATATTAAAGAATGTGCCTCCCAACCGATTTCGGCCGTTAGCTTGTCCGGAACCGTGCCGGAGGACCGCTAATGCGAGATCGGCTCCAAAACGGCTTCCTGATCGCTGATTCATGGAAGCGGTCGGCGCCGCCCGCGATCGTTTGGTAACGCTTAAACCCCATGCTCAACAGTCTCGATCTCGAAGGCCGTCCGGAGGATACCAGGGTCGTTGTCGCCATGTCCGGCGGCGTCGACTCCTCGACGACGGCTGCGCTGTTGAAGTCGGAGGGCTACGACGTCGTCGGCATCACCCTGCAGCTTTACGACCATGGCGCGGCAACGCATCGCAAGGGCGCCTGCTGCGCGGGCCAGGACATTCACGATGCGCGCAACGTCGCCGAGCGCATCGGCATTCCGCATTACGTGCTCGACTACGAAGAGCGCTTCCGCGAATCCGTGATCGACACCTTTGCCGAGAGCTACGCGCTCGGCGAGACGCCGGTGCCGTGCATCGAGTGCAACCGATCGGTCAAGTTCCGCGACCTCATGAAGACCGCGCGCGAGCTTGGCGCGCAGGCGCTCGCGACCGGCCATTACGTTGCTTCGCACCACATGGCCGACGGATCGCGCGCGCTCACCTGCGCGGCCGACGCTGACCGCGACCAGAGCTACTTTCTGTTCGCGACCACGCGCGAGCAGCTCGATTTCCTGCGCTTCCCGCTCGGCGACATGTCCAAGCCCGAGGTGCGCGAGCACGCGCGCCGCTTTGGCCTCACCGTTGCCGACAAGCACGACAGCCAGGACATCTGTTTCGTGCCGACCGGGCGTTACACCGATATCATCAGCCGGCTGAAGCCGAATGCGATGGAGCCCGGCGATATCACGGATCTCGACGGGCGCGTGCTCGGCACCCATCAGGGCATCGCGCATTTCACCGTAGGCCAGCGCAGGGGGCTTGGCATCGCCTCCGGCCATCCGCTTTATGTTGTGCGGCTCGATGCCTCGACCCGCCGCGTGGTCGTCGGTCCGCGCGAGGCGCTCAGGATGGACCGCATTGCGCTGCGCGACGTCAACTGGATCGGCGAAGGCGCGCTCGATCGCGCGATCGGCAAGGGTCTCGAGGTTTTCGTGCGGGTGCGCTCGACCCGCGCGCCGCAGCCGGCGTGGCTGCGCGGCAGTGACGGCCGCTATGAAGTCGAGCTCGTCGCCGGCGAGGAGGGCGTCTCGCCCGGCCAGGCCTGCGTGTTCTACGACGCCGCCTTCGGCCAGGCGCGCGTGCTGGGCGGCGGCTTTATCCAGAGCGCGACGTCGACGCGTGCGAGCCTTTCAACGCGGCCGCTGGCTGAAGCGCTACGCGGCTAGAATTTCAGGGGCGCGCGGGGGCATGGGGGATATCGACCGCGAAGGGGTCGAAAAGGCGTATGGGCGCTGGGCGCCGGTCTACGACCTCATCTTCGGCAAGGTGTTCGATCAGGGCCGCCAATCGACGATCGCGGAAGCCGACCGCATCGGTGGACGTGTCCTCGATGTCGGCGTCGGCACCGGGCTTTCGCTGTCGGATTATTCGCGCTCGACAAAAATCTGCGGCGTCGATATTTCCGAGCCGATGCTGCGCAAGGCGCAGAGCCGCGTGCGCGCCGAGAAGCTCACCAATGTCGAGACGCTCGCGGTGATGGACGCCAAGAATCTCGCGTTCAAGGATGAGTGCTTCGATGCGGTGGTGGCGCAATATGTCATCACCGTGGTGCCGGACCCTGAGGCGACGCTGGACGATTTCGTGCGCGTGCTCAAGCCCGGCGGCGAATTGATCCTGGTCAATCACATTGGTGCCGAGAGCGGTCCGCGCCGCCTTTTCGAGCTTGCCTTCGCGCCGCTCGCGCGCCGGCTTGGCTGGCGGCCTGAGTTTCCCTGGGAGCGGTTGGTCAAATGGGCTGCGAAGCATGGCGGCGTGACGCTTGCGGAACGGCGGCCGATGCCGCCGATGGGGCATTTCTCGCTGATCCGCTACCGCAAATCCTGAGTGCGGTTCCCGGAACTTCCGCGCGCGATAGCCGTTCTCAGCCCATGCGGATGAGATCACTCGCTCTCGCTTCTTGCATCGCGATATCCGGTGCTGCCGCACACGCGCAGGCGCCGGCGTCGCCCGCGACCCCGCCGGCCCAGACCGCGCCGCCCGCGCCGAGTCAGCCGACGAATTGCGCGCCGATGACGCCGCGCGGCACGATCGCGCCGAACGGCGCCACCGTCGGTCAATCCAACGACCAGTTGGGCGACAAGCTCGCGAAATCGGATGGCACCTTGTGCCCGCCGTCCGGCATCGATCCGGAAATCCGTGCACCGACGCCCGAAGGCGGCAAAATGCCGGTCATCCCTCCGCCAGGCAGCCCCGGCGGCGACCCCTCGGTACGGCCGAAGTGAGGCCATTTCTGCTTGCTTGACAGGGGCAAGCCCGATTCCCTATATCCCGCGCATTCGCGCCGCCGCATAATACAATGATGTCGGCGCCGCATGCCTTGGCGGGGTAGCTCAGCTGGTTAGAGCACGGGAATCATAATCCTGGGGTCGGGGGTTCGAGTCCCTCCCCCGCTACCAAGCGCGCAGTGTTCAGCCCGGAGACATCGGTAACAGAGCGTACCTAAGACATGGGTGACAACCTCGTGCCGGACGGGTTGTCGAGTGGTTGCAGGGTTCGCTGCTCCAGGTCGAAATATCCGAGATCATAGTGCATGAAGCTGACGAGCCGACGCCCTCGTCCGCCGGTCACCCATGACCTCGATCGGCGATCTCCTGAGCGCGAAGACCATTCCCTGGAAGTATTCGTACGCCTCAGAAGTCCGACCGGCGCGCATTGGTGATCCAATGCAACCCGGCCGACGGAGTTTGAGCATCGAGCCAGCATTGACTATTATCGATCCGGCGTCATGCGTCGAGTGTTCCAATGGATTCAGCATCGGACGTTGCAGGGACGTTTGGGTATCATCAGTTCAGCCTGATCGATGCCTTACGCTGTATGCAGGGTGATGCACTCGCCGCGTTGGGCTATGGAGCGATCGAGAGCCCACATCGGATCATTGAGTCGGGCTCATTCTGGCGCTTGCGCGCCTATGGCTCCTCGGACGAAGGCCGTCCGGTGCTCATCGTGCCGGCGCCGATCAAGCGGGCTTATGTCTGGGATCTCACGCCGCGTGTCAGCGTAATCCGTGAATGCCTGAGGTCGGGCTTGCGGGTCTTTATGCTGGAATGGCTGCCGGCCTCGGACGCGACCTGCAACATCGGGATTGCCGACCATGTCGAAGCGATCGCTCATGCGCTGGAGACGGTCGAAAGCAGATCACACCATGAGAAGCCGGTTCTCATGGGCCATTCGCTCGGTGGAACACTCGCTGCCATTGCTGCGGCCACGGTGCCGGATTTCGTTGCAGGCCTGGTGTTGCTGGCATCGCCTATCTGCTTCCGAGCCAACGGAAGCAGCTTTCGAGACGCCCTTGTCGCGCTCGTTCCGGCCCCCGTTTCGGATTCAAAGCCGTATCCGGGATCGATGCTGTCCCAGGTGAGTGCGATGGCCTCTCCCGAAACGTTTATCTGGTCGAGACTGGCGGATGCGGCTCTTTCTGCTGCCGATGATAGTGCCATGGATATTCATGCTCGCATCGAGCGGTGGGCGCTCGATGAAGTGGCGCTCCCGGGGAGACTGGTCAGCGAGATCGTCGACCGGCTGTATCGGGAGAATCGCTTTTGCCGCGGAATCTTGCAGGTCGGAGAGCGGATCATCGGAGCGGCGAACCTCGCATCTCCCACTCTCGCAGTGGTCAACACGGCGGATAGAGTGGCGCCGCTGGATTCGCTCAGTCCGATCGCCGAGGCCCTGGGGTCCGACCAGTTCCGTATTATCGAGCATCCCGGCGAGAATGGCGTCTGTCTGCAACATCTTGGCGTGCTGGTCGGGCGGCAGGCCCATGCCGAGGTTTGGCCAAAGATCATCGAGTGGATAAGGACGTGAGGAATTTGAGATGCCGTTGCTTTCGGGCCGCATTGGCGGAACGTGACGTCCTCCGGAATCAATATTTGGAGCAGTCCAGAGAGCCCGCTGCATGCCACTCTCGACAGTAGGCCGGAGCTCTCGAAGAAATCGATGCTGCAATGTTCGGCCGTTCGCTTCGCTGAGACAGTTTCCTGCTTTGAGCGGCCCAGGCAGCAGATTGTGCCGATGGACGGCGCAAAACAGGCCGACTCTGCGGGTTAGTCGACTAAAACGCTGCAACACTGCCATCGACCGTGCATAGACTGATCCGCAAGCGAGGAGAAATCGACATGCTGCTCACGGACTTTGACGCGCTAACCTTTGATTGCTACGGCACCCTGATCGACTGGGAGAGCGGGATGGTCGAGGCGCTCAAGAGCCTCACCGATCGGGCGCGGCGGCCGCTCACCCGCGACCAGATCCTCGAGGCGCACGCGCGTCATGAGTCCAGCCAGCAGCGCTACACACCGGCAACGCGATATCGGGACCTGCTACCGATCGTCTACAAACGTCTCGCTGAGGAGTGGGGCATCCACGCGACCCACGAGGATTGCGTCGAATACGGTCGGTCCGTCGGAAATTGGCCGGCGTTCGAAGATTCTCCGGGCGCGCTCCAGTATCTCAAGAAATATTTCAAGCTCGTCATCCTTTCCAACGTGGACAACGAGACCTTCCATGCGAGCAATCGTAGGCTGCAGGTGGAGTTTGATGCGATCTACACTGCGGAAGACATCGGATCATACAAGCCGTCACCCCGCAACTTCGACTACATGATCGAGAAGCTCGAAGCAATCGGCGTGAGGAAGGAGAAGATCCTTCACACGGCCGAAAGCATGTTTCACGACCACAAGCCCGCAAACGATCACGGCCTGAAATCGTGCTGGATCTATCGCCGGCACGCCAAGCAGGGTTTTGGTGCGACCATGCACCCGGGCGAGATGCCCCATGTGGACTTCCGGTTCAACAGCATGCACGAACTGGTGAAGGCACATCAGGAGCAACTGCGGGTCAAGTGACGGCCCGGCGGCAGTGATCTCGACGATGCCGAGTACTTGGCCTCGTGCAGCAGGGGTTGAGCTACTGCCGCAGGTTCGGTCAGCCTGCGACTTGTCGGATGATTTGAACAAATCGCCTCGCCAACGGTGATAACTCGCGGTCTACCAGGCGACTTAACCCGAGCGCCCGGCGAGTACCGGCTCCGTCCAGCCTGATGGCATGCAGCAGGCCGGCGCGTCGTTCGAGCGTGACGAGCTGCCTTGGCATCAACGCGATGCCGTCGCCGTGAATCACGATCGACTTCATGGCGGTCATTGAATTGGTTCGGATCGAGCGCAAGGGCCACGTCATGCCGGCTGCCGTGAACAACGACTCGAGCTGGCGGTGGTAAGCGCTGTCTTCGCTGGGCAAGACCCATTCGGCCTCCTGGAGGCGGCGGAGGGAGGTTCTTTGCATCGCGGACAACATATGGCCGGCGCGGACCACGACGCAGAAGGGATCCATGGCGAGCCGCTCTTCGCTTATGTCGTCGGTCGGCGGATAGACACTGATCGGACCGACGAGCAAGTCCAGTTCGCCGCTCCGCAGGCCGGCGATGCCCTCGGGGTGCGTTGTCTCCCGCACAAGGGCTGCTGCCGCCGGGGTCTCCTTTTTCAGCTGCGCCAGGGCGCGCGGGACGAGCTCTGCTGCCGCGACCGGGGTGACGCCGACGGCAACCGGCCCGACGGCGGACGATTTGGCGTGCTGCATTTCTTCCCAGGCGCGCGCCACGATGGCTTCGACCTGAATGGCACGGCACGAAAGTATTTCACCTGCCTCGGTTAGCCTGGCGCCGGCGCGGCCTCGTTCGAGGACACGCCTGCCGATTTGCCTTTCCAGCTGCGCGATGCTGTTGGAAAGCGTCGGCTGAGACAATTTCAGGACCTGAGCGGCGCGGCTGAAAGATCCGCACTGGGCGATGGTCGCAAGATAGCGGAGCTGCCTGAGTTCGAGGTCCATTTGCAAAACCTATGGAATACGTCAGTTTGCTTATTTGACAACAATAGAAAAACCCCCGTCAAGTTGCGCGCGGGATTTGGGGCATTCGGCAACGATCAAGCCTGTCCTGGGGGGAGAGGATGACGCAGTGCGATCACGTTCATCTTGTCGGCAGCGTGGGCCTGGATAGCGCGGACGAGGTGTTTTGCCGGCTTGGGCGCATGCTCGGCCGGCGGCTTGATCGCATTCCCGACGGTGAACCGGGACCGCGCCGACTATGGGTCAGCTTTCAGTATCCGTTGCTCAGGGCAAGCCCCTTTCTTCGACCCGATCCGAGCGGTGCGACGAGAAAGACCTCGGGCCTGCCGCTGCTGTGTCTCGCCGACGACGTGAAGCCGGGTGAGGTTCGCTTTGGAGAACTTGGCTACGCGCGAGAGGCGCGCGCTTCGTATCAAGACTTCCTGGCTTGCCGCGGGCGCGGCGATATCCAGCCCCGCGCCCGGTTTCAGGTCTGCCTGCCGACGCCGATGAGCGTGATTTACGCGTTCTGCACGGCGCGCGATATAGCCGAGATCGAGCCGGCCTATGAAGCGGCGATGCTGCGCGAGGTCGACGCGATCTGCCGGCATATTCCCCACCAGGACCTTTGCATCCAATGGGACGTGTGCCACGACATGATTCTGTGGGACGGACAGCCCCAGGATCAGTTTCCGCTCGTCAACGCCTCGAAAGCCGAGATCGCCGCTAGGTTCGGACGGATCTGCGCCACGATTCCACGGGACGTCGAACTGGGCTTTCACCTCTGCTACGGCGATTTCGGCGGGAAGCACTTCTTTGATCCCGTCACGGCACGCTACCTCGTCGAGATCGCCAACAGCATAGCCGCCACCGTTGCGCACGACATCGCCTACATTCACCTGCCGGTGCCGTTGCCGCGGGCGAGCGACGAGTTCTTTGCGCCGATGCGGGACTTCAAGCTCGCCCCGACAACGCGGCTCTTCCTCGGACTGATCCATGCCGCCGATGGCGTGGAAGGCGCGCGGCGGCGAATTGAGCTTGCGCGCAAATACGTGCCGGAGTTCGGAGTAGCGACCGAGTGCGGCTTTGCGCGCGCCCGCAAACCCGAACTTGTCGAGCAGATTCTCAGGATCCATGCCGAGGTCGCCGCCGAACCGCCGGCGGCAGCATGATTGGTCTGCGGAGTTCCTCGCCATGAGGGTCGCACCGTTCGACGTTGGGCAAGACCAATCCCGCAGCGGATGAGTTGCAGGTTGCTGGCGGCGCGTGGTCCAGAACAAGGCACCGTGTGTAGCAAAGATGGGAGGCGAAAAATGACTGCCGCCGAGCGGTTCTCGATGCCCGAGCAATCCGGCGCGACAAGCTCGTCGCCGTCTTTCAGACGATTGGCCATCGCCTCGTCGCTTGGTTCGGCGATCGAACAATACGATTTCTTTGTATACGCCTTTACGGCACCGGTAGTGTTCGACCGCTTTTTTCTTTCCGAAGATGGATTCCGTCGCGAGTACGCTCGCGGTCTACGCAACCTTCGCCGTTGGCTTCGTGGCCCGCCCGCTCGGGGGAATTGTGTTCGGTCACTACGGGGATCGCTTGGGACGCAAGTCGACGCTGATCGCGACGTTCCTCCTGATGGGCATCGCCAGCTTCTTCATAGGGTGCCTGCCCAGCTATGACTCGATCGGGCTTTGGGCTCCTGTTGGTCTCGTGGTCCTTCGGTTCATCCAGGGCTTTGCGTTTGGCGGAGAATACATGAACGCGGTGTCCCTGACGCTGGAGAATGCACCTTCGATGCGGCGAGGTTTCTTCGCGTCCTGGATTAATGCCGCTGGCCCGGTCGGCGTGATTGCTGCCTCAGGGCTCATCGCTCTTCTGGGCGCCACCTCCTCGCGCGAAGCGTTTGCGAACTGGGTCTGGCGAGTGCCATTCCTCTTGAGCCTGCTGCTCGTCGTGATTGGCACATATATGCGCGCTCAAGTGGACGAATCCGCGCTGTTTCTCTCCGCCCGAGCCAAAGCCGAAGATGAGCGAGCGCCTCTGATTGCCATTATGAGGTCCTGGAAAAAGCCCGTCCTGCAGGGATGCCTGGTGAACATGGTGCACAGCTCATTCTTCTACATGAGCACCATCTTCGTCCTTGGCTATGCCATCAAGGCATTGCGCATGGCGCCGTCCTCGATCACATCCGGTACAACCGTCGCCAACATCATCGAAATGTGCGCCGTTCCCTTGATCGCAGGGTTCAGCGACAAGCTTGGCCGTCGACCGTTCATCATTCTTGGGATCGTGCTGGCTGCCATTTGGTATCCGATATTCTTCCAGATTGTCCTGACCAGGAATGCGATGGCAATCATGGGCGGTTTCGTCGTCTCACTCGGCTTGATTCATGCTCTGATGTTTGCGCCGGAAGCGGCATTCACTGCTGAACTGTTCCCGACCAGAGTTCGTGCCAGTGGCAGCTCGCTCGGCAAGCAGTTGGGTATTGTCCTCGGGGGCGGATTGGCCCCGCTGATCGGTACCGCGCTGATGGGATCGGGAGCGAGCTTCACTCCGGTGATCCTGTATTTTGAAGTCATCGCTGCTCTGGCTCTGATCGGCGTGCTTCTGGCTCCGGAGAATGCGCGCAAAGCCTTGGAGTAAGCCGGCCAACAAGGGCGTGTTTTTATAAGGTGAACTGGCATAGCCCGCCGTCCACGAGCAGATTCTGGCCGGTGAGGTAGGATGCGCTCTTGCTGCAAAGAAAAGCGCATGCGGCGCCGAACTCTTCCGGAAGCCCACCGCGGCCGGCCGGGACCCTGGCGATCAGCCGTGCGGCCGTTTCACCGAGCTCCTTGATGCGCTCAGTCAGCACCGTGCCCGGGAGCAGGTTGTTGATGGTCACGTTGTGTCTGGCGATCTGGCGGGACACGCCTGCGACATAGCCCGTGAGCGCCAGCCGTGTAGCGGTCGAGAGATCAAGGTTCTCCACCGGCATTCGGACCGTCATCGACGTGATGTTGACGATCCGGCCGAAGCCGCGGGCGATCATGCCGTCAACGCTGGACCGGATCAGCTCGACGCTTGAGAGAAGATTGGTACGAATGGCGCGATCCCAATCCTCAAAAGACAGCTCACGAAAATCCCTGCTTGGCGGGCCGCCGGCGTTCGTCACCAGAATGTCCATTGCCGCGGTCCCGGCCAGCGCCGACTTCAAACCGTCGGCTGCTGCAAGGTCACATGCGATGAGGTCGGGTCGACGTCGGGTCTCCTTTTCAATCCGGCCGGCAGCTTCGTGAAGCGCCGCCGGCCGGCGCGACAACAGCGTGACGTTCACACCTTCCTGGGCCAGCGCCAAGGCGCAGGCATAGCCGAGCCCCTGTGAGGCGCCGCAAACGAGCGCCTTCCGGCCGGCGATTCCCAGATCCATTCGCGTGCTCCTGCGTCGTCCTCGGCAGGATCGTCGATAGGCTTGCGGCCGTATTGTAAGAAGTTGAGAGAGCGCGAGTGTGTCGACGATCCGCCACGCGCAAGTTTGCAAATTTCTACAATATCGTCGCCGCGGGTGCCGCTAGGTTTTGGCCACGGTCAGAGTACACCCGTCAAAATAAAGCCTCGGCGGAGATCAAATGGTGTTTTCCTGTGATGCGTTCGACTCCCATGAGGAAGTCGTCTTCGTTTCCGATCCTGCCTGCGGATTGCGCGGGATCATTGCCGTTCACAGCACGGTGCTTGGTCCGGCCATCGGCGGCTGCCGCATCCTGCCATATGCCGATGATACCAGCGCATTGCGCGATGGTCTGCGTCTGTCGCGCGGAATGGCCTACAAGGCGGCGGCGGCCGATGTCCCGTTTGGCGGCGGCAAGGCGGTCGTCATGGCCGATCCGTCCACGCAGAAGTCTCCCGAACTGTTGCGCGCGTTGGGCCGGTTCATCGATGGGCTCGGCGGGCGGTACATTACCGGCGAGGATGTCGGCACGACCGCTGCCGACATGGTGGAAATCAGACGGGCCACGCCGTATGTGATGGGCATGCCGGAAGAGCAAGGTGGCAGCGGCGACCCGTCGCCGCGCACGGCGCTCGGCTGCTTCGTCGGCATCGAAGCGAGCGCCAGTCATGCCTGGGGCCATAGCAATCTGCCCGGCGCGCGCGTCCTGGTGCAGGGGTTAGGCAATGTCGGGTTCAATCTTTGCCGCTTGCTCGCGGGCGCCGGCGCGACGCTCCTGGTTTCGGATATCAGGCGCGAGGTTGTCGACAGATGCGTGGATGCATTCGGCGCGGAAGCCGTTCATCCCGATGCGGTGATCGATACCCCCGCCGATATCTACGCGCCTTGCGCACTCGGCGGCGTGATCAACGACCGCAGCATCGAACGACTGCGCGTCAGGGTCGTTGCCGGCGGCGCCAACAATCAATTGGAAGAGCTGCATCATGGCGATGCACTGCGGTCCCGCGGAATCCTTTACGCGCCCGACTATGTGATCAATGCCGGCGGCATGATTCAGCTTGCGATGGAGCGCCTGGGACGGGACCGCGAGGAAACCGAACGGCGCGTCCGCAACATCCGCGGCACACTCACATCGATCTATCGAATTGCCGATGCGGAAAATGTCGCGACGAACGTCGCCGCCGACCGGTTGGTCGAGCGCAAACTGCAATCCCGCTCCGCGGCTGCAGCAGCGTGAGTGGCGTCACATGGACTCGCGATCGATCTTGAAGGAGTTGATTGCGTTCGACACCTCGGCGCAATTCTCCAATCTATCTTTTGTCCAGTTCGTCGCCGACATGCTGGACCGGCCGGGGCGCCGGATCCGCATTGCCCCCGGCGGCAGTGGAGCGAAAGCGAACCTGATTTGCGCGATGGGGCCTGACGAGGAGGGCGGGATTGTTCTTTCCGGTCACTCCGACGTCGTTGGCGTTGCGGGACAGAGCTGGAGCAGCGATCCCTTCAGCCTGCGCGAGGAGAGCGGCCGCTTGTACGGCCGCGGGACAGCCGACATGAAAGGCTTCATCGCTTGCTGTCTTGAACAGATGATCGCCGTTGCGCCGGATCGCTTGCGGCGTCCGATCCTTCTCGCGCTGTCCTATGACGAGGAGCTTGGCTGCGTTGGGGTGCCGGAGCTGGTTGCGGAGCTCTTGCAGCATTTTCCGCGTCCTTTGCTCGCGATCGTGGGCGAGCCAACCGAGATGAAGGTCGTCAGCGTCCATAAGGGAGCTTTTGTGCTGCGCACATCCTTCCGCGGCCGGGCGGCACATTCGAGCAATCCCCTGGCGGGAATGAATGCCATCGACCACGCGCATCGTTTCATGTCGTTTCTTTTCGAGCTTGCCGCCGAGCTTAAGGGGAAGTGCAGCAGCTCGGGCGTCGAGCCGCCTTATACGACGCTGAATGTCGGAACGATCGAGGGCGGCACGTCGCTCAATACACTCGCGCCGAATTGTACATTGACCTGGGAGTTCCGGCCGATCCCCGAGATTGACGGGCGCGCGATCTGCGCGCGTGTGGAGCAATTTGTGGATCATCTCCGGAGCGAGATGAAAGCGAGCATCGCCGACGCCGATATCGTGATGGAGCGCGTTGGGACCGTTCTTCCGCTGTGCTGGCAGCCGAAGAACGCAGCGGAGCGTTTCATCGAAGGCTTGACCGGGTCCGCCGTCGCGTTGGCATCCGTGCCGTTTGGGACGGATGCCGGATATTTCCAGGCGGCCGACATTCCAACAGTGATCATGGGACCTGGCTCGATCGCCCAGGCCCACCAGCCGGACGAATGGATCGCCATCAGCGAGCTAAAGGCGGCAAGCGATTTCCTTTCGCGGGTTGTCGCGAGTGCCGCGGTGCCGTCATGAGTCCTCACCCACGTCGGTGCGATCGACCGGAATGTCTTTTCGCCCATAACGGCGCCGGCACGAAGTTCGGCAAGTTTGCACCATTCATCGCCGCCTGGCTGATCGCTGGCCGCGGCCAGTTGCCGTCGCAATCAGGTGCCGGGCGCCAGCCCAACGAGCCCGATCTTCACACGGCGATTGTGGCGGCCCTTGTTGTCGATCTTCAACACGCGCACCAGGCGCGAGTGTCCGGTTGAGGCGAGGTGGGTGCCGCCGCAGGCTTGCCGGTCGAGCCCTGCAATTTCGACAATGCGGATCTTGCCGTCCGATGTCGGAGGCGGCGCAACGCTTCGCGTCCTGATCAGGCCGGGTTCATCGATGGCGTCGTCCATCGGCATGTAACTGTCGCCGACTGCGAGATCCTGGCGGATCGCATCGTTGATCGGGCCATCGAGCGCACGAAGGCGCTCGTTGTCGGCATCCGGCAGATCAAAGTCCATGCGGGCCGTGCCGTCGGGATTCATCTGCACGCCGGTGACGAGCGCGCCGTTGAACTGCTGATAGACGAAGGCGTTCAGGAGGTGCGTGTCGGTGTGAAGCTCGCGCATCATCTGGCGAAAATCCGGATCGGCCACGGCTTGCACGCGGCCCGATAGCTCCACCGCATCGGCCAGCAATATCCAGATCCGCCCGCCATAGGGTTCGAAGCCGGTGACGGTCGCTTCGCCGCCGTTCCAGCGAATGAGACCCTTGTCCGGCAATTGGCCTCCGCCGCCCGGAAAGAACGGCGATTCCGCCAGCATCAACCGACCCGGCTCCGCCTTGATGATGTCGGTCTCGAGAGAGAGCGTTTCCGGATTTTCATGGTAGAAGAGCCGCGACATGCGATGTTCACCTTGAGCCTGTTCATCTTCGATTGCGCTTATCTCGGGTGCCGTTCGCCCAAGATATTGGAAAAAATTGCGTCCTTGCCATGTCAGCCTGCGGCCCGGGCGTATTGCCGCGGCGTGATGCCGTAGCAGCGCTTGAAATGATGAGTGAACGCCGCCTGATCATAGAAGCCGCATACGATCGCCGTATGTGCGATCGTCTCGCCTCTCGCGAGATGACCGCAGGCACGAGCGAGGCGAATCTGGGTCAAATAAGCGTGCGGCGTCAATGAGACCGTCCGCTTGAACAACCCGATCAGTTGAAACGGCGTCAGCCCGACCTGCCCCGCCAGGTCATCAAGTGAAAGATGGTCGTGATAGCGGTCCTGCATGATCGCATCGACGGCCGCCAGCAACGTCCGATCCTTCGGGGCCGCCAGTGGCGGCGGACTGCCATCGGCGTGGCGCTGGAACAGGGTCGCGAACGCGTCCAGAAAGAGCTCGCGCGTCCGAAGGCGGTCGGTGCCTCGTTCGAGTTCGCCATGCAAGCGCAGGAACCAGCGGATCAGGTCCTCGTCGCCGAACTCGTTGCGGCAGAAATAGCCGGGTCGGCTGGTGCCGAGCCCGCGGGTGAGATCATCGATCGTGCTCCTTGGGACATAGAATGCGCGATAGCGCCATTCGTGGCTGCGGCCCATCCAGCCCGAATGAGGCTCGCCGGGATTGAAGACGAACAATTTGGAGGTTTGGGCGCGGCCGACCACGCCGCGGCTCTTGATCTCGGCGCCGCCGGATTCGGTTGCGGCGACCACGAAGCCCTCATGAACATGAGGCGCGAATTCCTGCGTGGTGAACGCGGCGCACATCAAGGACAGGCCGGGCGTCGCCAGGTCATTCCAGTAGCGCGCGGTATTGCGGGGATCGTGGCGGGCCATGGCGAACCCTTAAAGACAATGCTCACATCGGGCCTAAACCGGTGCTCTCGTCCGAGGGTCCAGCAAATACTTGCCGAAGTCAACTATCTTGTTGTCCTGTTCCAATCGCAATTTTTGCCAATACGCCCGGCGCGACGACGCCATAAGTCCGGTTCAAACGGAGCCGGAGATCACGATGCTCACCGAAGGACAACGCCGGGTGCGGCAAATGGCGCGCCAGTTTGCGCAAAAGGAGCTTGCCCCGGGCGCCGCCGAGCGCGATCGCGCGCCGCGGTTCCCGCGCGAGGCGTTTGGCAAGATGGCCGAGCTCGGCATGATGGGCATGGTCGTGCCGGAGGAGCACGGCGGTTCCGGGCTCGACTACGTCTCCTATGCGCTGGCCGTGATGGAAATCGCCGCGGCCGACGGCGCAGTATCAACCGCGTTCCAGGTACACAATTCGCTGGTCTCTCTGGCGCTCCTCAACTACGGCAACGAAGACCAGAACAAACGCTATTTGCGTCCGTTGGCCAAAGGCGAACGATTGGGCGCGTTTTGTCTGACCGAGCCGGACGCGGGATCCGACGCGGCCGCGATCAAGACGCGCGCCCGTCGTCGGGGCAACGTTTTCGTCCTTAATGGGTCCAAGCAATTCATCACGTCGGGCAAGAGTGCCGACCTCGCCATTGTGTTCGCTGTGACCGATCCGGAAGCTGGAAAAAAGGGGCTCTCGGCCTTTGTCGTGCCGACGAGCTCGCCCGGCTACAAGGTCGCGCGCGTCGAACACACCATGGGCCAGCGCGGCTCCGATCATTGCCACGTCGTCTTCGAGGATTGCGAGGTGCATCCCGAGCAGATGCTCGGTGAGGAGGGGCGGGGACTGAAGATCGCACTCGCGAGCCTGGAGGCCGGGCGCATCGGCGTTGCCGCGCAATCGGTCGGCATGGCGCGCGCAGCCTACGACTGCGCACTGGCCTACGCGAAGCAGCGCAAGACCTTCGGCAAGGCGATCATCGAGCACCAGGCGATTGCGTTCCGTCTGGCCGATATGGCGACCTCGCTCCAGGCCGCGGAGCTTATGGTGCTGCGGGCGGCCGCCCTGAAGGACGCCGGTGAGCCCTGCCTGAAGGCGGCCTCGATGGCGAAGCTGTTCGCCTCGCAAGCCGCGGAAAGAATCTGCTCCGCCGCGATCCAGGTCCACGGCGGCTATGGCTATCTCAACGACTTTCCGGTCGAGCGTATCTATCGCGATGTTCGCGTTTGCTCGATCTATGAGGGATCTTCCGAAATCCAGCGGCTGGTGATTTCGCGTCAGCTCGCCCGTGAGGAGCAGTTTGAGGGAGTGCAGTAGCAATGATCGCACGATTGTGGTGCGGTCGGGCCGGCGCGCAAGCGGCGCCCGACTATGTCAAGCATATCGCCGAGACGGTGTTCCCGTCGCTTCAGGGGATGCGCGGACATCGCGGCGCCGAGCTGTTGCGCCGAACCGTCGACAACAAGGTCGAGTTTCTTGCCGTGACCTATTGGGATTCGCTTGACGATATCAGGCAGTTTGCCGGAAGCAACATAGAGCTCGCCAAAATCGAACCCCGTGCGGAAGAGCTTTTGTCGGACTACGACTCCTTTGCCCGGCACTATGAGCTTGTCCATCGTGCGAGCGATCCACGTGACGGGCGAATGATCCTGCCAGGCAAGGCCGGAGCGGGCGGGGTGAAAGGAGCTTCGTGATGCAATTTCTCGTGCTGGCCTATGATGGTACGGACAAAGACGCCAAGGCCCGTCGCCAGGCGGTGCGCCCGGCGCACTTTGCGGGCATCGGGCCGATGGTTGAGTGCGGCGAGTTGCGCGCGGCCGGCGCCATACTCGACGACGCCGGCGACATGATCGGATCCGTGATCTTTGCAGACTTTCCAACTCGTGACCATCTCGATGCGTGGCTCGCCCGTGAGCCCTACGTTGCGGAGAAGGTGTGGCAGAGCATCGAGGTGAAGCCATTTCGGATTGCCATCCTCGACGGCAAGATTACGCCGTGACGCCGTGATGCTCACCTCGCCGAGCGCGCTCGCTCAGGCCGAGGCGTTCTTCTCTGCCTCACGTCTGTGGAGCGCCGTTACGTCCTGAGAAACCCCTCGTGCAACGTCGCGAACATCGCTTTTCCCTTCTTCATGAGGTCGTATTTCCGGCCATAGAGCAGCCAGACGGCTGTCACGTGGCACATGCCGCCCATCAATAGCGACATCGCAAGGTACGGATCGAGGTTCTTCTGGTATGCGCCGGATCGAATGGCCTGCTTGATCAGCTGCACGTAGCGCAGGGCGTACTTGTCAACGGATCTCCTGATCCTCGGCTCGGCCGCGATGACACTCGGCCAGATTTCCAGAAAGAAGACGCGTCCCCAGCCCGGGTTCTCTCTGATGTATTCGAAGTTCGATAGATAGGTGATCTTGAGCTGTACGACGGGATCGGGGCCGGCCTTGAGCAACAGCGGCTCGGCCTTCTCATAGAGAGCTGCGAAGTTGTCCTCGGGCACCTCGATCACGAGCGCCTGCTTGTCTTCGAAATAGTCGTAAAGGCTGGACAAGGGCACCTTTGCGTGACTTGCGATCTCGGTCAGCGATGTCCGGTCGATGCCTTTCGCGCCGAACAGCTTTGTCGCAGCGGAGAGGATCTGCTGCCGGCGATCGCGGCTCCGCTGCTGTTTCAATTTCACGGTCGTTCCTGCCACCCGTCCAGTCTCCCTCGATGCCGCTTCGCGCGTCCGGAAAGATCAAGTTACCCTGGCGATCAGTTCGGCGCGTTCTTGCGATCAAAAGTCCTGAACGCATTGCGGGCGATGATCTGCCGCATCATCTCCGACGTACCGTCGAGAATGCGCACCACGCGCGTCTCGCGCCAGATGCGTTCGATCGGAAGGTCTTTCGAGTAGCCCGAGCCGCCGAACAATTGAAGCGTGGTATCAGCCACGCGCTGGACCATTTCGGCGCCGGTATATTTCGACAGGGCCGCCGCCGCAGTGCGCTCCGCGGCATCGCCCCGATCGTAGCGCCAGGCCGCTTCATAGGCGACGAGGCGCGCGGCATGAAGCGAGGCCGCCATGTCGGCAATCGTCCATTCGATGCCTTGGTGATCGCGCAGCCTGCGGCCGAACGTTTCGCGTCGCGAAACGTGCTCGAGCGCATGGCTCAGAAGCTGCGACGCGGCGCCGACGCAATAGGCGCCCCAATGTGTCCTTCCCGCATCGAGACATCGCATCGCGATGCCGAAGCCCGCGCCTTCCTCGCCGAGCAGGCAACTCCGCGGCACGCGGCAATCCTCGAAGATCACCTCGGCGTGGGCGCTGCCCCGGCCGGCGGCCATCTCGATCGCGCGTCCGATGCGCAGGCCCGCCGTCCTCGCATCGATTGCAAAGGCGGAGATGCCTTTGGCGCCGGCAGAGGCATCATGGGTGGCAAAGACCGTGAGCACGCCGGCGACCGGCGCGTTGGTGATGTAGGTCTTCCTTCCGTTCAAGATGTAATTCGCACCATCGCGCCGGACGCGCGTTGTGATCCGCGCCGCATCGGACCCGGCCTCGGGCTCCGTTAGCGCAAATGCGGCGATCACCCGCCCCCTGGCGAGATCCGGCAGCCATCTGTCGCGAATTTCCGGGCGCGCATGGAATTCGATGGCCTTCGAGCCGATGTGGACGTTGACGCCGCAGAGATAATAGAAGGCGGCGTGCGCCTTTGCGAGCTCTTCGATGGCGAGACAACTGCCCAACATGGAGAGCCCGAGGCCGCCATGCTCTCTCGGCGTGTTCGTGCCGAACAGACCCATGCTGCGGAGGCCAGCCATCGCACTTTCGGGCACCAGGCCGGTTTGCTCGATGGACGCATCATGCGGCTGCAGTTGCGTCCGGACGAATTCCCGCACGCGATTTTGCCAAATGACGAGCTCATCGGGCAGCGCGAAATTCATGGGTCACCGAAAGTCGAATAATCTTCGAAAAAAAGATCTGCGCCGCTCCGGCTGGAATGTCAAGTTTCCGGGCAGGCTCTGCTCCTGTGGTCTCCGTCACCGGGGAGCGCCGGCCCCGCCAATTTCGGTGAGCGAAACGCGGACCGTGCGCTGTCACCCGCCCAGCGCGCCCAGGATGCTCGGCTGAACGCCCGGAGGCGACGGCGCATGAGTTCATCCGACCAGAACCTGTCCTGCCCTAAACGTTCGTATAGCTCTCGCATACTTTTCCATATCGGGCGCTAACCTCGGTACAATTGAGCTGCAAACCCGCGCATTCTACCCTCGCTGCCCAATTGCAAAACTGATTGCAGGCGATGGAATAGTCGCGGCGCCGGCAGGCGTGCGTCCAGTTTGGAGGATCCGGCTGCCTGCCTTGATCTCCGAATGTCTCCGCGAGAGGTTGTTGGCACAATGACGGTTTCCTCCAACATCGCGCTGTTCATCGATGGCGCCAATCTCTATGCGACGGCCAAGACGCTCGGCTTCGATATCGATTACAGACGACTGCTCAAGGAATTTCAGGACCGCGGCATGCTGCTGCGCGCATTCTATTACACGGCGATCATCGAGGATCAGGAGTATTCCTCCGTCCGTCCGCTGATCGATTGGCTCGACTACAACGGCTATACCGTCGTCACCAAGGCGACCAAGGAGTACATCGACGCCAGCGGCCGCCGCAAATTGAAGGGCAGCATGGATATCGAACTCGCCGTCGATGCCATGGACGTCGCCGCGCATGTCGACCAGATAGTGCTGTTTTCCGGTGACGGCGACTTTCGCCCGCTGGTCGAAGCAGTGCAGCGCCGCGGCGTTCGCGTGACGGTCGTTTCGACCATCTCGAGCCAGCCGCCGATGATCGCCGACGAGCTGCGTCGTCAGGCTGACGTCTTCATCGATCTCGCGGAATTGCGCACCAGGATCGCCCGCGAACCCGTGGGGCGGCTGGTCCCGCGCGAACCGCGCTCTTTCGGTGCTGGGCTGAGTCCGGCTCAGCAACGAGACCTTGGCGGCTCCTGACCGCGACCACCGGTCGCAAATCCGGCAACGCGAACGCGAGCGCGTTCGTTGTCTTCGCGTTGAGGCGAGGGGGCGATCTCATTTCCCTGCTTCGTCGCGGCCTGCTTCCAGGGCGGTCTCGAGGCACCTGATCAGGTTCGGAACGGCGAAGGGCTTTGCCAGAAAGCAGATGGCTCCGGCCTTAGCCGCCCTCGCGCGCAGGTTTTCATCGGGGAAGGCCGTGATGAAGATGAAGGGTGCATCATGGCCGTTGGCGCGCATCGCCCCCAGCAGGTCCAGACCGCTCATCGCCGACATCTGCACGTCCGCAATGACGCATGATGTTTCATTGAGATGCGGCGAGCGCAGAAACTCCTCAGCAGAAGCAAAGGTATGGACGATATAGCCGCGCGATCTCAGGAGATTGTTGGTCGCAACCCGGATCGAGGCGTCATCGTCAATGACCGAAATGACCGAAGGCGCGGGCAAGACGACCCTCCTGAGGCGGGAAGGCTTGCCAAAGCTTTGCCGGCCCGTCGGAAGGGTGGGCTTACGCGCCGAAATTGTAAAATCATACTTAGGTTTGTAGGGCTGGTGCGCGAAACGCTTCGATCGAAGCGCAGTGGCGCTGCAGGCCGTTGTTGCGCATGATCTTTCTTGGAGCGCCCGTATCCGCCTTTGCATTAGCGCGGCCCGGCGGGCTCGCTCGAAGGCTTGGTGGGACGGATTCCGAGCGCTTCGGTCATTCTGATCAAATCCGCCAGCGACTTCGCCTTCATCTTCTTCATGATATGCCCGCGATAGATCTTGACGGTAATCTCGGCAAGGTCCAGCTCTGCCGCGATCTGCTTGTTCATCAGGCCGGCGGCAACGAAGCCCAGCACCTCGCGTTCGCGACTGCTCAAGGTGTCGAATAGCGCCTGCAGGCCCGCGATCGCATTGTCGGATTCCCGCCGCCTGCGATCCTTGTCGATCGCACTAACCACGGCATCGAGCAGGTCCTGATCGCGAAACGGCTTGGTGAGGAAATCGACCGCACCGCCTTTCATCGCCCGCACGGTCATCGGAATATCGCCGTGTCCGGTGATGAAAATAATGGGGATGAGAATGTTCGCCCTGGCGAATTCAGCCTGCAGATCGAGTCCGCTCAATCCCGGAAGGCGGATATCGAGCACCAGGCAGCTCGCCACATCGGGCAGCTTGCCTTTCAACAATTCGGCGGCCGAACCGAACGCCTCGACCTCAAGTCCTACCGATTGAATGAGATTGGTGAGGGCCCGGCGCATGGAGGGGTCGTCGTCGATAACGAAGACGATCGGCTCCTTGACTTCCTTGCCGCTCGCAAGCTCGCGCGGAGATCCGGGTCGCTCGGTCACACCGTGTCCCCTCCGTGCGCCGGCAGGACGAATTGGAAGTTCGCGCCGCTACCCTCGTTGCGGGAAGCCGACAGGCGTCCCTCGTGAGCTTCCACGATTGAGCGGCAGATGGAAAGTCCCATGCCCATGCCGCTGGATTTGGTGGTGTAGAACGGCGTGAACATGCGTTCCGCGTCCGCATCGGCGATTCCGACGCCGTTGTCGGCGACGGTCAGAAAAACCCTGTCGACGCCGTGCCGGCCCGACTGGATCGTCAGTTCGCGCGGTCGATCTGCTACCGATTCCATGGCTTCCACCGCGTTCATCGCCAGATTGATGATCACTTGCTGGAGCTGGATCCGATCACCGAAAATCCGGGGCAGATCGGGCGCGAGTTGCAGCTTCAGCACGACTTCGTGGCTCGAAAGTTCGCGCTGCACCAGCGCCATGGCGTCGCTTGCGACATTGTTGATGTCGAGCGATGCCTTTTCGATGTCGGTCTTTTTCGCAAGCGCGCGAACGTGCCTGATCACCTCGCTCGCCCGGTTGCCATCTTCGACAATCCACTCCACCGAGCGCCGCGCCGCATCGAGATCGGCAGGATTGCGGTCGAGCCAGCTCATGCACGCCTCGGCGTTGGCGATCACGGCCGCGAGGGGCTGGTTGATCTCGTGTGCGATGGAGGCGGTCAGTTCGCCGAGCGTCGTCACGCGCGTCACATGGGCAAGCTCGGCCTGTGCTTTGCGCAGCGCCTGTTCGGCCTGGTCGGCACGAATGCTTGCGGTGATGTCGGTGCTGACGCCGCGATAGCCGAGAAAATCTCCGTTGGCGTCAAAGACGGGTTTGCCGCTGGTACGGACGTAGATCGGGGATCCCTTGCGGTTTTCGGTGCGGTACACCAGATCGCGGAAGGGCAGATGCGCTTCGAGTGTCGCCCGATGCTGCGTCCATTTCTCAGGTTCGGATTCGAGGTCGGCGGCAATTTCCCAGCGCTGCGCGCCGGCCGCGGCGGACTCCGGAATGCCGGCCGCGCTGGTATGCTCGGAGAAATGCGTGATCCGGTGGTTCGGCCCGGTCTCCCACAGCCAGTCAGACGCCGTCTCGGCATAATCGCGGAAGCGCTGCTCGCTCTCGCGCAGCGCCAGAAAGGCCTTTTCCAGCCTTTCCCTCGCCGCGTGTTGTTCGGTCACATCCATATGCGTGCCCAGGATTTCACTGACCTTGCCATCACTGTCGAGGAGGGGGTGCGCCACGGAATGAATGCGCCTTGTCGCGCCGCCGGGCAGCACGATTCGAAAATCGAATTCGAACTTTCCTTGCCTCGCCCGCACCGCCTGTCGCACCACCTCGCCAAGCATTTGCAGGTCTTCCGCGGGAATACGCGACTGGATCTCTTTCGCCGATGCGCCGTGTTCCGGGTCGAAGCCGAACAGCCGATAGACTTCGGCCGAGCGATAGACGAAGTCGTCGCGGTGGACATCCCAGGACCAGCTGCCGGTGTGGCTCAAATGCTGGGCTTCCTCCAGGTAGGCTTCGCTGCGGCGCAGCCGCTCTTCCGACAGCCTGGCGGCCGTGACATCGGTCACTGCCCCGACGAACTCAAGGCTGTCGGACGCGTTGATCGTCGCGCGCGCCAGGGCATGCACATGCTTCACCGAGCCGTCAGGCATGAGAAGCCGGTACTCGTGCTCGAAATCCTTCTGGTCGCGTGCCGCCTGATCGACGGTGCTTTGCACGGCGGCACGATCGTCCGGATGCGTGCGCTCGACAACCAGCTGAAGCGTTGGTCTGGTCGCGGGATCGCATCCAAAGATCCGAAATGTCTCCGCTGTCCAGATGATCTCGCCGGTGTCGACCCGCCAGCCGAAGCTGCCGGTGTGGCTCAACGCTTGCGCATGAGCGAGATAGGCCTCGCTCTGCTGCAAGGCGTCTTCGGTTTGCCTCCGTTCGGTGACATCTTCGCAGGCAACCAGAATAATGAGCTTGCCGCCGGCGCGCCGCATCGCCTTGGCATTCTCGCGCACCCACAGGAACGAGCCGTCTTTCCTGATCTTCTGGATTTCCCAGGTGTGTGACTGGCCGATCGTTTCCAGGCAGACCGCAACGCATTTGCGCATGAACGCGCGGTCTTCCTCGCGAAAGACGTTGAGCACCGGCTGGCCTACCAGCTCCGCAACCGTATAGCCGAGCTGCGCGGCACCAAACGTATTGACATTCAGGACGGTGCCGTCCGCGTCGACCATGAAATACATGACCGGGTTGTGCTCGAAAACCTCCCGCCATTCCTTCTCGCTTTCGCGCAATTCAACCTGGCTGCGCCTGAGGCGCGCCTCGGCCTCGAGCGCAGCCTCCTTTTCCTGGCGGGCATTTCCGGTCAGCCAGGCCACGATCATCCCGGCCACGCAGAAGGCGGTCACCACGACGAGATCTTGCGGATCGTGGGTTGCGAGGCTCAGGATCGGCGGAGCAAAGAGATAGACCAGGCTCGCCGCCGACAGGAAGCAAAGTAGCACCGCGGCCGCGAAGCTGCCGATCAGCGAGAACAGCATGATCACGACCAGATCGGCGAAGGCGGTTGTGGCGAGGTCGGCGCGCAGCACAAAGCAAGCCAAGGTTACCAGTGCCAGCGCAAGACCGCCGAGGAAGAACTGCGCGGCTGAACCTGCAACGTTCCTGGTCTGGTTTGGCGTCATTCGCAAACCGTCCCTGTGCGGCGGATAGATTAGAGCATTTTGCGCAAAAATGCGGCAGTTCGTTCGGACATCGCCTCAGTCGTTAGACGGAAGTGGGCGCACGCCGAGTCGGCCCTGGGCCTATACCTCCGTATAACTCTCCCAACCCTTTCGATATCGCGCGATTACCTCCGTACAATTGAACAATCGCCTCCGACCGCCCTAGTGTTCGGGCCAATCGGGAACAGCCGATTGCAGCGGTCCAAATGGCCATCAAGACCGGCCCAACGGGCTTGGCTCGCAATCGCGGCGGCAAAGGCCGGAACCGGATTAGCAAGCCCGGCCTGCATGCAGCTGTGACCGAGCACGCTGCCCCGGGAGGCGGCTCATGCAAGTGAAACTGTGCGCCCGGTGTCCCTGCACACCGCGCGATCTGGCAGACCACTACGATTCCCAAGCCGCACTGCACCTTTGTGCGATGTGCGACTACGGCCCGTGCAAGACCTTGAGGAGACCGATATGTCAAACAAGGACGATCAACCCTACCGGCAACACCGGCCTAACCGAATTGCACGTTGCGCCGTTTGCGACGGAGAGTTCGGCCTCATTCGCCACTATCGCTGCCGCACTGCCCTCTGTTCGAGAAAGTGCGTCGAGCATTTCAGGCTCCGCCGGGAGAATGACAGCCGTTGGTTATGGCGATTTCGCGTTGCCTGAGGACGGAAGAGCAGATCAAGCAGGGAGTTCCTGGCGCTCGAGATCTTCGGACAGGGAGCCGGCATGTTGAACGTGCGGCGCGCCTCCGCTCCGGACCTCGAAATCATCCGATACGGTCTATTGCTTCGCCTTGGGAGGCGTCACATGAAATTCGTGTTGGTCAATGGCAGGACGCCGTTCCGGCAAAGTTTCTGTGGGCTTTGCGGTGGACCAATCGGCGAGGGCGGTTATTTGCGGGACATCCGGACGCGGCTCTGTTACTGCGGAGAGGCGTGTTACGCGCTCAAGTCCGACGACCCCGGGAAGCCTGCAGAAAGTCAGGCCAAGGCCTCGTGAAGAGGCGTCGTGAAAGGCTGGCATATTGAAAGTGATCGGCCACCGTCATGAAATTCATATTGGTCAATCATAGGACACCCCTCGACAGTCCGACCTGTGCCGAGTGCTCGCGACCGCTCGTATCAGGCTATCTGAAGGCCGTATCGACGCAGCGGCAGTACTGTGACCATGACTGCTATCTACGCTACGAGGCGAGGCATCTGCTGATCCCGTGGCTCACCGAGCCGTACGAAGCCCCCCTCGAAATGATGACCTCGTTTGCTGCAGCGTCGTGCGCCTATTCGATCGCGCTTGCCAAGGCGGCGCAGCGGATCGGCGAGCTGGTGACGGCGGAAATTTCGGGCGGCGACCGGCGGCCCAAGATCTGAAACGCGGTCATGGCTCGACGTCAAAGACAAAGACTGCTTACGCGAATTTCAGGGCCGCGCGACGTTGTGGCCTTCACCCCAGACGTGACGAGATCTTTCGAGATGGTGCCGCATCAGCGCAACGGCGCCGGCCTCGTCTCGCTTCGAAATCAGATCGAGTAGCTGAAAATGTTCGGCTGCCGACTGCTTGATGTAGCCGCCGATCGAGTCATTCTTAAAGCCGTGAAGCCGAACGCGGTCGCGCAGCGTTTCGACGAGATCCGCCAGCGGCTTGTTGCCGAGCGTTGCAATCAGCCCGACATGAAATTTGCGGTCAGTCTCCAGGAACTCGATGACGTTGCCGGCATCGGCCGCGCGCTTCGTGGCCGCCGCAAGCCCACGCAATGACTCCAGTTGCGCCGGCGACAGGCCGGCCCGCGCGATGTCGGCGACGCTCGGCACCTCGAGCAGCACGCGAATTGCGAAGATATCGTTGAGCTCGTTTGACGAGAGCGAGACGACGCGGAAGCCGCGATTTCTGACCGGCTCGAGCAGGCCTTCGCGCGCAAGATCGAGCAGCGCCTCGCGCACAGGCGTTGCCGAGACGCCGAGATCGGTGGCCAACCGCGGCACGGAATAAAGCTGATCCGGTTGCATCTGCCCGGTGATGATCATCGCACGGATCACCTGCCGCGCTTGCTCGCGCAGGCTAGGGCCCGAAACCAGGCTCGATGCACCGCTGTGTCGCACATCCATGGCTGTCACCTAGCCGAGATTCGCGCATCAGTAAATGTACTATATGATATTTTACTGTTGACCGTTGACGCGTGATGTGTGATATTTTACTGGACGTTCAAGAACAGAAAAAGGGAGTGTGCCGTGGTGGACCGCATTTTGATGATCGTATCCGACACCGTCCGCTGGGACATGCTGGGCTACAACGGCGGCCATGTCCGGACGCCCAATCTCGATCGGCTCGCGGCGCGCTCGATGGTGTTCGATCGCTATTATGCGTCGAGCTTTCCGACGGTGCCGGCCCGCTACGACTATCTCACCGGCAAGCCCGCCTTTGCCGGTGTCGGCTGGGGTGCACTGCCGCGCACGGACCGCTCGATTGCGACCACGTTGACGGAAGCGGGTTACACCACGCTCGGCGTGGCCGATACGCCGTTCTATCAGGTCAACGGCTATCAATATGACCGCGGCTTCAACTACTTCTACGACATGAAGTCCCAGCTTCTGGGAACGCCGCATTACAGCTCGTACAGCGCGCCGAACAAGACCAAGCGCCAGGGCGGCGGCAAGCTTCCGCAATGGCCGATCACCGGCAAGGTGCAGCCTGATCCGCGCACCGGCGAGATGGACTGTCCGGCGCCGCTGACCATGGTGCAGGCGGCCAAATGCCTGGAGCAGATCTACGACGACAAGTTCTTCGCGCTCGTCGACACCTGGGATCCGCACGAGCCCTGGGATCCGCCGGCCTATTATACGCGCCACTATCTTCCCGACTATGCCGGCGAACGCGTGCATCCGCCCTATGGCGAGTGCAAGAAGCATGGCATGACGGATCGCGACATTGCGGTTGCGCGCGCGCTCTATAGCGGCGAGCTCGAGCTGGTCGATCGCTGGATCGGGCATCTCCTCGATCAACTTGCCTATCTCGGCATCGAGGACTCGACCGCGATCATCTTTGTCTCCGACCATGGCTTCCTGCTGGGCGAGCACGGGCTGATGGGCAAGATGGTCCGCAGGGCGCCCGGCGAAGCGACGTGGATGCGCTCGCCGCTCTATGAGGAAATCGCCAGGGTGCCGCTGTTGATCCATGTACCGGGTGCGAAACCTGGGCGAACCAGCAAGCTCGCCTGCGCGCTCGACATCGCGCCGACCATCTGCGACATGGCCGGCCTGCCGCGCCAGCCGGAGATGCAGGGGCTTTCGCTGCTTCCCGGCGTGCTTGGCCAGGCCTTCGAGGGGCGCGATCACGTGCTGACGGCGCTGCCGCTCGCCAATCCCGGCGACACCGTCGAAGTCGTCGATGATCTGATGCGCACCGTCGTCGAGTGGCAACCGGTCACCATCACCACGCAGCAATGGTCGTTGCTTTATGCGACGTCGAGCGAGCCGGTCGAGCTTTACGATTTGCGCGCCGATCCGAAGCAGACGACGAATGTCGCGGCAAAGTACCCGGATGTCATCCGCTCGCTGCTCGAGCTCTACGCGCAGGACTTGCGCCGCGCCGGAGTCACCAAGAAATATAGCGATCCGCGCCTCGCGGGATCGCTCGAACCCGCGTCCTGATTTCAACGCTGCGGGAGTTGCGTGGCGGAAGCCATGCGTAGATATCGATCGATCCAGTGGAGAGCGACATGAGGACCGACGTCACGCGAAGGCAATTCCTCGGCTCGGCCGGGATCGGGCTTGCTGCTCTCGGCTCCGGCGCGATCTCGCCGGCCGCGGCGGACGACGAGGCGAATGCGCCCAAGCGCGGCGGCGTCTTGACCATCGGTCAGGACGACAACCCGATCGGGCTCGACCCGCACAAGACGGCGGCGTTTTCGACCGACAACATCGCCGAGCACGTCTACACCTGCCTGCTCCGCTGGGACGCGACCGCAAGCCATGTCGAGCCGGATCTCGCGACCGCCTGGGAAAATCCCGATCAGCAAACCTTCATCTTTCATTTGCGCGAGGGCGTGAAATTCCACAACGGCGCTGCGCTCACCAGCGATGACGTCAAGTTCACGTTCGAGCGTCTGGTCGATCCCGCGACGCGCTCGCCCTGGGTGTCGATCTTCTCGGTGATCCGCGCGATCGAGACGCCGGATGCGCGAACCGTCGTCTTCCGCCTCGCCAATCCCTTTTCGCCGTTCCTCAACTATCTCGCCACGATCAAATATGCCGCGATCGTCAGTCGCGAAGACGTCAAGAAACGCGGCGATCTGGTCAAGGGCGGCGTTGGCACCGGGCCGTTCATGCTCGAGGACTTTCAGCCGGATTCGCTGGTGCGGCTGAAGCGCAACCCTGACTACTACGAGCCGGGGTTGCCTTATCTCGACGGCCTCGACTTCCGCATCATTCCCGATGAAGGCAGCCGCATGGCGGCGTTGCGGGCCGGAAGCGTGCAGTTGACCTGGCTCAGCTCGCCGGACTCGGCCGCACAAATGCACGGCGTCAGCAACATCGTGGCGCCCGAGCCGGAATCCTATTCGAGGTTGATGCTGCTCGAATTCGACCAGCGCCGTCCGCCGTTCAACGATGTCCGGGTGCGACGCGCATTCAGTCTTGCGCTCAATCGCGAGCTGATCGTCAAGGTGGTCTGGCGCGGCCGCGCCGGCTTGAGCGCGGCGCTGCCGCCAATCCAGGCGCCGTTCGCGGTGCCGAGCGGCGAAGTGCTGGGCCTGCCATACGCCAAGGAAGACGTCGCGGCGGCCAAGGCGCTGCTCGCGGAAGCCGGCTACGCTGGCGGCTTCGACACGACGTTTGCGGTCTCGCCGGCGGGCTTTGGCGACGTTCAGATCGCGCAGATCGTCCAGCAGCTCGTCGGGCGCATCGGCATCAGGATCAAGATCCTGCAGAAGGAGTGGGGCAATCTGGTCGCCGATTTCCAGTCGACGGAATCGCCGATCTCGATGGCGGGCCTGGTCTGGGGCCCCGATCCTGACACCAACATCTCGATCCGGCTCGACTCCCACTCAACCGTCAATCCGGGCAAGACCAAAGATCCCGTGCTGGATGATCTCCTGGCCAAGGGACGTCAGAGCTATGATGCGGACGAGCGAAAGCGCATTTATCGCGCGGTCCAGCAGCGCATCGCCGACATGGCTTATGTCATCACCCCCTGTGCTGCGGCATTGCGTTGGGAGATGTGGTCGACGAAGCTTAAAGGCTACCGCGCCCTGCCGTCGGCGCAGCGCGTCTATCTGCGCCAGGCCTGGCTGCAATAGCGCGGTAAGCGCCGGAATTTTCGATGGAGTAAGCGATGCTCAGATATGCCGCCCGACGCATCGTGCTCGCCGTGCCGGTGCTGTTCGGAGTTTCCCTGATCAGCTTTGCGATCATCCATCTCATCCCCGGCGACATCGTCAGCGTGCTGGCGGGACCGACGGTCGCGGCAAACTCCGCGGCAGCCCAGAACATCCGCCATGCACTCAATCTCGACCAGCCGCTTCCGGTCCAATATGGCCTCTGGCTCCTCGCCGCGCTCCATGGCGACTTCGGCAACTCGCTGGTTTTTGGATTTCCGGTCGGCCCGCAGATCGCCGCGCATCTCCCGGTGACTCTCGTGCTGACAGCGCTCTCACTGATCTTCGCGATCATGATCGGGCTGCCCGGAGGCGTGGTGGCGGCGACGACGCGCGGGCGCTGGCCTGACTTCATCATCCGTGGCGCAGGCTTGCTCGGCCTCTCGACGCCACCGTTTTTTGTCGGGGTGACGGCCGTGCTGTTGCTTTCGATCTATCTGCCTTCATTCAAGACGCTTGGCGCCGTCGACCTTGCGGGCGATCCGCTTGGCGGACTTCAGACCCTGCTGCTGCCGGCCGTCGTCCTTTCGCTCGCCTCGGCCACGACGATCATGCGCTATACGCGCGCGGCCATGCTGGAGGTGCTGGCGGAGCCTTACATGGCGACCGCGCGCGCCAAGGGAGCCGGCCGCGCTCGCGTGCTGCTGCGGCACGGCCTTCGCAACGCGCTGTTGCCGGTGGTGACCGCGATCGGCGTCACGGCCGCGCAACTGGTCGCAGGTGCGGTGGTTGTCGAGCAGGTCTTCGGCCTGCCCGGCATCGGCCAGTTGATGCTCAATGCCATCTATCATCGCGACTACACCCAGGTGCAGGCGACGGTGCTGGTGGTCACGACGCTGGTGGTCCTGATCAATATCGCGGTCGACCTCAGCTACTACCTCCTCGATCCGAGAATCCAGCAACATGGCTGAGGCACAGTCGACTGTGATCGGCGCGCCGGACCGGACGAGCGCGCCATTGAGCGGACTAGCGGATGGCGAGGAGAGCGCAATCCCCTCGCGCCGGCTGCGCCTGCGCCTGAACCCGCCGTTGGCCGTCGGCGCGGCCATGGTGCTGCTGTCGGTCGGACTTGCGCTTGCAGCGCCTTATCTGACTTCGCACGATCCGATGGAGATCGCCGACGCGTCGCTGTCGCCGCCGTCGAGCCAGTATCTGCTCGGAACGGATCTGCTCGGGCGCGACGTCCTGACGCGCATTCTCTTTGCGGCTCGCAGCTCGCTCAGCGTCGCCTGCCTGAGCGCCGCGCTCGCCTTCGTGTCCGGGACGGTGATCGGCCTCGTCGCCGGATACTTCACCGGCCTGATCGACGCCGTCATGATGCGTATCCTCGATGTGCTGCAGGCCTTTCCGGCGCTGCTGCTCGCGATTGCGCTGGTCGCAGCGCTCGGGCCGAACCTGCCGAATCTTGTTCTCACCATGGGATTATTGTTCATGCCGCGTTTCGCACGCGTGGCGCGGGCTTCGACCCTGTCGGTTCGGGAGCGCGATTTCATCGCCGCAGCGATCGGGCTCGGCGTGTCGCGCGCGCGGACGTTGTACCGGCATGTGCTGCCGAATATTGCGGCACCCCTGATCGTCGAGGCGTCGTTGACCGTCACCCTTGCGATTTTGACCGAAGCGTCGCTCTCATTCCTCGGGCTCGGCGTGCAGCCGCCCGATCCCACCTGGGGCGGAATGATCGCGGAATCGACCTCGGTGATGGCGCTCGCGCCGTGGCTTGCGCTCAGTCCGGGAATTGCAATCGTGTTCGTCGTCGTCGGCTTCAACCTCATGGGTGACGGCCTTCGCGACGCGCTGGATCCACGAGGCTGATCATGCTGAACAAGACCGACGCCATGACCAATTTGCCATCCGATCTGCATTGGATGTCCGCCTGGCAGATCCGCGAGGCCATCGTGGCACGGCGCTTGTCGGCGACCGAGGTCGCGACGCATTTCATCGAAAGGATCGAGGCGCTCGATCGGCGCCTCCACACGTTCTTCACGCTGTCGGCGGACGTCGCGCTCGACCAGGCCAGGGCGATCGATCGGCGGATCGATCGCGGCGAGCCCGTCGGGCCGCTGGCAGGCGTGCCGGTCTCGATCAAGGATCAGTTCTGGACCAAGGAAATCCGCACCACCGGCGGCTCGCGGGTCTATGCCGATCACGTGCCGGATCAGGATTCGCTGCACGTCGCGCGTCTGAAGGCGGCCGACGGCGTGATCATCGGCAAGACCGCTACGCCTGAATTTGGGACGTTCTGGCGCACCGTCGGCCGCGTCGCGCCCGAATGCGTCAATCCCTGGGATATCAGATGCACGTCCGGGGGATCGAGCGGAGGGGCGGCGGCGAGCGTCGCGGCCGGCTTCGGCCCGCTGGCGCTTGGCAGCGATTCCGGTGGATCGATCCGGCTGCCCTCGGCGATGTGCGGGGTGCTCGGCGTGTTGCCGAGCAACGGCCGGGTACCGCGCCACGGCTCGTTCGGCTCCACGCTGTTCCTTTCCTGCATAGGCCCGATCTGCCGCGACGTGCGCGATGCGGCGACAATGCTGCAGCTTTTGGCGCAGCCGTCCGTCGCCGATCCCTTCTGCCGGCTGGATGAGCCGCCCGACTATCTCGCGGGGCTCGATGACGGCATCAAAGGATTGCGGCTCGGATGGTGGGAGGATCGAAGCCTCACTGGCCGCGTCAACGCTGCCGTCATTGCCGCTGTCAAGAAGACCGCGCTCGGCCTCGGTGAGCTCGGCGCGATGTTTGTCGATGATCCCGTGACCATCGACACGCAAGGCATCGACGAAGCCTGGAAGATACTCGACTTCGTCGACCGCTATGCGGCGCTAGGCGAGGCGCTCTATTCGGATGCAGTCTCCCGCCGCAAATTGACGCAATATGCGCGGGAGAGATTCGCGGATGCCAAGCGCGTGAGCGGCGCCCGCTATTCGCAGGCCGTGCGCCGGCGCGCCGAATTCATTCGTTCGTTCGAAGCCGCCTTCGTTAACTGCGATCTCGTGCTGTCGCCGACGCTCGGATTCACCGCGCCGGTGATCGAATCGGTCGGGCCCGCCGAACGCATTCCGGCGCTGGTCGCCTATACGCTCGCGGTCAATCTCGCGGGCTTCACCGCGGCTTCGATTCCATGCGGCTTCGTCGATGGCCTGCCGGTCGGCTTGCAGGTGATCGCCCCACCCAATCAGGAAGCGCTGGTGCTCCGCGCCGCCCGTGCCTTTGAGCAGGCCCGGCCGTGGACTGAGCGCAAACCCGTGATGTGAACCATTATCAGGAGGACGTGACCCATGGAAAACTATTCAAAACTCTTCGACCTGACCGGCAAACGCGCGCTTGTCATCGGTGCCGCAAAAGGCATCGGTCAGGCCGGATGCTTCGGTCTTGCAAGCCACGGCGCGCATGTCGTGTGCGGCGACATCGACATGGCGAATGCGCGCGAGACGGCCGCGACGATCAAGGCCGCCGGACATTCCGCCGAAGCGCTTCATGTCGACCTCTCGGATGCGAAGAGCATTGCAGACGCGGCCGCCGCGGTCGGAGCGCCCGACGTGCTGGTCGTGACGCCCGCGATCAATGTGCGCAAGCGGCTGGTCGACATCAGCGATGACGAATTCGATCGCGTGATCGGCCTCAATCTCAAGGGCGCGTTCAGGGCTTTCCGCGCTTTCGCGCCGCGGATGGCCGCCCGCGGCGGCGGCAGCATCATCGCCTTCTCCAGCGTGCGCGCGATGGTGGTCGAGCCGGGGCAAGGCGTCTATGCGGCGACGAAGGCCGGAACGCTGCAAATGGTGCGGGCGCTGGCGGCGGAGTTCGGCGAGCGTGGCGTTCGGGCCAACGTGATCGCGCCCGGTGTCGTCGAGACGCCATTGACCCTCCAGATCAAGCAGAACGAGGCCTGGTATCGCGCCTATGCCGACAAGTCGATGCTGCGCCGCTGGGCGCAACCGTCGGAGCTCGCCGGCGCGCTCATCTTCCTTGCCTCCAACGCGAGCTCCTACGTCACCGGCTCCTATCTTCTGGTCGATGGCGGCTGGACCGCGGCCGACGGCCGATTCTCGCCGCCGCTTCCGACCAGCACCGATCTCGCTGCGAGCTGAAGGCGGCCACCATGCTGCTCCGGGTCGAAAACCTGCGGACCACCTTCCACACGCGAACGGGCGTGATCAGGGCGGTCGACGGAGTCGACCTGGAGATCGCGGAGGGACGCACGCTCGGAATCGTCGGTGAATCCGGCAGCGGCAAGAGCGTGACCGCGCTCTCGATCATGCGCCTGATCGAAGCGCCCGGTCGCGTGCTTGGCGATAGCCGCATCATGTTCGACGGACGCGACCTTGCCGCCCTTCCGGAAGCAGAGATGCAAGAGGTGCGGGGCAACGCCATCTCGATGATCTTCCAGGAGCCGATGACCTCGCTCAACCCCGTCTATACGGCGGGCAGCCAGATCACCGAGGCGATCCGGCTGCACAGGAAGATCAGCGCGCGTCAGGCCCGCGATCGTGCGGTCGAACTCTTGGGCCTGGTCGGAATCCCTTCGCCCGAGCAGCGCTTCTTTGCCTATCCGCATCAGCTCTCCGGCGGCATGCGGCAGCGGGTGATGATCGCGATGGCGCTCGCCTGCGAGCCGCGGCTCCTGATCGCCGACGAGCCGACGACCGCGCTCGATGTCACCGTCCAGGCGCAAATCCTGGAGTCGTTGCGTGAGCTGCGGGCGCGGCTTGGCATGTCGATCATCCTCATCACCCACGACCTCGGCGTCGTGGCGGAGATGTGCGACGATGTTGCCGTGATGTATGCCGGGCGCGTGGTGGAGCGGGGAGCGGTCGAAGCGATCTTCCGCAATCCGCAACACCCGTATACTGAGGCGCTCTTGCGCTCGATTCCGCTGCTCGGGATGACGCAGGCCGAGCCGCTCAAGGTCATTCCCGGCAAGGTGCCCAGCGCGCTCAACTGGCCGCCAGGTTGTCGCTTCGCGGCGCGCTGCGACCATGCCACCGAGCGCTGCCGGCGCGAGGAGCCGCCGCTGGTGGAAGGAAAAGAGGGGCGGGCGGCTTGCTGGCTGCGGACGCCGCGACTGCGATCATGCGGTGAGGGGGTGCTCCATGCCTGAGCCGCTCTTGAGCGCCCGCGGCGTCGTCAAGCACTTTCCGGTGCGCAGCGGCCTGTTGCAGCGTGTCACCGGACAGGTACGCGCGGTCGATGGGGTCGATCTCGAGATCTTTCCGGGAGAAACGCTGGGCGTGGTCGGTGAATCCGGCTGCGGCAAGTCGACGCTCGGCCGCGTTCTGGTTCGTCTCCTGGAAGCGACCTCCGGCGAGCTCTCCTTCGAGGGACGCAGCACGGCGTCGTCGCGTCCCTCCGAACTGAAATCGCTACGCCGCCACATGCAGTTCATCTTCCAGGATCCGAGCGGATCGCTCGATCCGCGCATGACGGTCGGCGACATCATCGCCGAGGGACTCGATGCGCAAGGCATCGCCAGCGGCCGCGCCAGGGACAGACTGGTGCACGACATTCTCGACAAGGTGGGATTGCGGCAGGATGCGGCGCCACGTTACCCGCACGAATTCTCGGGCGGGCAGCGCCAGCGCATCGGCATTGCGCGGGCGCTGGTGCTGCGGCCGAAGCTGGTCGTCGCCGACGAGCCGGTCTCCGCGCTCGACGTGTCGATCCAGTCGCAGGTCCTCAATCTGCTGGTCGCACTCAAGCGCGAATTGCAGCTCACTTACGTGTTCGTGGCGCACAACCTTGCGGTGGTCAGCTACATCAGCGACCGCATTGCGGTGATGTACCTCGGCAAGATCGTCGAGCTTGGCCTGACCGAGCAGCTCTATCGCACTCCGCTGCATCCCTATACCAAGGCGCTGCTGTCGGCGATGCCGGAGCCGGTCCCCGGCAAGAAGCGGGAGCGGATCGTGCTGCGCGGCGACGTGCCGTCACCGATCAATCCGCCGTCGGGCTGCCGCTTCCGAACCCGCTGCCCGATCGCCAGGGACATCTGCGCCGAGCGCGAGCCTGGGCTCGAGGCCAAGCCCGGCAAGCCGCAGCAGCATCGGGTCGCCTGTCATTTTGCGTGAGTGCCGTTCTGCTCCCACCGGCCATCGCATCCTGATCATGACCGGCGAACTCGATCCGCCCTATCCGCGCGAGGTCGACGCGGCAACCGCGGCTTATCTCGGCGCCGACTGTGCAATTCCGAGCGACAGTCCTCACGTTGACCCACTCCGTTGCGAGCATTGCGGAAGCGACGCACGGATTGAAAAATACATAATGGCATTTCATGCATTGAATTCAACGGAATGAATTTGATGTTTCACATCCTCAAGAGAAGCCTTCGTTTGAGCAAGCAATTCAAAGGATGGCTCTATTGCCGCTTTCTTCACGCGCGCAGCGACTTCATTCAATCGTTCAAGGTTCTTACTCGCATCACTGAAATAGGATGATGTGCGCTCAAACACCACCTCCATCATTTGTTCGTATTCGTTACGAAGGCGACGATACTCCGTTTCGTGGCGTCTAAGCGCGTCAAGCCGCTCGGCGGCTATTTGGTCCCAACCGTCTGGATCGACACTTACTATATTTGCACACGCCTCTGATAGCCTTTGAGGAAGTTTCGTGTCGTCCAGCACTGAAAACTCATGGGACTTCAATGCATCGTCAACGATAGCCAAAATCTTACCTTTTAGCATTGATCGCGCGTCATCCAAAAGGCGCTTGCGATTTTTGGGAAACTCATCGCGCCAACCTGCAACGCCGGTTGCTATCCCCGAAAAAATCACGCCTGCCACCAAGTTCCACAGGACCGCGTTGAACGAATCCTGCGGCACATCGCGATTCAGGTATGCATAAAAAAGATAGCCGACAAAGACAAGGGCTGCTGGTCCAGCTACCGCCAAGGCGTACTTCCATCTACGCCTTCGCCGAGCGCTGCGAAGATCGGCGTCAAGCTGGCGACTTGCTTCCGCAATAGCACTCGATAACTGAATGTCTAGCCGTCTGCCTAGGTGCTGAACATCCTCTTCGAGTTGACTCGTGATGGAAGCTTGGAGCTGAGATTCCTCACGGTCGATAAGAGGACGTACGTCGCGGGACGCGGTCGTTGGCGATGGAATTTTCAGATCGTCTAGGTTGCTGACAAGCGGGCGAAGATCCTTTTCAATCGCAGCAAAGTTCGTAAGTGCCTTCGCGGAAATTTCAGTGAAATCCGGGAAGAGGGATTGCATGGTGTCGCGGATGTAGGCTGTTCTATCGCTTTCGGTGAACTCAGACTCGAGCGCATCAAGTCGAGCGCCTATACCAAGCGTGGCAATAGACTCTTTCGTCGTATGCGAAAAAACACCATCTCGATACAATTCAGCGTTTCTAAAGAACTTATCTAAATCGAGAGTTAAAGAGGTTTTGGCATCGTTCACCTCAGTCTCGCATTCCCGCACTGGAACACGCTCGCCTATCAAGGTCGCCAACTCTTCGGAAGCTCTTCGGAGACCGGCCGCCGCTTCTCGTAGTGTGGCAGCCTTGGCGTCCCGCAAATTACTCCAATCCACGGTTAAGCTTGTCGGTATCAAAGGGAGAATTGTATCAGGATCTACCCCGACTAAGTTGGCTGCCATCTTTTCCGCGTGGACCGTGATCGAATCCTGTCGCCAGAGTTCGAGTTGCTCTATTCGGGTTCGCAAATTCTTCGATACTTCTAGCTTAACTTTGAGCCGAACTTGGCGCGAGGTGAATTGCGCATGATCAGAAATCGATTTCATGATTTCCGCACGTCGCTTCAGCACCGAGTCAAAACTATTGATGGTTGCTGGTATCGCGTCGAGACCACGTAGGCTTTTTTGGGTGCGTTCGCGACTTGCACGAATTGATGTCAGTTGATCTAACCAGTTCTTGGTCAGGCTGATATCAGCACGTTCTTGTCGTAAAGCTGGATGTTTTGTTCCGCTGTGCTTACAATCGTGTTCAGCTCACGCAGCTTATCGTCGATAAAATTTCCGAAGAAAGTCTTCAGTTCCCTTGCGGTCGATTGAAAGTAATGCAGCTTGTGCCCATGCATTACAATCCTTGCGCTCGGATTGTCTGGATCGCACTTTGTCTGGATCAGTTCTACGAGCCTATCAATATTGTATGCGGCCTTATTGTCGATCAGAATAAAGCTCTCCTCCGTGCAAACGGTCGGATGCAATACCTTATTTAGCCTTGTGAGGACATCTCCCAAAAATCGGTCGCGCTTGGCCGCATCTATGTTTGTCTCCGACACACGCTTTGATAGGTCAACTCGGAACTCATCCGCTCTTGTTATGATAAATCGTAAAGGAATAAAGCGCAGTCGTTTGTGGATTTCGGTCAGGAGCGGCAAATCCGTTTTGTCCAACGGGCTTGTGGCGGCAAAGAAGAACAGGATTACGTCGCAAATCGGCAGAAAATCTCGTGCCACCTCTTCCACAAACTGTGTATCTCCACTGCCTGGCGTGTCGGCTATGACTACCTTCTGAAGCAATTCGTTTTCGACTGACTCATGGCGAATGGTAACGTGTCCCTCCCGTATGACCCCCAAAAGGGATTTTGAGTTCCCTTCGCTCGTGATTAGTGTGATCGTTGTATCCGTGGGGTTAAGGTCGGTTTGTCTCGCTTGATCAGTACGCCAAATGTCGAGAATTGAATTTATTGTGCTAGACTTGCCAGAAGAGAAATGCCCAACCAAGCCAACGTAGAAAAGGTCGCCGTCGCGTTCCAAATATTGGGTCAAGCTTCGCTTGAGACGTCTCAATATGTTGTACTGCTCGGTCGTTCGCGCATTCTTCGCTAGGTCCAGCGCCTCGCCAGTCTCGGGCTCTTCGAGTAAATCTTCCAACTCTCTAAGCCCCGCGAGTATTTTGGTTGCTTGTATGTCTACGCCGCGTTCGTCCCTTTTCTGTTCCACTTGCTTGCCCCTCGGCCTTCGTGTTCGGGTCAAGAGAACCTTTTATCAAACATGGTCATCGCGTAAAAGTAGCAGTGCAAAGGAAATGCGTCTTGGAAAGAGCGGAGGCGGAAGCACGAGCCAAACCCCGAATGAAGAAGGCCGCGCCAAAACCACAATTTTCTTGAGCAATGTCAATCTGATTTGCCTTGTCCAGCCCTCCGCGCAAAAATATTTATCTTCCGTTTTCCAGAAAATCATGTTTCACTCCCACCCATCCTGATTCCACAGGAGGGGCGGCTCGCGATCGTCACGGACGTAGGAGACAGGATGCGGTGGACGTGAGGGTGTTCAGCGCGCTTGGTGCGCCGACGAAAACATCGCTCACGGGCGGCGAAATCGTGTGGTCCTGATCCCCCGACGCTGGGATCAAGCTTGAAGCTGATGATCTTCAGGCGATGGTGGCTAAAAAGCCCGGCACACCAAGGAGAGCACGTATAAGCCGAAAACCATCGCGCAGGGAATGCCGGAGTGTGTTCGGTTGTACCTGTTGATGACTCGTGTGCGTTCTTTGCGCATTTGCTGCACGCGAGGCTCGCGGGTGCAACGGCACCCGGCATTCCCTGCGCCCTCCTGATTTCGAGGGCCACGATTGATGCATCACTCGGGCGATTTCATGCCGCGAGAATGCGGACGTGTGTCCTTCCGCTGTTTGACATTCGAATAGGAAAGTCGCCGCGTTGCGAAAACGCCATTCCCGCTCACGCCGCGGACTTCCGCGGCTCTGCCCCGACGTAAGCCGCCGCACTCTCGCCGGCAAGCTTGCCGAACACCGAGCCCGACATCAGCCCGGTGCCGCCGGGATAATTCTCGAAGAACAGGCCGCCGACCAGTTCGCCTGCGGCGTAGAGGCCGGGAATCGACTGGTCAGTCATGTCCTGCACCTCGCCGCGGTCGTTGATCTGCAAGCCGCCGAAGGTGAAGGTGATACCGGTCGTGGTGACATAGGCGACGTAAGGCGGCTTGTTGATCGGCAGCGCCCAGTTCGATTTCGGCGGCGTGATGCCGCGCGCCGCCTTGCCGTCGAGCACGGCGGGATTGTACGGCTCGGGGCCGCAGGCCGCATTGTATTCATTGACGGTCTTTTCGAGCTCGACCGGATCGAGATCGAGCTCTTTCGCGAGCCCGGCAATCGTATCCGACTCGGCCTTGGTGACCTGCTTGATGCGATATTCGTCGCGCAGCATCGCCACCGTCTGCTGGTCGAAGATCTGGATTGCGGTGCGTCGCGGCTGGTTCATGATCTCGCGGCCGAACCTGGCGTAGGTCAGGTTGCGGTAGTCCTCGCCTTCGTCGACAAACCGTTTGCCATTGATGTTGACCATGATGCCGAGCGGGTAGGAGTGCTTCTGGAAGTTGTCCAAGACCCAGCGATCGCCGTAGGGCGGCGCCGAGATGTCCCATTCGCAGGCATGGCAGCTCGACCAGTTGCCGTAGGGGCGGGCGCCGATCGCGAGCGCGGCAAAGATGCCTTCGCCCATGTTGTGGCGGGTGCCTCGCACCCGGCAGAGATCCCAGCCCGGACCGAGATAGCGCACGCGCATCTCCGGATTGGACTCAAAGCCGCCGCACGCGAGGATCACCGACCTGGTCGCGATCTCGGCATAGCCCTCCCGGGTGCGTACCTTGACGCCGGTGACGACGCGGTCGTTGCGCTGCACGAGCCCGATCAGCGCGGTGCCGTAGCGGATCTCGATCCCGAGCTTTTGCGCGCGCGCAAGCTCGGCTTCGACGAGGCCGACGCCGCCGCCGACCGCTTCGATGTTCACGCCGCCATAGAAGTGATGCTTGCCGTCGACCAGGAAGGATTGGCGGCCGTACATCGGCACGAAGCGGATGCCGTGGCTGCGCAGCCATCCCATGGTCATGCGCGAGCGGTCGATCAGGACGCGTGCCAGCTCCTCGTCGGCCTGATGATGGGTCACCTCCATCAACTGATCGAAATAGAACTCGCGCGTATGCGGCGGGATGACGATCTTCGCCCGCTCCTCTGCCGTCATGTCCGGGATGATGTCGCGCGCGATATCGCCGGCGCCTTCGTGGACGAAGCGGAAGCCGCCCGCCGTGAAATAGGAGTTGCCGCCCTTTTCGTGCTCGGGGGCCCGTTCCAGCACCAGGACGCGCGCGCCGTTCTCATGCGCCGATATCGCGGCACACAACGCGGCATTGCCGCAGCCTGCTACAATGACGTCATACTCTTCCACGGCGAAATCCTCCCTTTGTTTTGCTTGGCTTGTTCGGGCGGTCCCGCGCGTTCTTAGCGCCTTGAGGCCAAAGTGACAACTGTTGACAGTTTGAGCATGCCTCCTATGATGCCTGGCGCTGACGAGGGCGCGGGCGGCCGCGGCCTTCAGTCCGCTGTCCTCATTCGCCTGCGCTGGCACGCGCTGTCGCGCGCCGCGACACGTCATTGCAAGGGTCTCCATGACAATCGCTGATGGAAAATTCGTCGTCACCGGCGGGGCCAGCCTGATCGGCTCCCACGTGGCGGAGGAGCTCCTGGCGCGCGGCGCGCGCGAAGTGGTCCTGCTCGACAATTACGCGCTCGGCAGTCCGGATGTCGTCAAGGACCTGATCGGCAATCCGCGCATCAAGCTCGTGCGCGGCGATATCCTGTGCATCAACGAACTGTACGACGCGTTCGAAGGCACCGACGGTGTGTTCGCGATCGCCGGCTTTCTCACCTTGCCGCTCAGCCAGAATCCTAGTCTGGGTCTTGCCGTCAACGTCGAGGGGCAGGTCAACATTTTCGAGGCCTGCCGCTATCGCGGCGTGAAGCGGGTGGTGTTCTCCTCGTCGGTTGCGACCTATGGCGATCCGGCGCCCGGCCTGATCGACGAGACGCGGCCGACTAACCTTGCGACCTTCCAGCCCGCGGCAGCGCTCTATGCCTGCACGAAAATCATCGGCGAGAACCTGTGCAAGCTTTACAGCGCCCGCTACGGCATCGGCGCGATCGCGCTCCGCTATGCCACCGTCTATGGCGAACGGCAGCATTACCGCGGCGTCAACGCACTCTACATCATGGAGAATTATGACCGCATCCTGCGCGGCGAGCCGCCGGTCATCCCCGATGACGGCAGCGAGGTGCACGATTACATCCACGTCGCCGATGTCGCCCGCGCCAATGTCATGGCGATGGCTTCCGACGTCACCGGCGAAAGCTTCAATGTCGCCACCGGCGTCGCCACTTCGCTCAACCGGATCGTGGAGCTTCTGGTGCAGATCACCGGCACCAGGCTGAAGCCGGTTCACAAGGCCAATACTGCGGCGGTGCGGGCCAGCGCCACGGCGCAGCTTGATTTCAGCCGCGCCAAGATCGAGACAATGCTGGGCTGGAAGCCGGAGGTTTCCATCGAGGAAGGTATCCGCCGGTTGATCGCCTGGCGCCAGCGCGAAGATGCCGCTATCGGCCGCAAGCCAGCCGCCTGAAGGAGAAGAGGAGCTTATGGAGACCAACCGGCTGCGTGCGGTTTTCATGCGGGGTGGCACGTCGAAGGCCGTCATGTTTCGGCGCGACGACTTGCCCCGGGATGAGAAGGCATGGGATCCGATCTTCCTCGAGGTGATGGGCTCGCCCGACCCCAACGGCCGGCAGCTCGACGGCATGGGCGGGGGGATTTCGTCGCTGTCGAAGATATGCGTGATCGGCAAACCGAGCCGGCCGGACGCCGATGTCGACTACACATTCGCGCAGATCGGTGTGCGCGACACCTTCGTCGACTACGGCGCGAACTGCGGCAACATGTCGTCGGCGGTCGGGCCGTTCGCGCTGGAGGAGGGCCTGGTGACGGCCCCGGCTGGCGGCGAGGCCATCGTGCGCATCCACAACACCAATACGTCGAAGATCATCGTCGCCCGCTTTCCCGTCGAAGACGGCAAGCTCGCCGCTCAAGGCGACATCGAGATCGACGGTGTGGCGGGCAAGGCTGCGCCGATCCGGCTCGAGTTTCTCGAGCCGGGCGGTGCGCGCACCGGAAAGCTGCTGCCGACCGGCAGGGCTTTCGACGTCTTCCAGATCGATGGCCTCGGCTCCGTGAAAGCATCCTGCATCGATGCCGCCAATCCCTGCGTTTTCCTCGACGTGCGCGCGGTCGGCAAAGCGGGCGACGAGCTGCCGGAGGCCCTGGAGAGCGATGCCGCGTTTCTCAAGCGGATGGAAGACATCCGTTGCGCGGCGTCGGTCGCGATGGGAATTGCCGCCGATATCGGAGAGGCGCGGCGTATGACCGGCATTCCCAAGATAGCGATGGTGTCGGGCCCCCGCGCCGGGCGCGCGCTTTCGGGACGCGAGCTCAAGGCCGCGGACGCCGACATCTGGGTCCGCATGATCTCGGTCGGCCAGCCGCATCGGGCCGTGCCGATCACCGGCGCAATCTGTCTTGCGGTCGCCGCGCGTGTGCCAGGCAGCCTGCCGGCTGGTCTCTGCGATGCGACAGGTCCGATCCGGATCGCGCATCCATCCGGTGTCACGCTGGTTGATGCACGCGTCGTCGCAGGCGAGGGCGGTGCGGCCAAGGCCGAGTTCGGCGCGGTCTACCGTACCGCGCGCCGCCTGTTCGAGGGCAACGTCATCTATCGGGCGTTGGCATGATCAGCGCGAGGAATCAGGTAAGCTCAGCAGCGCCTCGATCGATTTTCCCCGGTGAGGCGGCTGCAGGAGCTGATTTGAGCCGGTCATGAGCGACATTCTGAGCCACAAGGTTTCCGCGCGCTCGCTGGTCGATGTGCTCGCCGAGCGCATCGAGGCCGCGATTATCTCAGGCGATCTTCAGCCGGGCAGCAAGATCAGGGAGCAGACGCTGGCGGCTTCGCTTGGCGTCAGCCGCGGTCCGCTGCGCGAGGCCATCCGCAGGCTCGAGGGACGCAAATTGCTGCAGCGGACGCCGAACATCGGCGTCAGCGTCGCCGCACTTTCGCCGACCGATCTTTACGAGGTGCTGCAGTTGCGCGAGGTGTTGGAAGGGCTCGCCTGCGCGCTCGCCGCAAAGAACATGACCGATCAGGAGCTGAAGGCGCTCGCCGAGTTGCTCGACCAGCATCAACAGCAAAGAAGCGTCCAGGAAGGCATCGGCTACTACCAGGAGTCCAAGGATTTCGACTTCCATTTTCGCATTGTGAAGGGAAGCCGCAACAAGCGGCTGATCCAGTTCCTTTGCGAAGACCTCTATTATCTGCTCAGGGTCTATCGCTACAAATCCTCGACCAAGCCCGGGCGGGCCAAGCAGGCGTTGAAGGAGCACAGGGACGTGGTTGCGGCCCTGATGCGCCGCGATCCGCAGGAGGCCGAGCGGAGGATGCGGCTGCACATCGCCAACGCGCGTCGCTATGTGGAGGAGCAGATCAGGGAAGGTGCCGCACGCGAGCAGGCCGAACCTGCCGCTATCCTGAAGCCGAAGCTCGCTGTGAGCCGTCAGGGGCGTACCGAAAGAGCGACAGCGCTGGCGAGAAAATAGCGATGCGCCGACTATCGCGTCTTCCCTTGCGGCATTCCCTCGGGCGTGACCGAGGTGATGATCGAGGAATCCAGCGCTTCGTAGTCGTGATAACCGATGGTGGCGTAGAGCTCGGCCCGCGTCTGCATGCGCTCCACCAGCCGATGGGTGCCACCGTCGTTGCGGATGCTCTCGTAAAGATCGGCATGGGCCTTGGCGGCCATGCGCAGCGCGCTCACGGGCCAGATCACCATCTTGTAGCCGAACGTCTCGAAATCCTGCGCCGTCATGAACGGTGTTCGCCCGAACTCGGTCATGTTGGCAAGCAGCGGCACGGGAATGGCCTTCGCAAATTGCTCGAACGCATCGCGATCGGTCAACGCCTCCGGAAAGATCGCATCCGCGCCGGCCTCGATATAGAGCCGGGCGCGGTGTATGGCGGCATCGATGCCCTCATCCGCGGCGGCGTCCGTCCGCGCGACGATATAAAGGTGCCGGCGCGCCTTCGCCGCGGCCGCGATCTTCGCGGCCATGTCCTTTGGCGCGATCAGCTTCTTGTCGTTCAGATGCCCGCATTTCTTCGGCAGAACCTGGTCCTCGATCTGCACCGCGGCGGCGCCGGCGTCCTCGAACGCGCGTACCATGTTCATGACATTCAGCGCTTCGCCAAATCCGGTATCGCCATCGACCAGCACCGGGAGTTGTGCGGCGCGCACCACCTGCCGGATGAAGAAGCAGACGTCGTCGATGGTGAGGATGCCGAGATCGGGCAGCCCCATCGACGCCGACATCGCGGCGCCCGAGAGATAGATCGCCTCGAATTTCGCGCGCCTGGCCTGGATCGCGGCGAGCCCGCAATAGGCGCCGGGAATCGGAAGAATGCCCGGACGCTTCAGGAGATCGCGAAAACGCGTGCCGGCGGGAATGCTCGGCAGATCGGCGGCGACCAGATAGGTCATGCGGCTGTCACCTTGCTTGCGGGCGCGTGCCAATAAGCCTCGTGGCCCGGCCGCGGGGTCCCGCGTTTCGACGTGTGATACCGTCGCGCGGCAAAAACTGTCAACAGTTGACGCTTGGCGCCGCGGTTGGTTAGCTTGCGCTCGCCCATGGCCGAAGCGCCCTGCGAGAGCCGACATGACAAGCACGCCTGCGATTCCCCTTCCGCCCTGCACGACAAGGCCGGCCGAGGTGCTTGCCGGCTTTGCAACGGAGCTGCGGCTGGCCGATGTTCCCGCTGCGGTCCGCGAGCGCGCCAGGCTGCTCATTCTCGACGGCATTGGCCTGGCATTCGCGGCGCACGCCTATGACTTTGCTCCGGTCGCGCTCGGCGGCGTTGCCAAGCTTGCTGGTAGCGGCGATGGCTCGGTGATCGGAAGCTCGCTGAAGCTGCCGGTCCGCGACAGCGCGCTCGCCAACGGTATTCTCATTCACGGCCTCGATTTCGATGACACGCATATCGAAGCGATCGTTCACCCGACCGCTGCCACATTGCCATGTGCGTTGGCGCTGTCCGAGCAACGCGATCTCTCGGGGAGCGATTTGCTGACGGCCTATATCGCCGGCATGGAGACGGCGGTTCGGCTCGGGATGGCGATCAAGGGTGGATTTCATCACGTCGGCTTTCACGCCACCGGTGTGATCTCGCATTTCAGTTCCGCGATTGTGGCCGCGAAGCTTTTGGGTCTCACCGAGTCGCAAACGGTCGCGGCCCAGGGCATTGCCGCCTCCACCGCCTCCGGCGTCCAGGTCTTCCTGGAGGAAGGCGCCTGGACCAAGCGCTTTCATCCCGGCTGGGGCGCGGTCGCCGGGATCACCGCCGCACAGCTTGCGTCGTCGGGTTTCCACGGTCCGAGCCGACCCTATGAAGGCCGCTTCGGCCTGCTGCATGCCTACCTGCAGCAACACGCAAGCGACACTGCGCTCGATTCCATCGGCATCGAGCTCGGGCAGCGCTGGCACTTCGCCGACACCGCAGTAAAACCCTATCCGGTCTGCCATTTCATCCACGGCGCGCTCGAGGCCGCCATTCTCTTGCGGGATGAGATCGGCAATGCCCGCATCGCCTCGGTCGACGCTTACGTGCCGGAGAAGACGTTGCCGATCATTGCGGAGCCTGCCGCCTCGAAGAAGCGGCCGACCACCGATTACGAAGCGAAGTTCAGCACGCATTATTGCGTCGCGACCGGACTCTTGAAGGGACGTTTTGGTCTGAGCGAACTGGAAGCCGGCGCGCTGGCCGCGCAAGACGTGCTCGCGCTCGCCGGCAAGGTCGCGTGCCATGCCGATCCCGAGACAAAATTCCCGGAAGCCTTCTCCGGCGGCGTTCGTGTCAGGCTCGCGGATGGCCGCGAGTTTCGTAAGCACATCGCGGTCAACGAAGGCAGCGGGCACCGTGCGCTGTCGCGCGAGACCGTGATCCGGAAGTTCGTGGCGAACGCGACCATGACGATCCCGGAAGCCGCGGCAAAGCGCGCTTGCGGCATTATCCTCGCGATCGAAGAGTCTTCGGCGAGAGCGGTCGCCGAAGCTCTGCGCTCCGTTGCATCGGAGCGCTCGATTAGAGCCCAGGCCGTCCGCTAGCGAGGGGTGCGAATAGCCGGAACGATAACAACGGCCGGACGCAGCTATCGACCGGAAGCGTGGCCGGATTTGTCCGCGCCACGCTTGGCTCTGGCGCCAGGGCGGAAACCCGCTAGCAGCGCCGCGATGATCTCCCGGCCGCGCGCCTTCATGGCTTGCGGCTCCTTCGCTTGCGGCAGCATCAATGCGACCTTGCAGATCATCGCATCGACCATGCGCCCGAGAAGATTGATATCCTCGAAGACGAGTTCGCCGTCCCGCTGCAGCGCCTTCATGCTCGCCATCAGCAGCGCCATCGGATACGCCTCTTCAATCTCGTCAAAGCGCTTGCTGCCGAGCACCGCGGGCGCCTCCTGAATGACGATGCGCCGATAGGCGGGCTCGAAGCACACGTCGAGATACGCGTCGATGCCGATGAACAGGCGGTCCCATACCTTGCGTTGGCCGCGCGACTTTTCGTTGACCCTGGTCACCGCCTCGGCCTGCATCGCCACCACGACCGCGTCGAACAGCGCCTTCTTGTCATCGAAGTGGTGATAGAAGGCGCCGCGCGTCACTCGCGCGGCGCGCGAAATCGCCTCTATTCCGGCGGCCTGATAGCCTTCGCGCGCGAAAATGTCGCGCCCCGCGGCAAGCAGCCCTTGCCGGGTGGCCTCCGTATACTCCTCGCGCCTCGTTTTTTCGGGAACGGCCTCGTTCATATCCGCAACATACCGCTTGACGAGATAATACCATTATGTTTATAACATACCGTTAGTATGTGAAAGACATAGTGCATGAAAATGGGTCCTCGACCCGCGTCAGGTGGCTCTCATGGACAGCGATCGGATGTTCGAGCTCGCGCAGCAGTTGGCGGTCGCCAAGAGCCGGCAGGACCTGCCGGCGGCGATGAATCTTTTCGACAAGGACATGCTGCTGGAAACGCCGGCCTTCGGGACCAAAGCGCGAGGACTGGCCGAGAACGAAGCGGTGCTAGCCAGGTTCTTCAGGAGCTTTCCCGACTATCACGTTGTCCTGGAGGGGCATGCGAGCAACGGCGAATCGCTGGTTTGCTGGGGCACTGCGCGGATGACGATGACGGGCGATCGTTTCGGCGTCGTTCCCAACGGACGGCGCGCGGAGCTGCCGGTCTTCATTCAATTCGCATTCAGGAATGACCGGATCGCCCACGAGCGCTTCATGTTCGATTTGTCGGCGTTGTGCGCGCAATCCGGAGTCTCAACCGATGCAGTCCGCCGGAAGCTTTTCGGCGAGACAACGCCCTCCGGAGCCGCTGCCGGTTAGATCCACCCATCAGGACGAGGAACTGCAGATGACATTGGACTCGCGCGTCAAAGCCGTTGCCGATATCAAGACCGAGCTTCTGTTCGACGTCGTCGTCGACCTAAACCCGCGCCTTGGGATTGGCGATGGTCCGTTCGGCCGCCGGATTTTCTTCGGCGCGGCCGGTGGATCCTTTGCAGGGCCGAGATTGCGCGGCGAGGTGCTGCCGGGCGGCGGCGATTGGGCGTTGTTTCGCCCGGACGGCGCCATGACGCTGGACGTGCGGTTGACCCTGCAGACGCACGACGGCGCTTTGATTCACATGACCTATGGCGGCCGCTGGATCGTGCCGGCCGAGCTGCGGGCCGATATGAGCGACCCGATCAAGCGCTATCAGGTCGATCCCGCGCGCTACTATTTCCGGACCAATCCGTTGTTCGAGACCGGTTCGCCGCAATACGCCTGGCTGAACGACGTCGTCTCTGTCGGAACCGGCTATCTGGTCGAAGGCGCGGTCGCCTACAAAGTCTGCCAAGTGATCTGAGGGGAAGCTTTCGTGGAAGCGAAAACCCCGCAACCGCTTCCGCGGCGCCTCGACCTGCATTGCGATGCGGGGAGCGAGGGATCGGGTCCGCTGATCGGAGCCCGCATGGCGGCCGAAGCGCTCGGAATCGGCTTCCTGCTGATCGCCATCGTCGGTTCGGGAATCCTGGGAGAGCGGCTGTGCGGCGGAAACATCGCCATCGCGCTTCTGGTCAACGCCCTGGCGACGGGCGCTGCTCTGTTCGCGCTGATCGAGTGGTTTGCGCCATTGTCGGGCGCCCACTTCAACCCGCTTGTGACACTGGTGCTTGCTTTTCGCGGTGATGTGAAGCCGGCCATTGCGGCTGCCTATGTGCCGGCGCAAATCCTGGGCGCCATCATCGGCGTCGGAATTGCGGAAGCCATGTTCGATGAGCGCATCTACGCATTGTCTGCCCATGTTAGAAGCGGTCCGTCACAATGGCTTAGCGAGGCCGTCTCCACCTTTGGATTGATCGGGGCGGTCTGGGTGTGCTCGCGCCTCCGTCCGTCCGCGATGGCCGGCGTGGTGGCGGCCTATATCGGGGGCGCGTTCTGGTTCACGGCGACAGACTTCGCCAATCCCGCGGTTACGATCGCGCGCGCGTTGACGGATACGTTCTCGGGCATCCGTCCCCTCGATGTCCCCGGCTTCATCATCTCCGAGATCGTCGGCGCGGTCGCGGCTGTCTTTGTGTTCCGTCGGCTTGCGCCGGCCTGATCCCTCACATGAGGGAAGGCTGCTCACGTTCAGCATGAGAACGCGCCGATGTCGATAAGCCTCAGACGCTAAATGTGAATCGCGTGGCCAAGCACTTTCAGCGCGGCCTCGTGAAAACCTTCGCTCTGGGTCGGATGCGCGTGAATGGTGGCGGCGATGTCCTCAAGCCGTGCGCCCATCTCGATGGCGAGGCTGAATGCGGCCGACAGCTCGGCGATCCCGGCGCCGACCGCCTGAATGCCGAGCAGCGCATGATTGTCGGTGCGGGCGACGACGCGCACGAAGCCGTCCTCACGGCCGAGCGCCAGCGCGCGGCCGTTGGCGCGGAACGGAAAGGTGTCCGTCTTGATCGCAAAACCCTTCTTCCTTGCTTCCTCCGGCGACAACCCGGCGGTGACGATCTCGGGGTCGGTAAAGCAGATCGCGGAAATGCAGACCTTGTCCCAGGCCCGCTTTTGGCCCGCGACGATCTCGGCCACCATCTCGCCCTGCGCCATCGCGCGATGCGCGAGCATCGGCTCGCCGGTAACGTCGCCGATGGCGTAGACGCCGTGCATCGAGGTGCGGCAGCGATCGTCGATCGCGATCGAGCGGCCATTCATGTCGAGGTCGAGGAGTTCGAGCCCGAAGCCGGAAGTTGCAGGCTTTCGCCCGACCGTCACAAGGATGCTGTCGGCAGCCAGTGTCGCCGATTGTGCATCCGCGGTCTCGACCATGAGTGAGGTTCCATCGGAGGCGAGCCCTTTCGCCTTGGCGCCGGTCAGGATGGTGACGCCGAGCTCGGCGAGGCGCCGCGTGACGGGCTCGCTCAGCTCCGCGTCATAGTGCGGAAGCAGCCGCGCCTCGGCCTCGACGACGCTGACGGCTGCGCCCATCTTGGCAAAGGCCGTACCGAGCTCGAGGCCGATATAGCCGCCGCCGACAACCACAAGCTTTCGGGGAACACTTGTCAGCGCAAGCGCTTCCGTCGACGAGATCACGTGGCCTTTGAAGGGCAGTGACGACAGCGCGATCGCTTCGGAGCCGGTTGCTATCACGACCGCCTCGGCATGGATCACTTGCGATCCTGCTCGAGTTTCCACCGCGATCGTCTTGCCGTCGCGAAACTGCGCCCGGCCGCCGACGAGCCTGACACGGGCCTTCTTCAAGAGACCGGTGACGCCGCCGTTCAGACGCGCGACGATCCCGTCCTTCCACGCGATGGTCCTGGCAAAGTCGAGCGCGGGCTTGCTCGCCGAGATCCCGAGCAGGTTCCAGCCCGCCGCGGCCTGGACCACCGTTTCGTATTCGTCTGCCGCATGGATCAGGGCCTTTGACGGAATGCAGCCGACATTGAGACAGGTGCCGCCGGGCTTCTCGGCTTCAACGATGATGGTGTCGATGCCGAGCTGGCCGGCCCTGATCGCGCAGGTGTAGCCGCCGGGGCCCGCGCCGATGACGAGAAGCTTGCAGGAGATGTCGTCCATGAGCACGGCTAATCGTCGATGAAGATCAGCGCCGGCGTTTCGAGCAGCGCTTTGATTCGTTGCACGAAAAGCGCTGCATCCCAGCCGTCGACCACGCGGTGATCGAAGCTCGATGACAGGTTCATCATCTTGCGCGGCACGAAGGCCGTTCCATCCCAGTGCGGACGAATGGCGATCCGGTTGACGCCGACGATGGCGACCTCCGGATGGTTGATGATCGGGGTGGTGGCAAGGCCGCCCATGGCGCCGAGCGAGGTGATGGTGATGGTCGAGCCGGAAAGCTCGTCGCGGCTCGCCGCAGCGGTTCGCGCCGCGTCCGCAAGCCTCGCCATCTCCGCCGCGCAATTCCAGAGATCGCGCTCCTCCGCGTGCCGCACGACCGGTACCATCAGGCCGGCCGGAGTCTGCGTTGCGACGCCGATATGGACGCCGGCATGCTGGTGCAGGATGCCGGCCTCATCGTCAAAATGGGCATTCAGATGCGGCTGCTTCGCCACGGCGCGCACCATGGCACGCATCAGGAAGGGCAACAGCGTGAGCCGGGGCCGCTCGGCCTTGCGCTCGTCGTTGAGTTTCTTGCGCAACTCTTCGAGCGCAGTGACGTCGACCTCTTCGACATAGGTAATGTGCGGAATGCGCGCGTTCGCAAGCGACATTTTCTCCGCTATACGGCGGCGCAGGCCGACGATCTTGACGTCCTCGACCGCGGTTTTCCTCTCGCGTTGGCTCGTGGGCGCTGCGGACGGGCCGCGGGCAAGATAGGCATCGAGATCGGCGTGGGTGATCCGTCCTGCCGGCCCCGAGCCGCGGAGCTGGCGCAGATCGATACCGGCTTCGCGCGCGCGGAGCCGCACCGCAGGCGCAGCCAGTGGTCGCTCTCCTTCCACGGCGGCCTCATGCGGCCGGTGCGGCGCGACGTCCGCTGGCTCGTCCGCGGGAGAGAGCGTGGCCGAGCTTGCATCATGGTCGGGCAGTGTTTTCGCCGGTCGCGAACCTTCCGGCTTCGTTTCGTCGGACGGCCTGGCCTTTTCATCCACCTTCAGACGGACAAAATCGGAGCCGATCGCGAGCACCTCGCCGATTTCGCCGGCGAGCCAAAGCACCTCGCCGTCGACCGGCGAGGGAATTTCGACCGTCGCCTTGTCGGTCATGACGGCGCCGAGCGGCGCATCCTCGCGCACGATGTCGCCGACCTTCACGTGCCATTCGACCAGCTCGGCCTCGGCAATGCCTTCGCCGACATCGGGCAGCTTGATGATGCGTTCGGCCATGTCACTGCTCCATCGTCTCGACGAGCGCGCGGCCGATCCGGTCGGGTCCCGGGAAGTAGTCCCATTCCTGCGCGTGCGGGTAGGGCGTATCCCAGCCTGTCACGCGCACGATTGGCGCTTCCAGATGATAGAAGCACGCCGCCTGCACCAGCGCGCAAAGCTCGGCGCCGAAGCCCGACGTCAGCGTCGCCTCATGCACGATGACGCATCGTCCGGTTTTCCTGACCGAGGTTTCAATCGTCTCGAGATCCAGCGGCAGCAGTGTTCTGAGATCGATGATCTCGGCATCGACGCTCGCCTCGATCGCAGCACGTTCAGCGACGTGGACCATGGTGCCATAAGCAAGAACCGTTACGGCGGAGCCTTGCCGGCGAACCGCGGCGCGGCCGAGCGGCACGCGATAGTGTCCGTCCGCCACTTCGCCGAGCTCATGCTTCGACCAGGGCGTGACCGGCCGATCGTGATGCCCGTCGAACGGGCCGTTGTAGAGCCGCTTCGGCTCGAGGAAGATCACGGGATCGGGATCCTCGATCGCCGCGATCAGAAGACCCTTCGCGTCGCTCGGGTTCGACGGCACCACCGTCTTCAGCCCGCAGACATGGGTGAACAGCGCCTCCGGGCTCTGGCTATGGGTCTGCCCGCCAAAGATTCCACCGCCGGTCGGCATCCGCACCACCAGCGGGCAGGTGAACTGGCCGCCGGAGCGATAGCGCAGCCGCGCGGCTTCGGACACGATCTGGTCATAGGCCGGGTACATGTAGTCGGCGAACTGGATCTCGACGCAAGGTTTTAGCCCATACGCGGCCATTCCGATCGCGACACCGACGATGCCGAGCTCGCTGATCGGCGTGTCGAAGCAGCGGTTTGTGCCGTATTTGGCCTGCAGCCCCTGGCTTGCGCGAAACACGCCGCCGAAATAGCCGACGTCCTCGCCGAATACGACCACGTTGTCGTCGCGCGCCATCATCACGTCCATGGCGTCGCGGATCGCTTCGATCATGGTCCGGCGCGGCACGGTCAGACTCCTGCCTGCTGGCGCTGGCGGCGCAGGTGCTCGGGCATCTCGGCGAACACGTCCTCGAACATGTCGCGCGCCGAAGGTTTCGGCCCGGAGCTGAGCGTGCCGTAGCTTTCGGCCTGCTTCTGCGCGGCGACCACGGTGTCGAGGATTTCGGCTTCGGCCTGCTTGTGACGCTGCTCCGACCAGGCGCCGCGCGTGATCAGGTGATTCTTCAGCCGGATCACGGGATCGCCGAGCGGCCAGGCATCGGACTCTTCCTTCGGCCGATAGCCGGAGGGATCGTCGGAGGTCGAGTGCGCGCCGACACGATAGGTCACGTGTTCGATCAGGGTCGGGCCGAGGTTTCGCCGCGCCCGTTCGCACGCCCAGGCAGCCACCGCGTGAACAGCGAGATAGTCATTGCCGTCGACGCGCAGCGCCGGAATGCCAAAGCCGAGACCGCGCGCCGCGAAGGTGCCGGAGCCGCCGCGCGCAATGCCCTGGAACGTCGAAATGGCCCATTGATTGTTGACGATATTGAGCACGACCGGCGCGTGATAGGTCGAGGCGAAGACGAGTGCGGCGTGGAAATCGGATTCCGCCGTGGCCCCGTCGCCGATCCAGGCAATCGCGATCTTGTTGTCGTGCTTGATGGCGGAGGCCATCGCCCAGCCCACGGCCTGGATATACTGGGTGGCGAGATTGCCGGAGATCGAAAAGAAGCCGTGCTCCTTCGAGGAATACATCACCGGCAACTGCCGGCCTTTCATCGGATCGTGCTCGTTGGAGTAGATCTGGCAGGCCATCTCGAAAAGCGGATATCCGCCGGCGATGAGAAGTCCCGCCTGTCGGTAGGTCGGAAAATTCATGTCGCCTGGCCTAACCGCCATGCGAAAAGCGCAGCTCACCGCCTCCTCGCCCATGTGCTGCATATAGAAGGACGTTTTACCCTGGCGCTGGGCCATCAGCATGCGGGCGTCGAATGCGCGCAGCGTCATCATGTGCCGCAGGCCTTCGAGTAGTTCGGTGTCGCTGAGGAGGCCGGCCCATGGGCCGACGGCTTCGCCTTTGCGGTTGAGCACACGAATAACAGAGTAGGCGAGGTCGCGGATCGACTGAGGATCGGCGTCGACCTCCGGGCGCGCGACCGAGCCTGCTTGCGGGATTTTTATGGTCGAGAAATCCGGCACGCCTCCAGGACGTACGGCGGGCTCCGGCACATGAAGACTCAACGGAGCGTATTCGGTCATTTCGTTTTCCTCGTGCCGGTCCCGAGGATGTCCTTGCGCGAGCGTCATGGCGCGGCAGCGAGAACGGGCGTCGCGCGAAAACTTCGCCGGTGACATCGATGGCGGCGATGCAGACCATGGAGCCGATGCGGCGTGCCAGCTTCTCGACGACCTCGCGGTCACAGACATCGATCGAGGCCCGGATCCGGTATTCGCCCGCTTCCGCACTGGCTTGGAGGGCTGCCAACTGGAGCCCGGCAACGCGCGTCTGATCGAGCAGACGGCCGAGCGCCGCATGGACGTCGCTGGCGAGAAGCTCCAGATGAAACACAGCCCAGCCTTTCCTCTTTCACAGGGATTTTTACTGCGATTTTCCCGGTACGTTGTTCTTTTTGTCTGGATGTATCGTCATATTGTAGTAGGTTTATTCTCGGAATGTCGCCCATTTCGGGAATGGAATTCTCACTATGAAAGCTGCCCGGCGCGCCGCCCCGCCTCGACCGACTCGCCGAAAGGACGCGCAGCGGCTGGATGAGATCGATCGCCGCTTGCTGCGCGCGCTGCAGCAGGATGCGCGCCTGACCACCGTCCAGCTTGCCGAGAAGATCGGGCTCTCCACCACGCCATGCTGGAACAGGCTGAAACGGCTTGAGACGCAAGGCTACATCGACGGCTACATTGCGCTGATCAACCAGGAAAAGCTCGGTCTGCCGGAGACGGTCATCATCGAGGTGACGCTCGATCACCACGACGAGGAGACACTCGGGCGCTTCGGGCAATTGCTTGCGGATCTGCCCGAGGTGATCGAAGCCTATCTCACCACCGGCGACTACGACTATCTGGTGAAGGTCGCGGTCGCGAGCACCGCGGGCTATGAGCACTTCCTGCGCGAGAAGCTCTACCGCATTCCCGGCATCCGCCACAGCCGATCGTCGTTCACGCTGCGCTGCCTGAAGAAGCTCAGCTCGGTTCAGGTTTAAGGAGAGCGCGAGCTTCCTTTCGCGAAGCCATCAGCTTGATCGTCGCTCGAACCCTCTGACCGCCAGGACCGCATTTGCGGCCTCGACAAAGCCGTCCCCGCCTGGGCCCTCGGTGATCCAGGCGGGTGACGTTGGAATTTCGGCGAGGCAGTTTCGGACCGTGCTCATGCCGATGCTGTGGTGGAAAAACGCGAACATCGGTGCATCGTTGGTCGAGTCGCCGCAGTACAGGATGGCGTCGCGGTCGGCATCGATATCGATGCCATAATTTTCGGCCATCACGCGGCGGGTCATGGCAAGCTTGTCGTAGTTGCCAAGCCAGCCGAGGATCCAGAGATTGTTGATCGCGACTCTGGCGCCGGCCGCACGAAGCGCAGCGACGATTGCCTCGACTGCGTCCGCGTCAGCGGTTCGGGCGAAAGCAATACTCGTGAGACGGAAGAGCTGATCGTCCGCCAACCGCGCCGACGGCACGCGCGCCCGAATCTGGCGGCCGATCTCGTCGAGCCGATCGCGGATATCTGGACCATCGGCTTCGCCGTGCCAGTATCGCCGCATCACGCCGTGTTCGCCGTCGCGCCGGAAGAACAGCCCGCCATTTTCGCCGATCACACCGTCGATGGGCCACATCCGCGCCATCTGATCGCACCATCCTGCCGGTGCAGCGGTCACTGGAATGACCCTGATCCCTGCAGCCTGCAGCCGTTCGAGAGCGTCATAGGTGCGCCCCGAAAGCCGTCCCTTGTAGGTCAGCGTTTCGTCCATGTCGGTCAGCACGAAACGAATGCCCGCAAATGTCGACGGCGGCGCCTCTGCAAGATGTCTCATTCGGTCCGGCCCGGATGTTTGGTGCAGGTGTAGGCCCGTCGGCGGCGAGCGCAAGTGGCACCGCGGGCTACGAGCATTTCCTGCGTGAGAAGCTCGTCGTTCACGCTCCGCTGCCTGAGGAAGCTCAGTTCGGTTCAGGGTTTTAGGGCGCGGGTTCCGCCATCTGCCGGCCTCCCGGCGATTTGATGATATGACGGCATATCAGCGCAGCGCAGTCATTGTGGAGCGGTCCAGCGCGATGCCTGAATGCCTTTCTCGACAGTGACGGCAAGCTCGACGCGGCCACCATGGCGGGGAAAGCCGGTCCGAACGGGTGGTTCGCCGTTTCCAAGTTGACCGGCTGGCCAGGCGAAAAGAGCGGATTTGATTTGGCCATACTGAGCATCAATCCCTCCCGCCCGGACGGATTCTCGGTTATGGTGCTCCTTGTTGTCCACGTCATACTTGCCGTCGTTGTTGCCGTCATAGATTGCGCGCTGTTGCGTCGTTTTTAGCTGTTGGGGATATCTGGCCGATGTCCGATGACAGTCATTGCAGGAAGATGCCGGCATTTGCCGGGCCGGCTACGGCGTATTTCAGGGTTCGGGCGCCTCCGTCGGCGGCGTCGCTTGCACTGCATTTGCCGGGCACCTGCCTAAGCGGCGAGGTGGGCGCGGTCGCCCTCGCGTTTGCTTTCGAATCACGGAGGTTTGTACTCTATGCCGAAGTGAGGGCGGCATGATTGCGCGTGTTCAACGATCCGGCTGGATGTCGATCGCCGATCGGGTTGACGGGAGCAAGCCGGCCGCGGGTGCGCAACGCGCCTCGTTGTCGCCGTCCGTCTCCAAGCCGGCTTTTGCCGTCGCGAGTGGTCAGCGGGAGTTGCGGCTCGACCTGTTCCGGGGCCTCGCGCTGTGGCTCATTTACATAGACCACGTTTCGCCCGACCTGCTGACCTGGTTCACAATCCGCAATTACGGATTCAGCGACGCGGCCGAAATCTTCATTTTCATTTCCGGCTTCACGGCAGCGCTTGTCTACGGGAGGGCCACCTTCGAGGCGGGCTTCGTGATCGGCACGGCACGTCTGCTGCGGCGGGTCTGGCAGATCTACTCGGCGCATATTTTGCTGTTCCTGGTGTTAATGGCGGAGATTGCCTTCGTCGTAGCTGTCTCAGAGAAGCCGTCGTTCTATATTCGCGAGATGGAGGTCGCGGACTTCTTCAGCGAGCCTGGTCCCGTGATGATCCAGGCGCTGCTCTTGCGATTCCGACCGCTGAATATGGATGTGTTGCCGCTCTATATCGTGCTGATGACCTTCCTGCCGCTTGTTTTCGTGCTCACGCGATTGCACCGGGATCTTCCACTCATCGTTTCGATCGTGTTCTATGTCCTCACGATCCGGTTCGATTTGCACCTGTCGACCTATCGAGACGGCTTCTGGTCATTCAATCCCTACGGGTGGCAGTTGCTGTTCGTGTTCGGCGCCTGGTGCGCACTGGGAGGCGGACGACGGTTGTCAACGATCATCGATTCCCCGATCGTGTTCTGCCTTGCCATCGCCTATCTCAGTGCCGCGTTCTTCGTCACCCTGACCTGGTATTTCCCGCAACTGGAGGTCTTCATCCCGGCCTGGCTGGCGCGGCTGATCTATCCGATCGACAAGACCGATTTCGACGTCTTGAGGTTTGCGCATTTCCTGGCACTGGCTGTGGTCGTGTTGCGGTTCGTGCCGGGCGACTGGGGAGGGTTGAGGTCGCCATGGGCCCGGCCCCTTATCGTTTGCGGGCAATATTCGCTTCAGATCTTTGCGCTCGGGGTTGCGCTGTCGTTTGCAGGCTACGCGCTTCTGACGGAGCTTGATGCCGGCGTCGCGCTGCATGTCATTGTGGGGGCCACGGGCCTCCTGATCATGTACGGCGTTGCAAGGACGTTCACCTGGTACAAGTGGGCCATGTCGGGGCGCGAGCGCGCCGCGGCGGTCCCGGCCGACTTGACGGCGCAAACTCCGTAGAGAGAGAGAGAGAAGTGAAAGTCAGCAGATATCTCTTCGCCTTTCTGCTTTTTGCCGGTGCGCTCCAAAGCTTGCCTGTGCAAGCACAGGAGGTGAAGGCGGGCGATCTCGTTATTTCACAACCTTGGAGCCGCGCGGCGCCGCGCGGTGCAGAATTGGCCAGCAGTTATCTGACGATCGAAAACAAGGGAACGACGCCAGACCGCTTGATCGGAGGATCGACCGATATCGCCGAAAAGCTTCAAATCCAGCAAAGCAGCATGGTCGGGGGCGGGCTGAGCTTGAACCCCGTCGAGGGAGGATTGACGATCTCTCCCGGCGACAAAGTCGTGTTGGCGCCTCACGGTATTCACCTCACCCTGTCGAACCTCAAGACCCGGATGAAGAAAGGAACCACAGTGCCAATGACGCTTGAGTTTGAAAAAGCGGGCAAGGTCACTGTCTCGTTCGACGTGCTCAGTGCCGCCTCAACGGGACCAGTCGCGCCAAAAGCTTCGGCGCCAGATCACGGCAGGATGAAGAAATGAGGATTCGGCAGGTCGGGCTTCGAGCGATCCGCTTGGACATCGACAACGGTGCCCTGTCGGAAGACAAGCAGCGGCGTGTTGTTGATTGCCGCGGAATCGAGCGAACGCGCACAGACTGGCGTTCTCTCGACTAACTTTCAGTCGTCAAACATCGTGGCTAAGCCTCGGTTTTCACCCGTGTCACATTGCAACGCACTACAAGTCAAAATGGATGGAGCAGATGGCACACAAGGATGACGTATTTCTCATGCGTCCCGTCGAGCGCGACCTCCGGCTCGATTTATTGCGCGGCTTGGGCCTGTGGATGGTCTTCCTCGATCACATTCCGAACGACGTCGTCTCCTGGCTGACGCTTCGCAACTACGGATTCAGCGACGCTGCCGAGTTCTTCGTGTTCATTTCCGGCTACCTTGCCGGCTTCATCTACGGTCCTTTCGTTGCCGGCGGCAAGTTTCTCGCTGCCACCAAGCGGCTATGGAAGCGGGCCATGCAAATGTACGTTGCCCACATCATGCTGTTCCTGATCTTTACGGCGCAAATCGCGCGCGCCGCCAGGAAATTTGACAATCCGATGTATGAGAATGAATTCAACGTCTTCAATTTTCTCCAGCATCCGGACGTCCTGATCGGGCAGGCGCTCACGCTGCGGTACAAGCCGGTCGATCTCGACGTGCTGCCGCTCTATATTTCGCTGATAGCCGCTTCGCCGCTGGTCCTGTGGTGCATGGTACGCCGCCCGAACCTGACCTTGCTCGGCTCGGTGGTCCTGTACGTTTTGGCACGCTGGTTCGACTGGAATCTCCCTTCATATCCACCGGGCACAACGTGGTACTTCAACCCGTTTGCCTGGCAGTTGCTGTTCTTTCTAGCCGCATGGTGCAGTATCGGGCGTGCGGCGAAATACTGGCATCTGATTCAATCCCGCGTCGTGTTTGCCATATGCCTTGCGTGGATTGCCTTTTCCTTCATGATTGTGATGACGTGGCACAGCGACTTCCTGGCATCGCTGATTCCGAAATGGATGATGAAGGCGATCTATCCGATCGACAAGACCGATCTCGACATGCTGCGTTTTACGCACTTCCTCGCCGTGGCGGTCGTGGTGTCGCGATATGTCCCGCACAACTGGGGGCAGCTCACCGCCAAATGGACTGCCCCGTTCAGGCTGTGTGGCCGGCATTCCCTGCCGATTTTCTGCATTGGCGTTTTCCTGTCCTTTGGGGCGCATTGGATCCTGGTGCAGTATGACTCGGGCGTCTTGACGCAGATCGGCGTCAGCGTCGCCGGTTTCCTGATCATGATCGCGATCGGATGGGCTTTGGATCAGAGCGAGAAGGTCCCCGACTTGTTCGTCGAGGTAACCGATCTCGAAGCACCCAAGGCGGTGACCGGGCCGGGCACGGCGTGACACCGCCGGCGCCAACAAGACTCAGTTTGAGCTTCATTGTCCATTCGGACTTCGTCGGAGGAGTCGGTCTATGTCCAGACGGCTATTGATCATCTGCAGCATACTTCTGTTTTCGACTTGCGCGGCACCGGCGCAAACGCCGTCCCCCGAGGCTATGACCGCCGCGCGAAGCCTGGTTGCTACGCTAGGGCTGTCCGATCAGTACAAGGCGCTCCTGCCGGTCATTCTGCTGGGCCTCAAGCCCGTGCTGACGCAGGATAGACCGGAGATGGAACGCGCATTCGATGCGGCGCTGCCGAAGATGGCGGAAGCCTATGCTCCCTATTACGACGCGATGGTCGACGCCGCCGCCACCGTTTATGCCAACAATTTTACGGCGGACGAACTGCGCGAAATAGAGGCGTTCTATAGTCGGCCAGCCGGGAAAAAGCTTCTGGAAAAGTCGCAAGCCATTGCACAGCAAAACGCGCAGGTGGGCCAGGAAACCGGGCACAAGGCGAGCGAGGCTCTGCGCGCGCGTTTGGCCGAGCTGCTGCGGCAGACGGCGCACTAGGTGTGATGGCGAGGAATGATCAAGACCAAGGCACGGCTGACCGGAGAGCCCTCTTCCGGCGTTGCGGAGGAAGTCTTGCCCCGGAGCAGGGCGATACAATCGGTCGCGCGCTTCGACATCCGTGATATCGCCACCGTCGCACTGATCGCTGCGCTCGTCGTCATGGCGTGGTTCACCTTCAGGGAATACGCCATCTCCAACGATGAAGGCGTGCAGCATCACTATGGCGAACTAATCATCGCCTATTACCGCAGCGGATTCAAAGTCCGCGATCTCTTCAGCTTCGAGAACCTTTATCTCTACGGCGGTTTGTTCGACATCATTGCCGTGGCGCTGGCCCATGTCATTCCCATGGATGCTTATGAGCTACGCCACATCCTCTGCGCCATGATCGGAATCGGCGGGATCGGCGCGGCTGCTGCGACGGCGCGGTTGATGGCAGGACCGCGCGCGGGCCTGATCGCGGCGGTCGCGCTGGCGCTGTGCGGAGCCTGGTACGGCGCCATGTTCAACCACACCAAGGACATTTCGTTTGCGGCGGTGATGATGGGGGCGACGCTGTTTCTTGTCCGCCTCGCCCGCCGATTGCCGGCACCCCGTGCCATCGACCTCGCGGGGTTCGGGCTTTTGGCCGGCGCCGCGCTCGGCGTGCGAAGCCTTGGTTTGCTGCTGCTTGTCTACCTGGCTCTCGCGATCGCTTTGTATCTGCCCTGGCGCGAGCACGGCGCGCGCCTGCGCTATGCGGCCAGCGCCCTTTGGCGAGTGTTTCCAGCCGTGGTGTTGGCCTATCTCATCATGATCCTGGCCTGGCCCTGGGCCGCGCTGTCGCCGCTCAATCCGATCCGCGGTCTGTTTGCCTTCTCGGAATTTCACTACGAGATTCGCACCTTGTTCGCCGGGCGCGTCTACAAGATGGCCGACGTGCCGCGAATCTACATTCCGGTCTATCTCCTGATCCGCGTGCCGCTGGTCACACTCGCCGGCGCGACGTTGGCGATGATCTCGCCGTTTTGGCAACGGCGCGAAGGCGGGGCGGCGCAGCACCGCGATCTCGCCTTGGTGTCACTGACCATCTTTTTTCCGTTGGCGTGCCAGGTGCTGTTTCGCGGACCCGGCTTTACCGGCATGCGGCATTTTCTGTTCCTGCTTCCGCCGCTCGCGACGCTGGCGGGTGTCGGATTCAGCGCCTTGGTTGATGCGCTCGAGCTGCAAGGCCGGCGCCTGGCTGCCGGCGCCGTCGCCATCATGTGCGCGTGCTTTGTCTGGGACGGCGCGACCCTCGTCCGGCTGCACCCCTACGAGAACCTGTCATACAATGCGCTCGTCGGCGGTCTGCCCGGCGCTTTCCGTCGCTATGACATGGATTACTGGTTCAACAGCATGCCCGAGGCGATCCGTTTGCTCGAGGCGTATGTGCGCGCCAAGGTGCCTGTCGGAGCGGTCCAGCGTCCGAAGGTTTTTTCCGTCGCGGTGTGCGGCGAACGCGTGGCCTTTGATCACAGTGTCTCGCTTCCGCAACTGCATTATGATTTCAGGCCCGAGTGGGACGAGTCGGAGTTCTTCATCGCGCCGACGCAGATGAACTGCGATCAGGATCTGGATGGCGAGGTCGTCGACACAGTGGAAAGGCTTGGCGTTCCCATCGCCTATGTCAAGGACCGGCGGGCGATCATGAAGCGACCGGTCGCAAGCGCCGGGCCGTCGGGGTCGGGGCCGGGCGCCAATTTGCGGTAGGGCAGGACGAGTTCTGGTTGAATCAGCCTGCTTGTTGCGGCGCGCGGAACGCCTGCGTGAAGCCTGCCCGACGGGCAAAGCAGTTCGATTTATCAGAAGTAACTTTCGCCTTATGTCAAGTCCTTCTGCGAAAAATATTCTGCTTCCGTTTTTCGGAAGATCATGATTTGTTTCGCCCATCCCGCTCCGGCAAGAGGGGCGTTTCGGCCGATCGTCACGAACGTGGGGTGGGATGCGATGGACGTGTTGCAGCCGCGAGACGAGCGGGTGCGATGCGGACGGCGAAGTCGCGTGGTCCTGGCGCCCCGACGCTGGCGTCAAGTTTGCGGGCGACGAACCCGCAGGCGACGGAGGCTAACAAGCCCGGCACTCCGAGGAGATCGCGTATAAGCCGTAAACCATTGCGCGGGGAATGCCGGATGTTCTGGCTGAACCTGTGGTGACGCCGCCTGCGTTTTTTGTTGCAGGCGGGCCATGGGTGCGGCCTGCACCCGGCATTCCCTGCGCCCTCCTTTTCGGGAAGGCCCACGAGCTGGCAAAACCCGGGTGCGTTCGCGCCGTGGGATCGCGGTCGGCTGTGGCGTTGACACTTTGATATCGGCGTATCGCAGCCGCCGTCCGCGGGAAGACCAGCGGCAAGAGGCGGGCCGCGTGTTTCCCCAGAAATATCAGGGAGAGTGTCGGGAAAAGTGCAAATTTCAATGCTTTCCGCGCGTGCGTATGATTTTTGATAGTGTGACGGCTTCAATTCATCGGGCATTTTTGAGAGGGGCACCGCATGAGTATCACGGCAGAAAGTCTCGAGAGCGAGCCGACGGCCGTCGACAGCAACGCGCGCAAGGCGCTGTTGGGGTCGGCGCTCGGATACGGGATGGATGGGTTCGATCTTCTGATCCTCGGCTTCATGCTGCGGGCGATTTCGAGCGATCTCGGGCTCTCGCCGGCGCAAGGCGCGTCATTGGTGACGGCAACCCTGATCGGCGCCGTGCTCGGCGGCATCGGTTTCGGCATGCTGTCGGATCGCCTGGGCCGCGTGCGCGTCTTGACCTGGACCATCGTCGTGTTTGCGGTGTTCACCGGGCTTTGCGCGTTTGCGCGAGGCTACTGGGATTTGCTGATCTATCGTGGCATCGCCGGCCTCGGCCTTGGCGGCGAGTTCGGCATCGGCATGGCGCTGGTTGCCGAAGCCTGGCCCGCTTCGAAGCGCGCCCGCGCCTCCTCCTATGTCGGGCTCGGTTGGCAGTGCGGCGTGCTGGCGGCGATCTTCGTAACCCCCATGCTGCTGCCGGTGATCGGATGGCGCGGCATGTTTGCGCTCGGCGTCTTGCCGGCGATCGCGGCCTATTTCATCCGTTCCTCACTGCATGAGCCCGACCTGTTCGTCGCGAAGTCGAAGGACCATTTGAAGCAGTCGGCGCTGCATCTCCTCGTGAAGGATAGTGAGACCGCAAAACTCAGCCTTGGCATGGTGATCCTCTGCTCGGTACAGAATTTTGGCTATTACGGCGTGATGATCTGGCTGCCGAACTACCTGTCGACCCGCTTCGGCTTCGCGCTGACGCAGTCGGCGCTGTGGACCTGCGTGACGCTCGCCGGCATGGCGTTCGGGATCTTCCTGTTCGGCCATATCGCCGATCGCATCGGCCGCAGGCCCGCGTTCTTCGCCTACATGTTTGGCGCCGCCGTCATGGTGCTCATCTATTCGCGCCTCACCGATCCGATTGAGCTTCTGGTCGCGGGCGCGGTGATGGGCTTCTTCGTCAACGGCATGCTCGGCGGCTACGGCGCCTTGATCAGCGAGCTGTATCCGACGGCGGCGCGCGCCACCGCCCAGAACGTGCTGTTCAACATCGGCCGCGGCGTCGGCGGCTTTGGCCCGGTCGTGGTCGGTGCGGTCGCATCGGCCTATTCGTTCGAAACCGCAATCGCAGGGCTTGCGGCGCTGTATGTGCTCGACCTGCTGGCGATGTGGTTCCTGATCCCCGAGCGCCGCGGCGCAGAGCTCACCTGACCAGGGAGGCGATGAATCCGGATGATTTTGCCGCCGGAATCGCGCTAATGCGGGCTGCAATCGAAGAGGCCGTACGATGAGCGTGACCGAAATGTTCGACCGGGCCGCAACGCCGAAACGCGCGGACAGCATCACGATCCGCCGGCCCGACGATTTCCATGTTCACCTGCGCGACGGCGCGATGCTGCAGGCCGTGCTGCCCTTCACGGCAGCGCAGTTCGCGCGCGGCGTCATCATGCCGAACCTGGTGCCGCCGGTCACAACGGTCGCCGCCGCAAGCGCCTATCGCGAGCGGATTTTTGCAGCGCGCCCCGAGGGCTCGGATTTTCAGCCGCTGATGACCTGCTATCTCACCGATGCGACGACGCCGGACGAGATCGAAAAGGGATTTAAGGACGGCGTCTGGGTCGCCGCAAAGCTCTATCCCGCAGGCGCCACCACCAACGCCCATTACGGCGTGACCGACATTCCAAATCTCGCGCCCGTGTTTGAGCGCATGGAGAAGATCGGCATGCCGGTCTTGATCCATGGTGAATCGACCGACCCCGCGGTCGACATCTTCGATCGCGAGGCTGTTTTCATGGAGCAAAGCCTGCTGCCGCTCTTGAGACGGCATGCGGGGCTGAAGGTTGTGGTCGAGCACGTGACGACGGCCGAGACCGCCGACATTGTCCGCGCTCATGCCACGCGCGCGGCCGGGACCATCACACCGCATCATCTCGTCATCAACCGCACCTCGCTGTTCCAGGGCGGCCTGCGCCCGCATCTCTATTGCCTGCCGGTCGCCAAGCGCGAGCATCATCGTCTCGCGCTGCGAAAGGCTGCGACCTCGGGCGAGACCTGCTTCTTCATCGGCACGGACACCGCGCCGCATCGCCGCACCGCCAAGGAAGCCGAGTGCTGCTCGGCGGGCGTGTTCGGTGGCGCCACTGCGCTGCAGACCTATGTGCAGGTGTTCGACGAGGAGAACGCGCTCGATCGCTTCGAGGCCTTCGCCTCGGTCAATGGCGCGCGCTTCTACGGGCTCGAGCTCAACCGCGGCACGATCGTGCTGGAGCGGCGGGAGGCTCCGATTCTGGCTGCGGTTGCGGTCGACGACACCGAAGTGGTGGTGTTCCGCGGCGGCGAGACGCTACCATGGTCGGTCGGAAAGGTGTCGCCATGACGGGCGGCGATCTCAAGGGCGAGCTGTCGGCGCGAAGTTGAATTTTCAGGACCCGATGAGGTTCGGTGAATTGCAACCGCGGCGGCGGCGCACCTCTCCCCTTGTGGGAGAGGTCGGAACGCATCAGGGATGCGTTCCGGGTGAGGGGTTTGTCTCCGCAAACTACGTGCCCGCGGATGCAACCCCTCATCCGGCGCCGTAGCCGATGCGAAGCATCGGCGTCCTATTGGCTAAGGACGGCGGCCGAAGGCCGCCTATGCCACCTTCTCCCACAAGGGGAGAAGGAAAAGGCTACGACGCCTTCCGCGCGCCGGTCGGCTTGATGCCGGAGCGCTCCAGGATCATGCGCAGTTGTGCGACAGCCTCGCGTCCCTTGTGGGCGCGCCGCCAGAGGTCTTCGACAAGCTGCTCGTAAAGCCGCACCGGCTCTTCGTCCGCCGTGAGCATGGCCACTCCCGCGCGGATGTTCGGCAACTCGCCGCCGAGCCGGAACGGGCTGAGGCCCAAGAGCGTGCGCTCAGTGGTGCGGAACAATTGGAAAGTGATGTTGGGCAGCGGCTCCTCGATCAACCCGATCTGCACGCCCATCGGCTCGCGTTCGATCAGCTTGATCAGATGCTCGATCTCGGTGCGCGCGGCAAGCCGCCGCTCGACCACCTCCTCCGGCGGCAGGTTGAAGCGTCCGACCAGGCCAAGCTTCAGCCAGCGCTCGATCTCCGGCATGTTGACGAAATTGACGACGGACAGATGCCGGCGATGGCGCGCCTGCTTGCGCTCTTCGAGGACGGCGATGATGGCATCGATCTCGGCTTCGTACGCCTTGGTGTCCTCGATAGAGGAGGGCACAGCCTCGATCAGCGTCTGCTTGAGCTGGCCGGCGTAACGGTCCGAAGTCAGAAGGTAGGACAAAGGCGGGAAGTGGGCGATGACCTGCTCGGACTTCTCCTCGATCTGCCGCATGCGCTCGAAATAGCTGATGGCGCTCGCGTAATATTCGACGCCGAGACCGAGCAGCGAGCCGATCGATGTTTCCAGCACACTGGCGAGCCGATCGAGCGTTTCGATCTTGACGATCTCGCCGGCTTCGATCCGATAGACCGCAGCGCGCGACACGCCGAGACGTTCTGCCACTTGCTCGGCCGCGAGTCCGCGGCCGATCCGGTAGGCGCGCAGCCTCTCACCGATTTCCGCAAAGCGATTGTTCATCGCAGTCATGGCGTCTCGACCCGTTGCCTCCTCTGGTGTCTCATATTTGAGACAACGGGGTACATGTTTTTCTGCCCCCGGGGAAGTCCTCATTCGCGCCCCGAAGCTGCGCCAACAGAGAAGCGACGCCGGCCGTTGCGCGGCCGATCACACCAGTTCCACCGCGGCGATCTTGTTGAGCGCCTTGATCTGCTGGTCCGGCGTCAGCGTGATCGCGCTCTCGGCATCGCGCACGACGTCGAGCAGGCGCAGGAACGTGGCGTCCGCCGTGCCAGCAGGAAGCGGCTCCTCGTCGTAGGAGGCGATGAAGGGATCGACGATCGACGACAGCAGTTTGTAGATCGCGCAATGCTCGGCGTCGGTCCGCGCAAGCTCGTCGGTCTTCTGCTGGAGGGCGACGTAGGTCTTGAGACCTGGATGCTGGTGCGAGAGCCAGCTATGCAACTCAACCATGGTGTTTCCTCATCAGAACGCGAGAAGAAACAACTATTGATATCGCGAAATCCCTGTGAATGCAAGCATTTCCGCCGCCATGGGGCCGCGGATCGAGATGGCTGCATTGTCAGGCGGGCGCGGCCGCAACGGGGCGGCAAATGACGGTCGCAGCCGGCGGCAGTGACCAAAGGTTACACCAGCGTAGCGGCGGCGAGTTCGTTCGGGGTTTGGATCTGCTGCGACGCCGGCGCCGTCATCGATACTTCCGTATCGGCGACGATCGCAAGCAGGTGCTGATAGCTCTGCAGCGCTATGTCAGCGGGGACAGGCTCGGCATCATACCTGCCGGTGTACTCTCCGATGAGGCGGTTAAGCAGGCGGTAGAGCGCGATGATCAGCATCCGTCTTGGCGCGATCGATCATCTGCTGCCGGAGGGCCTTGAATGTTCTCAGGCAGGGATGCTGGGGCGACAGCCAATCGTGGAGCTCGCCCACGAGCTTTCTCTTCACAAGAAAGCGATTGCTTCCGCCAGCTCGAAACCATCTGAGCCAAAAAATGATACGGGTTTATAAATTTATACGACCCACAAAAAGGGAATCGAGAAGCGATCGAGCGCGCCCGAGGGCCTCGCTTGTCGACGTCCCGGCAAGAGGGCAGACTTCGGCGAAAATAACAGCGGGAGGATCGCGAATGTCCAAGGCTGCGGATGGCTACGATTTGACCCGGGTCGGCCCCGGCACGGTCATGGGCGAGATGATGCGGCAATACTGGATCCCCGCCGCGCTTTCCTCCGAGCTGAAGGCGGACGGCGATCCGATGCGGCTCATGCTGCTCGGCGAGGCGCTGATCGCCTTCCGCGACAGCTCGGGCCGGGTCGGCGTGCTCGACCATCAATGCCCGCATCGCTGCGCCTCGCTGTTCCTCGGCCGCAACGAGGAAAACGGCATCCGCTGCGTCTATCACGGCTGGAAGTTCGACGTTGAAGGGCGCTGCCTCGAAATGCCGAACGTGCCGCCGCCGCAGGACTTCAAGGAGAAGGTCCGCGCCAAAGCCTACAAGGTGCAGGAGCAGGCGGGTCTGATCTGGGTCTACATGGGAGCGCGCGCGGTAGCGCCGCCGCTTCCGATGCTGGAGGCTCTATTCGTGCCCGAGCGGGATCTCACGGTCACCATGCTCCAGCGCGAAGCCAACTGGCTGCAGGGGCTTGAGGGCGATATCGACACCTCGCATTTCGGCTTCCTCCACGCCGGCCATGTGAAGGCTGAAGATTTCGAGGAAGGACACCCTGCGCGTCACACAGTCGCCAATCGCGCGCCCGAATACAAAGTCACGGACACCGACTGGGGCACGATGTACGGCGCCTACCGTCCCGAGCCGAACGGCAGGATGCATTGGCGCATGGCGCATTTCTGCCTGCCGTTCTGGACGCAAACGCCCAATGCCGACTTTGCCGATCACGTCGTCGCCAAAGCCTGGGTGCCGATGGACGACGCGCATACCATGCTGATCTCGATCTACGGGGGCCAGGCGAAAGGCGCGACCTATTCCTCGATGAAGCTCAGGAGCGGCAGATCGGGAATCAGTGGCGCCGATCCGCTCGACTATCTCCCCAACTCCACCGATTGGTTCGGGCGGTGGCGGCCCGCGCAAAACCTCGCAAACGACTGGCAAATCGATCGCGAGGCGCAGCGCACCAACCGCATCTATTCCGGCATCCGCAACATCGTGATGCAGGATCAGGCCGTCACCGAAAGCATGGGGCCGATCGTCGATCACACCAAGGAGCACCTCGCCCCCAGCGACGTCATGATTTCGCGCACGCGGCGGCGGCTACTCACCGTCGCGCGTGGCCTCGCCGAGAGCGGCACCGTGCCGCCCGGGGTCGACGATGCCGCGGTGTTCTGGAATGCGCGCGCCGGATCGTTCCATGCCGACGCGAAGACGGATTGGCTTGACGCCTATCATGAGCAGTTGAGGGCCGCGATCCGCTGGCCCGCGCCTGGGCGGCAAGCTGCGGAGTAGGAGGTGTCATCGGCGGATCAAGCGAGAGGCAACGCGTAGGCTGCGCCGTTCCGATAAAGGAACCCGCTGCGACTTGACTCAAATCAAGCGCAGGTAGAAGCGAAAGGCTCCTGCTGAAACTAGAACGGACGCCGTCTCGGGCGCGGGGCATCGGCGCCCGCGGCGCGGAGCTGGCGCCCATGCAGCTGGATCCAGGCAAATCCCCCGGCGGAGGCCGCAAGCAGGGCACCCACTATACTCAGTATAATTACGGTGGTGGCGCTCATGGGCCATCTCCCTCTCAAGATGGTAGTGACTTTGACAGATTCGGGTTGCGGTTGTCTTGAGACGGATCAACCAATGTTTCATCAAAAGCAACAGAGTTCACCCTATTCACATCCGAACCCGGCGAAATCATGTTTTGGTTGACTGTCACTCGTCATCGCGTCGGCCGGGCGCGTCATTCCCTGCCTGCCTTGAGATGGACCAGACTTCTTTCGAGCGTCTGTTCCGGTGAGCCAGACGCATCGACCACCGGCCAGTCGAGCCGGCCGATGTCGTGGCCCTCCTGGCGGCTTGCGACTTCAGCGGTTGCGTCCGAGGCATCGCGCCGGCGCGAGCCGATGCGCTTTACGCGGATGGCGAGATCGGCGTCGAGGAAAATCGGACGGAACTTCGCTTCCGTCCTTCGCGCCTCGCCGGCAAGCGCGTCGCGTTCGGCTTCGCGCAGGAAGGCGGCATCGATGATGACGGAAAAGCCTTGCGCGATGACCTCTCGCAAGCGCTCACTGAGGGTACGATAGACACGCGCGGTGACCTCACTCGCGTATGCGGCTTCCGGCAGCGGCACCAGCGGATCGACGCCGTAGAGTTCCTTGCGGATGACGTCCGAACGCAGCATGACGGCGCCGGGCAGGGGATCGACCAGCGGCGCGAGGTCGCGCGCGAGCAGGCTTTTCCCGGTGCCGGATTTGCCGCCGATCGCGATCAGCGATGGCGGCGCCGGCGCAAGGAACCGCAAGGCGAGATCGAAATAGGATTTGGCCTCGCGCGCGTGCTGGGCATCTCCACGCGACTGCTCGGATCGGGTGAAGAGCACAAGCGCGCGGATCGCGGCCCGGATCGAAAGAAACAGCGGCAACAGCGAAAGCGCGCCGGCATTCTCCTGCCAGTCGGCCTGCAGATAGCGGTTGAACAGCCGGCTGGCCGCGGCTGAGAGGCCGAAATGCACGAGGTCCATGAGCGGGAAGGCGAGGTCATAGAGAATGTCGGTGGTCGCGATCACGGGATCGAACTCGATCGCGTCGAACAGCACCGGCCTGTCGCCGATCAGGACGATGTTGCCGAGATGCGCGTCGCCATGGCAGCGGCGCACCAACCCCGCCGCCGCACGCGCTTCGAGCAGCGGCCGCGCCGCCGCCAGCCGTTGATGGCTCATCTGGTGCAGCTGTTCGACTGCCTTGCGCGCGAGCGATGAGTGGGCGCGAAATTTTTCGCTGTTGCGGTCGATGAAGGGCGCAAGCGAGGCGAGCCAGCTCGCGCCGTCGGACACATCCGCGCGCGTATGGGCGTCGTGGAGCACATCCGCCATCGCCTCCGCCAGCTCCGGCGTGAGCGCGCCGGCGCGCGCGAGATGATCGAAGGTCTTGCCTTCATCGAAACGGGCCATCTCGACCGCCCATTCGATCACCGGCCCATCGCCGCCGATTTCAGGGCCGCCGGCACCTGAGGTGATCGGAACGACGCGGCGGTAGATGTCCGGCGCGAAGCGGCGGTTGACCGCGAGCTCTTCATCGCAGGCGGCTTTGCGCTTTTCGAGCGTCGAATAGTCCAGGAAAGGCAGATGCACCGCGCGCTTGATCTTCAGCACGCGGTCCGGCTCGAGGAACACGATCGAGATGTGGGTATCGACGCGCTTCGCCACGCCGCGGCGAACATTCTGCTCCAGGAAGGCGAGCGCTGCTTGCTGGTCGCCGTCGGCCGTGTGAGGCACGTCCGTCACGGCTTCAGGACCGCCGCGCCCACGAGCTTGCCGTCGCGCAGCCGCGCCAGCGCCTCGTTGGCCTCCTTGAGCGGGAAGATCGTGGTGTGGGTCCGGATATTGGCTTTCGCCGCGACTTGGAGAAAATCGATCCCGTCCTTCCGCGTCAGGTTGGCTACCGAGACGATCCGCCGTTCGCCCCAGAGGATGGAATAGGGAAACGAGGGGATATCCGACATGTGAATGCCGGCGCACACGACACGCCCGCTCTTGCGCACCGCCCGCAGCGCGAGCGGCACCAGGGTGCCGGCCGGCGCGTAGATGATGGCGGCATCGAGCTCGGCGGGTGGCGTATCCTCCGATGCTCCGGCCCAGACTGCGCCGAGCGCGCGCGCCAGCGCTTGGGCTTCCGCATCACCCCTGCGCGTGAAAGCGTAGACCGATCGCCCTTGCGAACGCGCCACCTGCGCGACGATATGGCCGGCCGCGCCGAATCCATAGATGCCGAGCGCCTTGGCCTCGCCCGCCATCACCAGCGAGCGCCAGCCGATCAGTCCGGCGCAGAGCAGCGGCGCAAGACTGGCGTCATCGCCGGCTTCGCCAAGTGGAAAGCAATACCGCGCATCCGCGATGAGGTGGCTGGCAAAGCCGCCGTCGCGGGTGTAGCCGGTGAATTGGGGATGGTCGCAGAGATTCTCCTGGTCCGCGCGGCAGTAGAAGCATGCGCCGCAGGTGAAGCCCAGCCAAGGCACGCCGACGCGCGCGCCGATGGCGAGGCTTGCAACGCCGTCGCCCAGCGCATCGATCCGGCCGACCACTTCGTGCCCGGGGATGATGGGATAGCTGATGTCGGGCAGTTCGCCGTCGACGACATGCAGGTCAGTGCGGCAGACGCCACAGGCGCTCACCTCGACGCGCACCTCGCCCGGTCCCGGCGCGGGATCGGGCCGTTCTTCAAACGTCAACGGCGCGCCGCGCCTCCTGAGAACCATCGCGTGCATGCAAGGCATTCCGTCGCTGGAATCTGGCACGCCATTCTGAACGCGGCTTGATCTCAGTCAACGTCAAGGCCACGCTTTTGCGGCCGGAACCGGTTCGCGATGAAACCTTCAACATGCGATAACCGACAGCCCCGCCCATCGTTGACTTTCAGGGCATAAGCTAACGACGGAAAAAAGCCATGAGCGCAACGGGTCTCGAAGTCTTCGACAGGACCTTGCAGGTCATTGCGCGCGCGCGAAATCGAGCTGGCAAGGCCGCGACGTGACGCTCAGTTGCGGAGCATGCTCCTCAATCGGCGCCGTCGTCGGCTGTTCCCCAGGCAACAAAGCTTCCGTTGCGGAACGCCGGCTTGCCGTAACGCATCGGCTGTCCGTCGAGATCGGTGACGCGACCGCCGGCCGCGAGCAGCACGGCGTGTCCCGCGGCCGTGTCCCACTCCATGGTCGGTCCGAGGCGCGGGTACACGTCAGCTTCGCCTTCCGCGATCGTGCAGAATTTGAGCGACGAGCCCGCCGAACAGAGCTCCGCAATCCGATGCGCCTCGATCCATCGCCTGGTGTCGGGATCAAGATGCGATCGGCTCACCACCGCGCGCCATCCCGCCCGAGGCGCTTGCCGCACGCGGATCGGCCGCAGGCCGTCAAGGCTCTGAGCGGCGTCATCGCCGGTCGCGTCCAGCCGATGCGCGCTTGCGCCGCCGACATAAAGCCGACGCAACGCCGGGGCATAAACCGCGCCCGCAACTGGCAGGTGATCAGCGATCAGCGCGATATTTACCGTGAACTCGTCACTGCCCTTGATGAACTCCTTGGTGCCGTCGAGCGGGTCGACCAGCGCAAAGCACGCGGCGTCCGCGGCAGAGGCAGCGGTGCAGGTCTCCTCGGTGATGACGGGCAATCCCGGTAAGTGTCTCGCAAGGCTGTCACGGATGATCTCATCGGCCGCAAGATCGGCAGCGGTGACCGGCGAGCCGTCGCTCTTATACTCCGGGTGGTGACGCGCCTCGCGCGCCTTCATGATCGCGCGGCCTGCGCGGATCGCGATCTGGCCGAACAGCCGGGCTGCTTTGTTGCGGTCGCGGAAAATGTCGCACTCGCTCAATGGGAAACTCGCTTGCGGCGGCTTCGTGATAAAGGAGAATGGCTGCGCCGGCAGACAACGTTCTAGCCGAGCCGGGCCGGTCTTCAAATGCTTAATCGCGCGGGCACCTACTTGATCTCGACCTTGGCCTCTCGCGCCACGTTCTTCCAGAGCACGACGTCCTGCTTGATGAAGCTCGCAAAGTCCTGCTGCGAGCTGCCGACGATCTGCATCGCCTGAGCCTCGATCAGCTTCACGGTCTCCGGGTCCTTCAGGCCCTTGATGATGGCAGCATTGAGCCGGTCGATGATCGGTTGCGGCGTGCCCGCCGGCGCCATGATGCCGTGCCAGGCGACGGCGTCGAAGCCGGGATAGCCGCTTTCGGCAATGGTCGGCACATTGGGCGCAACCGGCGAGCGCTCCTTGCTGGTCACCGCGAGCGCAAGCAGTGTGCCGGCCTGCACGTGCGAAAGCGCCGAGACCGGATCGGCGAACACCACCTGCACCTGCCCCGCGATCAAGTCGGCCACCGCAAGCGACGTGCCGCGGTAGGGAACGTGGGTCATCTTGATGCCGGCCTTCTCGTCGAACAATTCGGTGACGAGATGATTGGAGACGCCGACGCCGGCGGTGCCGTAGTTCAATTCGCCCGGCTTGCTCCTGGCGAGCGCGACGAGCTCGGCCACGCTCTTGACGCCGAGTGAGGGGTTGACGACGAGCACGTATGGGTAGGAGGTCGTCATGGTGATCGGGATGAAGTCCTTCTCCGGATCGTAGGACAGCTTGCTGTAGATGCCGGGATTGATCGAGATTGGGCCGGACTGGCCGAGCAGAAGTGTGTAGCCGTCGGGAGCGGCGTTTTTCACCAGCTCAGTGGCGATGATGCCGCCACCACCGCCGCGATCTTCCACCACGACGGCCTGACCGAGGGTTTGGCCAACGTGCTTGCCGACGATGCGCGCGACCGCATCGGCAGCGCCGCCGGCGGCAAACGGGACGATCAGGCGGATCGGATGGGAGGGATAGTCGTCGGCAAAGGCCGAACCGGCGGGTGCGCCGGCGAAAAAGACAAGCGCCAGCGCAAGAGCAAGCTTCCGCATTCGCATGAGATGTTACCCTCCCATTATATCCGGCTTGTCGCGAGGCCGCCGGTTTGCCTTACCCTAATGCAAAAACGCACTTGTGTTCTATTCCACGGCTGGTTGAACTTTACGGCGGCGCATTGGATGCTAACGGAAAATCCGGGGGAGAACGTGTTGCAGCAGCTCGATGTCACGGCGCGCCTTGCGCGCTATGTCGCAGCGACGCGATGGGAGGATGTGCCGCAGCAGGTGCGGCATCAGGCCAAGCGCTCCTTTCTCAACCTGTTTGCCGTGGCGCTGGCAGGCTGCCGCGCCGACCCGATCGAGATCGCGCTGGCCTCGCTGAAGGAGTTTTCCGGTGGCCGATCTGCGACCTTGATCGGTCGCAGCGAGCGCATCGATGCGCTGAGCGCAGCCTTCCTCAATGCGGCCGCCGCCAATGTCGATGATTTCTGCGACACGCATGTGGCGACCGTGATCCATCCGACCGCGCCGGTCGCACCGGCGCTGCTCGCGCTCGCCGAGCTTCGCAAGGTGAGCGGGCCGGAGCTGCTGCTTGCCTTCATCCTCGGCAATGAGGTGCAGGCCCGCATTGGGCTCGCGATCTCGCCGCACCACTATGACAAGGGCTGGCACATCACCTCGACCTGCGGCGTGTTCGGCGCGGCTGCCGGTAGTGGCAAGCTGCTGGGGCTCAACGAGCGGCAATTGGTCTCCGCGCTCGGCACCGCGTCGACGCAATCGTCGGGTCTCTGCGAGTGCCTGGGCTGGCCTGCGAAAAGCGTGGGCGTCGGCAACGCCGCGCGCAACGGCTTGTGGTCGGCGCTGCTCGCCGAAAGAGACTTTGACGGTCCGGCCGAGCCGCTCGCCGGACGGCAGGGCTTTTACAACGCGATGGGCGATAAGCCCGACCTCGCTCGGGTGACCGATCGTCTCGGCGAAACCTGGGAGCTGATGGCGACGTCCTACAAGCCCTATCCGTGCGGCTTCGTGATCCATCCGGCGCTCGACTGCGTGCTCGATTGGTGCCGCGAGCATGCGAAGGCCGAGGTGAGGCGAGTCGTGGTGCGCGGCAATCCGCTGCTCGCACATCGCGCCGATCGTCCCGAGATTTCAACGGGGCGCGAGTCGCAGGTGAGCGTGCAGCATGCGGTCGCGGCGGCGCTGGTGTTTTGTGAGGCCGGGCTCGATCAGTTCACGGATGCCTGCGTCAACGATCCACGCGTGGTCACGTTGCGGCAGAGGGTCGAGGTCGTGCGCGACGTGTCGTTTTCGACGATCGCGGCCGCCGTCGAAATCACGACCGCCGATGGCGAGACCCATCGCCTGTCGCAATCCGCCGCGCGCGGCAGCGACGTCAATCCGATGAGCGACAAGGACCTCGAGCAGAAGCTTCGCGCGTGTGCCACGGCCTGGAATCCGCGGCATGACGTGCAGCCCCTGATCGAAGCGGTCTGGTCGCTTGACGGGAGCGCTGATGTCTCTGGCCTCGCCGCGCTGGCAGTGCCGCGCTAGCCGGCGAACCGCGAGGCGCCGAGCAGGCCGCGATAGATGCCGACGTCGGAGCCTTCGATCGCGACCGCGCCGACGGCCTTGGCGTAGTAGTCCGCAGGTCCGACGCCGCCGATGATGGCGTAGCCGTAGCCCGCGTGCTTCATGTCCTCGAGGCAGGCGAGCAGGAGTGCGGTGCCGACGCCGCCCTTTCGCGCCTTCGGATCGACGCCGGTAGGCCCGAAGAAATTGCGGCAGGTCACATCATGGCAGGCAAAGCCCCTGATCCTGCCCTCCTTGACCGCGATGAAGCAGGACACCGGCTCGCGGCTGAACGCCACCTCGGCTTCGCTCGCCCAGTAGTCGGAAAAATGATCCTTCACCCAGGCGATCACCTTGTGCTTCTCGGGCGCCAGCGCGCGGCGGAGATCGATCCCGGCCTGCGCCAATTGCTCCCGAAACTTTCGGGAGTCCGGCAGATCGTAAAGCTTGACCAGCATGTCCATCGAAACGGGCGCCTCGTTGAAGATTTGCGATCTTGCTAACATATTCCCGCTGGTCCACAAAAGGCGATGATCCGAGGAGCGGCAAAATGAGCGAGCACGCGGCCCCGCGGCCCTATAGCGAAATCGCAAGCTACCACGCCCACGTCTACTACGATCCCGCGACTACGCGCGGCGAGGCGGAGCGCTTGCGGCAATGGATCGGCGAGCGCTTTTCGGTGACGCTCGGGCGCTGGCACGACGTGAAGGTCGGTCCGCACGACCAGGCCATGTACCAGGTCGCCTTTGCGACCGAGGTCTTTGCCGAGTTCGTACCATGGCTGATGCTCAACCACGGCAAGCTCTCGGTCCTCGTGCATCCGAACACCACCAATCCGCGCCGCGATCATCTCGTTGATCCCTTGTGGATCGGGCCCGCGCTTCTCGTGCACGGCGACAAGCTGCCGGAGGAGTCTGAGCTGGAGCACGCGCCGGCGCCGAACACCCAGCCGACGCGGCGGCCGTGACTCCTAATTCGCGGTGGCGCGGATCGTGGCGGCGAGCGTCTTCAGCGAGTTCTTCGTCTGTCGGTCGGTGACGTTGGAAAAAAGCAACACGTCGCGCGAGGGCAGTGGCGGCAGATCGAATTTCGCGCTCGCGTCGATTGTGCCTGCGGGCGCGACGCGATGGCCAAGCGCCGCGACCGCGAGCCCCGCGGAGACCGCGGCGCCGGTCGTGGCGATGCCGCCGCCGACGAACACTTCCGTCCAGGCAATGCCCGCGCCTTTCAGCGCGTCGATCGCCATGCTGCGCACGCTGCAGGGTTCGGCCTGGGTCGCGAGCCGCAGCGGCTCGCCGGTGCGATGCTCGAAGTCGGGCGCGGCCATCCAGCCGAACGTTTCCTCCAGGATGGTCTCGCCGCCGCGGCGGCGGTTGTCGTGACTCAGCACGATCGCCGCATCGATGACGCCGCGGTCGAATTCGTCGAGCACCTCGCGCGAGGTTGCAACGCGCATCTCCAGCACCAGTGACGGCTCGGCGCCGCTCATGCGCCTGAGCAGGAGCGGCAGCTCGCCACCGACGATGTGATGGCTGATGCCGACGATAAGGCGCCGCTGTTCGAGCCCGAACGAGCCGATCGCGCCGTGATGCGCCGCGACCAGGTTGCGCGCCGGCTCCAGAAAGGCATTGCCGTCGGCCGAGAGCCGCACCAGCCGCGGCGTCCGCTCCAGAAGCCGCCGCCCGAGCCCGTCCTCCAGCCGCTTGATCTTCAGGCTTACGGCCGACTGGGTCGTGTCCATGGCCTCGGCGGCCCGGGTGAAGCTCTTCAAATCGGCTGTCAGAACAAAGGCTTGGACAGCCTCGATATCCAACGCTTTCATGGTTTCTCTCTCATTTCAAAAGCAAATCATTGAAATAGTATTTAATATCGTTTCGCAATGATCAAGAGGCACCTATGTTGACCGCGAGTTCAGGACAACAGGAGGCCCACATGCCGCTCGTTCGCGTTTCACTCCGGAAGGGAAAGCCCGCCGCCCACCGGAAGGCCATTCTCGACGGCATCTATCGCGCCATGCGTTCCACGTTCGACGTGCCCGATGAAGATCGCTTCATGGTGCTCGACGAGCACGACGAGCCGGATTTCAGCTACAGCAAGACCTATCTCGGCATCGCGCGCACCGATGATCTCGTGCTGATCCAGATCACCGCCAACAACACCCGCACGACAGAGAAGAAGAAGGCGCTGTTTCGCCAGATTGCCGAGAACCTGAAATCCGATCCCGGCGTGCGGCCGGAGGACGTCTTCATCAACCTGGTCGAGGTGCTCCCGGAAAACTGGTCGTTCGGCAACGGCATCGCGCAATACGCCAAAGACAAGAGCTGATCGTCATCACTATTTGAGAAGGAAGCGTATCATGATCATCGCCCACTACGCCCATCGGCTGCCGGCCGACTACGACATCGGGATCATCCGCAATCGCGCCAGCGCCCGCGGCCATCTGTTCGACGCTATCCCCGAGCTCTATTTCAAGGCGTTCCTGCTGCGCGAGCGCGGTCGTTTCGGCGCGATCGCCAACGAATATTCCTCGCTCTATCTCTGGCGCAAGGATGAAGGCTTTCGCGACTTCCTGGTCGGCGGTCGCACCAAATCCGTTACCGACAGTTTTGGCCGCCCGCAGATCGAGACGCGGTTCGTGCTCGATGCGCTGAAGGGCAAGGCCAACGAAGCGCGCTTTCTCTACAAGCAGGAGCAGGACATCCCGCTCGATGCCGACCTGACGTCGGTGTTCGCCGCAGAAATCGAGCGCAACCGCGAGGTCGCGGAGGAAGCCGCCGTGGTCGCTTCGGCCGTTGGCGTCGACGCGCAAAACTGGAAGCTCACGCGGGTGCTGGTGTCGGAGAAGGAGCCAAGCGGGCAAGAGCAGGGCGCAGCGTATCAGGTGCTCTATCTGGCGAGGCCGCTGCTTAAGGAATTGCCGAAGGTAGACACCCGCCAGGCGGAGCTCGTCAGCTGATCTCCTTCCTCACCTTCGCGGCCGCGTCGGTCATCGCCTTCAGCTTGCCGAAGGCGATGGGGCGCGGCATGTATTTCATGCCGCAATCGGGCGCCGGCACGAGCCTGTCAGCCGGAACATATTTCAGCCCGTTGCGGATGCGCTCGGCGATCGTATCGACGCTCTCGATGTCGGGGTCGCCGAGATCGAGCACGCCGAGCATGATTGTCTTTCCCGCGAGATCCCTGAGCACACCCAGATCGAGCTTGGGCTGCGCTGCTTCGATCGAAATCTGGTTAGCCGAGGTGTCGGCGAGCTCGGAGAGAAAGGAGTAGCCAGCCGGCTTGGTCGAGCCGGGGACGACGGCGGCATAGCCGAAGCAGAGATGCACCACCGTTGGCACGGTGATGCCTTGGAGTGCGCGGTTGATCGCCTTCACCGCGTAGCGGCGGGCGAGGTCGGGATTGTTGCGGACCCAGGGCTCATCGAGCTGGATCACATCGGCGCCCGCCTTCTGCAAATCCAGCGCTTCGGCGTTGACGGCTGCCGCGAACGCCATCGCCAGCTCCTCGTCGTCTTTATAATATTCATTCCTGGCCTGCTGGCTCATGGTGAATGGGCCGGGCAGGGTGATCTTGGCGGCGTGATCGGTATTCTTGCGCAGGAACTGCATATCGCGCAGTTCGACCGGGCGGGTGCGTCTGATCCTGCCTACGACGCGCGGCACCGGCGTCTGGTGGCCTGAGCGCGCCGTGATCATGGCGGGATTGTCGGCGTTGACGCCCTCAAGCGCGGTAGCGAAGCGGTTGGAATAGCTCTCGCGGCGGATCTCGCCGTCGGTGACGATGTCGATGCCGGCGCGCTCCATGTCGCGGATCGCGACGATCGTCGCGTCGTCCTGTGCTTCTTCGAGATGCTCTTCCGGCAGCCGCCACATCTCTTGCATGCGCGTGCGCGGCACGGATTTCGACAGCATCGCACGATCGACCAGCCAGTCCGGCTGCGGATAGCTGCCGACGACGGTAGTCGGCAAGAGATGTCTGGGCTGGTTCACCGATGTCTCCCGGTTTTGCATTCATTGTCGCTGCCCGTGCCGGCGAACGTCAATCGAAAAGCCGGCAATTTGCAATTGACCCCATGGGGGCCGCTCGCTACCTCTTCCCACTCGACCGGTCCACCGCTGAAGGCTTTAGGTGCAACCTTGCCGCGTCGTTCGAACTGGTGGCGCCGTTCGCGCGTTGAGCGGGGGAAGTCATGAACAATAACGGCGCGGGTGAAACCGCCGAATTCGACTACGTCATCGTCGGCGCCGGCTCGGCCGGTTGCGTGCTTGCCAATCGTCTGAGTGCGAACGGCAAGCATTCGGTGCTGCTGCTCGAGGCGGGACCGAAGGACAGCAACATCTGGATCCACGTGCCGCTCGGCTACGGCAAGCTGTTCAAGGAAAAATCGGTCAATTGGATGTACCAGACCGAGCCGGAGCCCGGCCTCGGCGGGCGGCAGGTGTTTCAGCCGCGCGGAAAGGTGCTGGGCGGATCGAGCTCGATCAACGGCCTGCTCTATGTGCGCGGCCAGCACGAGGATTACGACCGCTGGCGCCAGCGCGGCAATGTCGGCTGGGGCTATGACGACGTCTTGCCCTACTTCAAGAAGGCCGAGAACCAGCAGCGCGGCGCCGACGACTATCACGGCACCGGCGGGCCGCTGTCGGTATCGGACTGGCGGCATGAGGATCCGTTGTCGGAAGCCTTCGTGAAGGCCGCTGTCGAGGCCGGCATTCCCTTCAATCCGGATTTCAACGGCAAGACGCAGGAAGGCGCCGGCTTCTTCCAGACCACGACGCAGCGCGGCCGCCGCGCCTCCAGCGCCTATTGCTATCTGCGCCCGGCGATGGGCCGCAGCAATCTGCACGTCGAGACCTCTGCGCTGGCCCAGCGAATCCTGTTCGAGGGACGACGCGCCAGCGCCGTCGTCTACAGGCAGAACGGCAATCCGCGCACCGCGCGGGCGCGTAAGGAGGTGCTGGTTTCCGGCGGCGCCTACAACTCGCCGCAGCTTCTGCAGCTCTCCGGCGTCGGCCCTGCCGATCTTCTGAAGTCGCACGGCATCGACGTCGTGCTCGATGCGGCCGGCGTCGGCAACGATCTGCAGGATCATCTGCAGGTCCGCATCGTGACGCGCTGCGCGCAGAAGATCACACTGAACGATATCATCAATCATCCGGTGCGGCGGGTGATGGCGGGCGCGCGCTATGCGCTCGCCCGCTCCGGCCCGCTGACGGTCGCAGCCGGCACGTCGGGTGCGTTCTTCAAGACCGATCCGCGATTGGCCTCGCCGGATATTCAGATCCATTTCATCCCGTTCTCGACCGACAAGATGGGCGAGAAGCTGCATCCGTTCTCCGGCTTCACCGCTTCTGTCTGCCAGCTCCGGCCCGAAAGCCGCGGCTCGCTCAAGATCGGGAGCGCCGATCCAAGCGCGCCGCCGGAAATCCGCATCAACTATCTTGCGACCGAAACCGACCGCGCCGCCTTCATCGACGGCATCCGGATCCTGCGCAAGATCCTGGCCGCACCTGCGTTGAAATCCTATTGCGTGGACGAAGTCTATCCCGGCGCGAACGTCACGAGTGACGAAGACCTGCTCGACTTCTGCCGCAAGACCGGCAGCACAGTCTATCATCCGACCTCGACCTGCCGCATGGGCAACGATCCGCTGGCCGTGGTCGACCAGCGCTTGCGCGTGCGTGGCATCGAGGGCTTGCGCGTGGTCGACGCCTCTGTCATGCCCGACCTGATGTCGGGCAACACCAACGCGCCGACCATCATGATCGCCGAGAAAGCCTCTGATATGATCCTGGAGGATGCGCGGTGAGAGAGGAGCCTCGTTAGGTGTCGCGGTTTCGGATCGGCACGCGCAAAAGCGCGATGGCGCTGGCGCAGACGGAAGAGATCGCGCGCCGGCTGAGAGCTGCCATTCCCGGCATCGAGGTCGAGATCGTCAAGTTCGAGACCACGGGCGATATCGATCAGACTGGAAAGCTGTTGCCGCACGGCGGCAAGGGCGGTGCATTCGTCGCGCAAATCCGCGAGGCGGTGATCGCGGGCAGGCTGGAAGCGGCGATGCATTCGCTGAAGGACATGCCGGGCAATGAGGATACGCCGGGGCTTGTGATCGGCGCGACATTGTCGCGCGATCCGCCTTTTGACGCGCTGGTGCTGCGGCCCGGTCTTTCACTCGATATGTTCAGGCGCGGCAAGGGTTTCAAGATCGGCACCAACGCCGTGCGTCGTGCGGCCTATGCGCGGCGGCTGTTTCCGCAAGCCGAGGTGATCCATTTCCGCGGCGCGGCCGACACCCGCGTGCGCAAGCTCGACCAGGGCGAGAAGCAGCGTCTGCCGGATGGCGGCGCGGTGGGCCCTGCCGACGCATTGATCATGGCGCGCTCCGGGCTTGAGCGCGTCGGACTGGCGAGCCGCGTTGCTTACGAATTTTCCGCGCGGGACATGCTGCCGGCGGTGGGGCAGGGCATCGTCGCCGTCGAATGCGCCGCGCGCGATTTCGAGACCCGCCGTATGCTTTCGTCGATCGACGACGCGACCGCGCATGCCTGCGCCGATGCCGAGCGCGAGGTGCTGTGGGTGCTCAACGGACATTGCAACTCGCCGATCGCGGGATTTGCGCAGGTGAGCGGCGACGTGATGTCGCTGACCGCTTCCGTGCTGGATCATGCCGGCAGCCGCATCATCGAAGCTTCGCGCACGGGCCCCGCAAACCGACCGCGCGAGCTCGGCCGCGCGGTCGGGCTCGAGCTTCTGGCCAAGGGCGCCGCGGAGATCATCGAGCGCAGCCGGCCGGTGTGACGACCTCTCGCCGCGGCAGAGAAAGACCGGTTCCATGGCACCGGGAATCGCGGGCGACGGCCGCGCCCTAAGTCCGTCATATTGCAGTCGCAGATCGTTCGGGGATGTCACGCGGCTGTCACAAGTCGACTGACTGCGCGGAGGCATGCGAGGGTGTTGCAATCACTGGCTGGACTGGACGTATCGATCTTCCATGCCTTGAATGATCTTTGCGGCGCAAGTCCGACGCTCGACCGCATTGTCGTCCATATGGAGGTCCTCAAGGGTTCCATCTTCATGGGGATCGTCGGCCTGTTGTGGTACTGGCCTGACAAGGAAATGCCGCGACGGCGGCAAGTCATCATCACCATCATCCTCGCCGTTGCCGTGGCGCTGATCGCCAACCGAGTCCTGTCGATACTGCTGCCCTATCGCGAGCGTCCGATGTATGGCATCGGCGCCAATGCGCCGAGCTTCGAATGGCATGCCGATCTCGAGCACTGGAGCAGCTTTCCGAGCGACAATGCGACCTATCTGTTCGCGATCGCCGCGGGGTTCTGGCTGATCTCGCGCTGGTGTGGATTGCTGTTCGGTGTCTTCGCCGCGTTGGCCTCGCTGGCGCGCGTCTATCTTGGCATTCACTATCCGAGCGATATCCTGACGGGCGCGCTGCTCGGCATTGCCACCAGCGTCGTGATCAATCGCGATTGGGTCAGGCGCCGCCTTGCCTCGCCGCTCCTTGCGCTCGAGCCGCGCTATCCGCCTTACTTCTACGGGCTGTTCTTTCTCGCGCTTGCCGAGCTATCCGCCGGCTTCCCCAATGCCAGGCGCATCGGCGTTGCCGTCGTCCATCTCTTCACCGGCTATGGCCATTGAAGAGCGACAGACCTACGATAGTCACCGCGTGATACGGCCATTTTCGCGAGCAGGTGGATGCGATATACCAGCCCGTCATGACATCGCCCATTGAAAACGCCGCGCTGATTGTCATGGACTGAGGGCCGACGATGGCAGATCGAGCCAAGGAAAGAAAAACAGCCGAAGAGCTGGCGGCGATGATCCACGAAGACCTGAGCAAGGTAGACGGCTGTCCCAAACGCGGCGTCACCGTGCGAGTTTACGGCATTCCGTGGAGATCAATGCTGATGTTTGGCGTGGAAGCTGGCCCGGTCCGCAACAAGGCCGAGCTGCAGCGGTTCTGCGACATCATCACCGAGCGCCTGCAGCGGCTGTATGACGTTGCATAGCGTGTCTACGCCTGGTGCCTGGCATGATCTGCTGGCGCTGCGACAAGACTCTGCGGGTTTGCCAGAGCTACGCGGAAACCGCGACGAATAGTGCCGCCGCGGTCGCCTGAGCCCCATCGGCCCTTATTCAGAAGTCTTGTCCGGTACCTGTCCGAGAGCGGCCTGGTGTTGTCCCGCCGTCACGGACAGACACGCACCGGCGGATGGGTCCGCGGATCGCCGATCTGGACGCCGTGACAGTGCAGCCCGATTGGGCCTCTGTTCCAGGCTCCCACGCTTGGAGCACGATTGACGATAGCGGGATTGAAGCGCATGCCCGGCGGCAGCGGCTGCGGGTTGAGTGCAAAAGCGGGCGTCGCCGAGCTCAGTGCGGCTAAAGCCAGCGACAGGATGCGAAGGTGTCGGGTCAACGTCATGGATGCCTCCTTACGTCCGTTCGGCCTTTCGGCTACCGGTTGGTTGCGGCCTCCAACGCAGGGGTTCGATCTCGGATGCGAATATGTGCGCCACCTCACGCACCCTGAAGCGGGCTGATCCGGATTTCGTCCGGAACCGTGGGCGAAGTGCGAGCGTCTCTGACGAGGTTCCCGTTCCCAGGGATGGAAATTCACGGGTGCTCCGCTATTTGTTGTTGGGCCGCAATTCTGTAGCGGCGATCTTGGAACGAGGGTCATCATGACGTCCGGATGCTGGATCAGGCGGCTCGTCGCGCCGCTCGTCGCTGTTGTCTTGACCATCGCTCCGTCGGTTTCGCCGGTCCAGGCTGTTGAGAATGCCGGAAAGCTGGGGGTGGTCTCGTTTGGCCTGTTCGGCGATCAAGGTGTGTTTAGATCCGAGGCGACCGGCGCAGCAGAGGTCGTAGCCGGCCGTTTCGAGACTGGCCCGGTCACCGTGCAATACAATTCCAGGAAAGGCGGAAGTGCAACGATCGAAGCTCTGGCCAGGTCGTTGCTGGCCGCAGCCAACCGCCTGGATGCCGAGAAAGATGTTCTCTTCCTGATTCTCACCTCGCATGGCTCTCCAGACGGCCTTGCGATCAAGGCGGGGCGGCTCACACAAACGCTCACGCCATCTCGTCTCGCCGACATGCTCGCGAAGACGGGTGTGCGACACAAGGTGGTGGTCATCTCCGCCTGCTATTCCGGGGTCTTTGTCCCGCGTCTTGCGAATCCCGATGTGCTGGTCATCACCGCGGCCGACGCCAACCATTCGTCGTTCGGCTGTGAGGACAAGGCCAGGTGGACCTATTTCGGCGACGCTTTCTTCAACACCGCGCTGCGGCAGACCGTCAGCTTGAAGGATGCCTTTCTCGATGCGCGGTCGCTCGTCCGGAAACGAGAACTGCGGGAGCATTTCGAGCCGTCGAATCCCCTCATGGGGGGTGGTGCAAACGTGTTGCCGTTGCTTGTCGAACGCCCTTGAACGATGGGTCGTGAGAGCGGACGCTATGGCTCGTGAGCCGGTCGCCGGAGAACAGCCAAGTGGAACTTTCATGGTCGGGCGGAGAGAGCGCCGGCGCCGCCGCAAGGTCGAAGCGGTGTGGCAGCCGGTTCCCGGCTTCCATTCCGGACGATGATGCGTGATAGTCCGCCGGCTCGCGGCGGCACGTGTCCGGCGGATCAAAGATTGCACGGCGACGGCAGGTCTCATGCGTGAAGAGACATACAGTCAAGAGAGCGAGATCGAGGCCACCAAAGTCAGCGCGCATCTGCCCGGTCTCGACATCGATATCGTTCACCGACAATCGCGGAACTGCGATTGGGAGCAGGTGTCGATCAACCTGCGTGCGACACCTTCCTTCGAAGCGTTCGCGCGCTCTTTCGAGATGGCCGATCCCTTCACGCTTTGGACGCAGGCAGCGCGATGGATATGGATGCCGTGGCTGCTGGCGGCGCGCACGATGATGGTGCCGGAGGCTCGGCCGCCAGCACTCCCGAGCGCCGTCGGTCCTCGGCAGGAGGCGCCGACGCCCGGCGGCTAGCGCATGTGCTTCCGAGGCTCCATGCGACGAAAAGGCCTCGTGACGACGCCTCGCGATCCCGCGATGACACCGCGCAAGTTGTTTTAAAATTGAATCAGCCAAAAATGCGAGCGCACCGCTAGCTCCTGTAATCCCGCACCCGCCGGATCATCTGCTCGACATGCGCAATCGGCGTCTCCGGCAGGATGCCGTGGCCGAGGTTGAAGATGAACCGGCCTTGCGCGTAGTTCGCCAGCACGTCGTCGATGGCGCGGTCGAGCGCGGGGCCGCCGGCGATCAAGGCCAGCGGATCGAGATTGCCCTGCACCGCGACCCGGCTCTGCACGCGCTCGCGGATCAGCGAGGGTTCGGCTGTCCAATCGATGCTGGCGGCGTCGACCTTGGTCGCGCCGACATAGGCCGGCAGCAGCGCGCCGGCGCCGCGGGGAAAGCCGATGATCTTTGCGTCAGGCACCTTCGCGCGCACGCCTTCGACGATGCGCGCGGTCGGCGCGATCGACCAGCGCAGGAATTCGCGTGGTGGCAGCACGCCGGCCCAGGTATCGAAGATCTGCACGCAATCGGCGCCGGCCTCGAGTTGCCCGACCAGATACAGAATCGAATTGTCGACCAGCGTATCGATGATTTTCGAGAATGCTTCCGGTTCGCGATACGCCATCATCCGCGCCGGCGCCTGGTCGGGCGTGCCCTGGCCCGCGACCATATAGGTCGCAACCGTCCACGGCGCACCGCAGAAGCCGATCAGCGTGACGTTTTCGGCGAGCGCGCCGCGCACCTCGCGCAGCGCCTGATAGACCGGCTGAAGCTTTTCGAAATCGGCGGTCGGAGCCAACGCGGCGACTTTCGCCGGCGTATCCAGCGGATCAAGCCGCGGGCCTTCGCCCACCTCGAAGCGCACGCTGCGGCCGAGCGCGTAGGGGATGACCAGGATGTCGGAGAAGATGATCGCGGCATCGAAGCCGAAACGGCGGATCGGCTGCAGCGTGAGTTCGGCGGCGTATTCCGGCGTGAAGCAGAGGTCGAGGAAGCTGCCCGCTCTGGCGCGGAGCTCGCGATATTCCGGCAAGTAGCGGCCGGCTTGCCGCATCATCCAGATCGGGGGCGTCTCTCGTTTTCGCCCGCCGAGCACGTCGAGCATGGGTTTAATCTGGTTCAAGCGAAGCGTTCCTGCGGGACCGGCACAATTGCGGTTCCTGATACACGTCGCGACCGGTCAGGCCAAGGCCAGAACTCAAGGCTGGAACTGCAGCCAAAGGGGGGCGTTATTTCGAGCATGGAGGGATTTCCATGGCCGAGAAATTCAATCCCGCACCCCACGACCGTCACGCCGCCGATCCCAACGCGGCCGCGCGCGCCGATGCCGAAATGCACGCGAGACTTGAGGCTGGGCTGATCGACACGTTTCCGGCCTCCGATCCCGTCAGCGCGGCGCAACCCGCGCCGACCAGGCACGACAGCAACCGTGACGATGCCCCGAGCGCAAAGGACACCAAGCAGGACAATGAGCCGCATCCTTCGCTGTGGGACAAGGTGAAGGGGGCGTTTCGATAATCGTCTAGCGGCTAATAATGTGGCGGCCGCTCATTCGCCGGCGCCGGCGCGTTGGCCTCGGCCTCCTGCAGGCGCTCGCTCAAGGCGGCGAGTTGACGCGTCAGCGCATCGATCTGCTGCCACTGCGCCGTGATGGTCGCGTTGAGCTGTTCGATGGTTTCGTCCTGGTACGTCAGGCGCGACTCCAATGCATCGATGCGCTCGGAAAGCTCTTGCTCACTCATCGCTGACGACTTCCTTGACGCGTTCGCGCAGGCCGTGGCCGAGCGCGACGCGCTCGTCGAACACAAAGCATTCGCCGCGCCAGCGGCTCATCGCTTCCGGCACCTCCTCCAGATATTTCAGGATGCCGCCCTTGAGATGATAGACTTCCGCAAACCCCTGCGCGAGTAAAAGCGAACTTGCTTTCTCGCAGCGGATGCCGCCGGTGCAGAACATCGCGATCTTGTTGTGTTTGGCCGGATCGAGCTTTTGCGCGACAAACTCCTTGAACTGTCCAAAGCGCGCGATGTTGGGATCGAGCGCGCCGTCGAAACTCCCCATCGCGACCTCGAAGGCGTTGCGGGTGTCGATCACGAGCGTATCCGGCGAGGCGATCAGCGCGTTCCAGTCGCCCGGCTCGACATAGACGCCGACCTGCCGCGTCGGATCGGCGCTCGCATCGCCAAGCGTGACGATCTCCTTCTTCAGCCGCACCTTGAGCCGGCCAAAGGGCATCGCTTGCGCGCGCGAAAATTTCAACTCGAGGTGGTCGAGCCGACCGCCGAACAGCGCGCCGCGGCGCAGCTCTTCGATGAGGGCATCGATGCCGTCATCGCCTCCGGCGACCGTGCCGTTGATGCCCTCCGCGGCGAGCAGGATGCTGCCCTTGAGCGAGAGCCGCGCGCAGGTTGCGCGCAGGGGTTCGCGCAGCGCACGATAATCGGCAAGCGCGGCGAATTGATAGAAGGCGGCGACCTTGAAGGGCATGAGGGGGGTCTATCAGGCGGGTATTCCTGTGGAAACCCTGTAATTCCTGCATTGGCGTTGGTATGCCAGGCCATTGCTGAGCCCGGCAGGAATATGCCATGTAACGCCGCATTTCCCTGGCAGGCCCAGCAAAGACGACAAAAGTGAGCGCTTTCGCATGAGGAATTTCCATTTCGCCGGCCGTTCAACAGTCCATTGCCAGAACGGCATGGTCGCGACCTCGCACCCGCAAGCGGCACTCGCCGGAATCGACGTGCTGCGGGATGGCGGGACCGCGGCAGATGCCGCGGTGGCGGCCTCGGCGCTGCTCGCGGTGATCGAGCCGCAATCGACCGGAATTGGCGGCGATTGCTTTGCGCTGATCCAGCCGCGAGGCGAGGGCAAGATCGCCGCCTATAACGGCTCGGGCCGGGCGCCTGCTGCTGCCAATGTTGAATGGTACCTCGAGCGCAAGATCCACGCGGTGCCGCTGACCTCGGCGCATTCGGTCTCCATTCCCGGCGCCATCGACGCCTGGCAGACGATCCTGCGCGACCACGGCAAGTTCGGGCTCGATGTCCTGCTGCAACCCGCGATCAAGGCCGCGGAAGAGGGCTATGTGGTCGCCCCGCGCATCGCCTTCGACTGGAAGAACCAATTCGAGAAGTTGAAGAACGGCACCAATACGGTTCGCTATTTCTTGCCGCATGGCAGGCCGATGCTGGCAGGCGAGGTGCTCCATCAGCCGGAGCTCGGCAAGACGCTGCGAGCGATCGCGAAGGGCGGTCGCGACGCCTTCTACAAGGGCGAGATCGCCGAAGACATGGTCGAGACGCTGCGCTCGATCGGCGGCCTGCACACGGTCGAGGATTTCGCCGAGCACACCACGGAAGTGACCTCGCCGATCGGCACGATGTACAAGGGGCTCGACGTCTGGCAATGCCCACCGAACGGACCCGGCATCACCATGCTGGTGATGCTCAACATCCTGTCGCGCTTCGACCTCACGAAGTTCGCGCCGCTCAGCGTCGAGCGCTTCCACCTCGAAGCCGAGGCCGCGCGCATCGCCTACATGATGCGCGAGCAATATATCGGCGACCCTGCGCAGGTGAACGTTGATGTGGTGCGCATCCTGGCCAAGGATTTTGCCGACGAATATGTCGGTAAGATCCGGATGGATGGCCTGCTCGATCTGCCGAATGTCGCGCCGCCGATGAATCCCTCGACCATCTACATCACGGTGGTCGACAGGGACCGCAACGTCTGTTCCTTCATCAATTCGGTCGCACATTCCTTTGGCTCGGCGATCGTTTCCAACAAGACTGGCATTTTGCTGCAGAACCGCGCCGGCGGCTTCCGCATTCAGCCCGGACATCCCAACTGCATCGCGCCGAAGAAGCGGCCGTTGCACACCATCATCCCTGCGCTCGCGACAAAGAACGGCCGTGCGGTGATGCCGTACGGCGTGATGGGCGGACAGTATCAGCCGGTCGGGCAGACCCATGTTCTGACCAACATCCTCGACTATGGCTGCGACGTGCAGGAAGCGATCGATATGCCGCGCGGGCTGCACTACGAGGGCGTCTACCAGCTCGAGGACGGCGTGCCGGCGGCGACTGTCGAAGGCTTGAAGAAGCTCGGCCACAAGACCACGAGCGTGGTCGGTCCGCTCGGCGGCGGCCAGGCGATCTGGATCGATTGGGACAAGGGCACGCTGACCGGCGGATCCGATCCGCGCAAGGACGGTTGCGCGCTCGGCTATTGAACGCCCGGTTTCAATGTGCCGCTGGCGGCGCCCCCAGGTTGATCGGCCTGAGCGAAAGGGCCACCGGCACCATGAGCGCGCCGATGACGGCGAGCGTCCAGAAGACGTCGATAAAGGCGAGCAGATCGATCTGATGCTGCAGCGCCTGTCCGACCCAGGCGATTGCCTGACTCGCTGCATCCGACGCATTCGAGCCCTGCGCCTCGAAGAATTGGGTCATGGCGTCGATGGTTTGTTGATAGCCGAGATCGGACGGCGCCATGTGCTCGATGAGCCGGCTCTGATGAAACTGCTGGCGCTGGGCCAGGACCGTCTGGGACAGGGCGACGCCCATCGATCCCCCGAGATTGCGGGCGACATTGATCAGCGCAGAAGCCTGGTTGGTCTTTTCGGGTGGAATGCCGTCATAGGACGCTGTCGTGATGGGGAGGAACAGCAGTGGCAGGGCGAACGCGAGGTAGATGCGCGACATCGTCGCGTAACCATAGCTGATATCGCCGGTGATGCCGGTGAGATGCCACATCGACAGCGCCGCGATCGCGCCTCCCGCCGCGATCAGGTATTTGGGCTGCACCGACCCGATCAGTATCCCCGTGACCGGCATCATCGCCATGGTGACGAGGCCGGCCGGCGACAGCACCAGTCCTGCCAGGAATGCTGTGTAGCCCAATTCGGCCTGCAGCAGTTGGGGCAGGATCTGCGTGGTTGCGATGACGATGGCGCCGGTGCCGAGCATCGCGATGAAGCAGGCGCCGAACTGCCGCTGTCCCAGCAGGCGGACATCGATGATGGGTTCCTCCTGAAGCAGCTCCCAGACCACCAGTGCGATCAGGCAGAACGCGGAGGTGATCGCGAATGCGGTGATCATCTGCGATCCGAACCAGTCGTTGCGCTGGCCCTCGTCGAGGACGAATTCCAGCGAACCGAGCCCGATCGCAACCAGCACGAAGCCGACATAGTCGACGCGCAATCCCCGGCTCAGCAGCCTTTGCCGCTCCGCCTCCGCGCCGGAAGGCTCGTTGACCAGCGTTCCAACCAGGAACAACGACAACAGTCCCATCGGCACGTTGATCAGGAATATCCAGTGCCAGGTATAGGTGTCGGTGATCCAGCCGCCCAGCGTCGGTCCGATCACCGGAGCGACCACGACGGCGATGCCGTAGATGGCAAAGGCCTGGCCGCGTTGATGAGGCGGAAAGGTATCAGCGAGGATCGCCTGCTCGCTGGTCGCCATGCCGCCGCCGCCGATCCCTTGCAGGATGCGAAACAGAACCAGCGCTTCCAGATTCCAGGCTATTCCGCACAAGAACGAGGCGAACGTAAAGGTGGCGACGCAAAGCATATAGAAGCGCTTGCGACCGATCACCGTCGACAGCCAGCCCGAGATCGAGAGCACGATGGCGTTCGCGACGAGATAGCTCGTGATGACATAGGTGCTCTCATCGATGCCAACGGCCAAGGCGCCTGCGATATGACGCAAGGCGACATTGGCGATGGTGGTGTCCAGCACCTCCATGAAGGTCGCGATCGAGACAACGAATGCGATCAGATAGGGATTGTGTCCGCCGGCCGCGGAGCGCTCCGGCGACCAGCCGGCCGCCCCCTGTGTGGCGTCGGTCATCGCACCTTGGTCCAGGGCACGACCGACATGCCAGGCCCGATCGCGATATCGGCGGGCCAGTGGTCGACCACGATCTTCACCGGCACGCGCTGCACGACCTTGACGTAATTGCCGGTCGCATTCTCCGCAGGCAGCAGGCTGAATACCGTGCCCGAACCGGGCTGCACCGAGGCCACGCGGCCGGTCAGCTTGCGGCCGGGATAGGCGTCGATCGTGAAGACGACCGGCTGGCCGGGCCGCATGTCCGCAAGCTGGGTCTCCTTGTAGTTCGCGACGATCCAGATCTCGTCCGGCACGAACATCATCAGGCTCTGGCCCGCGGTCGTGAAGGTTCCGACCGCGCCGGAAAGCTTGACGACGCGTCCGGATTGCGCGGCCGTTACGCGCGTGTATTGCAGATTGAGATTGGCCTGATCGAGCTGGGCCTTGGCCTGCTGCAGCGAGGCGCGCGCGCTTTCGAGCTGGGCTTCGAGCGTCTTGATGCCGAGGTCGGCGGCGATCAGCGCGGCCTTGGTCCGCGCTTCATTGGCTTGCTGCGATTGCAGATCGGAGCGCGTCTGCTGTTCGCGCTGCACCGTGCCGGCCCCTTTTTCAACGAGGTCCTTGGCGCGTTTCTCTTCCTGCTGGGCGAACTGCAGTTGCGCCTCGGCCTGGTCGACCTGCGCCTTGGCTTGATCGATCTGCTGATGCTGGCTGTCGATTTGCGCCTGGATGTTATCGATGTTGGCCTGCGCCACCGCCACCTGAGCCCGGGCCTGATTGACAGCGTTGACGTAGTCGCGGTCGTCGATCTTGGCGAGCAGATCACCGGCGTTGACATGCTGGTTGTCGGTGACGGGCACCTCAGTCACATAGCCGCCGACCTTGGGCGCAACCGAGAATGAGCGCGCGGCAATGAAAGCGTCGTCCGTTGACTCGTAGTCGCGAATGCTGAGCCAGTAGGCGAGCCCGCCGATGGTGGCGACAAGCACCAGGCAGCATACGACAGTGACGAGCAGCCAACGCTCGCGCACGCGATCTCGCAGCGATGACGGTGGTTTCGCCGCGTCCTGCCGCTGCTCGTTCGTCTCTCTCGTTTTGTCCTGGCCGGGCGTCACTTCGGACTGGGGCGCCGGGAGCCGAGGTTTTTCTGCGGGGCCGCGCCCCGTCGTGCGGGCGTCCAATGCGATGACCCAAAGTTGTGGCTAGCAGTGGTGCTACGCACAAATGGGAACTTGGTTCCTGAGATCGCGCCGATATGAAGTGAACGAAATGCCCGCTAAATGCGTGCAGTTGGCGGCGTTAGTGAGTAGGTATGAGTTTTCACTTCCCGCACCGTGACAACGGTCGCGACGGCGGTGGCAAAGAAAAAGGCGGCAGCCAATACCGCCAATGCGATGCGAAGACGCATGACATTGCCTCCCAAATTAACGGGCGGGCACGCGGATCAGGCAGTCTTGATCGTCAGGGGCGGGACCTCGCCGTCGAGCCAATCCTGCTCTTCAGCAAGCGCCATCCATGCCTTGGCCATGCGTACGTAGCGCTTGAAGGTCGGCTGACCGTCAGCACGCTCCGCAAGCTGCAGGCAATTTTCCGCGTTTTCCCGAAATACGTCCGATTGCTTCATGCTCTCGACATGGGAACGGAACGCCGCATTGCAACCGAAAATTACCTGATTGTAATGGGAACCATTCTTGACGTTTCGGTTGGCGGAGCGGCCGCACGTTCGCTTGCGGCCGCGGCGGCTGCAAAGAAAAAGCCCGGCCGCGCAACGCAGCCGGGCGTCAGTCATGTTCAGCCGGACTCTCGGCAGGAACAGGTCGGCTGATGCGCCCGTGCGATGGGCGCTCCCGTTCGAATGCGTTATCGCCGCCCGTCAGTGAATAATATCGATCGGCAGGCGGCAGATTTCTTCGCCTTCCTCGTTAGTGACGAGGATGGAATAGTGGTGGTTCTTCACCTCCGGCCGAACTGTCAGGACGCGCCGTGCGATCGAATCGGCGCAGTCCATTGCCTCGATGTCGTCCGGCAACTCTGCGTCGCCTGCATCGAGATGGGTTTTCGTGTTGACCAAATCAAAATGGTAAAGCGGCATTTCATCCTCCCGTGTCGGCCCCGGCGGCTCGTCCGACGCCGGGGCCCAAGACAACTCCCGCCGTTCCGGGGGTGTCGAGCGACGGAAGCCTGGAGCCTACGCTTCACGCGGCCAAACGTTCCAAGCCAAAGCGCGGCCTAAGCGCGCCTCGGGCCGGCACGTCGGCCCCAGAATCCGGGACGTGGTGGGTGGTAACGTCCACGACCTTACGCTAAACAGCCTCCCGCATTGAACAACGAAGGTGAACGAATGCATTTCCGGCACGCAACGATCTCTTGTCTCGCGGCCATCGCCATCGCGCTGGTCACACTCGCGTTGGCGCCGGCGGGCGCGTTCGCGCAAGCCGCAGGAAAATCCATGACCAAACCCATGACCACAGCTTCAGGATTGCAGATCATCGATACCAAGGTCGGCACCGGGCCCTCGCCGAAACCGGGCCAGATCTGCGTGATGCATTACACCGGCTGGCTCTACGAGAATGGCCAGAAAGGCAAGAAGTTCGACTCTTCCGTCGACCGCAAAGAGCCGTTCGAGTTTCCGATCGGCCAGCATCGTGTGATCGCGGGCTGGGACGAGGGCGTCGCCACCATGAAGGTCGGCGGCAAGCGCACGCTGATCATCCCGCCAGCGCTCGGCTATGGCGCGCGCGGCGCCGGCGGCGTGATCCCGCCGAACGCGACCCTGATCTTCGACGTCGAGTTGCTCGCGGTGAAATAGGGGAGCGGTGTCTCGTGAAGGTCACCATCCTCGACGATTATTTCGATACGGTACGCACCCTCGATTGCTTCGCCAAGCTGAAGGGCCACGACGTCACCATCTGGAACGACCACGTCCAGGACGTCGACAAGCTCGTCGAGCGGCTGAAGGGTACCGAGGCGCTGGTGTTGATCCGCGAGCGCACGCAGATCCGCGCGCCGCTATTGGAGCGCCTGCCGAAGCTGAAGCTGATCAGCCAGCGCAGTGTTTATCCGCATATCGATATCGATACCTGCACTCGGCTCGGCATCGTCGTCTCCTCGGGGCAGCACGCCGATACGCCGTCCTATGCCACCGCCGAGCTGACCTGGGGCCTGGTGCTCGCCTCGGCGCGGATGATCCCGCAGCAGGTGACGTCGCTGAAGGCGGGCCATTGGCAGTCCGGCGTCGGTTCGACCGTTCGCGGCAAGACGCTCGGCATCTATGGCTATGGCCGGATCGGCGCGGTTGTCGCTGGCTATGCCAGGGCCTTCGGCATGCGGGTGCTGGTCTGGGCGCGCGCGCCCGCGATGGCGAAGGCGCGGGCCGACGGCTACGACACCGCGGCGAGCAAGGCTGCGTTCTTCGAGCAATGCGATTACATCTCGCTGCACATGCGCCTGGTCGACGCCACGCGCGGCATCGTCAAAGCCGAAGACCTCGCGCGGATGAAGCCGACCGCGACCATCGTCAACACCAGCCGCGCCGGCCTGATCGAGCCGGGTGCGCTGGTCCAGGCGCTGCGCGGGGGGCGGCCCGGTTATGCCGCGGTCGACGTGTTCGAGCAGGAGCCGCTGCGCGACATGGGCCATCCCTTGCTCAATATGGATAACGTCATCGCGACACCGCATATCGGCTATGTCTCGCGGGATGAATACGAGATTCAATTCACGGATATCTTCGACCAGATTATCTCCTATGCAGCCGGCACGCCGACCAACGTGGTCAATCCGGACGTGCTGGCGAAATGGCGCTGAAAGGAACTTTGGATATCAAGATGACGGTTACTCACGATCACGCTCACGGCCACCACTCGCACCATCACGACGATGAACGCTGGAAGCATGATGGCGTCCGTGTCATCCCCGGTAACCAGCTCGATCCCAACGTGCCCTCGACGGCGGGCATGGACCGCAAGGCCGCGATCAACTTCGCGCGTGCGGGCGCACAGAAGCTCTGGGCCGGCACGGTGACCATCAAGCCCGACGCCAAGACCGGCGCGCATCATCACGGCCATCTCGAAAGCATCATCTATGTGGTGAAGGGCAAGGCGCGGATGCGCTGGGGCGAGAAGCTGCAGTTCACCGCGGAAGCCGGGCCCGGCGATTTCATCTTCGTGCCGCCCTACGTGCCGCACCAGGAGATCAATGCGAGCCCCGACGAGGTGCTGGAATGCGTGCTGGTGCGTTCCGACGGCGAGGCGGTCGCGATCAATCTCGACATCGAGCCGGTCGAGAAGCCGCAGACCGTGCTCTGGGTCGATCCGGTCCATCGCCATCCGGATGAGAAGAAATAGGGCTCCGTCATTCCGGGGCGGTGCGAAGCGCCGAGCCCGGAATCTCGAAGTTCCGGGTTCGCGCTGACGCGCGCCCCGGAACGACATAAGAACAAAATCTGGGGGGCGAAACTGCATGTCACTCGTTCGCTACGAAAGCAAGGACCACGTCGCGACCATCACCATGGATCGCGCGTCCGTGCACAACGCGCTCAACAACGCACTCTGCGACGAGCTGCGTGAGGCCTGGCTGCGCTTTCGCGACAGCGACGACCGCGTCGCCGTGCTGGCCTCATGCGAGGAAGCCTATTTCTGCGTCGGCGCCGATGTGAAGGATCTTCCGGTCAACATGTGGCACGCTGTGCCGGGGCTTGGCGTCGATCTGGACAAGCCGGTGATCGCGGCGACCTCGGGCTGGGTGGTCGGCGGCGGCTTTGTGCTGGTGCAGATGGCCGATCTCTGCGTGGCCTCGGAGACCACCCGCTTCATCTATCCCGAAGCCAAGATCGGCACCACCGCGGGTGGCGTTTCCTCAGTGGTGTCGCGGATGCCGCACAAGATTGCGATGGAGTTTCTGCTGATCGGCGAAGAATTGCCGGTCGAGCGCGCCTATCAGATCGGGTTTGTCAACAGGATTGCGCCAAAGGACCAGCACCTTGTGATCGCGCAGGAGATGGCGGCAAAGATCGCCGGCAATGCGCCGCTGGTGGTGCAGGCGCTGAAGAAGCTCGCGCGCGAGGCGATGCCCAAGGGACCATTGGAGACGGTTGCCGAAGCGCGCCGCATCCTCGACCCGATCCGCACCAGCGAGGACCTGAAGGAAGGCGTCAAGGCGTTCGCCGAGAAGCGCAAGCCGAAGTTTACGGGGAAATAACACCCTCGTCATTCCGGGATGCGCCGCCAGGCGCAGGCCCGGAATCCATAATCCCGGACTCGCGCGATGCTGTTGGCGCGGTGCAGTGCACACTGCTTTTAAAGCAGCATCGGCGCTGCTACGCTCAATTTATCGGTCGAAAACTACAATTGTTCGATCGAAAACAAGCGATCGAGGGGAAACACATCCAGGGGAAACACATCCAGGGGAAACATCATGACACATCTGGAGAATCCGCTTCCGCGGCGCACGATCCTTAAAGCAGCAGGCCTCGGCCTGATCGCGGGCACGCTGGATCAGGCCTCGCCGGTCAGGGCCGAGACTTCCGATGTTGCCGACAACAGCTCGATCTGGAGCGGCGAATATTGGGCCAAGAAGGGCGACGTTCCGCTCTGGATGTTCCGCAAGCGCCTGAGCCCGCCGAAGGCCGGCGAACCGGCACGGCCGGTCGTGTTCTTCGTCCACGGCTCGTCCGTCACCTCCCGCGTGTTCGACCTGCACGTGCCGGGCAAGGGCGAATATTCCGTGATGAATGAGTTTGCCCGTTACGGCTTCGATTGCTGGACCATGGACCACGAGAATTACGGCAAGTCCGGCCGCACCTCGGGCAATTCCGATGTCGCGAGCGGGGTCGAGGACCTCAAGGCCGCGGCTGAAGTGCTGGCGCGCGAAACCGGCCAGCAAAAATATCACTTCGTCGGTGAATCCTCGGGCGCGCTGCGCGCCGGCGCCTATGCCATGGCTGCGCCCGACCGCATCAATCGCCTGGTCTTCACCGCCTTCACCTACAAGGGCGCGGGCTCGCCGACGCTGAAGAAGCGCGCCGAGCAGGTCGACTATTATCGCACGCACAATTTGCGCAAACGCGACCGAGACATGATCCGCTCGATCGCGACCCGCGACAAGCCCGGCACCTCCGATCCCGCGGTGATCGAGGCTCTGGCCGACGTCGAGCTCCAATTCGGCGACCAGGTCCCGACCGGCACTTATCTCGACATGACCGCCAACCTGCCGCTCGTGCATCCGGAAAAAGTGCTGGCACCCGTACTTTTGATACGTGGCGAGTATGACGGCATCGCCGCTGTCGCCGACCTCGAGGAGTTCTTCAACAAGCTGCCGAACGGCGACCGCCAGTTCGTGATCCTGCCCGGCACCGCGCATTCGGTGGTGCTCGCGATCAACCGGCAATTGTTCTGGCACGTGGCGCGCTCGTTTTTGAACATGCCGAGCCCGATTGCGACGTGACCGCGTAACGGTCATTCCGGGACAGTGCGCAGCACTGGACCCGGAATCTCGAGATTCCGGGCTCGACGCTTCGGCGGACCCCCACCCGGCGAAGCTCGCCGAGCGAGCGTAGACGGGTCGTATCGCCCCGGAATGACGGTCGAAAAAATCATTTGTCGTATGTCGGAACGGCTCCCGCGGGTTCGTCCTTGGGCGGAACGCAAGCGAAAAGGAGCCCTTCATGGCCAAACTGATCTTCGTAAACCTGCCCGTCAGCGATCTCGAGCGCGCCAGCGCCTTCTACCAGGCGATCGGCGCCGTCAAGAACGAGCAGTTCTCGGACCACACCGCCTCCTGCATGGTGTTCTCCGACACCATCCACGCCATGCTGCTTACCCACGACAAGTACCAGCAGTTCACCAGCAAGAAGATCGCCGACGCCAGGACCACGAGCGAGGTGCTGATCTGCCTTTCCGCCGACAGCCGCGAGGCGGTCGACGACGTGGTCGGCAAGGCCAAGGCTGCCGGCGGCGCGCTCGATCCGACGCCGCAGCAGGATTATGGCTTCATGTATGGCCGCAGCTTTGAAGATCCCGACGGTCACATCTGGGAAGTGATGTGGATGGATGTCGAGGCTGCCGCCAAGGCGATGGCCGCGCCGGCTCACGCCTGATCGCAAAGCCACACCGGGAGCAAGCCCATGTCCAAAATCTCACCCTGCCTGTGGTTCAACGGCGAGGCGGAAGAGGCAGCGAATTTCTACGTCTCGCTGCTGCCTGGCTCTAAGATCGAGACGGTGCAGAAGAACGTGATCGACGGTCCCTCCGGCAAGGCCGGGACCGTGCTGCTGGTGGAGTTCACGTTCGCCGGCCAGCGCTTCATGGCACTGAACGGCGGCGACACGCGTTTTGAATACACGCATGCGATCTCGTTCAAGATCGACTGCGCCGACCAGGCCGAGGTCGACCGCCTCTGGGATGGCTTGCTCGCCGGTGGCGGGCAGGCGGTGCGCTGCGGCTGGCTCAAGGACCGCTATGGCGTGTCCTGGCAGATCGTGCCGACGGCGCTGCCGAAATATCTCGGCGGGCCCGACCGTGCCGGCGCGCAACGCGCCATGCAGGCGATGCTCGGCATGGTCAAGCTCGATATCGAAGGCGTGAGGAGGGCGTATGAGGGCAGCTAGCTAGGGCTTCTCCGCGCGCCAGACCGCCGGCGACAGCATCACAATCGTGTTGATGGCGGCCGAAGTCAGCATCGCCGCCGTCACCATCGCGGCCAGCGCCGAGATACCGCCGCCAAGCGTAGCAACGGCGATCCATCCGCCGCCTGCCGCGATCAGGATGCGTGCGATGGCGGCGGCGAGCGGCCACAGCGCGTGGCCGGTGCCTTGCGCGGCGAAACCCACGACAAAGCCGAAGCCGAGCGCGCCATAAGCCGGCGCGACGATGTGCAAATATGTCGTGCCGACGCGCACGACCTGCGCATCGTGACTGAACAGATTGAGCCAGGCGGCCGGGAAAGCCGCGACGGCGAGGCCGATCGTGCCGGTGAGGAGAAAGCCGACGATGCCGCTGATCCACCCGATCCTTCTTGCGCGCGCTGTCTCGCCGGCGCCCATGTTGACACCGACCATGGTCAACGTCGCCGTGCTGATGCCGAACAACAGCGGGATCATGATGTAATCGAGTCGCGAGGAGATGCCGTAGCCGGCGAGCGCCGACGTGCCGAACAGGCCGACCGCGCCGGTGACGAGAACGACGGTGAGATTGGTCAGCACGGCGTTCAGCGACGTCGGGATGCCGACCTTCAGGATGTCGGCAAAAAGGTAGGCACGCAGCGGCACGATCCGGAAAGTGAGGCCCGAGCGGCCTGACGCCATGTAGCGCAGCAGGAACAGCATCGCTGCGCAATAATAAACGCCGAATGCGATGCCGGCGCCGGCGATGCCAAGCCGCGGGACGGGGCCGAGCCCAAAGATCAGGAGCGGCGAAAGCGGGATCGTCACCACCGCGCCCACCAGCACCACCATCGCAGGCACCTTGACATTGCCGGCGCCGCGCAACGCCGCCGCCTGCAGGTTGACGATCCACACCGGGATCGAGCCGGCAAACAGATAATCGGAATATTTGACTGCCGCCTCGAGCGCGTTGCCGCGTCCTCCGAGTGTCCGATAGAGCGCCGGCCCGCCCAGGACCGTGCCAGCCGTGAACAGCGCGCCGACGATGATGGCCAGCACCATCGCGTGAAACAAGAGCGCATTCGCGTCGCTGCGGCGGTCGGCGCCAACGGCGCGCGCCACCGACGACGCAACGCCGCTGCCGAGCCCGCCATTCGACATCATCGCCATCAGCATGAAGACCGGAAACACCAGCGCGGCGCCTGCGAGCGCATCGGTGCCGAGGAATCCGACATACCAGGCTTCCGCAATGCTGACCGCAGTCTGCGCCACCAGCACGGTCACCGTCGGCAGCGCCAGCTTCAACAGCGTCGGCAGGATCGGACCGGTCAAGAGCGCAAAGCGGGTGCGGTCGCCACCGGCACGCGGGGATGCCGGGGTCGGGACCGCTTCGGCGGCCACCGGTTCTATCGTGACGTCAAGCGCGGCGAGCGGCGCGATCGCTTCTTCGAGGGCCATGATGTCTGTCTCTTTCCCGTTTGCGAACAACCATTGAATTATGATCATAATACTTTATTATGATCATAATTCAATAACGATCCAGACGCGATGTGCGGCCGGGAGGAAGCCGGGATGCGTTACGAGAAGGGACATAAGCAGACCACGCGGGCGCGCATCATCAATGTCGCCTCCGCGCAATTCCGCGAGCATGGCGTGGCGTCCGCCGGCCTTGCCGGTATCATGTCGGCCGCCGGGCTGACCAACGGCGCCTTCTACGCCCATTTCGGGTCCAAGGAAGATCTGGTCCAGGCCGTCCTGCGCGACGCGCTCGGCCGGCGCGAGCAGGGGCTTCGCGCCAATCTGGAAAGTGGTGTCGGGATCGAAGCGGCGATCCGAGACTATTTGTCGGCGCGGCATCGCGATGGCGCGGCAAGCGGCTGCCCGATCGCGGCGCTGGTCGCCGAGATCGCGCGGCATCCGGAGAAGACGCGCGACGCCTTCACGCGGAAAATATCCGGGTTCATCCCGCTGATGGCAGCGCGGATACAGGGACGCTCGGCTGCCGAGCGCCGGCAGTCAGCGATAGCGATCTACAATTTGATGGTCGGCGCGCTACAGATGGCGCGGGCAGTCAACGATAGAAAGCTGTCCGACGAGATCCTGGGGAGCGCGGTCGATGCCGCGCTCAAGCTCGCCAGCGCACGTTGATCGCGGTTGCAAAATCGGGTCTATCAACCAGTAGTGAAGGATCGGCGATCCCTCGCGTGATACGCTGGAGGCCATCTTTTTGCGGGAGGCTGGGCGTGGAAAAATACGGCGCCGCGTCGATTGTTGTCTTCGACTACGATCCGAACTGGCCGGCGATGTTCGAACAGGAGAGCAGAAGAATCAAGGATGCGCTCGGTTCGTTCGCCTTGATGATTGAGCACATGGGCAGCACGGCGGTTCCGGGATTGCCGTCGAAGCCCATCATCGACCTATTGGTCGGCGTGCCCAGTCTCGAAGAAGCTACACGACGCTGTATCGAGCCGATGAAGGCACTCGGCTACGTTTACATACCGGACTATGTCGCATGGCTTCCCGGCGAGCTGTTCTTCCGGAGAGGACCTCCCGGACCGTGGACACACCACGTTCACTTGATGGAGCCCTCCAATCCCCGATGGGAGGCGCATCTTGTGTTCCGCGACTACCTTCGCGCTCATCCGGAAGTGGCCCGTGCCTACGCCAACGTCAAGCGTGGGCTCGCCAACGCTTCGAAGGACGACATAGAAGCCTATCGCACCGGCAAGCACACGTTTGTGGAAGAGACAACGGCGAGGGCCCGCGCGTGGAAGGCGCGGATGCAACAGGTCGGCACCTGATGTCCTAGTAGTTGAAGCGCAACCCGACGCCGCCGTGAATGGTGTTGCCGACCGGTTGCGGGCCGAGCGTGCCGTTGACGAAGAGATCCGCAACCCAGCCCTTGGTGATGCGGAAGCCGAGCCGGCCGCCATATTCGAACCAGTTCTGGTTGCCCATGGTCGGCACGACCAGGCCGTCGCCGGTCACGGTTGCGACGATGCCCGAATGCGTCGCAAAGGATTGCACGAAGGCGCCGTTGATATTGGCTTCGACGCTCGAGCCGAACAGATGCGTCCACTGCCCGCCGAGCTTGACCAGGCTGGTGCGATCGGTGCCGGTCGCGATCGTGGCGTTGAACGGGTTGAACATGGCCGCCGGATCGGCATAGCCGGCGACGCGCTGCCAGAGCTGCCAGATTTCGACGGAGCCTGCGACCTCGTCGCGCGGTGACAGGCGGCTGATCCAGCCGGCGCGGCCATAGACGGCATAGTCGGAGCTGTCGGTGGAAGAGTCGAGCGACACCGCGCCCAGGCTCGTCATGTAGCTGCGGCTGTAATGCACCTTCTGGAACGGCGAGGCCACCGTGCCGATGTCGAAGAAGGGCCGCGACGATCCCCAGTCGGTGAAGTCGTAGCGTAGCGCAAACGCGCCGATCGGCGCGCCGGTGACGTGGTAGCCGTTCTCGCTGTACTGAGTGTAGGCGAGGCCGGCCAGCAGCGACAGGTTATTGGTCAATTCCTTGCGGCCATGGACGCCGGCCGTGAATGAACCCACCGAGCCGAAGGCCGAGACGCAGTCGCTGCAGTTGATCTGCTCGTTGACGCCGAGCAGCACCGACCCCAGCACCTGGTTGGTGATCATCTGGTTGAAGCGCTGCCCGGCGAGCCCATTGATTGAGTTGGCGCTGGTGCCGCCATCGGTCGGTGTCGGCGCCGGGGTCGGTGAGGGCGAGGGAGTTGGCGTCCGAGTTGGCGTGGGGGTCGGAGTTGGCGTCGGCGTCTGCGTAGGGGTTGGTGTCGGCGAGGCGCTCGGCGTCGGTGATGGCGAGGGGCTCGGCGAGGGCGGGCAGACCTCGGTCTCGCAGAATGCCTTGGCCGGACGCGTCTGTAGCGCCGTCAGCACGAGCGAGAGCGCTGCGACAAGCGTGATCGAGGCAATGATGCCGAGGATCCTGCTCTTCATCATCACCGCCCGCACAGCGCGTTGGGATCGTCGGGCGGGGAGGCGTCGGCAAAGTTGGTGACGGTGCAAAGCCCCGCCGCCGAGGCGCAGGTCGAGGAGAAGGTCCACGGCGCCGTCCCGGTCTTCTGGATCGCAACCTTGCCGTTGGTCAAGCTGACGATCGCGGTATCACCGGGTTGGGTGAGCTGGACGCATTGAAAGCCGAGCGTGCAGACGGTGGCGGCGCCTTCCTGCAGCACCACAGTTGTGCTGCCGCGCTGCGACAGGATATCGAGGATGGTGCCGCGCACGCCGATGGTCGCGAGCGGGGTAGTGATCTTGTAGGCGGTCTTTTCCGAATGTCCAGTGACGAAGCGGAAGGCGCCGGTCGTGAGCCCGATCGCGATGTCGCGATAGCTGTGCTCGTCGTTGAACACCGAGCGGTCGAGCTTGAGCGAGGCGTTGGCGCCGAGCGAGAGATTGGTGCTGTCGGCCATGACGAGCCGCGCAGCGCTGTCGGCACCGGTCGCAACCGTCTCATCACGCGACACGCCGTCGCCGACATTGATTTGGCCGCTGGTCGTGGCGTTGACGACCTGGTTCTTGACGACCACGGCTTCGCCGATGCGCGCCTGCGCATGCGCGCGAGACGCAGCGGAGACGGCGAGACAAACCACAAAGATAGCAAATACGCAGCGACGCAAAATCATTTCATGAACCGATCGATCGTCCTCTATCGTACCGGATCGCGCGCATATGCGATGTGGTATAATTATCACAAGCTCGCCCCTAACAGCCCGATGCTTGGTGCTCGCGAGATCGAAATGCGTTCAATGCAGTGGACGAGAAATTTTTGAATGGTCACACTGAGTCGGATTGAGGCGATATTGGTTCATGGCGAAGCGGCAATACCTGTGAAGATCATTGGAGAATCTTCGGCGCGCGCGATTTCGCTCCGCCAGAGCAGCCTCATTTCCGTCATTATTTTTCTCGCCGCACATGCTGTGTTGCTGATCGGCATCACTACGCCGGATAAATTTGTCTTTGACGAAGTGCACTACGTGCCGGCCGCGCGGCAGATGCTCGAGCCGGTGATGCCACAGCCCATGCTCAACCCGATGCACCCGCCGCTCGCCAAGCAGGTAATCGCGTTCTCGATCCATGTCTTCGGCGACAATCCGCTGGGCTGGCGCTATCCTGGCACGCTGTTCGGCGCGTTGGCGGTGGTGGCGATCTATCTTTGCGGGCTCGCGCTATTTCGGAGCCAGGCGCAGGCGGTGGCGGCATCCCTGATCGCTTTCTTCGATCAGATGCTGTTCGTGATCGCGCGCACGGCGATGCTCGATATCTTCGCGCTCAGCTTTGGCCTTTTCGGCATTGCCGCGTTCCTGTTCGGCTTTCGTCAAACGCGTCCGCAGGTCTGCTTCGCCCTTGCAGGACTTGCCTTCGGGCTCGCAGCCGCCTGCAAATGGAGCGGCTTGTTTCCGCTCGCGACCGCGATCGTCATCATCGCCGCGATCCGGCTCATGCAGAGCTGGCGCGCAGAATTTGCCGACGCGCAAGCTTCCGACTGGTATCGGCCCGATCTTTGGCCCGATTTCAGGGCCCACCACTTTGTACTGTGCTTCGTGCTCGCGCCGGCGGTCGCATATCTATCAAGCTTTGTCGGCCTCTACGGCTTCTCCTTCGCAGATATCGTCGAGGCGCAAAGGCGGATTTTCGCCGACAACACCACAAGCGCGCTCGGCGGTCACACCTATATGAGCTCGTGGCCTTCCTGGCCGTTCCTGGTGCGCCCGGTCTGGTTCCTGTTCGACAATCTCGGCAACGGCACCATCTCAGCCGTGGTATGCCTCGGCAATCCGCTGGTGCTGTGGCCAGCGCTACTCGCGCTGGTTGTCTGCGCGCGCGACTTCATCGTGGCGCGGCGATGGGACGCATTCCTGGTGCTGGCGTTTTACGCCGGGCCCTATCTCGCCTGGGCGTTGCTGCCGCGCACGCTCGGCTTCATCTATTACTATCTGCCGTCGGCCGCGACGGTGAGCCTCGCGCTGGTCCATGCGCTTCGCCGGGGGCGGATGCCGGCATGGCTGCTGTGGGGCTTTGTCGCGCTCGCGGGCGCAGGTTTCGCGGCCATGCTGCCTATTTCCGCGGCATTCGTCGGCACGTCGATGCAGACCTTCCAGCGCCTGATGATCTTCCAGAACTGGATTTGACCTGGGTTCCAGCGCGACGCACGCGCCGATCGCTTGACGCGACTTGTGCCGCTGGTCAACTTTCCCCGGGGCACGGAAGATTTGATTTCGAGCCCGTGCTGAATGGGAAACGATCGCCATGTGGGCCTTCTTCGAGCGGTTGCTGGATTCCTCCTCGCTGTCCCCGCACGGGATCTGTCTGTTGTGGGAGCCGGAGCTGATCTGGCTTCACGCGGTCTCGGACGCCGTGATCGCCGCTGCCTATTTCTCGATCCCGATCGCGCTTTCGATCTTCGTGTCGAAGCGGCGCGACGTCGACTTCGGCTGGGTATTTTGGGCCTTTGCATTGTTCATCACGGCATGCGGCTTCACCCACTTGCTGTCGATCGTAACGCTGTGGGTGCCGATCTACGGCATCGAGGGGCTGGTCAAGGCGATGACGGCGCTGGCCTCGATCATCACCGCGCTGATGCTGTGGCCGCTGTTGCCGAAGGTGCTGGCGCTGCCGTCGCCCTCGCAGCTTCGCGCCGCGGAGATCGCGCTGGCGCAGGAAGGCATGCAGCGACGGGAGGCGGAAGACATGCTGCGCCACGCGCAGAAGATGGACGCGATCGGGCAATTGACCGGCGGCGTCGCGCATGACTTCAACAACCTGCTCACCATCATCAGCGGCAATCTGGAGATCGCCGACCGCGGTCTGAGATCCTGGGGCGACGGGGCGCGCGAGCGGCTGGCACGCGCCATCGCCAATGCCGCGAGCGGGGCGCAGCGCGCCGCGATGCTGACGCAGCGCTTGCTCGCCTTTGCCCGCCGCCAGCAGCTCGATCCGAGGATGACGAATGTCAGCCAGTTGATCGGTGGCATGGCGGATTTCTTCAAGCGAACGCTCGGAGAGACTATCGATCTGGAGATTTCAGGCGGCGCGTCGCAGTGGCCGGTTGAGGTCGATCCGAGCCAGATGGAGGCAGCGATCCTCAACCTCGTGATCAACGCCAAGGACGCGATGGCCGGCAAGGGCAAATTGACGATCGAAACCGGCAACGTCTTTCTCGACGAGAGCTATTCGCAGCAGAACGCCGGCGTTCCCGTCGGCGAATACCTGCAGATCGCGATCAGCGATACCGGCGGCGGCATGTCGCGCGAGGTGCAGGAGCGCGCCTTCGACCCGTTCTTCACCACCAAGGAGCCCGGACAGGGCACCGGCCTCGGGCTCAGCCAGGTTTACGGATTCGTCAAGCAGTCCGGCGGACACGTCAAGATCTACAGCGAGGTCGGTGAAGGCACGACCGTGAAAATCTATCTGCCGCGTGCGCGCACCGCTGCCGCCCCTGCGGCCGAGGAGGCCGAGGGCGCGCCGGTCGTGGGCAGCCCCGGCGGCGAGAGCATTCTGGTGGTCGAGGACGAGGCCGACGTCCGTTCCTATCTGGTCGAGACGTTGCGCGACCTGAACTACCGCGTTCACGAGGCGCCTGACGGCGCGGCCACGCTGAAGCTTTACGATTCCCATCCGTTCCGTGTCGACCTGCTTTTGACCGACATCGTGATGCCCGGCATGAACGGCCGCCAGCTCGCCCGCGAAATGCAGAGCCGTCTGCCGAAGCTGAAGGTGCTGTTCATCACCGGCTACTCCGGCGATGCGGTCGTTCATCAGGGTCGGCTCGATCCCGGCGTGTCGCTGTTGCAGAAGCCGCTGACGCAAGCGCTTCTGGCCGCAAAGATCCGCGACCTGCTCGACCGGCGTTGATGCGCGGCGCCGGCGGCGTCGCGCATCTCTTGCTCCTTGAGCGCTCACCAGAACCAGTGAGCCCGGTTCCAGACGATGCGGTTGCGATAAAGGTGCGGGAGATAGATCGGGAACGGCTCCCAATAGGCATAGTGGCGATTATGATAATAATGCCGCGCATAGTGACGATGATGACGCGGCGGCGCGGCGGTCGCTTCCGGGGTCGTTGCGGTCGCATTCGGTACTGGCGCCGGACGCGGCACGAAGGCGGGCTTGGTGTCGGTGGGTGTCGCCGCGCTCGGCGTAGCTGGTGTCGTGGTCGTGGTCGTCGCGGCGGGAGCCGCGGCGTCTTCGGCATAAGCAGGGAAGCTCGCGGCCGTGAGCAGCAGCGCTGCGGCGGCGAAGCCCTTCAAACAGGTTTTCATCGCAATCGTCCCTCCACTATCGGCATGCACAAGTGTCGTGCGGGCCAAAAATCCGCCCGCCGGGGAGCGGCAGGCGGATTTCCGACCGAGTACGCGGGTACGCTTACTGTTGCGCGGTGCTCTGGGCTTCGGAGTTGACCACCTGAACGCGGCGGTTCACCCCGGCGTCCGGGTGATCAGCGTCCTTGAGGTGGGTCTTGCCGTAGCCGACGGTGACGAGATCGCTGGCGGCGATATGATAGTGATCGACCAGATACTTCTTGATGGTGTCGGCGCGGCGGTTCGACAAATCCTGGTTGAAGGCGTCGCCGCCGACGGCGTCGGTGTAGCCGGAGACGATGAACGTCTGGCCATGAAGCTGCTGATCGGTGAGCGCTTCGCCAAGATGCTGCACGGCCGAGATCGAGCCCCGGCTGATCGCGGCCGAGTTGTAGTCGAAATTGATCTCGAGATCGATCTTGGGCTTGTCGATGGTGAGGCTCTGGAGCTGGTCGCGTTCATCCATCGACAGCGAGCGGGTCGGGCGGTTGCGCACCTTGTTGATCAGCGTGATCTCGCGCTGCTTCTTCTCCAGCGCCTGCGGATCGCCCGAAAGGCTGCGGGTCACCGGAGGCGCCTTCAGCGACGTGATGATCGCGCTGGTGGGAATCGTGTTGTCGCCTGCGAAGGCCACGCCCGCGGTCATCGAGAGCGCGGCGCCGATGGTCATCGCCTTAATTCCGAAAAACCTAACGGAGCTGGTCATCGTGGTAATCCTCGCTGTTACACGCCTGATGGCGTTTGGATGATCGGAAAATAGGACGGGTTCAAACACCGGAATGTGATGCACGTCACAGGGCGAAATATGCCCGGTTCCAGGCACTTATGCTGATCCCGCGCCATCGGGCTGTCCAGCCCTGACCGCAAGGACGGAAAAGCCCTTCAACTGCTACTTTTGACGAACAAAGACCGCCCAAGCGGTCGTGTCGCAGCGTCGAGCTGACGGGTTCGATCCAGCCTCCATGTCTGAGTGACGCGCGTCACGGTCGCGCGCCCTGTTCCGGATCAGATTGTTCCCAACGGATCAGGCGGGAGAACCTGATCCAGGCGAATTTTGGGATGAGGGGAGAATCATCATGCGCTTCTGGATCGCAGCTTTATCAGTCGCAGCGCTTCTCTTCAGCGGCAAGGCCGCTCTCGCCGACAAGCGTGTCGCCTTCGTGGTCGGCAACGGCGCCTACATCAACGTCCCGGCGCTGCCGAACCCGCCGAAGGACGCCCTGACCATGGCGAGCGCGCTGCGCAACGTCGGCTTCGATGTCGTCGAAGGCATCAACCTGAACCGCGACAAGATGGCGGAGAAACTGATCGAGTTCGGCCGCAAGGCGGAAGGCGCCGACATCGCCGTGTTCTACTATGCCGGTCACGGCATCGCGGTGAACGGCACCAACTACCTCCTGCCGATCGACGCCGACCTGAAGAGCGAGGCGGATGTCAAGCTGGGTGCCGCCATGAATGTCGATACCACCCTTCAAGAGACGATGCAGGACGCCAAGGTGAAGCTGGTGTTCCTCGACGCCTGCCGCGACAATCCGTTCGCGGCGAGGATGCGCTCGGCCAAGCTCAGCCGCGGCCTGACCGTCGACTCCGGCCTTGCCGAGATGAATACGGCCGAGGGCACGCTGATCGCGTTCGCCACCAGCCCCGGCCAGACCGCGCTCGACGGCGACACGGGCGGCGACAGCCCGTTCACCCGCGCGCTCGTTGCCAACATCACCAAGCCCGGCGTCGAGATCCAGCAGGCGATGACCATGGTGCGCGCCCAGGTTAACGAGGAGACCAACAAGGGCCAGATGCCCTGGGGCAACACCAACCTGATCGGCAACGTCTATCTCAACCCGGTTTCGCTTGAGACCGACAGCAAGTCCGACAAGGCCGATGCGCCCGCCGGCAACGCGCCCTCGGCTTACCAGGCTTCCGATATGGAGTTGGAGTTCTGGCGTTCGGTGAAGAACTCGAACCACGTCGAGGAGCTCAACGCCTATATCACCAACTATCCGAACGGCGCCTTCAAGTCGCTCGCGCTCGCCCGCATTTCGGAGTTGCAGGGCGGGCCGGCGCCTGCGCCCAATCAGACCCGCAATCTGTCGAGCGACGATTCTGCCGACCAGATCGCCGAAGACCAGATCGGCCTTGATCGCGGCCAGCGCCGCGACGTGCAGCGCCGCCTCAACAAGCTCGGCTTCGACGTGCACGTCAACGGCAAGTTCGACGACGAGACCCGCAGCGTGATCAAGCGCTGGCAGGCGGTTCGGGGCTATCCCGAGACAGGATTTCTCGACAAGACGCAGCACGATGCCCTGCTGTCGGAAAAACTTGCCAGCCGTGCGCCCTCGGACGACCCGGACTCCTCTTCCTCCTCCGACGACGAGTCCTCCCATTCGCACCACTATCGCCACAGCAGCGGCGGCGGTGGCCGGCGCTATTACCGCAGCGGCGGTGGCGGACCCGGCGCGTTCTTCGGTCACATGATGGGCGGCCTGTTCCGGTAAGTTCCGGGATCTCGACCCTTCAAGGAAAGGCGGCTCCCATTCGAGCCGCCTTTTTCATTTTCGTTCCATAGTCCGACGCGCGTCCCAAAGGAGTCGCGCGAGTGCCGGGCTGCGAACAACAAATCGGCCAGATGGCCGCCTAAGACCCAATTCAAACAAAAAAAGCCAACAAAAAACGCAAAGCAAGGTCCGTGATTCCGTCAATAAAGCGTCAAAACGAGTATCAGGGGTATCGTGCCGGCACGCCGGACCGCCCGATCATCATCAGCACGATGCCGATCCTGATCGGCGCGGCTTTGATCGCCGCCGCCATTCTACTCTCCACCCTGGTGAACGCGCTCGGCACGCGCTATTTCGGCTTCGAAGGCCCGACCGAGGACAGCGCCTGGCTGATCGACCGTCTGACCGGCCATGTCTATCGCTGCGAGGCCTCGGCGCGCGGCCAGGCGTCATGCGATCCGGATATCGCCACCGGCAGCATCCCCGCCAAGCCGAAATCTCAATAGCCCAAGGCGCCTCACGGGGATCTTGGCCGCACCTCCGCGGTGTGAGCGGCAAGATCATGGTCCGCCTTTAGGCCGAAAGACTAAGCCGACCGCTGCGCTGCAGCAAAGAAAATGTCTTCTTCCCGAAACGAAAGCGGTGGAAGATGGGTATCTCATTCGCCAGCAGCACGCTGGCTTCTTTTTTCCAAGCGAGGATCACATGAGGATACTGGTTGCCGCCGCCATGCTTGCCGCTCTGGCCGTTTCGCCCGCTTCCGCGGCGATGATGAAATGCACCGCCGCGAACATGGCGAAGTCCGCGGCCGCCATGCCTGCGTACGAGACGCCGTCCAACAAGGAAATGGCCGCGATGAATGCCGACATGAGCAAGGGCAAGATGCGCAGCGCCTGCGGGCACTACATGAAGGCGCAGAAGATGAGCATGGCGAAGAAGTAAGGGCGCGAACCGCCTCCGTTTTCCGCCGCGTCGCCCTGGAGGCGGCGCGGCTTTTTCTTATCCTCACGAATCCGGCTAAGATGCCGCGACATGTCCCGCGCGGCTCCCCTTCATCCCCTGACGGCGCAACAGGCTCGCCGCATCTGGCTTGCCGCCCAGCGGCTCGACACAAAGGCCCCGTTCGGGGAAGGCGCGCAGGCCGTCGCCGACGCCGTCGCCCATCTCGGCTATGTGCAGATCGACACCATCAACGTGATCGAGCGTTGCCATCACCATATCCTCTATACGCGCATCCCCGATTATCGCCGCGCCGATCTGCGCCAGGCCCAGAGCGTCGACAAAAGCGTGTTCGAATACTGGACGCATGCGCTCTCCTATGTGCCCTCAGCCGATTTCCGCTTCTTCATTCCCGACATGAAGCTGCACAAGCGCGAGGGGCATCGCTGGTTCGCCGCGGTGAAGCCGGCCGACACGCGCAAGGTGATGCGGCTGTTGCGTGATGGCGCGCTGACCATCCGCGATATCGAGGATGATGTCTTGACCGAGAAGGAGCATCTCTGGGCGAGCCGCAAGCCGTCCAAGCGCGCGCTGCAGCTTGCCTTTTACTGCGGCACGGTCACCATCTCCGAGCGCAACGGCATGCTCAAGACCTATGAGCTGATAGACCGGCATTTGAGTTGGGACAAACCGCCGAAATCGGCTTCAATGAGCGACATCATCGCCTACCTGCTCGATCGCGCTCTGCGTTCGCAGGGCGTCGTGTCGCTCGACTCGATCTGCCATCTCGACGCGCCCCGCAAGAGTGCTGTGCGGGCTGCGATCGCGCGGCGGGTGCGGCGAGGGGAGCTCGTGGGCGTTGCGCTTGAAGGCGCGGGCAAGCATGAGCATTGGGCGACGCCGGAGGCGCTCGCGGAGAGCTGCGAGCCGTCCGAGCTGGTACACATCCTCTCGCCCTTTGATCCCCTCATCATCCAGCGCAAGCGCACGCAGCTCTTCTTCGACTACGAGCACCGTTTCGAGGCCTATGTGCCCAAGGCAAAACGCAAGTTCGGCTATTTCGCGCTGCCGGTTCTGGTCGGCGAGGACATCGTCGCCGCGCTCGATCTGAAGACCGACCGACAGAACAAAAAGCTCCTGATGCAGAAGTGGAATTGGGTCGGTGAGGGGAAGCGCGCGAAGGGCGAGGCGCGTGGCGAGCTTAAGCGCCGCATCGAGGAAGAGCTGCACCGCTTCGAGCGGTTTCAGCTCGCCGAGTGAAGCGCTCTCCAACTGGAACCCGCATGCATCCTCCTGGTTAGGCCCAAGACAACCGGAAAGACAACCGGAAAGGCAGCCGGACAAGACAACCGGAGGAGGCATCATGGACAAGGACAAATCCATCATCGAAAAATTCACCGAAACGATGAAGGGTCTCGCCGACAGCGCCGCCGAAGCGCTGAGGGCGGAAGAGCCGCCAAAGGCCGATGAGGCGGTCGCCGCCTACGTGCAGCTCAGCGCCGAAGGCCTGGTCTCCGACCCCTTGCCGGTGCCCCCCTTTGCGGCGCAGCCCACGCGGAAGAAGAGGCATGGAGCGAAGAGGACAGCGAAGCGGGGCACCGCGAAGAAAGCTCTGCCGAAGAAGGCCGCAAAGGAGTCGGCAAGTGCGCGATCAAGACGATCGGCCGCGAAGAAATCGCGCCGGGCTGCAGCCCGCCCCTCTGCGAAGAAGCGGACATCGGGGAGGGCCCGCGAGCGCGGCCGGCAATAACTCCTTGACTGTCGTCCCGGCGAAAGCCCGAGGGCGTACAGGGCGCGCCCGGCAACGAAGGCCCACCTTAACGCTCACGAAATCCTGATTACTGACGATTATTGACTTTTATCACTAGACACTCGACACTCTCCTCCAAGATTCAGCCAATGGGAGTGTCCGATGTTGGCCCGGGTTATTTTATCGAACTATTCCAGGCTCTTAGCCGGTGCATCGCTTGCCTTCCTGGCGGTCGCGCTGGCCGGTTGCAACGACCAGGTCGCAAAAAATCCAGCCCCCACGCGGCCTGTGCTCGTTGCAACCACCCATTATGAGGCCGAGACCCCCGAGCGCAGCTTTGTCGGGACGATCCGGCCCCGGATTGAGGCCGACATGGGCTTCCGGGTCCCGGGTAAGGTCGCAAAACGCCTGGTGGAGGTCGGCCAGACCGTCGAGGTCGGCCAGCCGCTCGCGACCCTCGATGAAGTCGACCTGAAGCTGCAGGCCGAGCAGGCGGTCGCCGAGCTCAACGCCGCGACCGGCGTGGTGGCGCAGGCCGTGGCCGCCGAGACCCGCGCCAAGGAGCTGAAAGCCAAGGGCTGGACCACCGACGCGCAGCTCGATTCCGCCACGGCCGCCGCCGACGAGGCCCGCGCGCGGCTTTCCCGCGCCGAGCGCTCGGTCGATCTCACCAAGAACTCACTCTCTTATGCGACGCTGGCGGCGGATGCTCGTGGCGTCGTGACTGCGACCCTGGTCGAGCCGGGCCAGGTGGTTGCCGCGGGCCAGACCGCGATCCGGGTCGCACGTTTTGCCGAGAAGGAAGCCGTGGTCGCAATCCCCGAGACGCTGGTGCAGCGTGCCAAGACCGGGTCGGCCTCTGTCACGCTGTGGTCGGAGCCCAACAAGAAATATGCGGCGAAGCTCCGCGAGATTTCGCCAAGCGCCGATCCCGCCACCCGCACCTATCTCGCCAAGTTCTCCCTGCCCGGCGCCGACGACAAGGTCGAGCTCGGCATGACCGCGACCCTGACGCTGAGCGACCCGAACACCGCGCGCGTGGCTCGGCTGCCGCTGTCGGCGCTCTACGACGCCGGCGACAAGCCTTCGTTCTACGTCGTCGATAATGCCGGCGATATCGCGCTGAAGCCCGTCACCGTGAAGGCCTATGACAGCAACGATGTCGTCATCACCGGCGGCGTCGATGAGGGCGCCAAGGTCGTGGCGCTCGGCGTGCAAAAGCTCGATACGAGCCAGAAGGTCCGGGTGGTGTCGTCGTTGTCGTTCTGAGTCCCCGTCGTCATTGCGAGGAGCGAAAGCGACGAAGCAATCCATACTGTTTCCTGAGTTGAGATGCTGGATTGCTTCGCTGTGCTCGCAATGACGGATGAAGTCGGAATTTTGATCTGGAGGGTGCGATGAAACGCTTCAATCTTTCCGCCTGGGCCGTGAGCCATCCGGCACTGGTATTGTTCCTCGTCATTGCGCTCGGCGCCGCCGGCTTCTTCTCCTATCAGAAGCTCGGCCGGGCGGAGGATCCGTATTTCACGGTGAAGGTCGTCAACGTCTCGGCGATGTGGCCCGGTGCAACGGCCTACGAAATGCAGATGCAGGTCGCCGATCCCATCGAGAAGAAGCTGCAGGAGCTGCCTTATTTCGAGAAGGTGCAGACCTATTCGAAGCCGGGTTTTACGGCGATGCAGGTCAGCTTCCGCGACAACACGCCGCCTAAGGAGGTGCCCTATCTCTTCTATCTCGTGCGCAAGAAGCTCGCCGACGTGCAAGGCGATCTGCCGGCCGGCCTGCTCGGCCCCGTGGTCAATGACGAGTTCTCCGACGTCGATTCCATTCTCTATATGATGACGGGCGACGGAGCCGACTATCGGCAGTTGAAGAAAGTCGCCGAGGGCCTGCGGCAACGGCTCTTGAAGGTCAACGGCGTCACCAAGGTCGACATCTACGGTACCCAGGACGAGCGCATCTTTGTCGAGTTTTCGCACGCCAAGCTCGCAACCCTCGGCATCACGCCGCAGGCGCTGTTCGATTCGCTTGCCAAGCAGAACAATGTCGTGCCTGCCGGCACGGTCGAAACCTCCGCGCAGCGCGTGCCGCTCCGCGTCACCGGCGCGCTCGACGGCGTCAAGGCCGTGGCCGAGACGCCGGTCGAAAGCAACGGCCGCGTGTTTCGCCTCGGCGACATCGCGACTGTTACCCATGGTTACGTCGATCCGCCGACCTTCAAGGTGCGGCAGGAGGGCAAGCCCGCGATCGGCATCGGCGTCGTCACCGCCAAGGGCGCCAACATCCTCGAGCTTGGCAAGGACGTCTCGGCCGCGACTGCCGAGTTCATGAAGGCCGTGCCGCAGGGCTTCAATGTTAATCTCGTTGCCGATCAGCCGAAGGTGGTCGAGCATGCGGTCAGCGAGTTCGTCGACTCGTTCGTCGAGGCGCTCGCGATCGTGCTGTTCGTCTCCTTCCTCGCACTTGGCTGGCGCACCGGCTTCGTGGTCGCGGCTTCCGTGCCGCTGGTGCTAGCGATCGTCTTCATCGTCATGAACGTGATGGGAATCGATCTGCACCGCATCTCGCTCGGCGCGCTGATCATCGCGCTCGGCCTTCTGGTCGATGACGCCATCATCGCGGTCGAGATGATGGTGGTGAAGATGGAGCAGGGCTGGGACCGCATCAAGGCTGCGTCGTTTGCCTGGGAATCTACGGCGTTTCCCATGCTGACCGGCACGCTGGTTACCGCCGCGGGCTTCCTGCCGATCGGCTTTGCCAATTCGGCGGTCGGTGAATATGCCGGCAGCATCTTCTGGGTGGTCGCGATCGCGCTGGTCGCGTCCTGGTTCGTGGCCGTGATCTTCACGCCCTATATCGGCGTGAAGCTGCTGCCGAACATCAAGGTGCACCCCGGCCACGATCCGCATGCGATCTACGAGACCCGCATCTATCGCGCGCTGCGCAGCGTGATCCTGTGGTGCGTCAACCATCGCGTCAAGACGGTGCTCGCGACCGTCGGCGTCTTCGTTGTCTCCGTCGTGGCGTTCGGCCACGTGCAGCAGCAGTTCTTCCCGCTGTCGGAGCGGCCCGAGCTGTTTCTGCAGCTCAGGCTGCCGGAGGGCACCGCCTTCAACGTCACCGAGAAGGCGGTCAAGGAGGCGGAAAAGCTTCTGAAGGGCGACAAGGATATCGGCATCTATACCGCCTATGTCGGGCAAGGCTCGCCGCGCTTCTGGCTTGGCCTCAACCCGCAGCTTCCGAACGAGGCGTTTGCGGAGATCGTGATCGTCGCCAAGGGCGTCGAGGCGCGCGAGCGCGTCAAGGCGAAGATCGAGAACGCGGTCGCCGACGGCGCGCTGCCGGAGGCGCGCGTGCGCGTCGATCGCTTCAATTTCGGCCCGCCGGTCGGCTTCCCCGTGCAGTTCCGCGTGATCGGGCCCGACACTCAGAAGGTGCGCGAGATCGCTTACAAGGTTCGCGATGTCATGCGGCAGAATCCGAACGTCAAGGATGTGCAGCTCGACTGGAACGAGCAGTCGCCATATCTCAAGCTCGTCGTCGACCAGGACCGCGCCCGCGCGCTCGGCCTGACCCCGCAGGACGTCTCGCAGGCGCTCGCCATGCTGATCTCGGGCGCGCCGGTGACGACCATCCGCGACGGCGTCGAGAAGGTCGGCGTCGTCGCCCGCGCGGTGCCGTCCGAGCGGCTCGACCTCGCCGATATCGGCGACCTCACCGTGACCTCGCGCAACGGCGTGGCGGTGCCGCTGCAGCAGATCGCGAAGATCAAGTATTCGCACGAGGAGCCGATCCTGTGGCGGCGCAACCGCGACATGGCGATCACGGTGCGCTCGGACGTCAAGGAC
>NZ_DATGFH010000059.1:0-39021 GCF_035309285.1 Bradyrhizobium sp. | reverse complement strand
GCTCGGACGACCCTGATCCGCAAATCCTCCGACAAAGACTTGGCCATGCGTGCTGGCCTCCTTGTCCAGCACGCAGTGTGAATCAGAATTCGCGCCCGTTGGGAATCCCTCTCGATTCAAATCGCTCGGATTTTGCTCTAGAGCAGGAGGCTTTCGGCTTGAAGCGGCGCCGGGCTGGCGGAAGCTTTCATGCAACTTGAAGATATCGCCGCATTTGCCTTGGCATTGCGGCGCATGCAGCGATCTATCCATCTCACGCTCGGCAGATTGCAACCACCCGGCCTTGTGCGTGCGGGAGCGGCCTGGCGAACAAAACGAGTCCGGTCGACGACGATCCGGGAGCGAGGCACCTTGATCCGGGCGTCGCGGACCGAGCGATAGATCTCGATGAACAGGCAGTCCGGCTCGCTGCGCGTGATCGTGGTGATGCTGTGAAGCTCTGTTTCGAGCGCGCTGTCCTTGCCCTCGGTGGCGTGGAAGCGTGCGAAGATCACGAGTTCATCGGACATCACAATTCCTTCCGCGCATCGACGCGACAAAGATCAAATCGGCAGGGGATGTCGGGCATCCAGGTGAAGGACTGGTACAGTTGGGTGGACTCGAACCACCGACCTCCTGATCCACAGTCAGGCGCTCTAACCAACTGAGCTACAACTGCATCCTTCGCAGGCGGCCCTTCAACAGGGGGCGCCGAACGGGGCGGAAACTAGGTGCAACGCTCCGCTTTGGCAAGGCCGCAAACGAAGCCTCGACACCGCAATTTCAAAGCAAAAGCCCGGACCGACCGGTCCGGGCCATGCTTTCAGTTCAAGGCGCCGTCGCGGCGCCCGGGCGGCGCAATCAGGCCGCCGGCTTGTAGTATTTCGCGGCGTTCGTCTTGATCGGCTCGGCCGTCTCGGTCGCGACCTTCTGCGAGAGCTCGCCGAGCTCCTTGGCCTGGGAGGAGAAGGCCTCGAGCTGCCTGCGCGTGTGGGTGGTCCACAGTTCGAGCGCTTCGGCCGGCGACTTCACGCCGAGCAGTTCCTGGGCGAAGTCCAGCGCCGAGGTAGTGTTGGCCTTCATGAATTCCATCACCTTGGCGGAGTAGGCGCTCGCGCCCTTGCTGGCGGCGCTGAACACGGCCTCGATGGTGCTGTTATGGGTCTCGGCGGCGTCCTTGAACCGGGCGTAGTTGTCGCGAGCCTGTGACACGCCCTTTTCGGCGAAGGCGCGCATTTGCTCAGGAACTTCGAAGGGGATGATGGAGGCAGAGAACGGATCGTTGGTCATTGGCTTGGGTCCTTCGCATGGGGGCTGGAATGGAACGATCCCCGTTGCGCGCCGAGCCGCGAGCGGCTGGAACGCTGACATCGATCACGCAGTGGGGATACCCTTACCGGGTGTGACTTACATACACCCTTATAATGTCATTTTTGTGCATTGCAACCGGAAATATGGTGCAATGCCACATACCGGGCACAGCCTCGGCGGCTCGCTTTCTCGCATCCGCAGTGCCCGGCCACCACAGACTGAAGAGGCGCTTTGCCGATGCTTTGCCGATTCCACAGCTAGCTCTTGGGCCTGGCGGCCTCCATCGCGGTGCGGCCGACCATTTGACCAATCTCGCTGGCCTGCTCTGCAAGGGAGCGCATCTGCGTCTGCACATACTCGCTATGCAGCCGCATCACTTCAGGCAGATCCCTGGCATGCACCAGCTTGTCCGCGTAGTCGAGCGAGGCTTCCGTGTTCCTCTCGACATTGGCGATCGCCTTGAGGCTGATGTCCTTGGCACCGGCACGCATGGTGGCGCCGCGCTCCTCGAGCGAACCCGCTGTCGCCTGCGCGTTGGCGAGGAACTTCTCAAAGGTCTTGCGCGCCTGCTCAACGCCCGCTTCGGCCATCGACCGCATTTCCTTTGGAATTTCGAAACGTTCACGCACTTGTTCATTCATGGTGCCACTCCCTGTTTTGCCCAACGGGCTTTACGACTCCCTGCCACCGGTGGTCTGCGAAAACCCGCCGATGAGATCGCGGTGATGACGCAAGGTGCGGTTCCCCCAGCGTGGGCCGCCACCGGCATATTGAAGCTCACAACGCACGAGGCCCCGCGAGGTTCGGCGTCTGATGGCATCCAGCGCGAATTAAGGTTATCCCGGCTTTGGCTTCCCCCACCGTGGACCTGCCATCCCGGCCGGGCGATACTCACGGTTCGTTAAGGCTGTCGTGCAGGGCGGCCAATCAAGCTCGGGCTCAGGACCATCGACGCGCGATTATGACCAGGACGGAATTCCAGTTGCAGGCGATCGGCGATCCGCGGCTGGCCCCATATGCGACGAGTGTGCAGCCGACCTGGCTGTGGTCGACCGACGGCCACCACGTGCTCTGGGCCAATCCGGCCGGGGCAGTTGCCTTCGGTGTGGCCAATGCCGCCGAGTTTGCGACGAAAACCTTTGGGCCGGCGGATTCGCACCGCCGGCAGATCACGCAACTCGCGGGCCTCCTGCCGCTCAACGGCTCAACGCGCCTCGAACGGTTGCGCGGTTTCGGGGCGAGGCCGGGAATGCTCATGACCTGCGGCTGCGCGCGATTGGGTTTTCCCGACGGCAGCCACGGAATTTTGATCCATGCGGTCGAGACGACCGCGCGCGTCATGGCGCTGGAGGAACGGTTGCGGCGGCTGGTCGAGGGCCAGGACGCGGCGGTCGCGGCGTTTGATCGCAACGGTGTGCTTCTGGACGCCAGTGAGGCGGCGCGTCCGCTTGTCGGCTTCCGCAATCTCACTGACGCGGGGTGGGAGGCGGCGCGCGACGATGCGCTCACCCAGGGCCGCGCCGAGATAGAAATCGAGAGCGGGCAGATGGTGCTGCAGCGTGTCGGCAGCGGCGCCGACATCGGGCTCGTCGCGACGATTGTTCCGCGCGCGGTTGACACAGCGCCGGAACCCGCGTTGGAAGTTTCACCGACGCTGCCGCTGTACGAACAGCCGGCCCTGTCGAATGAGGCACCGGCGGAATTCGCGCTGATCGACGAGTTCTCCGAACCGCTCGATGGCGAGCCGCCGGCACCTGCTCACACGGAGACGATGACTGAAGAACCACCAGCAAAACCCTCGCCCGATGCTGAAGCCTTCGCGGATCAACAGCCGCCGTCGGAACAGCCTGCCCCGGTGCCGCGGCGTCATCCGCTGCGCTTCACCTGGCAAATGGACGCGAGCGGCCGCTTCTCACTCGGCTCCGACGAGTTCGCGTGGCTGATCGGCGCGCGCACGGCGTCAGGCTTCGGCCGGCCATGGGCCGAGATCGCTGAAATCTTCGGGCTCGATCCCGCCGGCCGCGTGCTGGAGGCGATCGCCACGCGCGAGACTTGGAGCGGGATCACGCTCTATTGGCCCGTCGACGGGGGCGGCCGCCTGCCGGTCGAACTGTCAGGCCTGCCGATCTATGACGAGAACCGCGCCTTTGCCGGCTATCGCGGCTTTGGTGTGTGCCGCGATCTCGACAGCCTTGATCATCTTGCCGAGCAACGGCGCCACGAGCCTTTGGGGGCGATGAGCGAGCCCGACGTACTATCCCTTGGTACCGACATTGTTCCGGCCGATTCGCAGCACGTTGGCGCCGCAGATCCGCCCGTGAACGCCATTGTGATGCCGTCCGACCCTCCCGGACCGCCCGCTTCGATCGCCAATGAAAATTCACCCCCAACCGATTTGGATGAGCCCGTGGAAACGCCGCAAAACGTCGTGCTATTCCGCCCGATCGGCGAAGCCAGATCGCCGGCGCTTTCGCCCGTGGAAAATCACGCCTTCAACGAGCTGGCCAGGCAGTTGTCGGCGCGCCTCGATCGAGAGCCGCCCGCCCTGCCCGAGGCTGCCGTGACAAGCGAGGTGACGGAGCCTCCCAGGGAGCCCGCGCTATCCGAGCCGCCGCGCGAGCAGCCTCCGACGCCGGAATGGCTGGCGCCGCCGGAGCCGCCGGCGCGCGGCGAGATGAAGCGCGACCGCAGGCTGCTCGATCTGTTGCCGACCGGCGTCCTGATCTATCGACTCGACCGCCTGCTTTACGCGAACCCGGCGTTCTTGCAGCGGATGGGCTATGACAGTCTGCATGCGCTGGAGCAGGCCGGCGGCGTCGACGCACTCTATGTCGAGGCCGGCGTCTCGCAGGCGAGCTCGACGTCGGAAGCCGGCACTCCGGTGACGATCGCAGCGAACGAGGATGCGCCGGCGACGCACGGCCGGCTCTTCACGGTCTCCTGGGACGACGAGTCCGCGCTCGCGCTGATGTTCTCGCCGACCCAAGGCGTGCCGGAGCCGACCCCGCCCGCTCTGCCGACGCCAGCGCCCGAGCCGGTCGTCAGCGCGCCGCTGCCTCCTGCCGTCGGTCACGCCGAGGCCGAGGATCTCGCCGCCATCCTCGACACCACGGCCGAAGGCATCGTGATGTTCGACGCCGAGGGCAACATCCAGGCCTGCAATCGCAGCGCGGAGGCGCTGTTCGGCTATGACGGCGAGGCGTTCCTTCGCCGTAACCTGACCGACCTGTTCGCGCCGGAAAGCGCACGGTCCGTCGCCGAATATCTGGAGAGCGTGAAGGGCGCCGGCGTCGCAAGCCTGCTCGACCACGGCCGCGAGGTGCTCGGCCGCGTCGCAAGGGGCGGCATCATCCCGCTCGCGATGACCATGGGACGGACGCGGCTGGAGGGCCCGAATTTCTTCGCGGTGTTCCGTGATCTCTCCCAGAGCAAGAAGGGCGAGAGCGAATTGCAGCAGGCGCGGCGGCTCACCGAGCGCGCTGCGAGCGCCAAGGCCGACATGCTGGCGCGGATCAGCCACGAAGTACGCACGCCGCTCAACGCCATCATCGGCTTCGCCGAGGTGATGATGGCGGAGCGCTTCGGCGCGCTCGGCAATGAGCGCTACGGCGAATACATGAAAGACATCCGCGCCTCCGGCGAGCGCGTGATCGCCATCATCAACGACCTGACCGAGCTGTCGCGGATCGAGACCGGCAAGCTCGACCTCGCCTTCACCAACCAGAACCTCAACGAGATGGTGGAAAGCTGTGTCGCTGTGATGCAGCCGCAGGCGAACCGCGAGCGCATCATCATCCGCACCTCGCTCGCACAGGCGCTGCCGCCGGTCGTCGCCGACGGCCGCGCGCTGCGCCAGATCACCATGAACCTGATCGGCAATTCGATCCATCTCGCCAATCCCGCAGGCCAGGTGATCGTCTCGACCGCGCTATCGGATTTCGGCGAGGTGGTGTTGCGGGTGCGCGACACCGGCCCTGGGCTCAACGACAACGAGCTCGCAGCCGCACTGGAGCCGTTCCGCACCCCGCCGCCGTCGGATCAGGCCTCCGAGCATTCGCCGGTCAGCCTGTCGCTGACAAAGGCGCTGGTCGAAGCCAATCGCGCGCAGTTCAACCTCAAGACCACGGCCAATAGCGGCACGCTGGTCGAGGTGGTGTTCTCGCGGGCGATGGCGCGAAGCTGACCTTCCTCGCAGCTGGAACCTCGATCCGCCATCACTCCGACACCGGAATCGACCGGGCTTGCAGGAACCGGACTTCGCAGCGAAGACTCTGCGCCAGCGACGAGCCGGAGCCGGTGCCATGAGCCTCAACGAATTCTCGATCTTCCGCGGTCACATCCCCGATCAGGCGGTCCAGACGATTTCCTCGGCCCCTGTTCCTCCTGCGGCCATCATGGGCGTGCTGGCCGCCGCCAGCCTCACCATCGGGCTCGTCGCAGCGACGCTGTGGGCGACCGTTTGGCTTGCGATCACGCTGATCTAGATGCTCGATCAATTAGGTTGAACCAATCGCCGCGAATTCGATCCATCTCTCGCGTGGGAGAGGTGGACCCGGCGTGAGGCAATTCGCTACGCTTGTCGCTTGATCGTCGGTTCACACACGATCGCGAAGTTCAGTGAATTGGCGATAAAGCACTTCTCGTGCGCGTCGTGATGAAGCGCCGCAGCCTTGGCCGTGTCGCTGTCGGGGGTGACGGTGACTTCCGGCCTCAAGGTGACGCCCGAGAAATAGCCGCCGCGAGCAGCATCCTCGATCATCGTGCCTTCCGCATGATCGACGTAGGCGACGACATTGACACCGGCGACCGCGCACAGGTGCAGGTACCAGAGCTTGTGGCAGGCTGAGACGGCTGCAACCAGGAGATCTTCCGGATTCCACCGATCGTCTTTTCCCCTGAACGCCGGGTCTGAAGAGCCCGCAATCGTGGGCTTCCGCCCGCTGTTGATATCGTGCGTGCGCGCGTAAGCCTGGTAGCTCCTGGTCCCCTCTCCGAGATTTCCGGTCCAGCGGACCTCAACCGAGTAGTGATGCTGCTTGCCGTTGGTCGTGGGGCTGCCTTCTCCGATACCGTCCGCCACCAGGGTATACGTCAGTATCGATCGGCCGCTACACTTAATCGCAATTGCCGTGGCGAGCCTTAACCGGCCGTTGCGACCGGCAGGAAATCCGCGATCGCCTGCAGGAAAAGTTTGGGGGCCTGGAGCTGTGGCACATGCGCGCAGCCGGTGATGATCTTCAGCCGCGCATCGGGCAGGCCGGCGGCAAGCGCATGCGACATCGGCGGCGGCGTGGCCTCGTCGTGCTCGCCGACCAGAACCAACGCCGGCACCGTCACCTTGTGGAGCTCGTCGCGCAGATCGAGCTCGGCGAGCTGGGCGCAGGCGGCGCGAAAGACGTGTTCATCGGTCTTTAGGAATGCCGCGCGCCGATCGACCATCAGATCCGGATGCTGCGCCTGAAATTCCGGCGCGAACAGCCGGCACATCGCGACGTCGGTGATCGCCGCGAGCCCCTTCGCCTTCGAGGCCGCCGCCATGGTGCGGAAGGCCTCGCGGCCAGCGTCCGAAAACGCCGCGCCGCAGTCGGCGAAGATGTATCGCGCGGCGAGGCCGGGATGGTTGATCGCCATCTGCAGCGCGACAAAGCCGCCATAGCCGTTACCGAGCACGACCGGAGCCTGCCCGCTCGACGCGTCCCCGATGGCGTCGGCAATGCGATCGGCGACGTCGACAAGGCTGCTGCCGGCCGGCTTGGAGCGCCCGAAGCCCGGCAACTCCGGCACGATCACGCGGAATGATTTGGCAAGCTCCGGCACGACCGCGTCGAAGCTCGCGCGATCCGACAAAAGCGAATGGAGCAGAACGAGCGGCGCGCCCCGGCCGTTCTCGCTCGCGTTGACCGTGCCGCCAGCGAAAAGCCTGTCGATGCCGCTTCCTCCCCCGCCGCGCCAGTTCCTAAGGGGATTGATAGATTAATTCTCGCTCAATTCAAACCATTTCGGCTTGACGTGATATTTCACAACTGCAAGATTTGAGTAACATCAGACGGAAATTCCATGCTTTTGCGCGAGAATATCTACGATCGCCTGCGCTCTGATATTCTTTCCTGTCGCCTTGCGCCGGGAGATGATATCCGGGAGCAGGACCTGGCCGAGCGCTATGCGGTGAGCCGCCAGCCGGTGCGCGAGGCGCTCTTGCGGCTCGAGCGCGAGCACCTCGTTACAGTGCAGCCGCGCCAGGGCTATCGCGTCAATCCGATCTCGCTGTCGGATGCGCGCGATATCCTGCGCTTTCGGCTGGCGCTGGAGCCGGCTTGCGTCGCGGAGGCAATCGACCATGCGAGCGATGCGACGTTGAAGGGGCTCGACAAGTTCCGCCGCTTCTCCGGCAACCACGAGGACTTCATCACCTACAACCGCGGCTTCCACTTTGCCCTCGCGCACGCCTCGGGTAATCGCCGCATGGCGGCCGCGCTTTGTGACCTGATCGGCCAGGCCGACCGCCTGGTACGGGTCAGCATCGCGAACTTGCGGGGTCACGATCCCAAGAAGCTCGTCGCCGAGCACGTCGCGCTGATCGAGGCGATGCAGAGGCGCGACGGCCGCACCGCGGCGCGCATCATCAAAGCGCATATCGGCGCCACCGAGAAACGCGTGCTGCCGGCGCTGAAGCGCAATGCCGTCATCATCGAAGCATGATCAGGAAAAGTGGGGACCGGTTTTCCGTAAAGATCATGCTCAGTGAAAGAGAGAAAGTCGCGTGAACGTTCCGGCCAAAAGCATCGACGTCGAAATTCACGGCAATTTCGTCGACGGTCGCGAGATCGAGGCTGGAGGCGGCGAGATGCTCGACGTCCGCAATCCCGCAACCGGCGACGTGATCGCGCGGATCCCGAACTCGACGAAGGAGGATATCGACCACGCCATGAAGAGCGCCCGCTTGGCCTTCGAGGGCAAGGAATGGGGCGGCATGGACCTCCGCGCGCGGGCAAAACTGGTCAATCGTCTCGCGGACGCGTTCGAGGCCAATCTCGACCAGCTCTATCGCCTCGAGACGCTGAATAACGGCCGGCCCGTGAACGAGACCCGCGCGCAGCTCTCGCGCCTGCCCGATTTCTTCCGCTATTTCGCGGGGCTCGCGCTATCGCGGCGCGATGCGGTGATTCCGGTTGAGGGCGCCTACCTCAACTACACGCTGCGCACGCCGATCGGCATCGTCGCCAATTGCACGCCGTTCAATCATCCCCTGATGATCCTGTGCAAGTCGCTCGCAGCCGTGCTGGCCTCGGGCTGCGTCACCGTGGTGAAGCCGTCGGAATACACCCCGCTGACGACGCTGAAGCTCGCAAAGATCTTCACCGATGCGGGCCTGCCGCCCGGCGTTTTCAACATCGTGCTGGGGCTCGGTCCGAGCGCGGGCAAAATGCTCGCCGAGCATGGCGACATCGACAAGCTGGTCCTGACCGGCGGCACCGAGGCCGGCCGGATCGCTGGAAGCGCGGCGGCAAAGATGTTCGCGCACCAGACCATGGAATTGGGCGGCAAGACACCGGTGATGGTGTTCGACGATTACGATATCGACCGTGCCGTCAATTACGCGGCGTTCGGCGCCTTCATCGGCGCGGGACAAACCTGCATCTGCGCCTCGCGCCATCTGGTGCAGGCCACGATCTACGACGAGTTCGTAGCCAGGCTGAAGGCGAAGGCCGAAACCATCCGCATCGGCGACCCCTTCGATCCCGCCACGCAACTGGGTCCGGTGATCTCGGCCAAGCAACGCGATCGCGTGCTCTCCTATTGCGACTCCGGCCGCGACGAAGGCGCGCGGCTCGTGACCGGTGGCGTTCGCGCAAGCGTTCCCGGCCATCAGAACGGCTATTTCGTCGAGCCGACGGTGTTTGCTGATGTGAAGGCCGAGATGCGCATCTTCCAGGAGGAAGTGTTCGGCCCCTTCACCTCGGTGACGCCGTTCAGGGACGAGGATGACGCGCTACGACTTGCCAACGACTCGCCCTTTGGCCTCGCCGCCGCGATCCGCACCCGCGACGTCGCCCGCGCCCATCGCGTGGCGGCCAAGGTCAGAAGCGGGATCGTCTGGATCAACGACCACCACCGGCTCGATCCGGCTTCGCCCTGGGGCGGCGTCGGCGATTCCGGCGTGGGACGCGAATGCGGCACCGAAAGTTTCGACGATCATTTCAACGTCAAGAGCGTGATGGTGCAGACAGCCGATGCGCCCTTCGACTGGTACCGCGACACATCCGGACAACGCCGGCTCAACTAGGCGAAACATAACCGACGAACAACGACCAGCGAAGCTGGCGCTGCCAACATCAGAGGGGGAGATTTTATATGGCACTCGCAGTCAACGCCGGCGCGCGGCTCGATCGGCTGCCGATCTCATCATTTCACTACCGCATCTTCTGGCTGGTCGGCGCCGGCATGTTCTTCGACGGCTACGACCTCTATGTCGCCGGCGGCGTGCTGGCCTCCCTGATCCAGAGCAAGTTCTCGACGCTGCCGCAAAATCTGCAATTCATCTCGCTGACCTTCGTCGGCATGACGCTGGGGTCGCTGATCACAGGATTTGTCGGCGACAAGTTCGGGCGCCGCTTCACCTATCAGATCAACCTGTTGATCTTCGGGCTCGCCTCGATCGCTGCGGCCTTTGCGCAGGACATGACCCAGCTCATCGCCTGCCGCTTCGTGCAGGGGCTGGGCCTCGGCGCCGAAATCGTGGTCGGCTATTCGACCATGACCGAATTCGTCCCGCCCCGGACGCGCGGACGCTGGCTGTCGATGATGGCCTTCATCGTGGTGGCCGGATTTCCGGTCACATCCGTGCTCGGCTATCTGATCATCCCTAACTTCGGCTGGCGTCCGATGTTCGTGATCGCCGGCATCGGCTCGCTCATCGTCTGGTACTTGCGCAAGAACCTGCCGGAATCGCCGCGCTGGCTCGAAGCGCAGGGTCGGAACGATGAAGCCGAAGCTCTGATACAGACGATCGAGACGGAAGCCAGTTCCGGCAAGTCGCTGCCAAGCATCGCGGCGCCGGCGCCGGTGAAGCTGGTCGCCGCGGCCGACCTGGCGAAGCCGCCGCTGCTGCAGCGCATGATCGTCGGCAGCTGGGTGCTGATCTCGATCAACACGCTGATCTTCGGCTTTGTGCTGTTCCTGCCGCAGTTCTTCCTGCGCCAGGGCCTGACCATCACCAATTCGCTGGCCTATACGGTGGTGCTGTCGGCTGGCTCGCTGGTCGGCTGCGCGGTTGGCGCCTATACATCGGACGCCATTGGACGGCGCGCCAGCATCATCGGTGCGTCGATCGTGACCATCATAACCGGCTACGTCTATGCCCGCTTCAATGCAGCCTCCGATCCGGCGATCGTGCTGACCGTCGGCTTTGCCCTGATCGTCGCCATCTACGTGCAGACCGCGCTGCTCTACGGCGTCTATCCGCCGGAGCTGTTTCCGACCGAGATCCGCTTGCGCGCCAACGGCATCTGCAACATGTTCGGGCGCGGTGCGACCGTGATCTCGCCTTTCATCGTCGGGAGTCTGATGGCGTCCTACGGCGTGCCCGGCGTGATCTGGCTGATGATCGCCGTCGTGGTCATCCAGATCCTGGTGGTGTGGGCCTGGGGCGTCGAGCCGCGCAACCGCGGCCTGGAGGATGTCGCCGCGAAGGCGTGACTCTCCCCGCTGGGGAGAGGTGAAGGGAACCTGCGACGCTCAGTGGACCGCGGCGTAGAGGATCTTGTCCTGGGTGGCGTCCGCCGCGTCGAACTCGGCCACGATGCGTCCGGTTCGCGCGACCAGGATGCGGTCTGACACGGCCAGGATCTCTGGCAGGTAGGAGGAAATCACCACGACCGCCTTGCCTTCGTCGGCAAGGCGACGGATTTCCGCATGGATATGGGGGATGGTGCCGACATCGACGCCGCGCGTCGGCTCGTCGAAGATGATGATCGAAGGATCCTGCACCAAGGTTTTCGCCAGCACCACCTTCTGCTGATTGCCGCCCGAGAGCTCGACGATGCGCGCCTTGCGCTGCAGCGCGTTGATCTTCAACCGCTCGACCCAATAGTTGGCGAGCTTGCCACGGCGAAGGCGTGACAAGAGAAAGCTCCAGCCCTGCCGTGTCGCGAGATTGCCGATATAGACGTTGTCGTCGACCACCATGGTCTCGAAGAAACCATTGGCCTTGCGGTCCTCGGTGATGTAGGCGATGCCGTCATTGATCGCCTGGCGCGGCACGCGGTAGCGGACCGGCTTGCCGCGCAGCCGGATCGTGCCGCCGTTGATGAGGTTGCGCTTGAGCGCGCCATAGACGACCTTGGCAATCTCGGTGCGGCCCGAGCCGATCAGGCCCGCAATCCCCACAACCTCGCCGGCATAGACCGAGAACGACATGTTCTTGACGGCCATGCCCATGGTCACGTTCTCGACCGTGAGCACTTTCTCGCGGCGCTGGGCCGTCTTTTCCTTGCGGCCATAGACCGCCTGCGCGACCTCGCGGCCAACCATGTATTGCACCAGTGCATCGCGCGTGAGCTGTTTTGCTGCTGCCGTGATCACAAGCCTGCCGTCACGCAATACGGTGATGCGATCGGCGATCTGCAGCGATTCCTCCAGCGCATGCGAGATGTAGATGATCGACACGCCGCGCGCGCGAAGGTCGCGCACCAGATGGAAGAAATGCACGATCTCTTCCGGCGTGAGGCTTGCCGTCGGCTCGTCGAAGATGATGATGCGCGCCTTGTTGTAGATCGCGCGCGCGATCTCGACCATCTGCTTCTTGGCGGTGCCGAGCAGGGCGACCGGTGTCGCCGGATCGACATGGAAGTTGAGCGACTGCAGAAGCTGCTGCGCCTGGATGTTGAGCGTGCGGAAGCGCGTCAGGAGCTTTTCGTTGCCGAGCTCGATGTTTTGCGCCGCCGTCATGGTCGGCACCAGGCTCGTCTCCTGGTAGACCATGCAGATGCCGGCCCTGAGCGCGTCGCGGGGCTGCTCGAACCTCGCCGGCTTGCCGTCGACGAAAAAGTCGCCCGAGGAGAGCGCGATCGCGCCGGCGATTGCCTTGCACAGCGTCGACTTGCCGGCGCCGTTCTCGCCGACCAGCGCGTGAACCTCGCCCGGATAAAGATCGAAATCGACGCCTTCGATGGCGTGCACGCCGCCATAGATCTTGCTGCCGCCTGTGATGCGCAGAACCGGCTCGCGCGCAGGGCTCGCGCTCGTGGACTTGTCCGGCATCGCACCGTCGCTCATCGGAGCTCTCCCGTATGCAAGAGCAGGCGTCCGGCACCGCGCGCGGCGATCACGACGCCAAACTGCGTGTCGCAGGCGCCGGTGACGCCGTGGTAGCGGCCGCCGGCGCGACTATGCAGGCTGTCGGTCGCTTCGCCTTCGCCGTCGAGATGAACCAGAAGACCGTAGGAGCGCGGCGGCGCCCAGGGTTTCTGGATGCCCAGCGCCTTCACGCCGCCGATCTGCATCGGCTCGAGACAATCACTGCCCCCGGCAAACGCGGGCGCGATCCAGTAATCCGGCGCCATGGTCGCAAGCATCTCTTCCCGGAAATCGTCTTCCTTGAGCACGAATTCGATCAGATGCGTGCGCCGCGCGAATATCCCTGAGAAGAAGCCGCCATGGGCGTCGAGATGCAGCCGCGCCGGATAGCCCGGCAGATTGCCGGCGATGACTTCGCGCTGGGCAATGCCATTGCCGGTCAGCGCAAAGCGGCTGAGCCGGTGCGCCCAGCTCTCGGCGAGCCAAAGCTGCTTGCCATCCGCAGAGACCGCGACACCGTAGGGATAAGGCAGGCCAGTCAGCAGCACCTGCGCGTGATCGAGCGCCGCACCGCAAGCGATCAACCGGCCGTTACTTCGTTTCTCCATCAAATCGTGCCGCCACGCGCCGGGCTCGCGGCCCGCGCTGCCTTCTACCGCGAAAATGCGGCCATCCGGCGCTGCCGTGACCGACGTGAGCCCGGTAAGGCTCGCCCCATCGGCGCTCTCGAGCCAACGCGGATTTGGGTTGTTCGGATCGAGCGCGGCTAGGCCGCGGCCGGCGACGCAGACCAGGAGCCGTCCGTCGGGATGGATGGCAAGCCCGCCCGCCTCGCCTTCGAACTCGACGACGAGGCTGCGGTTTGCGAGGCCGTTGCCGGCAAGCTTGAGAACTGTCCTGCCGGCCGAGACGTAGACGCTGCCGTCCCTGGCCGCGACAACGTCGTCGAGGCCGGGCAAGGGATCTCCGATCGGCATGCAGGCGTCGAGCCGATCATTCGGGCTGAGCGCGCCGTCGAGCGGCGGAATCGCATTCTGCACGCCGTCGCGGTTGATGACGCTGCGGACGTCGCGCAACAGATGGTCGAACATTCCCACGCCGGATTACCCCGTCACCCGGCTTTTGGCGCCCCAATAGGCGTCATAGCCGCTCCACGTTTCATCGACTTGATCGAGCTTGATCCGCCCGATCCGGTTGTTCTCGAGGCCGCCGAGATAGAGATAGCCCTTGTGCTCGCGCATCGAGGTCAGCGTCGAGTGTGAAATGCCGGTGGGGTCCCACCAGGATTCCAGCGCCTCGCCCGCCTCGTTGAACTTCAACACGCAGCCGTGGTTGAGCGCGGGCGCCAGCCATTCGTCGGTCGGCACCTGTTTCACCATGCGCAGCCGGAAACCCGGCTTGCGCGAGGCGAGATCGAAGGTTGGCGTGCGGATCCCGACCAACGCCAGCCAGTAGTTTCCGTCGGATGCACGGTTGATGTTGTCGGGATTGCCCGGCAACTCGTCAATCAAGACCTCGGTGCGGCCCTTCCTGGGACCCTCGATCCAGTAGCGGAAGACCTTGCAGAGCGAGGTGCTCGCGATCAGCACCGACTTGCCGTCATGCGAGACGCACACGCCATTCGGGAAATAGAAGTGGTTGATCACGGTCCGCGTGGTTTTCGTCGCGGGGTCGTAGCAGACCACGCGCCCGTTCGGCCGCGCCTCGAGAATGTCGAGGGTGTTGGTCGTCATCTCGTAGCGCGTGGTGCAGTCGCTGAAATAGATCTTGCCGTCGGGCGCGATGTCGAGATCATCGGCCATGCGCAGCCGCGAATCGTCGTTGAGCTTGTACCAGGTGCGGTTGGTCTCATCGGTAACCTTGAAGACGCGCCCGTCGGGCGCCACGCCATAGACGCCCATGCCGGCGACTGCGACGATCAGGTTCTCGTCGCGGTCGAACTGCATGCCGAGCGGCCGGCCGCCGATATGGGCGAACACCTCGCGCGTCTCGAAATTGGGCCCCGAGAAGCGGATGACATTGCCGTCGCGGGTTGAGCCGTAGAGGCGGCCCTCCCGATCGAGGATCACGTCCTCCGGACCCTCGACCTGATCGAGCCCGATCGCCTGTGCGTTGATCAGGCGGTCGTTCTGCGCATAGGGCGAGGGCGAGCCGGGCTGCACCGACGGCGCTCGCGCCAGCGCGACGTAGGCCGGATTGACATAGATCTTCTGGATCGCCTTGCCGCGGTTCTTCGACCATTTGACGTCGATGCCGACGGCGGCAAGCAGGATGATGCCGGTGACCGCCGACGTGACATAGCCGGGGATGCCCATGCGGACGAGCCCGTTGATCAAGAGGAAGATGATCAGGGCGCCGATCATCGCCCGCCATACCGTGCCCTTGCCGCCGGCGAGCGAGACGCCGCCCAGCACCACCGCGGTGAGCGCCTGGAATTCCCAGCCGACGCCCGTCGTGGAGTCCGTGCTCGCCTGACGCGCGGCATAGAAGATGCCGCTCGCCGCGCACAACATCCCGGACAGCACATAGGTGACGAACAGCATGAAGCGGACACGGATGCCGGCATGCCGCGCCGCCTTTCGGCTTGCCCCGATTGCCGTCAGATGCCAGCCGTAGCGCGAGCGCGACAGGAAGATGTGGCAGACCAGCAGCACGACGAAAAGCGTCGCCGCATTGACAGGGATGCCCAGCACGCTGCCGCCGCCGACGAAATCCCAGGCATCGCTGTCGACCGAGTTCGTCGCGAAGGTCTGGGCATAGCTGGTGTTGAGCAGGTTTACCGACGCGCGCAGGATGATCAGCGTCACCAGCGTGGTGAGGAACGGCCGGGTCTTCAGAAAGCCGATCAGGAGACCGTTGATGCTGCCGAGCACGGCGCCGACGCCGAGCGTCGCCAGCACGACACCGCCAACCGGCCACTCCCGCACCAGCAGGAAATACAGGGCTGCGAAATTGCACAGTGCGAAGATCGCGCCCACCGAGAGATCGATGCCGCCGCTGATCAGGCAAAATCCCATCGCCAGCGCAACGAAACCGAATTCGGCGAACAGCCTGAGCAGCGAAAGCATATTTTGCACCGAGGCGTAGTCAGGGATCGTCAGCGCGAAATAAAGCCAGAGCGCGATCATCACCGTGAATGGGATGACCGGCTCGAACCACTGCTTCAGCAACAATTCGGACAGCAACAGGCGGGGCGAGAACCGCCGCACCGACATTGCAAACGCATCGATCGTCGACATGCTCGGATGGCTCCGTCACGAGAGACGGCCGGCGCGCTATTCACGCACGCCGGCCGCTGCCCGCCGCCGCTAACTCTTCTTTGGAAGTGCGAAGCAGTTGGCTCCGCTGGCGTTGGTCTTATCGAGCCAGATCGGCTGCGTGTAATATTCGAGGTTCCTGGCGCCGGGCTTCTCGCCGGATTCCAGCAGCGTCAGCGCCGCCATCACGAGGTCATGACCCTGCTCGGTCGCCTTGTAGCTCAGGAATTTGTAGAAATTGCCCGAGTTGACTTGGTCGCAATCAAGCTGCGAGCCCTCGCCCGAGGCATAGACCTTGACGTCGTTGATCTTGCCAGCGTTGCGGATCGCCTGGGCTGCGCCACTCTCCATAACGCCCCAGAAGCCGATGCTGGCGCAGAGATCGGGATGCTGCTGGATCACGGTCGCGGTGATGTTGAGCGCGGTGTTGGTATCCCAGTTCGCGGCCTGGTTCGAGACCACCTTGATGTTCGGATCCTTGTTCAGGACCTCCATGATGCCGCCCACCTGATCGACACTGGCGGCCGCGGTCAATTCGCCCTGCACGATCTGCACCTTGCCCGACTTTCCGGAACCGGTGCCGCATTGCTTGACGACGTCGGTCGCCAGCATCCTGCCGATCTCATGCCAGTCGGCGCCGACGAAGGCATCGGACTTGTAGTTCGAGGACATATTGATCTGGATGACGTGAGTGCCCTGCTGCTCGGCGCGCTTCAGGTCCTTCATCAGGAGCGTGACACTCGGATTTTGCACGATCAGCACGTCCGGCTTCTGGTCGACCAGGGCGGTCAGCGCCTGCTGCATCGCGGACGGATTGTTGTTGGGATCGCGCACCTCGAATTTCATGCCGCGCCATTCCACCCCTTCCTTCACCACGCGGCCCCACTCGTCCGACAGCGGAACGCCGAGTGCGATCGGCAGATAGGCGACCGTCTTGCCCTCCAGGGACTTGTCATAGGACGCGCGAAGCTCGCGCGCCGTCTTGGTTCCCTCCTGCGCCCCGGCCCACATCGGCAGCGCCGCCAGCACGACGCCCGCGAGCAGCGACGTCCAGATCTTCCTCATGTCCATGGCCTTCCTCCTCCGCCTTTTGCCTGATTCAGTCTCGTTGTCGTAAACGATCAATCGCCCTGCCGCGCAGTCTCCTCGTCGCGGGGGTGCAGCCAGTTGTCGAGCACGATGGCCGCGAGCAGCACCACGCCCTTGATGATGTTCTGCACCTCGCTGTTGACGTCCATGATGGTGAAGGCGTTGAGCAGCGTACCGATCAGGATGCAGCCGACGACGACGCTGAACACGCCGCCGCGGCCGCCGACCAGGCTGATGCCGCCGATCACCACGACCAGCACGACGTCGAAGATCATGGTGCCCTGCGTGATCGCCATCTGCATGCTGCCGGTCGTGCCGACCCAGACGAAGCCCGCCATCCAGGCCAGGATGGCGACGAGCACATATTCGAGAACGATGAGCGGCCGCAGCGCGATACCGGAGAGCCGCGCGGCTTCCGGATTGTCGCCCTGGGCATAGACGAAACGCCCGACCGAGGTGCGCGACAGGAATAGCTGCATGGCGATCGCGGCCACCGCAAATACCAGGATCGGCACCGGAATGCCGAACAGATGTCCGGCGCCGAGGAACGTCAATCCGGGCGCATCCTTTGGTGCGTAGACGACCCAAGCCGGGGCAAACCAGAAAGCCAGGCCGTAAATGACAAAGCCCGCGGCCAACGTCACGAAAAGGGGTGGCGCTTCGACAAAGGCGACCATGACGCCATTGATGATGCCGATGAAGACCGCAAGTGCGAGCGCGAGCAGCACCGCGAGCGGCACCGCCATGCCCTGCTGCATCTCGATCAGCGCGATCGACCAGGAGCCCGCCATGATCGCGACTTCGCTGAGATCGATGCCGCGGCTGATCACGATGAGGCCCATGCCGAGGCCGAGCACGCCCAGAATGGAAATGCTGCGCAGGAGATTGAGAAGGTTCGACACGGTGGCAAAGCCGTTCAGAGTGACGCCGAACACGATCACGAGCAGAACCGTGATCGCCAGCACGATCTGCTCCTGACTGGTCTTGCCGATGCGGAAGCGGGGAAGCGAGGAAGCGGTGGATAGCTTGTCTGCGTGCTGCTCAAAGCCACGTGACGGCAAAGGCGAACGCATCGCTTCCTCCCGGAAATTTTCCTGGAGTTTAGGTGCGCCCGTCCGGCCTCGTCAAATTGATTTCTCGATTTCTCGCGCAAGGCGACGGCCGCGCTCCCGCCATCCGACGGCTTGCCGCCGCACTTCCACGGAGCGGAATTCATTGTCGCCGCGTCACGCCACGGAGCAGAAGGTTCCCCGTCGAGCTAGGACCGCATGGTTCGCAGGCCTGCCCCGATGGCCCCGACGCGTGATCGGATTCCCTCCCGCGGCGCGATGGAGAATCATTTCCCGTCATGCATCTTTTGGTTGTTTCAAACGCTGTTTGATTTAATAGTTTCGAGGCGCTGCGTTATGAAAGACATTTCCCGATCACGCGAGGCGATTTCATGAGAAAGTCATTCAAGGTCCTGTTGTTTTCGTCGATGATGATTGCGACCTCCGCCGCGGCGCTTGGGGATAGCGCGCCGGCGCTGCAATATGCCAAGCAGGGCTGGACCGAGGACGAGCGCCAGGCCTTCTACACGACGAGCCAGGGATCGCACATGGTGCCGTACGCCTGGTACAAGGCGCTGCGGCGCCTTGATGTCGACGAGCCCTTCGGCGGCGACCAGCTCCAGCGCTACGGCTATCTTCCGAACGAGAAGTCGGCCAAATGGAATCCGGAGGGGCTGCCGGTCGGCTTTGTCCTCGATGGCGATGCCACAACAGGCTATCTCGGCATGACCTGCGCGGCGTGCCATACCGGCCAGATCGAATACGTCAAGAACGGCGTCACGCAGCAGCTGCGCATCGACGGCGCGCCGGCGACCGCCAATTTCCAGCTCTTCCTCTCTGACCTGACCGCAGCGCTACGAGCGACGCAGAGCGATTCCGCCCGCTTCGACAAATTCGCCCATGCCGTGCTCGGCTCGCGCTACACGTCCTCGCGTTCCGATACGCTGAAGTCGGACTTTGGCGACTGGGTCAAGCAGTGGGGCAGCTTCATGGACAAGAGCCTGCCGGCCTCGCCCTGGGGCCCCGGCCGGCTCGATGCCTTCGGCATGATCTTCAACCGCGTTGCCGGCAAGGATCTCGGGATCGACGGCAACTTCAAGGTCGCAGATGCGCCGGTCAGCTATCCCTTCCTGTGGAATGCGTCGCGGCAGGATCGCACGCAATGGAACGGCGGCGTCCCCAACGGGCTCTACATCAATGCCATCGGGCGCAACACCGGTGAGGTGTTCGGCGTGTTCGCCGACTTCACCCCGAGGAAGCAGCTGTTGCCGCCGCACTATAATTTCCGCAACAACTCGGTGAACTTCACCAACCTGCAGGCACTTGAGGAGAAGATCGCGTCGCTCCGGCCGCCGCCCTGGCCGTTCGACCTCGATCAAGATCTCGTCGACAAGGGCCGCGTGCTGTTCGCTGAGCGTTGCGGCAGCTGCCACGAGGAGCGGCGCATCCCGCCCGAGGGCTTGTGGCTGACAAAGGTCGTGGACGCCAAGACCGATCCGAAGATGTACCAGAACTCCCTGCGCATCTCGGACACCGGAATTCTCAACGGCGCGCTATCGCCGAATCCGCCGGGTTCGAAGCTCGGCGCCACCGCTCCGACCGCCGACATCCTGGCGACGACAGTGGTGGGCGCGCTGTTCGGTGACGCGATCCCGCCGCTGCCGCGGCTGCCCAATCCCAAGGCCGGCGTATGGCTCGCGGTCAACAAGGATCTCGCCGTGCTCTTCGCCGACAACGAGAAGCTGCCGAGCCTGGTCTCGTTGCTGCAGCCCTCGGTGCGGGACAATGTGCGCACTCATATCGAAAGCAGGCTCGCCAACATGTTCAAGGTTCCGGGCGAGCCGAACGCCTATGAGTCGCGCGTGCTGCACGGCATCTGGGCAACCGCGCCGTACTTGCACAACGGCTCGGTGCCGAATCTCTATGAACTCTTGCTGCCACCGGACAAGCGCTCACCATCCTTCATGGTCGGCAGCCGGAAATACGATCCAGAGAAGGTCGGCTACGTGACGACGGAGTCGCCCTACAAGGACGGCACGCTGGTGGTCGGCGCCGGCGCGCAGCCCGGCAACAGCAATGCCGGACACGATTACACCCAGGGCCTGACTGATGACGACCGCAGGGCGTTGCTGGAATATCTGAAACAGCTTTAATGTGCGGCGCGGAGAACGAAGATCGGGTGGCGGCTCGGATCGTCCACGTTGGCGTAAACGGCGCGTTTGTCAGCGCAACTCAGTGACAGACTTCGCGAGTGGAATATAAAGGCAGGCCACCCCACCCATTTGCCGCGGAGTTATCGACCAACTTGCATCCGGGCCCCACGGGCCGGCAACCCGATCGACCACAGAAAATTTGTCCTGACGCCTGCGGCTTCGAGGTTGCGGGCGAGGCTGCGTTGCTTTCCAGCTCACGCTTTGGCCTGGAGTTGTTCTCGGTCGTGACGGGCCTTTTCTTCTGAACCTCGCATTCATTGTGGTCATTGACGCGATAGCCAGAAGGGCAAGTAATCCTAACGCATCGGTCGGCCTTGGCCTTGAAGCCATGATCGCACACCAATGGACACACGCGAGAAGGCTTGGCTTTTATGGCGTCAAGCGCATCGACGCTTGCAAGCTTCACGTTAAACCCCGTTCCTGCGTATTTGTTGAATAGCGTCATTGAGTGCTGCGACGCATTGTTCCACTCGCCGTCTGCGGCATCCGTGAAGCATCCGACTCGCCGCAACTCCTGTTGGATCGACTTTGCTATCTCCGCTGCCGAAGGAGGTGTGACGGCTTGCGCTGGAGGCGGAAGGGCGGCAACCTTCTGTGCCTGGTCTTCCTTCTGCCGTGGCGTTGATTCCTGGGCTTGTTTGTCGGCCGGCTGCTTAGCGGCCAGTTCGGCCGCCGCTTTTTGGCTCGCGGCCTGTTCTGTATCTTTTTTTGCTGCTTCCGCTTTTTCAGCCGCAGCCTTGTCCGCCGCTGCTGCCTTTTCGGCAGCCGCACGCGCCTGTTCCGCCGCTTCCGCTTTGGCCTGTTCGATCTGCCTTGCCTCTTCGGCGGCGGCCCGCGCTTGTTCCGCCGCCCTGGCTTCCGCTACCGCCCTTTCCTGTTCGGCCTTCTTCGCGCCTTCCGCGGCGAGCCGAGCTTTCTCCTGCTCGGCCAGGCGGGCTCTCTCTTCTGCCGCCGCATGCGCTTCCTCGGCGGCGATCTTGTCCAACTGCACCCTTGCCAGGTCGGCATAAAAGCCATCCGGGTAATGCGCAATGAAAATATTCCACGCTTCGCGGGTTCCAAGCTGAAGTGTCAGTTCGTAGTCCTTGCGAATGGCCTGCCGCGGGTCGGGTTTGGGTGCCACATCGACCGGCTTGGCGGGGACGAGCGACACCTTGTCTCCACCCAGGGAGCCATAGACGTACGGCTCCTGCTGATAACCGGTGTTCTTGAGAACCTCGTCGCGCACGTCGCCGAACGCCAGACGGAGATCGAGGCCCGGCTTTGGCAGGTAATGGACGAGCGCGGTTGCAAACGGGCCATTCTGACTGTCGCCGTCCGACGCCGTCGAGCCCGCCTTTGCCGCGAATGCGATCATGGTGTTGGGCGTATTGAGTTCGACCTTGGCGAGGCCCCGGCCAATTCCCCGTGATGCAACCGTGCGCTTCATCGTCTTGGCAAACGGGTTGTCGCGGCAAGCATCCAGGATGATCAGCCGAAGCTGCTTGGCCGGCTCGACCGCGAACAGCACGCGATCCATCGGCACGGTCTCATCCAGCACATCGGCGTCGGTTTGCAACGTGGCGTCGGTGGGAACCAGATAATTGTTGCCATCCAGCTCCATGCCATGACCGGCATAGTAGATCACGGCGATGTCGGCCTCTTGGGCGCGCGCGCCAAATTCCCGTAGCGCCTTGCGCATTCCATTCGCATCGAGGTCGAATTTGGTTATGACGGCGTCAAACCCTGCTTTCCTGAACATGTCGGCGACAAGGACCGCATCGTGTGCAGGATTGGCGAGCCTCGGGACGTTCTTGTAAGCCGAATTGCCGATGACCAGCGCGACGCGCTGCTCGGCCTGCGCGGGCCCGCAGGCAAGCCAACTCGCGAAAATCAGCAGAATGAGAAGCCGGGCTGCGCTCACGATTGCCCCCGAACGCAATGGTTCAGACTATTCACAGAATGCTGAAATGCAATACGCCATCTGTGACATTAGTCACAGGTGGATACCAAACTTACGCTGATTGATCGGAAGGCTGGTCGGTGATCGCGACACTGAGCCCGCAGATGTGCGCCGCGGCATGAGGCAGGGCGCTGCTGGAATATCTGAAGCAGCCTTGAAGGAGCGAATGGTGAGTGGCGAATGGTTTCCCTTCGCTACTCACTATTCGCCACTCGCTATTCGCACGTTACGCGTTCTTCAGCGCGACACGGAATTCGGCTTCGGTCTTGGCCTTGACCTCATCGAGCGTGACGCCGTCGGCGAGCTCGATCAGCGCCATGCCGCCCTTGCCGTGCTTGTCGATGGTGAACACCGCAAGATCGGTCACCACCATATCGACCACCTTCTCGCCGGTCAGCGGCAGGTTGCATGTCTTGAGCAGCTTCGGGCCGTCCTTGGCCGAATGCTCCATCACAACGACGACGCGCTTGACGCCGGCGACGAGATCCATCGCACCGCCCATGCCCTTCACCATCTTGCCGGGGATCATCCAGTTGGCGAGGTCGCCATTCTGCGCCACCTGCATCGCGCCGAGAATGGAGAGATCGATATGCCCGCCCCGGATCATCCCGAACGAATCGGACGAGGAGAAATAGCTCGTGGTCGGCAGCTCGCTCACGGTCTGCTTGCCGGCATTGATCAGATCAGCGTCTTCCTCGCCTTCATAAGGGAAGGGCCCCATGCCCATCATGCCGTTCTCGCTCTGAAGCTGAACGTCGATCCCCTCGGGAATAAAGTTCGACACCAGCGTCGGGATTCCGATGCCAAGATTGACGTAATATCCGTCCTGCAGCTCCTTGGCGGCGCGGGCCGCCATCTGTTCACGGGTCCAGGCCATCAGATTTCAACTCCGGTTCCGGCCGCCGGCGCCTTTGACGGACGCGGGCGGGTGTTGCGAAACTCGATCCGCTTCTTGGCGGTGCCGACTTCGACGATGCGTTTGACGAAGATGCCGGGGGTATGGATGTGGTCGGGATTGAGCTCGCCGGCCGGAACCAGATGCTCGACCTCCGCGACGGTCACCTTCGCAGCCGTCGCCATCATCGGGTTAAAATTGCGCGCGGTCTTGCGATAGATGAGATTGCCGGCGGTATCGCCCTTCCAGGCGTGGACGATGGCGAGATCGCCGAACAGGCTCCGTTCCATCAGATATTTCTCGCCGTCGAACTCGCGCACTTCCTTGCCTTCGGCGATCAGCGTGCCGACACCGGTCTTGGTGAAGAAGGCCGGAATGCCTGCCCCGCCAGCGCGGATGCGCTCGGCGAGCGTGCCTTGCGGATTGAATTCGAGCTCGAGCTCGCCGGCGAGGAATTGCTGCGCAAACAGCTTGTTCTCACCGACATAGGAGGAGATCATCTTCTTGATCTGCCGCGTCTCCAAAAGCCTGGAGAGCCCTATGCCGTCGACGCCGGCATTGTTGGAAACTACCGTCAGGCCCTTCACGCCGGAGTCGCGGATCGCATCCGACAGGATTTCAGCGATGCCGCAGAGGCCGAAGCCCCCCGACATGATCATCATGTTATCCTTGAGAAGACCGTGGAGAGCCGATTTGGCGTCGGGATAAACCTTGTTCATGAAATGGGACCTGGTGGGAGAAAGCGGCGTTTAAGGCCGTCATTGACCGGATTATTAGGCGAAATCTTCGCAACGCGTCAATGACGCCCGGCGGCTCGCGTTCTTGCGTCTTAGGGATGAGCCCGCAGCATCCCGGCATGGCCTTGAAAGCGTCAAGAAAACCCATCAAGTTGCAGGGGTTGGCAAGGGTCCCGGCGCGCCCTGCCCGTCCCCGTTCAATCGCGATCCGACCGATCCTGCCGATCAGCCCATGCCACTGACCATGGCCCAAGCAATGAAGCGCCTGGGGACGCCGATCGCGGCGTTGCTGGGACTGGCGGTGCTCGGCATGATCGTGAGTTCCTGGCTGATCAACCGCGATGCCCTGCGGAATGCGGTGGAGGCGCAGATCCGCGCGGTCACGGGACTTGATCTGACGGTGAACGGCTCGATCGATGTTTCGGTGTTCCCCGGCAGCTATGTCTCGTTCCATGATGTGGGCTTGAGGGGCGGCGGTGAGGATCAGGCGCTGCGTGTCGACGTCTTGACCGCGAACCTGCGACTGCTGCCGCTGTTGCTACAGCGCTTCGAGATCGCCGATGTCATGATGCTGCGCCCCCAAATCAAGGTGAAGCTCGAGGCCGACGGCGAGAGCAACTGGACGCCCTTCATCCACACCATTGCGCGCACCATGAAGCCCGGCGCCGAGAACCAGGTGTCGTTCTCCGAAATTCGAATCCAGGACGGCGTGCTCACGTATCAGGATGCCGGCAATCATGCGCACGAGAAGCTCGAGGACATCGACCTGTCGCTGGCCTGGCCCTCGATCTCGCGTTCCTTTGCCGCCACCGGCCAATTCGATTGGCGCGGCGAGCGTGTCGACGGCGCAATCAGCGTCTCGGATTTCGTCGCGGCGCTTTCGGGCGACCGCTCCGGGCTGAAAGCGCGGCTGTCGAGCCCCCCGCTCAAGGTCGCCTTCGACGGTACGGTCGCCAACCGCACCTCGACGCTGATGGAAGGCACGCTCACCGTCGACAGCCCGTCGCTGCGCACCGCGCTGCAATGGACCGGCCAGGCCCCGCCGGGGGCCGGCGGCTTCGGCCGCTTCGCGCTGAAGGCGCGCGCCAATGTCGTCGGCGCATCGATCGCGCTCACCAATGTCAACGTGGAGCTCGACGGCAATGTCGCCGAGGGCGTGATGACATACGCCAACAACGGCCGGCAGACCTTGCAGGCGACGCTTGCTGCCGACGCGCTCGACTTCACGCCGTATATCTCGACCTTCCGCCTGCTCGCGAGCGGCGCGCACGACTGGAACCGGCAGATGTTCGACCTCAACGCGCTGTCGACGACCGATCTCGACATGCGCCTGTCGGCGGCGCGGGTCAGCGTCGGCTCCTCGAAGCTCGGCCGCACCGCCTTCGGCGCCAATCTGCGCGACGGCACGCTCGCGCTCTCGGTCGGCGAGGCGCAGGTCTATGGCGGCCTCGCCAGGGGCTCGCTCAGCGTCGCCCGCACCGACGCCGCCGCGGACGTCAAGGCGCAATTCCAATTCCTCGATGTCGACCTGCAGTCCTGCGCGAGCGAATTGTTCGGCGTCAACCGCCTTACCGGCCGCGGCAACATCAATGTCTCGCTGGCCGCGCTCGGCTCGAGCCCGTTCGCCCTGATGCAATCCCTCGACGGCACCGCGACCTTGACCGGCCATGACGGCGCGCTCTCCGGCTTCAATGTCGAGCAGTTGTTGAAGCGGCTCGAGCGCCGGCCGCTGTCGGGCGCCGGCAGCTACCGCAGCGGCTCGACGCCCTACGATACCCTCAACGTCTCGCTGAAATTCGCCGATGGCATCGCCTCGACCGACGAAGTGAAGATGGAGAACGCGACCTCGCGCGTCACGCTCAACGGCACCATCTCGGTGCCGACGCGCGAATATGACTTGAAGGGCACGGCCAGCTTGATGTCGAACGGCGCCTCGAGCTTCGATCTGCCCTTCGTGGTGCAGGGACCGTGGGACGACCCGCTGATCTTTCCCGAAGCCGAGAGCCTGATCAGCCGCTCGCCGATCACCGAACCGCTGCTCCGCGCGCTAAAGGATCAGAAGACCCGCGACGCCGTACGCGCGATGATCGAACGCCTGGCCGGTGGGCAGAGGGGCGCGAGCCCCGATGCTGCGCCCGTGAGCGCGCCGGCCGCCGCGGCGTCCGGCAAGTAGCTCGCGTATCCGTCAATTCATGGGGTCGGCGGCGTCTTCGCGCTTCACGATCCCTTCGCCGTGTCCCTGAGCCGGTCCGGGTCGAGGATGCGAACGCTGCCGCGCTGGCAACGAATGATCGACTCTTCCTCCAGATGCCGGAGCAGCTCGTTCACGGTCGTCGCACAGGACGGCCGGCGCATCCTGTCCGAGGGTTGGGTCGACTACTCGGCCAAGCTCACCCCTCAAAGTGCCGGCAAGCACGACTTCGAATACGGCGCGGGCTTCTGGACCCTCCGCGGGAATACCGCCGCTGCCCACGCGCGCATTGCCGCCGGCATGCCTGCCGACAGCTTCATGGCTCAGGGCAGCCAAGGCCAATATACGATCGTGATCCCCTCGGAGGACCTCGTCGTCGTCAAGATTGGCTGGGCCTATACGCCAAACGATGACCGCATCGCGGCCGCGCGCCTGGTCAGAGAAACCATCGCGGCGCTGCAATCGCAGAAATGACGCTTCAGGACTGCGGACATGCGCGCTTTAAGAGCACACCCAAATGATGATCAACATCATCGGAAGGGCGACGCCGACCGCGCCGCCAATCATCGCCGCGAATGCTGAAAGCAAATAGGCTCCCGCCTGCAACTCACGCAACAACATGCCGTGGCTCCATTGAGCCCCCACGGGCACTGCCCGTCCCCCACGAGATGAACGATCGAAAAGGCTGTCGCCGGGACAAGGTGTGATGCATGGCGCTTGCCCGGATTTGTACGAGGGTGCTCCCTTATGGTTAACAAAAGGTTAACGCATCCGGGCGGCCGAGCTGTCCCATGCCGCGGGCTTGAAGAGACGCCAAGTGACTGACAACGCGGCTAACCGAAGCGCGGCATCACTTCCTGGCAGAGCAACCGCAACGCATTCATCACGAGAGGATGTGGAATGAGGCTGCCGGGATTGAGTTCGGCGAGGATGCCGTCAAGTCCGATCTCCTCGCGCAGGCCCTGCAGCTTCTCGGCCACCTGATCGGGCGTGCCGACGATCATCTTGTCGCGCAGCGCATCCTCGTAAGCGATGGTCTGCAGTCGCTGGCCGCGCTCGGCACGCTGCTCGATGGCGCGCGCTCCCGACAGGCTTGCAGAAGCCTCGAGCTGCCCACCGATGGAGCGGAAGAGATGCATGACGCTTTCTTCGGGCTCGCGCCGTGCCCGCTCCTCGGTCTCGGCGACATAGACCGGCACCCGCAGATAGACCTCGCCCGCGCCGGGATGGCCGACGGCGCGATAGGCCTCGCGATAGTCGCGCACCAGGGGCGCCAGCTCCGAGAGCGTGCCAAGGCGCGCGGCGACGAAGATGGCGTGACCCAGCGTTCCGATCGCGGCATAGGTATCGGTGCTGGTCGCAGCGATGCGGATCGGCGGATATGGCTTCTGGCGCGGCTTTGGCACCAGGGCCACCTTGTCGTACGCGAAATATTTTCCGCGATAGGAGAAGCGCTCTTCGGTCCAGGCCCGTTTGACGATCTCGAGCGTCTCGGCGAAGCGCTCGCGGCTTTCTTCATAGGGAACGCCGTAAGCCTGGTAGGTGTGAGCAAACCCGCTGCGCCCGACGCCGAAGATGAGGCGTCCGTCGCTGATCTGGTCGACGGTCGCAGCTTCCTCCGCGAGCCGCAGCGGATGGCAGAGCGGCAACACCTGGACCGCCGTGCCGATCTTCATTCGGCGCGTGCGCTGGGCAATGGCGGCCGCAAGGATCAATGGCGACGCCAGCACCGAGCGGTCGGGCGCGAAATGCAGCTCCGCAAGCCACATCGCATCGAGCCCCCACTGCTCGGCCGCATCGACCAGCGCAAATGATTGCGCGAAGGCTTCTGCTTCGCTCGTCTCCCGGGATTTCTGAAATTCGTGGAACAGGCCAAATTCCATCATTCCTCCCGCCCATGGTTTTTGCCACCGATGGTAACGGACGCCGGAACGGATGGAAACGCCTGTCAGTGACTGGTTTCTCGATCCTCGGCCAAAGGCCGCTTGCAATGGGACGCCGTCCCGGTCCGTTTGCTGCCGCGGGGAGCGGGAGTATATTGCGCGGATGGCCGTCAGCTCGCCCGAACTGAAAGCGTTTCTGCTCGCCACGCCTTTCTTCGGCGGCCTCTCGGATGCAAGCCTCGATCTCCTGATCCCGATGCTGGTCGAGCGCCGCTTCGACACCGGCGCCACCGTCGTGGCGGAAGACGAAGCCGGGCGCTCGATGTTCATCGTTCACTCCGGCGAGCTCGAGGTGACCAAGCGCGGCGATGCGGGGCGCCTCATTCGCATGGCCCGTCTCGAGCCTGGCGACTTCTTCGGCGAAATGACGCTCATCGAGATGCAGAACCGATCGGCCACCGTGGTCGCGGAGAGCCCGACCGTGCTGTACGAGCTCACCGCCCGGAAACTCTATTCGTACTACAAGGCCGACATCCACGCCTATGTGATGGTGATGCAGAACATCAATCGCGAGCTCTGCCGGCGGCTCCGCCGCGCCGACAACCGCATCGCCGAGCTGCAGATGCTGTGTGAAAGTCGGTGATGACGTTTCGAGCGACAGCGCCTTCGCGCAAAGCCCGGAGCCGGCCATTTCGCACCTTTGATCTGCAAAACGTATCCCAGGTGAATGCGGGGGGACGGATTTGGCAGCATGATCCGCCATGGCCTGTCTCGATCCGCTCATCTCGCGCGCTCAACTGGCGATCATCGAAAGCCATCGTCTGCGCTCGGAGCTCAATCACCTCTGCGCAGAGGGCTCGCATGCTCGCGAGTTGCTACAGGTATTGATTTTCGAGAACGCATCGCTGTGCGTTGAAGCCCGTTCCGTCCGCGAGGAGATGATCTACAGGCGATCTCCCAGACCGCGCAGCCCGCTGTACCCTCTTCCATGTCCCGCCCTGGCTCAGCGCAGGCCTGCCTGAGCCGAGAGCCCCTTGGCGCGCTGTGCGAGCCAGCCGAGCAGGTCGCGCCCCGCCGCCGACGCTACAATCGGGATGGCACAACCCAGACCAGCCCTTGCCACGGCTTACCGCTTGGGGTCAGCGCCATGAAGTCGCGAGTCGCATCGCGGACCAAATTGAGCCTGGCCATGACGGCCTGGGAGCGCTCGTTGTCCGGGCTCGTGTAGGACAGGATTTCGCTCAGGCCAACCTGATGGACAGCATACCGGAGGGCTGCCATGGCGCTTTCAGTCGCGTAGCCATGCCCCCAAGCCCCGCGCACGAACCGCCAACCGACCTCAAAATGTGCCCCGAGCGGATGATCTTTCGACAACCGGGGCATCACGCCTGCATATCCTAAGAATGCGCCGTCGAGATTTTCAACGGCCCATCGCGAAACGCCATGATCGCGTTCAGCGGCAACGTATCGCTCGAATTTCTCGTTGCACTCCGAGAGGGTGAGAGCGCCCCCGTAATCGGCCATGACCTTGGGATCGGCGTGCATGGCCGCGAACGCTTCGCGATGGCGATCATCCCATCTGTGAAGTCGAAGGCGCGGCGTTTCGATCATGCTGCGTTGCTCCGGCTCGCCCTAACCCACTCGGGCAGGCGCTTGCAGGATCATCTAGCCAAGCGGCGCCCTCTCGGCCTTCGACGCCGCCTGAGCAAATCTTTCGTAGAGCGTCCAATCCAGCGGATGCTCTTCGAGCGTTTCCGGATCCCACACGCGACGTGGCAGGACCAAAATGTCGCCGCCATAAACATGCAATCCGAGCGAGGGCGCATCGCCGCGGCATTCAACGACGTGAACCGCGCCTGCGGCGAGCGGGAGTACGGTGCCGGGCGTCAACGTCGCCTCTCCGGTCCTGCGCAGCCTGCCGTGTTCACAATCGTAAAGCGTGTTTTTTTCTTCACCCGACAATTGCAGAATTGCAGCCCAGGTGCCGTGAGTGTGCGGTGGCGTGCGACGCCCGACGGGAAAGCACACCTTGAGGAGCGTGAGTTGCGGCGATCGATAAAATACCTGCCGCGGATTGCCGCCTGTCCCTGGGATATACGAGAGCAGTTTGTCGACGTCCACTCGCCCGCGCAATGATTCCAGGATTTCGCGGACGGCATTCATCGGATGGTCGCTTTCGCCTGCCCGCCCGAACGTTTCGACCAGTTCAAATACCTTCATCTGAAGATCCCTCCCCTTGAGAGGCGCTCCACGCAGATGCAGGATAACGGAAAGTCACCAGGATCAAAAATCATTCTAAGCCTGAGGAGAGCCGGGACTTCTCAACTGGCGCGCTTGCAGAGCGGCTGGCCCTTGGCGGCCATGGCGGCGGCAGATCAGATGGAAAGAACGTCGATCTCAGTCCCGGGGGCAATTGACGTGCGTCAATGTGAGGGACGATCATAGCGCTAGGCCGCGATCGTTGCCCTCTTTTGCCGGCGCATGGCGACGCCGACGAAGCCCGAATCCCAGCCCAACCCGATCCACGCCTGCTATTCCTTGAGGCTACCAGTCAGCATTCCGCGCACGAGATATGAGCGCACGACGAACGTGAAGAGGAGCACCGGCAGCAGCACGAGCACACCGGCCGCGGCGATCTTGCCCCATTCCCAGCCGGCGTACTGCATGAAATTGACGATCGCGACGGGAGCAGTCATGGCGTTCGTGCGTGTCAGGATCAATGCGAAAAAGAAATCATTCCATGAGAGGATGAAGCACAGGATGCCGGTCGCCGCGAGGCCGGGCGCAGAAAGCGGCAGGGTGACGCGCAGAAAGGCTTGCCAGATGCCAGCGCCATCGATCCAGGCGGCCTCCTCGAGCGAGCGCGGAACGGCGGCGAAAAAGCTGCGCATCGTCCACACGACCAGCGGGAGGTTGAAGGTCAGATAGATGATGACCAGCCCGCTGACGGTGTCGATCAGGCCGAGCCACGTGAAGGCGAGGAAGAACGGAATGGTGAAGGCGATGGGTGGCGCCATGCGCGTGACGAGAATCCACATCGCAATTCGGCGCGTGCTGCGGAACGGGAAGCGTGTCAGTGCGTAGGCGGCGGGCGCCCCGATCAGCAGCGCGAGCGCTGTTGACGCGGTGCTCGCGACGAGGCTGTTCAAGAACGATGCGGGAAAGCCGCCCGCTCCGAGCGCGCGATAGTTGTTGAGCGTCGGGGTGAAGGAGAGGCTCGCCGAAAGGATGGAGCTACTGCTGCGGAACGACATCTCGACCAGCCACAGCACGGGGGCAAGCGTGATAAGCAGGATCGCGGCGCTGGCGGCATTGATCAGATGCCGGTGCAGGCGTCGCCGTGAAATCCGGCGGCGGCCCGCGGGTGTTGCGTAGGCTTGCGATGCGGAGAGCGTACTAGTCATCGGCACGGCCGGAGACCCGGTTGACGACAAGGCTCAGCAGGAAGACGCCAATCACCATCAGCGTAGCGATGGCGCTGCCGTAGCCCCAATAGGTGAAGTTGAAGGTCTGGATGAAGGCGTAGTAGTTGGTGACCTCGGTAGCCTGACCGGGCCCGCCATTTGTGAGCACATAGATCAGCGGAAAGGCCTTGATACTGTCGATCAGGCGGAACAGCACGGCAACGCCGAGCACGGGACGCAAAAATGGCAGCCGGATATGGCGGAACATCTGCCACGCGCCGGCTCCGTCGATGCAACCTGCTTCCAGCAGCTCGGGTGGGATCATCTGCAACGCGCTCAGAAGCATCAGAAAGGTGAATGGAAACCATTCCCAGGTATCCGCCACCGCAATTGCCGGCAGCGCCGTTGCCGGCTCGGTGATCAGCGACCCCAGCGGCAGCCCGATAAAGCTGAAAACCGCATAGAGCGGGCTGATGTTCGGCGTGTAGAGAATCTTCCAGACGATCGCCACGACGATGGGCGGCAGCACCATCGGGATCAGAAATCCCGTACGCACCGCCTCGGCGAAGCGAGAGTTGATGTTGAGCAGGAGGGCGAGACCGAGTCCCGTCAACGTCTGCAATCCGACCGTGATCGCCGACAATTCAACTTGCAGGCCGACCGAGTGGAGAAAGCTGCTCTCGAACAGCGCCTGCCGGTAATTGCCCAGCGGATTCGAGAAATCGAGGCCGCTACCCGGGTTAAGCGGCGTCATCGGCGTCAGGCTGGTCACGAGGAGATAGATCGCCGGGCCGACCGTCACGGCGGCAAGAACCAGAAGCGCCGGCATCAGGCCAAGGACGAAGGCCCGCCGCTGCTGGGCCTGCCAGGTCGCAACCGCCATCGTCACGTGCCGGAGATCGAAGCGGAAGGCATCAGAGCTTGACGCCAGCGCGCTGCAGCTGCGCTATCGAGTTGCTCTGCGCCGCCGCCATGGCTTCCTTGGCCGACTTCTCGCCCGAAACGATGCTCTCGATCGCGATGTTGATCTCGCGGTCGACTTGCGGATAGGGCGGCACGGTGCGGTAGGCCATATAGCCTTTGTTCGCAAGCTCGATCGTGTCCAGGTAGATCTTCGCGATGTCGTATCCATTGTAGGTGAGCTTCTGCTTGAACTCGGGCATCTCGATGATCGAGCGACGGGTCACCGAGCTCCAGCCTTGCTCGCGGAACATCCGCAGCAATAACGGTTTCGACATTGCCCAGACGATGAATTGCCATGCCGCCTCCTTGTTGCGCGAGCCGACGGGGATGCCCCAGCCATGCGTCGCCAGTTGCGGAAAGCGGCCAGCGGGACCAGCGGGAAACATCGAAAACGCGCAGGTCTTCTGCACCTTGCTCTTCGGCGAAGCCATCGCCACGACGAACGCCTCATTTTCGGTGGTATAGTTCGTCTGTCCGTTCTGCAGCGTCGCAACCACCTCGTCGTAGGTATAGGACAGCGCGCCCTTGGGGCCGTACTTGCGCAACAGGTCGCTGAAGAAGCCGGCGGCCTCGATGGCTTCCGGCGTGTCGAGCACCGGCATCAGATCGTGCGGCGCATTGCGAAACACGTTGGCGCCGAAGCCCTGCAGGAAGCCGATGAAGGTCCAGCCGTAGTGATTCTCGACGATGAATCCGGGCACGTCGTCTTTGCCGTTGACCGCTTGCAGCATTTTGGGAATGTCGGCAAACTTGTCGGGCAGCGTGAACCCCGCCTGCGTGATCAAATCGTAGCGAGAGGCCGCAGACATCATCAGGTCCGCGATCCAGGGGACGGCGCCGAGCTGTCCCTTCGCGTCCTTGAAGGCGCCTGTCGTGCCGGGGAGGAAATCAGCAGCATCCCAGTCGGCAGGCGTCAGCTTCGGGTTGCTCATGAACTCATCGAGCGGCGTGACCCAGCCGGCGCCGATCCAGCGGCCGATATAGATGAAGGTGACGTTGATGACGTCGTAGGCATCGCTGCGCGTCGCGAGCGCGATATCCATCCTCTGATTGTACACCGGAAAGGACGGTGTGGTGTAGATCACCTTCGCGCCGGTTTCTTCCTCGAACTCGGGAATGTACTTGGCCAGGAACTGCGGATAGGGCGCGCTCCAACACGAGACATTGAGCGTGACCCCCTTGAGCGGCTTCGCGCCGATCGCAGCCGGCGCTCTTCCGGGAAGGACGAGTAGACTGCCAGCCGCCGCGCCACCCATCAGGACCTGACGACGCCCGATCTTGCCACGCATCACTTCCTCCCTCGAGGCGGCGACCCGCTTATCATCGGAGCCCCCGGATTGCCAGGCGCGGGCCGTTCAATATGCTTGTTTTAGCGCATTCTAAACGTTTAGAATACACTCACCGCAGGTATTTGCAACAGAATGTTCAAACGCGATGACCACGATCAGTGACGTCGCCGAGCTCGCCGGGGTGTCGATTGCCACGGTCTCGGCCGTGATCAACGATAGCGCGCCAGTCAGGCCGGCGCTGCGGCAGCGCGTGCTGTCGGCGATCGACGCGACGAAGTACCAGCCGCATAGTGTTGCGCGCAGCCTGAAGACAGGAATCAGCCGCACCATCGGGCTCGTCATCAGCGACGTCACCAACCCGTTCTTCGGCGCGATTGCCCGGACCATCGAATCGACTCTTCAGGCGCAAGGCTATGCGTTGATGCTTTGCAATTCCGACGAGGATCCCGAGAAGGAGGAGCGCTATCTCCGCTTGCTGCAGAGTCACCGCGTCTCCGGAATCGTTATCGCCCTGGCGGGCTCCGACCCGAGTTACGGCCGGCGCATTGGCGAGATCATCAAGGCGCCCGCGGTCCTGATCGACCGCACGAACCCGGTCCTGCCGCTGGATTCGGTGACGGTCGACAATGCCGGCGGCACGCTGGCGGCGATCACTCAGTTGCTTGCCGCCGGTCGGCGGCGCATCGGGATCGTGCTCGGACCCAAGGGCGTCTCGACGAGCGAAGAGCGCCTCGCCGGATACCAAAAGGCCCTCCTCGCCCACGACATCGCCTTTGAGCCGCGCCTGGTGCGTCATGGCTATTTTCGCCAGGATGAGGGCTTTGCCGCCACGCGAAGTCTGCTCGCCGAGGAGCGTCCGGACGCGATCTTCGCCGCCAACAACCTGATGGCGATTGGCGCGCTCAAAGCGATTGCTGCGGCAGGCCTGGTCTGCCCTCGCGACGTATCCATCGCCTGCTTCGACGACTTCGAGTGGGCTGCCGTCTGCGAGCCGAAGATCACGACCGTGGAGCAACCGACAGAGGAGATCGGCCGCACTGCCGTCTCGCTGCTGTTCGAACGCATCCGCGGCACAGCCTCGGTGAAGACGCCGCGCCGCATCGTGCTGCCGGCACGGCTCATCAGCCGCACCGGAGCCTGAGGCAACCATGCCGATTTTGCTCGCGGCATGGCGGCCATGTCGCACTCCAGGGGGACGGAGCTCCGGGCGGTAGAGAAAGAACAATTCTATTGCGAAGACTTTGGTAACCTACGGTTGGATCGCGGGAGTGCTCATAGGATGTCGGCGCGTGAGAAGATCAGGGAAAGGCTTGCCGCGGAGCTTGGCGACGCGCAACTCGCGCAGCGGCTGGCCGAAATCATCGAGGTTGATGCGCTTTGCTGGAGGCCGCCTGCCATCGCGCCCAACAAGATCCAGACGATCATTGGCTTCACATTCGGCAATCGCATGGCGCCGAACGGGAACCGCGAGCCGGGTCCGGTCAATCAAGCACTGGCCGCCCTCGCCGCGCGCCTTTCGCAAGAGGCCGACGCGCGCCTCATCGCGCAATGGGAAGTGGCCGAAGCCGCAGCATCGCTGCTGCCCCCGGAGGCGGTCATATCGATCTTTCCGCGGCGCGACGAGCGCGATGAGCCGGTTTATCTTGGAACCACAGCCGTGCTCGAGGACATCGCACGGCGATGGCCGCCGGAGAGCCTCGGCTGCATCGGCGTCATTGCTTTTTCGGATCACGCGTTCCGCTGTGTCGAAACGGCGCGGCGGCTCGGCTTCGATGCATACGTGCCAGCCGGATATGCGCTGCCGACTGAGTACGACCCCCAGTCCGGCCAGGCATGGTGCCGTAATCGGCTTGCATATTTGCTGCACGACGTCATGTTGCGCGTCAGCGATCGTCGCGCCGCGATACTGTCGGGGTGATGCGTGTCTCGAGGCTCCTTGGCTTCAGCCGCAGGGGTTGGCATTGTCCGCGCTGCGGCTCGTGCCACTATCCGCGATGCCGACGCGCCGGCACCTCTAATGATAACCCGACCGTGGTACCAACTATAATACGGATGGCCATGACCGCGTGTGGGCACGAGAGAGTTGCGGTATTGCTTCGCGCCGCTCGCAATGACCGGCAATCTCGTGAAGATAGGGCGGCTCAAAGCCGAGCCGCTCGCGCAACCTCGACTTGAGCGCCATAAGCCGCCTGCCCGACAGAAAATGGAAAGAGACTGAGAGCGTCTCCGCTCAGCACCATCTCTCCGGAGGTGAGATTGTTCAGGCCGACCCATCCATCGCGTATCCAGACCACGCCCGGCCGCACGTCGCGGGTTATGCAGGCCGTTGCAGCGAACTCACCCCGGTCGTTGTAGATCCTGATCGCATCACCGTCGGCGAGCCGGCGCGCCTGTGCATCCACAGGCGAGATCCAAAGTTGCGGGGCGGTATTGTGCTTTGCCAACGACGACAGCGCTTTGCCTTCGTCGTAGAACGCATGGAAGTGTGTGAGCGTCCTTCCGAAGCTCAACGCCAGCGGATAGCGTGAACTTTCGTTACCCTCGTGCACCGGCAGCGGCGGCAGCCCCAGGCTGGCTGCTTGCGACGAATGGAATTCGATCTTCCCGGACGGTGAATCGAATTTCCGATCCGCATAGGCGACGGCACGCACCTTCAGAGGTACGAAGCCGCCCGCAGCGCGCAGAGAGGCAACAGTCGCATGGCCGGTCGTCGGATCATTCAGGATGACGTCGATCATCTCTTCCGTCGATGCCCATGGAAAGAAGTCAGCAAGGCCCAGAGAATTTGCCAGAGATTTCAGGATTTCGTGGATGGGACGGGTCTCTCCCTCCCGCTCAAGCGCACGCTCCATCAAATAGAGGTGCGTGTTCGTGAACTTGAACCCCAATTCCTCGAGCCATGCGGTTCCTGGCAGCACGACATCCGCGAAGCGCCGCGCAGTCTCGTTCATGAACAGATCGACGCAGACGACCATCTCAGTCTTCTCGAGCCCACGCGAGATTTCTGCGGCGTCGGCAAACGACGACAGCATGTTGGTGCCCAGAAGCAGCAAGACCTTGAGCCGTCGATCGGACAAGGCCTTTGCGATCTCGGGCATCTGGTTGGGAATGGTGTTGCCCGGCGCGCGCGTCACGCCCGCGTTCAGATGGCCCAAGCTCACGCTGTGGGCGCCGTGACGCGGACCAAGACCGCCCCCCGGAATGCCAAAATCACCTGTCAAAGCCGGCAGACAGCTGATCGCACGCGCCGCGTGCCAGCCGTTGGCACCCTTGTGCATGGAGCTGCCGCCGAACAGGATCATGGCCGGTCGTGTGGACGCGTAGCTTCTCGCAAACGAGGCAATCTGGCTTTCCTCAAGACCCGTCTCCGCCGCCGCCCACGCCGGCGTGAAGGGCAGAATGTGCGACGACAATTCCTCAAATCCGACCGTATGAGCACCAACGAATGCAGGGTCATGGAGCTTTTCCGTGATGATGACATGCATCACGGCCAATGCGAGGGCGGCGTCCGACCCGGGCCGGATCAGCAGAACCTCATCCGATTGAGCCGCCGCTTCCGTCCTCCTCACATCGATCGTGACGATCTTGGCTCTGCGACGCCGAGCCGCGACGACGTGACGGGCGGTGTTGGGCTGGCTCGCAATGTTCGCGCCCCAAAGCACGATCATGTTCGAGTTCTCGGCCATGTCCTCCTTGGTATTGACCTTGAGGGCCCCCGACAGGCCTGCGCCGAAGCCGCCAAGCCCCCAGCAGATCATTGCGGGGTGCCAATTCTGGCATCCGTACATATTCGCAAAACGCTGCATGAGCTGGACTGTTATGGCGCTGCCCGTGGTGAAGCCGCCATGTCCCGCCCATAGCCCGACAGCCTCGGGGCCGGCTGTCCGGATCCGCTTCGCCATGAACTCCAGCGCCTCGTCCCAGCTCACGCGCCGCCAGGCGTCGGTGCGGCGATCATCGCGAATTTGGGGGTAAAGAAGCCGTTTCGGATTGCCGAATATCTCGCCGGTCGCGCGGCCGCGCACGCAAAGAAACCCGCGGCTGTCCGGATTGTCCTTGTCTCCGCTCAGTGTCTTCAGCCGACCGCCTTCGACCTCGACCAGCATCCCGCAATAGGTCGGATGACAATTCATCGGACACATGGTGCGGACAATCTTGGGGCCGGCAGTCGTCATGACTGAATGCTCCTGATCCTGTTCTCGTTATCCATCTTATCAGAGAAGGCGTCGACCGGCAGCCCCTCGGATGAGCTGGCTTCACGCGCACGGCATTGTCTGTGCTTGGCGCTATCCACCCGCGATGGGCAGATTTTTCCACTTGAGGATTGCCAATCTGTCCAGCATAGCGAGTCGAAGACTATGTCCATGAATCTTGCTATGGACAATTGAGCATTCACCGCGACATTGACGAGGGCATAATGCAAGGCAGTTGTCTTTGTGGAGCAGTCGAGTTTCGGGTCGAGGCCATCTCTCCCAAGGCCTATCGGTGCCACTGCTCTCTTTGTCGCAAACAAGGGGGCGCGTCCTCAAATTTGGCAATCATCGTGGAAGCGCAAAACTTCAGCTGGATCACCGGACGAGAGCACATCTCGTCCTACGTCAGACCAACCAGCTTTCGTTCTGACTTCTGTGCGAGATGCGGTTCTCCTGTCCCAAACCCATTAAGGACCACGGCCTATTATTGGGTGCCCGCAGGCTTGCTTGATGATTTGGAGACCCTCGAAATTGGAGCACGTCTGTACACCGCCTCCAAGGCATCCTGGGAAACGATTCCATCCGATGCCCCGCATTTCGAAACGGTGCCGAAGCTGTCACAATTGATCGAACTATTGAGTCCCCGAAGGCAATGAACGCGTCCTTGAGGGTCACCTTTCCTGGTGCGCTTCGTGACGTAGCCAGGTCCAACGGATGGCGCGGCACGGTATCAAAAGGGGTGGGAGTGGCGGCGAGGCGACAATGCATTCGCATCAAGGGAGAGAAGCGATGGACCTGAAGGGCGCGGTGGCACTGGTGACGGGCGGCAATGGGGGGCTGGGGCAGCGCATCTGCCACGCCCTTGCGCAGGAGGGCGCGCATGTCGCGATCATGTACGCGCGCAGCCGCGAGCAGGCGGAAGGCGTCGCCGGCGAACTGGCGTCGCGTTATCAAATCAAGTCTCAAGCGTTTGCCTGCGACATCACGGACGGCGCGGCTGTGGGTAGGCTGGTCGGCGAAGTCACCCAGGCCTTCGGCCGCCTGGATGTTCTGGTCAATGACGCCGCTTACAATTTCGCGATCCCTTTCGTCAATCTCGACGATCTGACGATCGAAGTATGGGAAAGGATCATGGCCACCAACCTGACGGGTCCGATGCTTCTGACCAAGGCGGTTGCCCCTGTCATGAAGGCGCAAGGGAAAGGCCGCATCGTCAACATCGCGTCAGTAGCTGGCTTAAGCCCCATGGGCTCTTCGATCGCCTACGCCGTATCGAAGGCGGGCCTCATTCATCTGACGCGTTGCATGGCGGTGGCGCTGGCGCCCGAGAC
>NZ_DATGFH010000058.1:0-20486 GCF_035309285.1 Bradyrhizobium sp. | reverse complement strand
GAGACGGCGAAACTCGTGGCTTCCCACGCGCCGATCACGCTCGAAGTCACCAAGGAGGCGGTGCGCCGTATCCGCCGCACGCTGTCGCGCGACGAGGGCGAGGACCTGATCCTCAAGGCCTACATGAGCGAGGATTTCCGCGAGGGCATGGACGCCTTCCTGAACAAGCGTACGCCGAACTTCAAGGGCAAGTAGCGCTCTGATGTCCGGCGCATTTCCTTGTCGGAAAACCGGCGTCCACTTCTCCGGAATATGCGCTAAGCGCTTGCCGCCTCATGCGAAAGTGATAGAGGCGGCGGCTCCGAGCCAGCTTGAAGTCACCGGCTCAACGCCGCACAATGCTACCTTCAGCCAGTGTCTCCGACATCAGCAACCTCAACAAGAACTTTAAGGGGAAGAAGCGCGTGCACAAGATCATGAAAGCCGCGGCCGCGATGACGGCCATGCTCGCGAGCGCGCCGGCCTTGGCCGGCTGGGAACCGACCAAGCCGGTCGAGATCGTGGTGGCGGCGGGCGCCGGCGGCGCCTCCGACCAGATGGCGCGGATGATGCAGGCCGCGATCCAGAAGAACAACCTGATGAAGCAGCCGATGGTAGTCTCGCTCAAGGGCGGAGCATCGGGCGCCGAAGCGTTGATGTACATGAAGTCGAGCGAGGGCGATCCGAACAAGGTGCTGATCGCCTATTCCCTGATCTACATGCTGCCGCTGTCGGCCAAGATCCCCTTCAACTGGCGCGAGCTGACGCCGGTCTCGGTGGTTGCGCTCGACCAGTTCGTGCTCTGGGATAACGCCAGCGGGCCGAAGAGCACGAAGGATTTCATCGCAGCAGCAAAGGCCGCAGGCACGCCCTTCAAGATGGGCGGCACCGGCTCCAAGCGCGAGGACAACGTCCTGACCGTGTTCATCGAGCAGAAGACCGGCGCGAAATTCCTCTACCTGCCCTACAAGTCCGGAGGTGAGGCCGCGACGCAACTCGTCGGCGGCCATACCGACTCCAACGTCAACAATCCATCCGAAAACCTCGAAGTGTGGCGCGCCGGCCAGGTCCGCGCGCTCTGCGTGTTCGACAAGGAGCGGATCTCCTACAGCGCCAAGGTTACCGACACGCAGTCCTGGCATGACATCCCGACTTGCAAGGAAGAGGGACTGGATGTGCAGTATCTGATGCTGCGCGCGCTGTTCCTGCCCGGCAAGGTGACGCCCGAGCAGCAGGCGTTCTACGTCGACCTGTTCCAGAAGGTGACGCAGACGCCTGAATACAAGGACTACATGGAGAAGCAGGCGCTGAAGCCGATCTTCCTCACCGGCAAGGACATGATCGAGTTCCTCGAGGAGGACGATCAGCTCAACAAGTCGCTGATGATGCAAGCGGGATTTGTGGCGAAGTAGATCTTTCGTCTCCCTCGCCCCGCTCTTCGCGGGGAGAGGTGCACGACTGCAACCTGGTTGGAGTAGATGTCCGAATCCGACATAGAAATCGTCGTCGACGATCCGACCGCGCCGGAGCAAAATTCTCCGGCAGTCACGAGCAGCCGCAGAATCGAGATCGCGGTGTCGCTTGTCTTGCTCGCGCTTGCAGCAACGCTCGGCTACGACAATTGGCGCACCGGCATCGGCTGGGATTCGACCGGTCCGCAGCCCGGCTACTTTCCGTTCTATCTCTCGGTGATCCTCGCGGTTGCCAGCCTCTACGGGCTCGTCAAGGCGCTGCTCTCGCGCGAGCTCGCGCTGGAAACCTTTGTGACGCGGGCGCAGTTTCGCCGGGTGATGGCGGTGTTCCTGCCGACGTTTGCATTCTGCCTGGTCACGCAAGTCCTTGGGCTCTATGTCGCAAGCTTCGTCCTGATCTGTGGCTTCATGCGCTTCGTCGGCAAGATCGCGTGGTGGAAGTCGCTTGCGACGGGTTTCATCTTCACGGCGGCCATGTTCGTCACCTTCGATATCGTGTTCGACGTCATCATGCCAAAGGGCCCGCTCGAAGCGGCCTTCGGCTACTAGGCGGCTCAACATGTCTTTCTCCGTCATTGCGAGCGAAGCGAAGCAATCCAGACTGCCGCGGCAGTGGAAGTGTGGATTGCCTCGTCGCTTCGCTCCTCGCAATGACGACGAAATCTGCTGGGTTCTTTGATGGAAGCCTTCGGCCTGCTCCTGCACGGCTTTGCGGTCCTTCTGACCTGGAAGACGCTGGCGCTGATGATGGTCGGGCTCGTGCTCGGCATCTTCGTCGGCGTCCTGCCCGGGCTCGGCGGCCCCAATGGTGTTGCGATCCTGCTGCCGCTGACCTTCACGATGGACCCGACCTCGGCCATCGTGATGCTGTCCTGCATCTACTGGGGCGCGCTGTTCGGCGGCGCCATCACCTCGATCCTGTTCAACATCCCCGGTGAAGCCTGGTCGGTTGCGACCACCTTCGACGGCTATCCGATGGCGCAGCAAGGCAGGGCGGCGGAAGCGCTGACCGCGGCCTTCACCTCCTCTTTCATCGGCTCGCTGGTGGCGGTGCTGCTGATCACCTTCCTGGCGCCACTGATCTCCTCCTTCGCGCTGAAATTCGGCCCGCCGGAATTCTTCGCCGTCTATCTCCTGACCTTCTGCTCCTTCGTCGGCCTCGGCCGCGAGGACAAGCACAAGACGGTGATCTCGATGGCACTCGGGCTGCTGCTCGCCGGCATCGGCATGGACACCGTCTCCGGGCAACTGCGCATGACGTTTGGTTCTGCCGAGCTGCTCCGCGGCATCAACTTCCTGGTCGCGGTGATCGGCCTGTTTGGTATCAGCGAGATCCTGCTTACCATGGAAGAGCGGCTGGCGCTGCGCGGACACGCGGCCGCCATCAGCCTGCGCACCGTGCTGTCGGTCTGGAAGGATGTGCCGAAATACTGGGTGACGCTGCTGCGCTCATCCGTGATCGGCTGCTGGCTCGGCATCACGCCGGGCGGCGCGATCGCGGCAAGCTTCATGGGCTATAACCTCGCCAAGCGCTTTTCGAGGGACCCTGACAGCTTTGGCAAGGGCCGCATCGAGGGCGTGTTCGCGCCGGAAACCGCGGCCCACGCGTCGGGCACCTCGGCGCTGTTGCCGATGCTCGCGCTTGGCATTCCCGGCTCCGGCACCGCGGCGATCCTGCTCGGGGGCTTGATGGTGTGGGGCCTCAATCCGGGGCCGCTGTTGTTCGTCGATCACAAGGATTTCGTCTGGGGCCTGATCGCCTCGATGTATCTCGGCAATATCGTCGGCCTCGTGCTGGTCTTGACCACCGTTCCGATCTTCGCATCGATCCTGCGCGTGCCGTTTGCGGCGGTTGCGCCCATGATCATCGTGTCCTGCGCGATCGGCGCCTACGCGGTCCAGAACGCGATGTTCGACATCTGGCTGATGCTCCTGTTCGGCGTCGTCGGCTACGTCTTCAAGAAGATTTCGATTCCGCTCGCGCCGTTCACGCTGGCGCTGGTGCTCGGCAGCAAGGCCGAGGACGCATTCCGCCTCTCGATGATCGGCTCGAGCGGCGACATGACGGTGTTCTGGTCGAACTGGCTGGTCGGCTCGATCACGACGCTGGCGATCGTGCTGCTGTTCTGGTCGTTCATCGACAAGGCCGTCGGGAGTGTCGGGGTGCTCTGGCGGCGCACCAAGATGTCATGAAGCCCTGGCAAGATAGACGTGAGCCTGCCCACCTCCCTCCGTTCAAATGACGCACCGTGTTCTGCGCTGGTTTCGCGCCAGGTGCGGGCGGACGTTCGTCAGGCCAGCGCGGCAACGCCCATGGCCCGCCCGTAGCGGCGACTGCATTCAAGAAAATCACCGTATTTCCTGTGCACGGCGGTATGCTGGACGCACGCAAGCAGCAACCGGTCGCGGTCGAAACCGCGGTTCTTCGCGTAGTCCTCGAGCAGGCACTGCGCGATCTCCTGGTTGTGCGGGTCGTTACCGAGGCGGCAGGCGGTCAGCGCCAAGTGCTGCACCAACGTTTGGCGGTCGCCGCTGCTCGCAAGATACGCCTTGGCCCAGGCGACGGCCTGGGGTCCATCGAGGGCGACGATGGCGGACAGGGTGCGCTCCAGGAGCTGCTGCTCGCTCATTCGCTCGGCGCCGGCAGGAAGCTCGGCCACATGGGCCCGTCCATCGCCGATATTCTTCTGATGCCAGGCGTTGCGGTTGAGGAATGAGGCGGCCGAGTACAAGAGCTTCAGGCGTTGCGGATGCTCGAAGGAATCGTAGAACCAGCCGAGCGTGTTGCAGTATTCGTAGCAGTGTTGCGAAATGGAGAAGTTGAGGCTGTCCTGGGTCTCGAGCAACACCTGTGCGGCGCCGATCTGCAAGACGTCGAGGATCTGGCGCGGCCCCTTGCCCGCGAGCAGCAGGGCGCTCAACCGCTCAAGATAGGCCGGCTCGTGCTGACGCAACACGACTTCGAGGAATGCCTCCGCCTCGGTCGCGGTCAGCGGCTCGGAATTTGCGAGCAATGCCAATTCCCTGGCCGTGGTGCCGGCGTAGGGGATTGCAGAGATTTTCTGCTGCTCGAGGTAGTGGGTGACGCAGTTGCACGCCATCTCGTAGGTCGAATACCAGCGCGGACCGACGGCGATATCCAGCGCCCCGGCATAGAGCACCGCATGCGCGTCGTCCCAGCCGATGGCCGTTCCCAGCTCGACCGTGGCGCGCGCCCGATAGGACTTGTGGCCCGTGGTAAAGGAACGGTTGAGGAAGGCACGGTCCTGCAGATCGATCAGGCCGGCGAACACCAGCTCGGCGAGGACCGCTTTGCGCTCCGCCTTGTTCTGCATGAGTCCGAGAAAGACGCGATAGGCTTCGAGCACGCGGCCGCGATGCACCAGCGTCATCCATTGGTCGAGGCGGTCGCGCAACGGCCCGTCGAGGCGCTCCGGCTCCTGGTCTGGCCAGTGTACGACGGGCTTCGGCGGTGCGCTTTTCTGGGGTGCCATGCCACGGGCGTAGTGGCCGGGCGCCTTGTTGATCTTCTGGTTCCAGATGTCGAGACCGGTCGGAATGTACCAAATGGTCTGCGCCATCGGTAGTCCGGCCATCTCCGTAGGCAGCCACTTCGACAGGTGCAACGTGGCACGGGCACTTAACAGGCAGTGGTCGTTGTTGACGAAATTGACGAAGCCGTCGTCGATCCGCTCGTGGTAGGGAACGTGCGTGTAGGGCCCATGGATGCGCACAGCCTCGCGCAACATCTCGGGGAGTGGCCGACGATCGCGCACCAGATCGTAGTAGCATTCACTGGCGCCGACCTGATCGCGCGCAAGGACGCGATCCTCAAGCTTTTCGTAGAAAGGACGCGCTGACGCGCCCGGGTCATTCGCAGCTTCGGCAAGCGACATCGCAATGACTCCCTGCTCGAGAATCCCTTACATCCGGTTCGCCAGAGGACGGACTACGCTAAGTTATGATGTCACATCGGGAAAGGAAATGGCATAGCGCTCAAGCATATCTGTCATTGCCCGTATGCCGGGGCTTTGACCCTCGGAGTTGGCGATGGCGTGTATGATTCCCTCGTTCCACGTGCGTGGTTTGAGGAGGTGTCCATGCAGAGGGTCAACGTCCTGAGCATTCAGCGCATCAGCGCCGAAGATCGAGCGAAGATCGAGGCAGTCGATCCGGCGATCGCATTGACCGACGCCGGGGGCTGGTATGACGGGGAAATTCGCGAAACGTGGCCTGCCTTCACCACGGCACGCTACTTGTCGCCAGGCGCCACCGGCTCGGGGACCCGCGAGGAGCGCGATCGCCTCCTCGCCGAAGCTGAAGTCATCCTTGGTGGCTGGCCATTTCCGCTCGATCTGCGCGCCAGGGCATCCAGGTTGAAATGGTTTCATCAGCGCCCAGCGGGCGCCAGCAATCTGCTCCTGGGCGATCTATGGGGCAGCCGCGTTGTGGTGACGACCTCACGAGGTTCTGGCAATACGCTGGCGATGGCTGAATACGCGATGGCCGGTATTTTGCACTTTGCCAAGGGCCTCCATCGCGCCGCGGTCGATCGGGACGCGGGCGTGTTCGACCACCGCACATATCGACCGCTTCTCTTGGAAGGTAAGACTGCGTGCGTCGTGGGCGCCGGCGGAATCGGGCTCGATGTCGGTAGACTCTGCGCCGCCCTCGGCATGCGGGTCGTCGGCACCCGCCGCCACCCGCACCCGGACCAGCCCCTGCCGCCGGGATTCAGCGAGCTTGGCGGGGCCGGGGATCTCGATCGGTTCTTGCCGGAGAGCGATTTCGTGGTGATCTGCTGCCAATGGACACCGGAGACGACCCGTCTCTTCGACAAGGACCGCTTTGCGGCGATGAAGGCGGGGAGCGTGCTCATCAACGTCGCCCGGGGTGAGATCGTCGACGAGGAGGCCCTCGCCGACGCGCTCCAGCGCGATCATTTGCGCGGCGCAGCGCTTGATGTTTATGTCGGCGAATTCGAGCACACGCCGAGGTCAAGGCTCTGGTCCGATCCCAGGGTCCTGATCACGCCGCATATATCGTCTGTCAGTGATCAGGACCGTCACGGCGCCATCAATCTCTTCTGCGACAATCTGCGCGCCTATCTCGAGGGCGCGCCGCTCCGGAATGTCATCGATTGGGAACGGGGCTATTAAAAGCGAGCCTGCGCCCCCCGCGATGCGAGCGGCCATGGACGGAGCATAAGAGATTTACGCTCTGCCGTCAGGAACTGATCACTTCCGTTCCGCCGGCAATGTGAACTGAAACACGGCGCCCCGTGGTTCATTCGCGCTGGCCCAAAGCCGCCCTCCATGGGCCTCGATAATCGAATTGCAGATGGCGAGTCCCATGCCGATACCCTCCGGCTTGGTGGTATAGAAGGGGTCGAACAGGCGGTTGACGATTGTCGGGTCAAGCCCAGGACCGCTGTCCCGTACGGCAACAAGAATCGCGCCTGAGGCATTCCGTGTTGTGCTGACCCGCAGCTCCCGCGGCGGCTCATCGAGGCAGCTCATCGCTTCGACCGCATTGAGGATCAGGTTGAGAACGACCTGTTGCAGCTGGACACGATAGCCCTCGATGAGCGGCACTTCCGCGAGGTCCGTCTGGAGCGAAACGCCATGTCTGATGAGTTCGCTTCTGGCCATAGTGACCACGTCCAGGATAGCGTTATTGACGTCAACGCTCTCTTTCTGTGCCGGCGCCTTCTTGATCAGGGTACGGATCCAATCCAGGACCTCGCCGGCTCGATTGGCGTCCGTGACAATGGATGCGAGCGCCCGCCGCAGCTCTCCGACGTGCGGAGTTTGAGAGTCTAACCAGCTTAGTGCGGCCTCTGCATTGCATAGCATTGCGGTGATCGGCTGGCTTACCTCGTGGGTGATCGAAGCGGTGACCTGTCCCATTGCTGCCGCACGATTGGCGTGCGTCAGTTCCGCCTGCATCTCGCGAAAAGCCTCAGCAGTTCTTTTCCGTTCAGTGATATCGCGGCTCAGCGAAATAATCATTCGCTGGCCGCCTTGACCGAACTCTCGCATGCGCACCTCGACGGGGAAAACGGTGCCGTCTCTTCGGCGATAACGACTTTCCAGCGTCGCGATGCCACCGGCTTTGAGCTGCTCGCGGTTCCGCTGCCAGGTCGCCGCATTCAGCTCCAGATCGAAGAAGAACGGAGTCGTCCCAATCAGTTCGTCTCGACTGTAGCCCAAGCTTTCGCAAGCATTTCGGTTTACGTCGAGAACTTCACTGTCTTCGTTGTGGAGGATGAACATGTCTGTCGCATGGTCCACGAAGGTGCGGAATCGGGCCTCGCTCTCGCGCAGCGCCTCTTCGGCGCGCTTACTGTTGGTGATGTGGCGCCCGACACCGCGATAGCCCATGAAGCGTCCGGTCTTGTCAAAGACGGGCAACCCCGAAACGGACACGTAGCGCTTGCCGCCTTCGGGAGTGGGCCGCGCGAGCTCGAAATCGCGGAACGGCAAGTGGGCGTCGAGCGTCTCCCGGTGCTTGCGCCAGCTTTCTTCATCCGGCTCCAAATAGGGCACCTCCCAGCGCGTCTTGCCGATTTCAGAGACCGGAGGGTCAGTCAGCGTGTTAGCGAACTCCTGCCGGATGAAGCGATGCTGCGCGTCCGTTTCCCAGTACACATCAAAGGAGAATTGCACCAGGGTCCGAAAGCGCTCTTCGCTCTCGCGTAACGCCTCTACCATCTCGGAGGGTACTTGAGCCGGATGTTGCATGGTCGACCTTGTTGCTAGCGAGCAATGGCTACAATCGACTCATTCCTTGCGACAGGTGCTGGGCTGTCCCGCGTCACGAAGCGGCAGATGGCCCCAGCGGTAGTGAACAGTGGAGTGTGGGCGACTAGCCTCACACCGCGCATGATCAATCAGGAGTGTATCGCGTGACGATCTATACTTACGTATGGAGCATCCAACCATACCGCGGGGTGAGCGTCTGCCCAGCTGAGGGAACACTTGGCCTTCGAATGGGAGCGCACTTGGCACACCTTCCACAAACGTGCGACGCCGGTCGGTCTTTTTTTAGCCCTAACAGGAACAAACCCCTCTACAAAATCCTAAGCGGTCAGCGCGACAAGAATCAGGGGGGATTGACGAAAATGGTGTTCGAAAGCGCTGTCTACCTACCCGAAGACCTCTCGCTTCTCGGGAAAGTTCTCGATCAAGTGGTGCAGTCATTGCCGCCGAATTTGCGGACGCCCTACAATCAGGTGGAAATAGCAAGAAATATCCTGGCCTGCGCCGCGACCGGTGAACGAGACCCGGACGTCCTCAGACGAGCGGCGTTGATGGATTCGAAGGTCGCAGCGGCGGCGTAACAGTCCCCGCGGCATCATAGATGCCGCGGTCTCGTCGTGAAGGTTCTTGCCTTCCTTCAAATCAAACCCGGATGTGAGGCTTGCGCCAAGCATCAAGAAAAATCGCTGGCCGAGGTATCCATGGTTTACTCACAAGAACGCCCTGCGGAGAAGCAGCGGCAGACGGCCGGACAAGCTTCGCCTTTGAATTCCGCACGGGATCATCGCAACGACCGATTCGATCAGCGCGACGGTACACGGTCCGGGACGGCGTCGATCCATTCCATTCATGCCTTCGGGCGCAGGGGCGGTCAGCCGGCCAGCGCGCGGCCGACTTTTGCACGACGAATCTTCCGCACTGTCAGCCGCTTTGTGATCGTGGTTCTCATCGGCGTCGTCGGCACGCTTGCCTGGCAGTCCTATGGTGATGTCGCAAGAGAGATGGTGGCAACGAGGGCTCCGACGCTGGGCTGGTTGTTAGGTTACCTGCCGACGAAGTCGCCAGCCGTTGCGGCGTCTCCCAATCCGGCGGCATCCAGTCTCGATGCGCTGCGACGCAGCGTAGAGCAGCTCGCTGTGAGGCAGGACCAGATGGCTCAGTCCATTATGACATTGCAGGCCGTGGAGGAGGACATCAGGCAGAAGATGTCGTTCACGCCCCCGTCCGCGCCGATGGCCCTGGCCCAGCCTCCGGCTCCTATCGCGCAGCAAAAACCCTCGGCCAGGGCAGCAGTCCCGTTCGCTCGCCGATAGCTGCAAAGCGGACATTTGCTTCCGAAGCGGTGGCGCTTTGAGAAAATTGAAAAAGCTCCGGAATTTCGGGGCTTTTTCCTTTGGCGAGACCATAGCACCGCGCGCAACCCGTCACACCACCTTGTGCTGCCTCAGATCGGCAATCTCGTCCTTGCCGAAGCCGAACTCGGCCAGCACTTCCTCGGTCTGCTCGCCGAACTCCGGCGGCCGCGCCGCCATCTTGCTCGGTGTGCGCGACAGTGTGAAGGGCTGGCCGACGAGGCAGATGTGGCGGTTCTCGTCATTGGGCACGTGCTGGGCGATGCCGAGATGCTCGACCTGCGCGTCCGCAAACACTTGGTCGATCGAATAGATCGGACCGCAGGGTACGCCCGCGGCATTGAACTCCTTCACCCAGGTCTCGCTCGATTTCTTCTCGGTGTATTTGTTGATCTCGGCGTTGAGCGCTTTTCGGTTCTTCGAACGATCCGGACCAGTGGCATACTCAGGGCGGTTCGCGAGATCTGGCGCACCGAGCGCCTCGCAGAAGCGGATCCAGATCCGCCCGCCGGTGGTGGCGATGTTGATGTAGCCGTCGGAGGTCTTGAACACGCCGGTCGGGATCGAGGTCGGATGATCGTTGCCGGCCTGTTGCGCGACGTCCTTCTCCATCAGCCAGCGCGCGGCCTGGAAATCCAGCATGAAGATCTGCGCCTGCAACAGCGAGGTCTTGACCCACTGGCCTTCGCCCGAGACCTCGCGTTCCAAAAGCGCGGTGAGGATGCCCATCGCGCAGAACAGGCCTGCGGTGAGGTCGGCGACGGGAATGCCGACCCGCATCGGCCCTTCGCCCGGCGCGCCGGTGATCGACATCAGCCCGCCCATGCCTTGCGCGATCTGATCGAAGCCGGGGCGCTTGTGATAGGGGCCATCCTGGCCGAAGCCGGAGATGGAGCCATAGACGATGCGCGGGTTGATCTTCTTCACGCTCTCATAGTCGACGCCGAGCTTCGCCTTCACGTCGGGCCGGAAATTCTCGACCACCACGTCGGCCTTGGCGACCAGGCGGTTGAACACGTCCAGCCCCTTCGGGTCCTTCAGGTTCAGCGATATCGCCCGCTTGTTGCGGTGCAAATTCTGGAAATCGGGGCCTCCGCGCGGGCCGCCGAGCTGCTCGCCGCCATCTTCCAAAATCGCGTCGATCTTGACGACATTGGCGCCCCAATCCGCAAGCTGCCGCACGCAGGTCGGGCCGGCCCGGACGCGCGTCAGATCAAGCACGGTGAAGCGGGACAAGGCTTGCGAGGCGTGGGGAACAGCCATTTCACGAGGCTCCTTGGCGGGGGCGGGTTTTTCGAACCGGTATAGGGGAGCGTTCCGCGCTCGACAATCCTTCCGCCTGCATTGCCGTCTCGCCCAAAGGCATGCGGCCCGGCCACAAAGGACCGCCACACACTCGACAATCCGTTGGCGCGCTGCTAGCCGCTTTACGGCAAACGGGGGTTTTTGAAAATTTGGCAGATCCTTTGCACGCGGCGGGCGCGGTGATGATGTGGGGGCTTCGATGAGCGCCGCTAATCGCAGCCGCCTGCAGCGGCTGCTCGGTGGATGGTCCGCCAACCTGTCGCAGATCATCCTCGGCGTGACGCAGCAGCTCGCGCTGGTTCCTCTCTTGCTGCACTATGGTTCGGGCGACATGCTCGCCGCCTGGCTCGCGCTGTACGCGGCAAGCAACCTGGCGCTGGCCGCGGATGCGGGGTTGCTCGCGCGCGTCATCAACCGCTTTCTCGCGTTCAAATCCTGCGCCGACTGTGACGGCCGGACCGCAAACTATTACGCCGCGATGCAGCGCCTGTACGTTGGACTGGTCCTTGTGCTGGTCGCGTCGATCGTTGTCGGCGTTTTCCTGCTGCGCCCGTCGTTGGTCCTGGGTTTTCGGAGCGTTCAGGATTTCGACGTCTCCTTCGTGGTCATGGCGGCGGGAACGGTGCTGCTGCTGCCCTCCAATCTGGCTTCGGGGCTCTACCGCGCGCGCGGCCTTTACGGCCGGGCGGTCTGGATCCAGTGCGCCGCGATGCTGGCGTCGCAGCTCCTGCAGGCGGCCGCGATCATCGCAACGGGCCATCTGACCGTCATCGTCGTGGCCTTCATCGTCCCCCAGATCCTGGCCGCGGCCTATCTCGCGCTCATCGATGTCAGGAAGCTGTTTCCGTTTCTCTCGCAGGCGGGGCACGCCGCGGGGCTTTCGTGGCATTGGATCACGGGCCAATTCCGCCGGGCGTTTCCGTTCTTCATTGCGGGCGGCACCGAGATCGCGCTGCAGAACCTGCCGGTGCTCCTGGTCAGCGCGATCGTGACCGATCGCGTGGCGGTGGCGCAATGGGGCCTGACGCGCGTCGTAGCCGGGCTCGTGCGCGGACTATGCCTGCAGGCCACGCTTCCACTCGCCGCCGAGCTTGGTCATGATCGCGCCATCGGCGCCAAGGATGCGTTGCGGCGGCTCTATGCTCGCGGGTCGGCGCTGGTCACGCTGCTGGCAAGCTTCGTGGTGTCGGGCCTGCTCGCGTTCTGGCAGGATTTCTTCGCGCTTTGGACTCATGGTGCGATTCCCTATGATGTGCCGCTCACCTTGACTCTGCTGATCGGCGCCGAGATCGTGGCGCCGGCAGTGCTGGCGCTGGGCTACAGCTATTACAGCGATCGCGGCGAGCTTCTGGCGCGGACCAAGGGACTGCAGCTTGTCGCGTTCGTGGCATTGTCGTTTGCGCTGACGCCATGGCTGGGTCCGCTGGGAACGGCAATTGCCGTCGTCGCGACCGACGTCGTCGTCCAGTTCGGACTGTTGGCGAGCGCGATCATCTGGGCAACGCTCGAGCGGCCGGCACGGCACATCCTCTTTCTCCTGGTCTTGATGGTGGTCGTGACCGCGTTCGGCTGGGGCCTTGGCGTCATGATCCGCGGCCTGTTGCCGTCCGAGGGATTTGCGCGGTTCGTCGCCGAGTGCGCGCTGTGGCTCGTGATCATGGCGCTGGTCGCAAGCCCGCTCGCGAATGCGAGCGTGCGCACAAAATTGTCAGAGATGATCCCGAATTGAAGCGTCGGTGATGCTTGACACGGGGTAGGGGCGGTTTCAGATATCGCGGTGACGGGGCGCGCCATGATGCCGGAACGCGACGCGACGGAAGTGGGCGGCGCTTTGAAAGAGACTCGCGACGACGATCTGAAAGGCCCCTGGTGTCCGACAACTTTTTTCCAATTTCAAAGCCTTCGATCGGCGCGCGCGAGAGGGAGCTCGTGCTCGATGCGCTCGACTCCGGATGGGTGTCCTCGATCGGAAAATACATCGACGAGTTCGAGCAGGGCTTTGCGCGCTATTGCGGCACCGAGTATGCGCTGACAGCGAGCAACGGCACGACGGGGCTGCACCTTGTGCTCGCGGCGCTCGGCATCGGCGCAGGCGACGAGGTCATCATTCCGGACCTCACCTTCGTCGCGACCGCCAACGCGGTTGCCTATACCGGCGCAACGCCGGTGCTCGCCGACGTCGACCCCGACACGCTTTGCCTTGATCCCGCTTCGGTCGCAGCAAAGCTGTCGCCGCGGACCAGGGCGATCATGCCCGTGCATCTCTACGGCCATCCGGCCGATATGGATGCGCTGCGCGACATCGCGGAGAGAAGCGGGATTGCGGTGATCGAGGACGCGGCGGAAGCGCATGGCGCCGAATACAAGGGAAGGCGGGTCGGGGGACTGGCCACCTGCGGCGTCTTCAGCTTCTACGGCAACAAGGTGATCACGACCGGCGAAGGCGGCATGCTGACCACCAATGATCGCGAGCTCTACCAGCGCGCCAAGCGCTTGCGCGATCATGCCATGAGCCCGGTGCGACGCTATTTCCATGAGGAGCGCGGCTTCAACTACCGCATCACCAATCTGCAGGCGGCGCTCGGCGTCGCGCAGCTCGAGCGCATCGGCGAGCTGCTCGCGCGTCGAACCGAGATCATGAACTGGTATCATTCCGAGATCGCGACCTCGGAGGGCATCCGGCTCAATCGCGTGCGGAACTGGGCCAGAAGCGCTTTCTGGATGGTTTGCCTCGAGGTCGATCACTTCGACGAGAAGCGCCGCGACGCGTTCATGGGAGCGTTGCGAGCGCGCGGCATCGATTCGCGTCCCTATTTCTGCACGATGTCGTCGATGCCGATGTATCGGCAGGCGCCGCTGCCGGTAGCGGCGCGCAAGGCGGAGATCGGGCTCAATCTGCCTTCCTACTACGAGCTGACGAAGTCGGACGTGGCGCAGATCGGCGCCAATGTGAACGAACTGCTCAAGGAGATGAGCCTCGCGTGACGATCAGGCTCGGCGTCGTTGCGCTGGCGGGACCGCGCAACGGAGGCACATATCAATATTCGCTGTCGATGCTGCAGGCGCTGCGGCATACGGCGGGGTTCGACATCACGGTCTATGGCGACCCGCAGAATCGGGATTTCGCGGCGTTCGGATATCCCCTCCGCCCGTTCGCTGAGGCGCGGTGGCGACGGCCATTATCGCTTGCCGCCCACAAGTTCCATCTTCGGCTGGCCGATTCGTTTGCCGCCGAGGACATCCTGCTGGCGCCGATCTATTCGCTGGCGCTGCTGCACAGCAGGAAGCCGTTTGCGTTCGCGCTGCACGATCTTCAGGAGAAATATTATCCCGCCAATTTTTCCTGGTGGCAACGCGCCTGGCGCGACAACACCAATCGCACATTGCTGGCGCGCGCCGCGCGCGTCATCTGTGAATCGGAGTATGTGAGGGCGGATATCGTTCGCTTCTATGGCACGCCCGAAGAGCGGATTGCCGTGATGCCTGCGCCTCCACAGGAGCAGTTCGTGAGCGAGTCAAGCCGGGAATTCCTCGATAGCGTTCGCCGCCGGCTCGCGCTTCCCGAGCGGTTCCTGTTCTATCCGGCGCAATTCTGGCCGCACAAGAACCATCTGCGCCTGATCGAGGCGTTCGGCGAGGTGGTGCGCGAGCGTCCCGGCGTCAGGCTGGTCCTCACCGGACGGAAGCACAGCCACGACTATGACAACGTCATGGCGACGATTGAAAGGCTCGGCCTGAACGAGCAGATCCTGATCCTCGGCTATATCGATGCCGGCGACTTGCGCGCAATCTACCGGCTTGCCACGGCGCTCGTGATGCCGTCGCTGTTCGAGAGCGTCAGCATTCCCGTCTACGAGGCCTTCCAGATGGGAACGCCGGTCGCCACATCCAATATTCTCACGCTTCCCGAGCAGGTCGGCGACGCCGGGCTGTTGTTCGATCCGACCTCGGTGGCATCGATCAAGGAGGCTGTGCTGGAGATCATCAACGATCCGGCCGCTGCGCGAGAACGCGCGAACCGTGGCAGGGCGCGGATGGCGGCAATGACGCCGGAGCGTTATGGCGGTCAGCTACAGGCGCTTCTCGACGGCATGGCGTAAGCGCGACGTGTGCACCTCAAGGGTATTCACCCGTCGTTAGGCCCACGCAAGCCCGCTGGTGACGGCGGGTTCATCGTCGTCATTCCTAGGCCGACCCGTGAGCCGTTTTCGGCCCGGGCCGTGCTGGCGCCGGTGCCGGAAGTCCAGCCGCCGCGTCTTCATCATGAGGCTGCTGGCCAGTGTTGTGATCCGCGCAATCACCTGCTTGATGATGTACAGGATCGCGGCGCGGCTCAGAACGCTAACAAGCAACAATACCGAGACGATATCGATGTACGCCAGCAAATCGCCCGCGAACATCAGTTCCGGCGGAAGGGGGATGCCGTGGTGGGCTAAAATCAGAATGACGATCGGGATGAGAGCGATCGTTCGCCGCAACGTCAACTGGTCCAGAAGCGCGGCCAGTTGCACGACGAAGACCTCCCACAGCCAATCGCCGAGCATGGCGGGCTTATCGATGGTCCATTTCTTCCAGAGTGCCTTCCACATCACGTGCCTCCAGCGGATTCCAACGCTGTTAGAGGGTGGCCGCGACGGCGCTAGGCAAGCTTCGCCTGCCGGATGAGATATTGCCCGTACGCCGTCGCCTTCATCGGCTCGGCGAGGCGCAGCAATTGCTCGGTGTCGATGAAACCCTGCAGGAAGGCGACCTCCTCGGGGCAGGCGATCTTCAGGCCCTGCCGCTTCTCGACGATATGGATGAACTCGGAGGCTTCGAGCAGCGATTCATGCGTGCCTGCGTCGAGCCAGGCGTAGCCGCGGCCGAAACGCTCGACGTGAAGGTCGCCGCGGTCGAGATACCATTGGTTGAGATCGGTGATCTCGAGCTCGCCGCGATCCGAAGGTTTCAGCTCGCGCACCGCGTCGACCGCGCGCGCATCGTAGAAATAAAGCCCCGTCACGGCGTAATTCGATTTCGGCACCTTCGGCTTTTCGACGATCCTGAGCGGCCGATAGCCGGCATCGAACTCGATCACGCCATAGCGTTCGGGATCGTCGACCCAGCAGGCGAACACCGTCGCGCCGCGGTCCTGCCGCGCCGACTCCTGCAGCAGCGTGCGCAGATTGTCGCCATAGAAAATGTTGTCGCCGAGGATCAGCGCCGAGGGATGGCCCGATAGGAAATCGCGGCCGATCAGGAAGGCCTCCGCGATGCCGCCGGGATGATCCTGGATCGCAAACGACAACGCGATGCCCCACTGCGCCCCGTCGCCGAGCAGGCGCTTGAACTGCTCGATCTCCTCCGGCGTCGTGATGATCAGAAGCTCGCGAATGCCCGCGAGCATCAGCGTCGTCAGCGAATAATAGATCAGCGGCTTGTCGTAGATCGGAAGCAACTGCTTGGACGTCGCGAGCGTCAGCGGATAGAGCCGCGTTCCCCGGCCTCCCGCGAGTATGATTCCCTTGCGATTCATGAGAGCCGGTTTTCCGATCGGTGAAGCCCTGAAGGCCCGCCTCGTTAGCACGGCCATCCCGTCATCTCAAAATGCTTCGGCCCGCGGGCGCGAGCTTGAACCACCGGGTTCGTTAAAATCAAGGAAATATAGATATTTCAATATCTTGCATGTGGACATCGTGTCGCGTTGCGGCAGCACGGAACCTGCACTAGGAACGGACCGTTGCGATGCCTTCGGTTACGGGGAGAGCCGAAAACAGTTGGCGCATGGTCGCGACTGACTGACAGGCACCATGGCTCGGCGCGTTTACTGCACCTATTTCGATCACAACTATCTGTCGCGGGGACTGGCGCTGTACCACTCGCTGCAGCGGCATGCACCTGGCTCGCAGCTCTGGGTGCTTTGCCTCAGCGAAGCCTGCCACCGCGTTCTTTCTGCGCTCGATCTGCCCGGTCTCGTGCTCTGCCGTCTTGCCGACTTCGAAGCGGCTGACGCCGAGGTGGCGGCAACCCGCGCCTCGCGCAATGCCGTCGAATATTATTTCACCCTTTCACCGGCCTGGATGCTGCACGTCCTCGACCGCGAGCGGGATGCGGAATGGGTGACCTATCTCGACGGCGATCTCTACTTCTACAGCACGCCAGAGCCGATCTACCAGGCGCTGCGCGACGCCTCGGTCGCCATCACGCCGCACCGCTTCACGCCGGAGATTGCCAGGATGGCCAAATTCGGCACCTACAATGTCGGCTGGGTCGGCGCCCGCAACGACCGGGACGGCCGCAGGGTGATCGCATGGTGGCGGCAGAAATGCATCGAATGGTGCCACGATTATGTTGATGGCGATCGCTTCGCCGATCAGGGTTATCTCGATGCGTTTCCGCAGATGTCGCCGCGGGTGAAAGTGACCGATCACGCCGGCGCCAACCTCGCGCCCTGGAATATCGGCGGTCACACCATCGCTGACGCCGACGGCGAGGTCAGGATCGACGGCAAATGGCCGCTGATCTTCTTCCACTTCCAGGGCTTGAGAAAGGATCTCGGCTTCTTCGTCTTCAACAGCCATCGCCGCTATCGCGCGCCGTTCTCGCGCCCCGTGCGGCAGCACATCTACAAGCCCTATGTCGATGAGCTCCTGGCGATCGAGGAGAGCCTTACGGCGGTGCTGGAGGTCGACCCTGCGAAGCCGCATCACCGCTCGGCGAGCCTCGAGCTGAAACAGGCCGTGATCGGCACCGCCCGCAGGTTCGGCCATCGGGCGCTTCAATTGCTTGATATCGCAACCGGCCGCGTCTTCGTGGTGTTTCGCGGCACAGTCCGCTAAAGGCGCGCATCAGCCCCCAAACTCGACAGCGCTTGTGAACCTTGTTAGTGCTGTCGCTCGTTGATCGACCCACAGATGTCAAGTCGCCGAGATGCTGCCGCCGTTCTGGGATTACCGCCGCGAATATGACGAGCTGAGGGATGAGATCCTCACAGCCGTCGACGGTGTCTTCAAGTCCGGCCAGCTCATTTTCGGAAAGCAGGGGATCGCCTTCGAGCGCGACATGGCGGCCTATATCGGGGTCGCCGGCGGCGTCGGCGTCAACAGCGGCACGGATGCGATCTATATCGCGTTGGCGGCCGCGGGTGTCGCAGCCGGCGACGAGGTGATCACGGTGCCGAACACCGCGGTGCCGACGGCGGCCGCGATCCAGGTGCTCGGCGCGCGACCGGTGTTCGTCGATATCAAGGAGGACGACTTCCTGATGGACGTTAGCCAGGTCGAGGCGGCAATCACGCCACGGACCAAGGCCATCGTCCCGGTGCATCTCTATGGCCAATGCGTCGATCTCGATCCGCTGATGGAGATTGCAAGACGGCACGGCCTTGCCGTGGTCGAAGACTGCGCGCAGGCGCAAGGCGCACTCTATCGCAACCGCCGCGCTGGCAGCATCGGCACCGCGTCGACCTTCTCGTTCTATCCGACCAAGACCCTCGGCGCCTATGGCGACGGCGGCATGGTGCTGAGCGACGACGAGGCGGTGATCAAGCTCGCGCGCTCCTTACGCTTCTACGGCATGGAGTCGACCTATTATGCCGAACGGCACGGCTTCAATTCACGGCTGGACGAAGTCCAGGCCGCGATCCTGGCGCTGAAGCTGCCGCGGGTCGACGGCTGGATCGCACGCCGGCGGGAAATCGCCGACCGCTATCGCAAGGGTTTTGCCGGCAGCGGGCTGTTGACGCCAAAGGAAAACGGCCACAGCCGGCACGTCTATCATCTCTTCGTGGCCGAGACCGACAGCGATCGCGACGCGCTGCTCGCGCGCATCGAGGCACGCGGCCTCAAGTGCAGCGTGCAGTACCGGTGGCCCATCCATCTGATGCGGGGCTACGCTGATCTTGGCTATCGGGAAGGGCAGTTTCCGGTCGCGGAGAAGAAGGCCAGGCGCATTTTTTCGCTGCCGATCTATCCGCATCTGACCGACGCCGAAGTGGACGAGGTGATCGACGTCGTCAGGGCAGAGCTTTGATGGCCGAGCACGCGCATATCGATTGGTTGCGCGAGCGCCTGCGCGCTTCGCTCGCGCATGAGGCAAAAGATGCTTCCGAATTGATCTCCTGGCTGGAAGCGCGGCGGAAGCAGGTTCCGTTTTCCGCCGAGCTCATTCCGCTGCGCGAAGTTGCCGGCTGGCGGCAGGCCGACAACGGCAACATCAGCCACACCACCGGTCAATTCTTCGGGATCCAGGGCGTGCGGGTCAAAAGCGCGCCGGGATTAAGGGAAATCGCCGGCTGGGACCAGCCGATCTTCACGCAGGCCGAGGGCGGCGTGCTGGCTCTGATTGGCCGCGAGACGTCGGGCCACGGCGTCGAGTTCCTGCTGCAGGCCAAGGCTGATCCCGGCAACGTCGGTTACTTGCAGTTCTGTCCGTCGATCCAGAGCACCTGGGAGAATATCCGCGGCCTGAAGGGCGCGAGACGGCCGTCGTTCGCCGAATGCCTGGAGCCTTCCGAGAACGTGCGCATCGTCTATCGCGCCAAGCACAATGAAGAGGGCAGCCGCTTCTGGCAGAAATCGAACGAGAACATGATCCTGTTCGTACGCGACGCGACTGGGCTCGCGGTCTCGGAAGAGGTTCACCGCTGGGCCAGTCTCTCACAGATCAAGGCGATGATGCTGCTCGACAACGTCGTCGGTCCCTATGTCAGGACCGTGCTTGCCCCGCTCTAGACAACTTTGCGCGAGCCGTAATTCTCTTCGAGCCAGGCCCGGTACGCGCCGCTGGTGACATCGCGCCACCAGCCTTCCTGGTCGAGATACCAGCGGACGGTTTGTGCAAGTCCCTCCTCGAAGCCGATGCGGCAGCGCTCGCCAAGCTCGGTCGCGAGCTTGGAGGCATCGATGGCGTAGCGGTGATCGTGCCCCGGTCGGTCGGTGACATAGCTGATCAGCGAGCGGCAGGATTGTCTGGAAGCCGCCGGGCAGGAGGGGAAACGCGCGGCGAGCGACGTGTCGGCGGCGAAGGCGCGGTCGATGATCTCGCAGATCAGGCCGACCACGCCGCGGTTATTGCGCTCGTTTCCGCCGCCGACATTGTAGGTCTCGCCGACGCGGCCGCGCTCGATCACGGTCATCAGCGCTGCGCAATGATCGGAGACGTGCAGCCAGTCGCGGACATTGGAGCCGTCGCCATAGATCGGCAGCTGCTTGCCTTCGAGCGCATGGATGATCATCAGCGGGATCAGCTTCTCGGGGTGCTGATAGGGCCCGTAATTGTTCGAGCAATTGGTGATGATCGCCGGCAGCCGATGAGTCGCGACGAACGAGCGCACGAGATGGTCGCTCGCGGCTTTGCTCGCGGCATAGGGCGAATTGGGTCGGTAGGGCGTTGTCTCCGTGAAGGCCGGGTCATTCGCTCCGAGCGAGCCGTAGACCTCGTCGGTCGAGACGTGCAGGAATCGCGCCTGGCCGAGCGCGTCCCGCGCGCGCCAATGATCGAGCGCAGCTTGCAGCAGCGTGAAAGTGCCGAGCACGTTGGTCTGCAGGAACGCACTCGCATCGACGATGGAGCGGTCGACATGCGATTCGGCGGCGAGATGCAGCACGCGCGCGAAACCATGCTCGTCGAACAGGCGC
>NZ_DATGFH010000057.1:0-37220 GCF_035309285.1 Bradyrhizobium sp. | reverse complement strand
GCTCGGACGACCCTGATCCGCAAATCCTCCGACAAAGACTTGGCCATGCGTGCTGGCCTCCTTGTCCAGCACGCAGTGTGAATCAGAATTCGCGCCCGTTGGGAATCCCTCTCGATTCAAATCGCTCGGATTTTGCTCTAGCGCATGATCCGGAAAAGCGTGAAGCGGTTTTCCGAAGAAGCGCGGGACTATTTGCGGTGATAGAGCCCGGTGAAGGTGACGCCGGCGCCGCCGCAATTGTCGTTGTCCTCGACCAGAAGCCATGGGCCGATGCGCTGCATCCGCACCCTGCAGCCGCCGTCGGATTCGGTTTCGAACGGAAGCGATCCGTCATCCAGGAAGGCGATGGCGTCCTTGCCCGGCATCACCTCGGCTTCGATCACGCCGTTATGGACATCCTGCGCGCCGGGCACGACCATCTCGCCCTCGATCTTCAAGCGGCCACCGGCGCCGCCGCGCCTGATCTCGATGGTGCCGCCGGGCTGGCGCCAGGTGCCGACCCAGTCGAAAAACGTTGGTGCGGCCATCGGCGCGACCGGCGTCAGCGCCGCGCTTGGCAGCCAGCTTGTGGTCCAGATCTGCTTCCTCGCATCCGGCGACTGGTACGACACGCAGGTGAACGCGCCGCGCGCCTTGCCGACCAGCACGAGGTTCCCGGTCACGAGATAGGATGTCTTGCGGCACGCCGCGGTGGCCGCCGGACAAGTCTCGGCCTTGAAGTCATCATCGTAGAGGCTCTTGACGAAATTGACGCGCGGGCTTGCCACGACCTTCGAGACGACGAGCGCATGCTTGTCGTCCCAATCGACGCCGTTGCAATTATTCGGATCGCCGGCGTCATAAGCGGCCGCCGGTCGCGCGAGCAGCATGGCGCTGAGGACCAGAAGGGCCAAACCCGCTCGCATCGCTGCTCCCTGCACATAACCGACGCTTTCCATCCAGCATAAGTTGCGGCGACAATAAGGCGGGTTCAAGCTTCTGCCCGAGGTGAGGCGCGGTTATCGCCGATATCGGCGGGTCAAGTTTATTGACGTCAGGGAGAACCAATGCCAACAAGCAGTGCGGGACGATCGCAGAAGGAGGATTCTCAGATGATTCGGAGGTTTGGGATTGCGGCGTTGCTGGGTCTTGCCGTGGCGATGACAGCGCAGGAGGCCGCGGCCCAGAACAATACGCTGGGTGGCGCCCTGTTCGGCGGAGCCGCGGGCGCGATTGTCGGTGGCGCCCTCGGCGGTGGCCGGGGTGCGGCGATTGGCGCCGTGATCGGCGCGGGCACGGGCGCTGCGATCGGCAGCGAAGGCGATCGGCGCCGCGGTGGCTATTACTGGTACCACGACGGCTGCTACATCCAGCGTGGCGACGGCTACTGGATGCGCGTCGATCCCCGCTACTGCTACTGAGATCGGCATCCATTGCGAACTGGTGAAGAGGCGCCCTGAGGCGCCTCTTTTGCGTTCCGATCAGTGTTCCATCAATCGAGCAGCATCCTGGTCTCGGCCTCGCAGCAGACCAATCCGTCGATTGCCAGCGGCGCCATTGTGCCGCTTTGCTCCTCGATCCAGTCCAGAACCTTGTCGATCAAGTCACTCAGGCTCGGCATCAAGTCGGCCGCGCCTCATATCCGCTCTCGCAGCAGATTCACCATCGATCCCCTCTCGTTCGATGATGAGCCACCCCTCTCATCCCTGAGAATAACACTCTCACGCGTTGGCCAAAGCGCAAAGCGGAGAGTTAATAAATGGTAAACGCTACGGCGGGCCGACTTTCAGGCTCGGATGCCGGCGTTTGCCGACGATGATTGGTCGTGCACGGCGATGCGTCAGCCTTGATTGTCGGTCTCAGTCTCTGGCGACGGTCCGTTGAACCGGTATAAAGTGATGCGTGCAGGGTGACCTGTCCATGCAACCTGAAATAGTCTATTTATTCCTTCGGAGCCCAAACAAGAGCGTTATTGCGAGGGTTGAATCAGTTTTCACTTGGCTTGTTTCTTATGAAAGGATTTTGAAGATGTATCGACTTCGGCTCATGTTCTTTGGCTTGCTTGTCTTCACCGCGCCCGCGTTGGCCTGTGACAACCCGTTTATTTGCGATTCGTCTTCAAGCGAAGCGGACAGTTCTGCTTCAAGAAATTACGACGCGTGCGGCAATCCTTTCGGTTGCGATCAGCAGCCAAGCCGGCCCGCTAGAGCCCCCGCGACACGCACACAATCGGATCCTGCGCTTATCGATCTTGAAGAAAAAGCAAGGGAGCACAGCGACAGGATTCGATGCTTTGGGTGTCCGAATTGACCTGAAGCGAATCGGCGCAGAACCGAACAGTTGGAGCGGCTTTCGGGGGATGCAGTGGCCTACCACTGAACGTGATGGCGATGGAAACGGAGTGGGCAATGAGGAAGGTGAATCTGTTATTGTTGATTGTTGGGTTGAACTTGCTGTCAGCTTATCCCGGGCACGCGCAGTCGAACTTTACGACCGTCTGTCATTTCACGGTCGGTCCGCGCGCCGGTACGACGTTCGATTTTGCACGATTCGGCGCGCCGCCGATCCCAGTCGGCAGCCCCTGCACTGACGGCCAGTTCAGCAGCGGGGTGGCTGTGTCGGCACCCACAATCCCCGCACCGGTGCCGGGATTCCAGGCTAGCTCGAATGTCACCACGGTCTGCCAGTTCAATTCGGGACCACGGGCGGGAACTACCTTCGACTTTGCACCATTTGGGGTGCATCCGATTCCGGTCGGCAGTCCGTGCACCGATGGTGCTATGAGCAATGGTATCGCCATCACGAGGCCAGCCTCAGCCGACGGAACTCATTCGCCGGTCAACGCCTCAACGTTGCCTCCGGGTTGGCGGGACGGTCGCAACTGCGACCCCGGCGGGCAGCACTGCACCTATTTTGTCAACTTCGACAAGTTGCCCAAAGTGACTGCGCAGCAGACTATTGTGTGGTGTTGGGCCGCGGCGGCACAGACCATATTCAGTTTCTACGGGCACGCCGTTCCGCAGGCGACGATCGTTCAGAAGGCCTATGGCACAGTCCAAATCGCCACCGGGCAACCTGCGGCAATGTTGCGCATGCTGAATACAAGCTACACTGATGCTGCCGGAACCACTTTCAACGTCAGCACGCCAAGGTACTTCGATAAATTGAGAATGATAGATGGAACGGCGCTAATGAATTTCAGCAATATTCAGCCAACTCTGAGAAATCAGTCGATTTTTGATAATCTGGGCAGCAATCATCCCGTGTTTTACGCGGACGCTCAGCACGCAATGGCCATGGTGGGTGCCGAAGCGGTCAACACCGATCCGCAGCGCGCATGGGTGCTTGATCCGGCACCTCTTCAGCCCACGAGCAACATGGGCCCTATCGTCGCGCCTGGCGTGCCAGCCGTCGGCCTACGCACGCTCTCTCGGCAAGAAATGATGGGCTTCTTCGCGGCCGAGGTCGTCATCGAATAACTTCAGCCAGCCAGGTGGACTAGATCAGCCGCTCTCCCTTCAGGCTCGCATGCATGTCTTTGCCGGCGATGATGGCCGTAGGTTCGCGCTAGTTGTCTGTCAGCAGAGCAAACCGCCGCCTGTCGATCCGCTCACGCGCGACCAGTCCAGCCGCCGCGCAAAGGTCGGGCGCATAGAGCTGGCATTGTTCGCGCTTCTCAATGCCTTTGTCGATCAGATCGAGAAGCCGCGCGGGCGCAATGTCGGGCGGTGCAGCGATGCGGCCGGTGACGACATGCCTTTCCATGCTCTCATGATGAGCGTGATCGATGTCGGGGTCGCGCCAGCAAGTCGCGCACAGCATCGTGACGGTCTCGGAATGCGAATAGACGACCGCATCTCCGTCCAGTTCTTCGCTCAGACCCACCAATTGTCCTGCTTTGTCTTGCGTGCCGGCGAAGTCGAAAAACTGATAGTTCCGTCGGAGCAGCGTTGCCAGGTGGGGAAAGACCGCTACGCGCTCCTCACCGTAAGTGTGATGCGTAATCGGCGCGCCATCCATCAGGATGACGTCGCCATAATCGACCCCCAGGTTCCCATAGAGCACGCTGCGGATAATCCCGTGGCAGGGACTGAGGCGTTCGATCCAGACCGTCTCCTCTTGGCCGGGATCGTCGAGGTTGGCGGCGCGCTCTGCCAGCGGCCGCTGGGCAAGCTTCACCTTGCATGGACGATAGCGACCTTCCGGCAACCCAAAGCGCCCAATCTCGATGGTCTGCCCCAGGCGTTTCCAGACATCCAGGGCAACCTCGGCGTTCCTCGCTCCAGTGGCGCAGATACCGAGATTCCACTCGCAACCTTCGCTGATCTCGTCGGCCAGGCTCGCGGCCATCTGGTTCGCCGTGACGCCCTCTGCAAACCTGCCCCGCGTCTTGTAGAAAAGACCGAGATTGTAATGGTACTCGCTCTTTCGAGGATTGATCTCGGTCAGCTTCCGATGGCTGCTCTCGGCGATCGCATCGTGCTGACGCGCCAGCATGCACGCCGATGTGGCCAGCCCGCGGAGGATCGTCTCCTGCTCGGGCCGCCCCTCGCAGGTCCTGGCGAGGGCGTCCAGCTTTTCGAGGACGTTGCGAAAAACCGGATCGTCCGGCGGCGGCGCATTGAGATCATCGATGTCGCGGGCGCGCTCGAGGCACCCGCCAACGGCCGACAGGATTTCGATATCCTGGCCGTGAGACAGTTCTATCTCCGACAGAGCCTCTACCGCCGCCTGCCTTTCGAGGCCTCGCTCGTCAACGATCCACAGCAACGCCATCGCGGCTTCCGGCTGCCGGGGCTGGGCCTTTCGCAGCGGCTGTACCATCTGCCACGCAGTCTGCTGGCGTCCCGCCTTCCCCTCTGCAATGACGTCGCGCACGAGCGCATCGATCTCGTCGAAGGAGAGGACAGCGCTGGGACCATTCGACATCATCGGCTCTTTCGTGGACGCTTCGGCGCCATGTCAGGACTGGACGTGGTCGACAAGACCACTTCGTTATAGGCGCATTCCAACGCTAGATCAGCTTCATCCCCTTCAGACTCGCGTGCCCGCCCTTGCCGCAACAAACGGCCCCGGGAACGTCGGTTGAAACAGATCAGCCCTCGCGCTGAATGGCAATGATTGCGCGCCGATGGGTGCCATCGCCAACCTTCTTATCCTCGTCGTGTGCCTCGACCTTGAATCGCAGCTTGCGCCCGTCCACCTCCAGCAGCTCGGCGCGCACCGTCACCTTCTTGCCTTTTGGGGTCGCTCCGAAATGCTTGACGTGCACCTCGAAGCCGACGGTGGTGTGCCCTTCGGGCAAATAAGCCTGTACGGCCTCGATGCTGGTACGCTCCATCAACCCGATCATCGACGGCGTGGACAGCACGCCATCGCCTCCCATGTGCTTGACCACCAGCTTGTCGTCGACTGTTGTGACGGTCTCGGCTTTGAGCCCTGGCGTCAGGCGATCGGTTGGCATGTGTTTCTCTCCCGTATTGAGCAGCATTAGATCAGCTTCATCCCCTTCAGGCTCGCGTGCCCGCCGCGGCCGACGATGATGTGGTCGTGCACGGAGATGCCGAGCGGGGCGGCAATATCGATGATCGCCTTGGTCATCTGGATGTCGGCCTGTGACGGTGAGGGATCGCCGGAGGGATGGTTGTGCACGAGGATCAGCGCGGTCGCGGACAACTCCAGCGCGCGCTTGATCACCTCGCGGGGATAGACCGGGGTGTGGTCGACGGTGCCGGTCTGCTGCACCTCGTCGGCGATGAGCCGGTTCTTCTTGTCGAGGAACAAGAGGCGAAACTGCTCCTTGTCGGCGAACGCCATGCTGGAGCGGCAATAGTCGATCACGTCGGCCCAGGAGGACAGCGCGACGGAGCGCTTGATCTCGCCCTTGGCGATCCGGCTTGCGGCCGCCGCGATCAGCTTGAGCTGGTTGACGGACGCATCCTTGATGCCGTCGACCTCGCGCAGTCGCGCTTCGGGGGCATGGATCACTTCCGCGAACGAGCCGAATTTCTTCAAGAGCGCTTTCGCAAGCGGCTTGGTGTCGCGGCGCGGGATGGCGGCGAACAGCGCCATCTCCAACAACTCGTAGTCGCTGAGCGCATCGGGGCCGGCACTGTAGAACCGCTCGCGCAGGCGTTCGCGATGGCCGTGGTAATGCGGCGTCTCGGCAGCCTCATCCTGCGGTGGTCGCGACTTGGCGGGCATCGGCACCAATGTGCCGTTCGACAGGATTTTTGCAACCGGGAAGTGCGCGCGAGCCGATCAATCCAGCCACGTCGCGCCCTTGAGGCGTGCGGCGTCGGCACCAGCGCGGCGATCGGACGGCGCGAGGCGGAGGAAGTCCCGCAATCTGCCGCTGAGTAGCCCATGGCTACGCATCCACGCCTTGAGCGCGACTACGCTCGCGAGCCAGTCCTGGCCGTATGTGGCACGCCGTCCTGAACAATGTGGCGTTCATCGAGTGAATCAATGAATTCATACAGCACCGTGAGGTCCCGGGGAACCGGAGGTCGGTTTCGGGTGGCCCATTCGACACCAATATAAGCCTCTTACTGGTTGACAAGAAGACACCACTTAATATAAGATAGTGGTGTTGAAAGATGGAGGGATTGACATGGCTAACGTTGCAAGCAGCGATCCGACAGTGCGAAGGGCTCGCATTTTCTACGGCTGGTTCGTGGTGGCGGCTGCGTTCGCGGTCACTTTGGTAGGCTTCGGCAGCGCCTACACGTTCAGCTCCTTTGTCGCCTCCTTGGAGAAGGACTTCGGCGCGTCGCGCGGCTCGGTTTCGTTGGTATTCTCATTGGCCGGTTTCCTGTATTTCGGCGTCGGCGTGATATCGGGGCCTCTCGCCGACCGTTGGGGGGCCAGGCGGATCGCCATCGCGGGAATGCTGCTTGCCGCCCTCGGTCTGATCCTGGCCGGACGAGCAAGGACGCTCATGGAAGTCTATGCGGCCTATGGGCTCGGGATCGGCTTGGGCCTCGGCTGTGCGTTTGTTCCCATCCTGGGCGCGGTGCAGCGCTGGTTCGTCAAACGCCGCGGGTTCGCATCGGGGCTCGCTGTTAGCGGAATCGGCGTGGGTACCCTCGTGATGCCGCCGCTGGCCACAACGCTCATTGCCGGATTCGGATGGCGGGAGGCGTACCTCGTTCTCGGCGTCCTCGTGGCGATCGTGGGCGTTGGCGCGGCCGCTCTGATCGATGACGATCCCCGGCATCGCGGGCTCGGGCCGGATGGCAGTGCGCCGGAAACGGCCCCTTCTTCGCGGTCTGTGGAAGGCTTGTCCGTCAAGGAAGCTGCTCGGACCACATGGTTTGTCGGACTCTATGCGGCCTGCCTCGCAGGGTCGTTGGGCGCGTTTGTCCCGTTCGTGCACCTCGTGCCTTACGCCGTTGACCACAAGATCGAACCGACAATGGCCGTCTTGCTCCTAGGCGCTATCGGCGTCGGGAGCACGATCGGCCGATTTTTCCTCGGTGGTATTGCCGATCGCATGGGGCGGGACGTCTTTCTGGCCGCCATGTATTTCGGCATGGCGGGATCTCTCGCGATCTGGGCAGTGGCGGGAAGCTTCCTGGTGCTGATCGTGTTCGCCCTGGCCTTCGGACTCTTCTACGGAGGCTGGGTTGCTATCCTGCCGGCAGTCGTGGCGGATCATTTCGGGGCGCGGCGCGTCAGCGGCATCATCGGTGTTCTCTACACCAGCGTCGCGATCGGTACGCTCGTCGGGCCGAGTGCAGCGGGCTTCATGTTCGACGCCAGCCACAACTACTTCGTGCCGATTGCGGCCAGCGCGATCGCCAATGCCGTGGCAGCCGCGCTGATTGTCATGACGGCCAGGAGCGCTTCGCCGATCCGCGTGGGCGTGCCATGAAGCACGCCATAAAGTCCGTACGTGCGGCCCGTTCGACAGGATTTTTGCAACCCGGAAGTGCGCGCGAGCCGGCGTGTCACACGGGCCGGTAAAGGCCGGCAAGACGCAGCCGCCAACTCGCCCCGCCGTCGCCCGAGGCCTCCCACAACTGAAGGACACTGCCGTCCGCCTGCGGCGTCCAGCGGATCCGGTGGCGTTCACCGTCGGCCGCTGCGCCTTGCAAATCCATCGCGCGATCCACGGACCCGCCATCGAGCAGCAGCAGCGTACCGTCGTCGCTGACCCAACTCTGGTGCCAGCAGCGCCGATCCTTGTCGAAGATATTGAAACTTTCGCCGCAATAGCCGTCGGCCCCGCTCCATTGCTCATGCAGGACGCGGCCGCCCAGGATGCGGTCGACCTTGCTGAAGCCGAGCAGCTTGCCGTCGTTCGGGTCGGTCACGCGCCAGGCGCCTTGCCAGAAATCGAACGCAGCCGACTCCGGGAGGGCCGCATCCGCCTGCGTCTGCTCCGGCCGTTTCCGGCGCCTGAGATAGTACTCCGCGGTAAGCCTCCACGTCGCCCGTTCATCGCTCGATACGCGGCTGATCCAATGGAACGAGTTGGCCTCGATCTCGGTGAAGCACCATTGGCAAATGGTGCCCGCCTGGTCGCGATACTCCTGGACGATGTCGACGCCGACCTGCCGCCCCGTCATCCGGTCATGCGTTTGCCTGACCGGATCGATGAATGTGATCTGCCAATTGTCGTGCTGCGGGTCGTAGATCCGCAAAGTCGTTCCGTTCATCTTGTCGGCTTCGCCAGGCGCCCGCCCGAGGCGGGACGGAACGATCCAGACATCCTGAATGGCGCGTCCCTGGAGCGCCCAGCCGAAATGCACCTCGGCGCTTGAATCGAAGCGCTCTCCGTTGGCGCCGTATCTCGTAACGGTGCCATCCCATGCGCCGATGAACTGGCCATAGAGCATCATCTTGTCGGCCCGATCATGCGCCGGGCCGTCTGCACTCAGCGCTTCGATGAAGGAAAGGGATTCGCCGCCCATCGCTGTTCTCCAATTGGACAAAGGCGTCCTGCCGCACAGGCATTCGCAGAAGGCCACGGCCGCCGCTTGGAGAAAATTGCGATGTGGGCGCAGCGTCAGACACGGACTGGAACTGTCCTCGAACGTCGAGGCTGCGACGGCCGCGTGGAACCCGGACCGGCATGGTAGCCGGGCCGGCCGAGAGGGAGCTGGCTAAGCCTGCGCGAACACCGGCGGCTTCTCGCCATGGCGCTCGGAGAGCGTGAAAATCTCCGCGCCGTCGGCAGTGACGCCGACCGAATGCTCGAACTGCGCCGACAGCGAGCGGTCGCGGGTGACCGCGGTCCAGCCATCGGAGAGGATTTTTACGTGCGGCTTGCCGAGATTGATCATCGGCTCGATGGTGAAGAACATGCCGGGCTTGAGCGGCACGCCCTCGCCGGGCCGGCCGATATGGATGATGTTGGGCTCGTCGTGGAACAGGCGTCCGAGCCCATGGCCGCAGAAGTCGCGCACCACGCTCATGCCCTGCGGCTCGACAAAGCTCTGGATGGCATGGCCGATGTCGCCGGTGGTGGCGCCGGGCTTCACTGCGGCGATGCCGCGCATCATCGCCTCATAGGTGACCTCGATCAGCCGCTCGGCCTTGCGCGCAATCGGACCGATCGCATACATCCGGCTGGAATCGCCATACCAGCCATCGACAATGAAGGTGACGTCGATATTGACAATATCGCCTTCCTTCAGCGCGCGGTCGCCCGGCATGCCGTGACAGACCACGTGATTGATCGAGGTGCAGGTCGAATAGCGGTAGCCGCGATACATCAGTGTTGCCGGATAGGCGCCGTGGTTGAAGGCGAATTCGCGGACGAAGTCGTCGATCTTGGAGGTCGGAAGGCCCGCCTTGACGATATCGGTGAGCTCATCGAGGCACTTTGCTACCAGGGCGCCCGCCTTGCGCATACCGGCAAAGCCACTCGCCCCATGCAGCTTGATCTGTCCGGTCTTGCGCAGCGAGGTGTCGGTGGCTTCGATATAGCTCATGGGCGGGTTGGCTTAAGGGGTGTGGACAAGAGTTGATTTGAATAACCTAATCTAATGATCGTGGCCACCAGCGCAAGCCGGGGTTGATACGGTGGAACAGGTCCAGACGCATGATTTCTAGCTGGAAACCTCGACCACGCTCTCGACCGGTAGCGCCCCACCGCGGACGCGGATTTCCCGCACCGGATAGGGCACGCGGATGCCGTCGCGCTTGAAGGCGTCCCACAGCGCCAGCATCACGTCGCTCTTTACATTGTCCATGCCGTCAGGATCGGCGATCCAGAAGGTCAGAGAGAATTTCATCCCGGCCTCGGCGAACTCGGTGAGGATGCAGTTCGGCGCCTTGCCTTTGGTCGCGCGCGGATGGCTTGCTGCGGTATCGATGGCGAGCTTGCAGACGAGCCTCGGATCGGCGTCGTAGTTGGTGGCAAAGGCGATCTTCACCAGGGTGTTCTTGTCGGTGTAGGTCCAGTTGGTGACTTTCTGTGTCACCAGGTCTTCGTTCGGGATCAGGAATTCGCGCCCGTCGCCGGCGGCGACCGAGATGTAGCGCGTCTTCATGGCGCTGATGCGCCCGGAATTGTCGCCGATGGTGACGAGGTCGCCGGGCTTCACGGATTTGTCCGCGAGCAGGATGATGCCCGAGATGAAATTGGCGACGATCTTCTGCAGGCCGAAGCCGATGCCGACGCCGACCGCGCCGGAAAATACCGCCAGCGCCGAAAGATTGATGCCGACGGCCGAGAGCGCGATCGCGATCGCGACCACGAGCAGGCCGATGCGGATGATCTTGACCAGCAGCACCTGGATCGACGGCGTCAGGTCGGACGCGCGGTTGATGCGGCTTTCGGCAAAGTTGCTGGCGATATTGGTGAGCCACACCGCAACCAGCAGGACTGCGCCGGCCTTGATCAGGAGCAGCGGCGACAGCCGCAAGCCGCCGACCTCGATTGCGACCGAATCCAGCGTATCCGCGGCCGAGTCGAGCTGGCCGATGATGCTGAGCGCCGCGACCAGCCATGCCGCGATCGACACCAGGCGGACGATCAGGGCGTTGCGGATCACGGAGGTGACGAGGCAGATCGCGAGCCACGCCAGCGCCAGCTTGGCGGAGACCGCGAGCAGGTAGCTGCGGCTCGGCCAGGTCGTGTGCCACATGACGACGCGGCTGACGATCATCAGCACGGCGAACACGGCGGTTGCGGCACTCGAGACCATCACGCGGGCAAAATGCCGCATCGGCAGCGGCCAGCGCATCGCGAGCGAGGTCGTGTCGACGCGGGCGCGAATGGCGGCATTGGTCGCGAGCCCAATGGCGGCGCCGGCCAGGATCAGGCCGAATTGCAGATAGAACCAGGGCGAGGCCACTTCCGCGCCGACCGAGCGCAAGGCCATCTGCACGGCGTCGACGATGTCCTTGAAATCTGTATCCATCGGCAAGATCTCGATGCGCCCGCCCGTCAGTCAGCGTGATTCGAACCGGCCCGCACATTCCCATAAACGTCAGCCCCCGACCATCGATACAACACAGTGCGGAGGCGAAGTCAGGCCGTCTTTTCTGGCACTTTGCCGCGATCGGCCCAAAATGGGTTGGCGTCCCATTCTGGCGACGATATGGATGCAAATGCAAGTGTTTGACACCTCGTATCAAGGCGCATGGCTTCTCTCGACCAGGTCAGCATAGTCATTCTGCTCGGCGCCGTTCTGCTCATGGCGGGCATCCTGTCGAGCCTCCTGGCGCTGCGTTTCGGCGCCCCGCTGCTGCTTGTGTTCCTGATCATCGGCATCCTGGCCGGCGATTCCGGACCCGGCGGAATCGCGTTCGACGATGTCCGCACCACCTATCTGGTCGGCTCGGTGGCGCTGGCGCTGATCCTGTTCGACGGCGGCCTGCGCACGCGCTTCCAGAATATCCGCGCCGTGCTCGCGCCCTCGATGGCGCTTGCGACCGTCGGCGTGCTCCTGACTGCGGCTATCACTGCTCCGGCTGCAAAGTACGCGCTCGACCTCAACTGGACCGAGGCGCTGCTTGTCGGCGCCGTGGTGGCCTCGACCGATGCCGCGGCCGTGTTCCTGCTGGTGCACGCGCAGGGCCTCCGCCTGCGGCCCCGCGTCGGCGCCACGCTGGAAGCCGAATCCGGCAGCAATGATCCGTTCGCCGTGTTCCTCACCCTGATGCTGGTCGAGTTCATTTCGGTCGGCCACTCTTCGACCGGCCACGTCCTGATGGAGCTTGCCCGCGAGGCGGTGCTGGGCGCCGTCATGGGCATGATCGGCGGGCGGATGATCGTGATCGCGCTCAACCGCGTGGCGCTGCCGCAGGGCCTGCACGCGCCCTTCGTCACCACCACCGCGCTCGTCATCTTCGGCGTAGCGCAGCTTTCGCATGCGTCGGGTTTTTTCGCGGTCTACCTTGCCGGCATCATCGTCGGCAACCGGCCGACGCGCGCGCACAATTCGGTCGTGACCTTCCTGGATGCCGCGACCTGGCTCGCGCAGATCGTGATGTTCGTGCTGCTGGGACTGTTGGTGTCGCCGAACCGGCTCGGCTCCAGCATCGAACCCGCCGTCGTCGTCGCGCTGGTGTTGATGCTGGTGGCGCGGCCCGTCGCGGTTTTCCTGTGCCTGGCGCCGTTCCGCTTCAATTGGCGCGAAAAGCTGTTCATCGCATGGACCGGCCTGCGCGGCGCAGTCGCGATCTTCCTCGCCTCGATTCCGATGCTGGTCGGATTGTCGAAAGCCTATCTCTATTTCGACGCGGCCTTTGTCGTCGTCATCACCTCGCTGCTGCTGCAGGGCTGGACCCTGGCCGCCGCCGCGCGGCGGCTGCATGTCGCGCTGCCGCGCTCCGAGCGCGGCCCGCGGCGCGTGGAGCTCGATCTACCCGGCCAGCTCGAGCAGGAGCTGGTCGGCTATCCGGTGCGACCGAAGAGCCTCTACTTCCGCCGCGGATTGATTCCGTCCTGGTCGAAGCCGACGCTGGTGATCCGCAACGAGCAGATTCTGACGCCGGCCGAGGCCGAGCCGGTCGCGCCGGGCGACTACATCTATCTTCTGGCGCCGCCGCAACGCGCAGAGGCGCTCGACCGCTTCTTTGTCGACATGCAGCCGAGCACAGCGCCCGATCCGCATCTGCTCGGCGACTTCACGGTCTCCGGAGAGCACACGCTGTCCGAGCTCGCCGAGATCTATGGCGTCAAGGTCGATGAGGATCAGGCCAGGCTGACCTTGTCGGATTATTTCGACGTCCATCTCGACCACGCGCCGAAGGAGGGCGCGACCCTGCCGCTCGATTCGATCGTGCTGGTGGCGCGCAACCTCTCGGGCGGGAGAGTCAATGTCGTCGGCCTGCGCCTGCCTGAGGAGGAAGAGAAGGCCGAGCCGCTGACGCGGATGCAGTCGTTCAGGAAGAAGCTCGGCGAGCTCTGGACCTCGGTGGCGGGAATCTGACCTACGACGCTTGCCGTGAGGGCCTACCAGGCTGCGGTCTCTTGCATACCAGCAGCCCGTTTCAACCTGCCCTGTTGAGGAATAGCCGGACTATCTCTAGTCTGACGCTCAATATTGGAAACGCAGGAGAGACAGCCAATGTCCGCCCCGTCCGACGACGAATTCGGCTTTGCACCCGACTATGATTCCCCAGTCCCCTATATGCAGCGGACCCGCGATTACTACACCGCGATCGGCTACACCACGCCCTATCGCTGGGCGCACTATGTCGGAGCGCCGTTCCAGGCGCTGAGGAAGCCGCTGGCGCAATCGCGCGTGACCATCATCACCACGGCCGCGCCCTACGATCCAACCAAGGGCGACCAGGGGCCGGGCGCGGCCTATAATGGCAGCGCCAAGTTCTACCAGGTCTATGACGGCGATACGTCGAAGCAGCACGATCTGCGCATCTCGCATATCGGCTATGACCGCAAGCACACCAGCGCGACCGACAGCGGCACGTGGTTTCCGCTGCCGCAGCTTTTGAAGGCAAAGGCGAGCGGGAGAATCGGTGAGGTCGCGCCGCGCTTCTTCGGTGCGCCAACCAACCGCAGCCATCGCGTCACCATCGATGTCGATGCGCCGGAGATTCTCGCCCGCTGCGTCGCCGACAAGGTCGATGCCGCCGTGCTGGTGCCGAATTGTCCGGTCTGCCACCAGACCACTTCGCTGGTCGCACGCCATCTCGAGGCCAACGGCATTCCGACCGTTGTTGTGGGCTGCGCCAAGGATATCGTCGAGCACGCCGCGGTGCCGCGCTTTTTTTTCTCTGACTTTCCGCTCGGCAATTCCGCCGGCAAGCCGCACGATGTCGAGTCGCAGGCGCTGACGCTGGAACTCGCGCTTTCTCTGCTCGAAAGCGCGACCGGCCCGCGCACCACGATGCAATCACCGCTGCGCTGGAGCGCGGATGCATCCTGGAAGCTTGACTACAACAACATCGCGCAGATGAGCCCGGAAGAATTGGCGCGCCGCCGCGCCGAATTCGACCGGCAGAAGGAGATCGCGCGCGGCAACCGCGCCGCGTGATCGACCAGCGACTCGTCGTCATTGCGAGCGAAGCGAAGCAATCCATAACGTCACTGCAGCGAAAGCGTGGATTGCTTCGTCGCTTCGTTCCTCGCAATGACGCTCATAGGGGGAAATCCACGTGACCCGACCGTTCGAAGGCGTGAAGATTCTCGACTTCACGCAGGTGCTGGCTGGCCCCTATGCGAGCTATCAGCTTGCCTTGCTCGGGGCTGACGTCATCAAGATCGAACGCCGCGGCGGCGAGGACATGCGGCGCACGCCCTTGAGCCGGGAATGGGCCGATCGCAATCTCGCGCCGGCCTTCCAGGCCGTCAACGGCAACAAGCGCAGCCTGACGCTTGACCTGTCGAAGCCCGAGGCGATCGCGATCGTGAAGAAGCTCGCCGCGCAGGCCGACGTGGTGATGGAGAATTTCCGCCCTGGCGTGATGGACAAGCTCGGCATCGGCTACGAGGTGTTGTCGGCCATCAACCCGAAGCTGATCTATTGCGCGATAAGCGGCTTTGGCCAAACCGGGCCCGAGCGCAACGGCGCCGGCTATGACGGCAAGATGCAGGCGATCAGCGGCATCATGGCGATCACCGGCCACCAGGAGAGCGGGCCGACGCGCGCGGGCTTTGCGGTCTGCGACGTGCTGTCGGGTGCGACCGCGGCCTTCGGCGTTTCCAGCGCGCTGTTCCAGCGCAACCAGACCGGCAAGGGGCAGTTCGTCGACGTCTCCATGCTGGAGGCATCGCTGGCGTTCCTGTCGGGCCAGATCGCGGATTACTCGGTCGCCGGTCATCGCCAGCAATTGTCCGGCAACCAGGCGGTGAGCCGCAAGCCGACCGCCAATCTTTTCAAGGCGGGCCAAGGCGCTGACAAAGGCCATCTCCTGCTCGCCGTCAACAATGAGAAGCAATACATCGCGCTGATGACCGCGATCGGCCGCAAGGATGTGTTGGACGATCCCCGCTTTGCCGACTGGTTCGCGCGCCAGGAAAACGAGCCGGCGCTGCGGGCGCTCATCGAGGAGGCGCTGGCCAGGAAGTGCCCGCGCGAGTGGGAAAAGATCCTCGACGCGGCCGGTGCGCCCTGCGCCAGCATCTGGACGGTGGAGGAAGTGATCGACCATCCGCAGATCGTCGCGCGCGGCGCGGTGCAGGAGATCGACACGCCCTACGGGCGGCTGCGTTTTGCCGGCAGTGGCTTCAAGCTGGCGCACGGCGGCGGCAGGCTCGACCACATGGCGCCTGAACCGGGTGCGCACAATGACGAGGTGCTGCGCTCGATCGGCTATGACGCCAAGACGATCGCCGACCTGCAGGCGCGCGAGGTGGTGTGAGGCATCCGCCGCAAAATCCCTCGACTCGTCATTCCGGGATGCGCCGAAGGCGCAGGCCCGGAATCCATAACCACGATTCGGGAGTATGGATTCCGGGCTCGCGCTAACGCGCGCCCCGGAATGACGGCTTAGGACAGCACCTTCACTCCGCCAACCGAAGAGACGCGCCCGCCCTGCAGCAGCACGATCTGCGTCGCGAGCTGACGCATCTCGGCGGCGTCGTGGCTGACATAGACCATGGGAATGCGCGCTTCGTCGCGCAGCTTGACCAGATAGGGCAGGATTTCCGCGCGGCGCCCCTCGTCGAGGGCGCCGAGCGGCTCGTCGAGCAGGAGCAGCCGTGGCTTTGCCAGCAGTGCGCGGCCGAGCGCAACGCGCTGGCGCTCGCCGCCGGACAATTTGCCGGGACGGCGGTCAAGGAGATGGCCGATGTCGAGCAGGCCGGTGACGCGCTTCTTCTGCTCGGCGTCATCGGTCAGGCCGTTCATGCGTCGTCCATAGTCGAGGTTCTGGCGAACATCGAGATGCGGAAACAGCCGCGAATCCTGGAAGACATAGCCGATGCGCCGCCGCCAGGCCGGCACATGAATGCCTCTCGCGGTATCGTCGAGCGTCTCGCCATCGACGATGATGGTGCCGCGGTCCGGCCTGAGCAGCCCCGCGATCATGTTGACCAGCGAGGTCTTGCCCGCGCCGGAAGCGCCGAACAGCCCGGTGACGCGGCCCTCGCTCTCGAAGGCTGCGTGAAGCGAGAACTCGCCGAGCTGCTTCTCGATATCGACGCGCAGCATGGTCAGTTTCCGTGCAACCGCGCGATGGCGCGGCGGGCGAACCATTCCGCGCCGATCAACGCCGCAAAGGCAATTATGGCGGAGACGACGACGAGCCGCAGCGCCGCGGGATCACCGTCGGGCGTCTGGATCAGCGAATAGATCGCGGATGAAATGGTCTGGGTCTCGCCGGGGATGTTCGAGACAAAGGTGATGGTCGCGCCGAACTCGCCGATCGCCTTGGCAAAGCCGAGCACCATGCCGGCGAGCACGCCCGGCAGCGCCAGCGGCAAAGTGACGTTGAAGAACAGCCGCCAGGGCGGCGCGCCGAGCGTTTCCGCGGCCTGCTCCAGCTTGCGGTCGACCGCCTCGATCGAGAGCCGGATCGGTCGCACCAGCAGCGGAAACGCCATCACGCCGCAGGACAGCGCGGCTCCCGTCCAGCGGAACGCAAACACGATGCCGAACGTGTCGGCGAGGAAGGCGCCGATCGGGCCGCGCCGGCCGAAGGCGAGCAACAGCAGATAGCCGGTGACGACCGGCGGCAGCACCAGCGGCAAATGCACCAGCGCATCCACCAGCGACTTGCCCCAGAATTCGCGCCGCGCCAGCAGATACGCGAGGGCAATCCCAAGCGGCGTCGCCACCAGCGTTGCCACCGTGGCGACCCTGAGCGAGAGCAGGATCGCCGTCCATTCCGTGGGCGTGATGTCGAACACGTTGCTTACCTCTCCCCGGAGGGGAGAGGTCGGATTGCGAAGCAATCCGGGTGAGGGGTCTTTGCTCTCAACATGGACCATAACCCCTCACCCGGATCGCATCTCGCGATGCGATCCGACCTCTCCCAATGGGAGAGGTGAGCTCCCAACGCACTTCGTGTTCAAACAATCGCATCGCGCTTACTCACATCAAGACACTGGCTTCAAGAGGTAGTTGAAGCCGTATTTTTCCAGCACGGTCTTTGCAGCCTGCGAGTGTAGATAGTCGAGATATTGCGTTGCCTCGGGCTTGGCGGTCGCCGTCGCCGCAACGGGATAGATGATCGCGGGATGAGAATCGACCGGGAAAGTGCCGACGATCTTCACGCCGGGCTCGACCTTGGCGTCGGTCGAATAGACGATGCCGAGCACGGCTTCGCCGCGCGCCACCAGCGTCAGCGCCGCGCGCACGCTGTCGGCCATGGCGAATTTCGGCTCAGCCGCCTGCCACGCGCCGAGCTTTTCCAGCGCGGCCTTGGCGTATTTGCCGACCGGCACCGCCTTGACGTCGCCGGTTGCGATCTTGCCGTCGCCGGCGAGCTTTGCGAGATCAAAGCCCTGGGCGATCGTGACATGATCGATTCTGGAATCCTTCGGCGCGATCAGCACGATGGTGTTGCCGAGCAGGTTCACCCGCGTCGCCTCATTGATGGTCTTCTTGGCTGTGGCATAGTCCATCCAGTCAAGGTCGGCGGAGACGAAAATATCCGCCGGCGCGCCCTGCTCGATCTGCTTCGCCAGCGTCGAGCTCGCGGCATAGCTGGCGGAAACCTTGATGCCGGTCCTTGCGGTGAAGGCCGCGTCGATGTCGTCCAGCGCGTTCTTCATCGAGGCTGCGGCAAAGACGGTCAGCGTCTTGTCCTCGGCGTGAACGGGCGAGAGGGCCGATCCAACAAGGATCGCGAGGCTTAGGAAAATTCCGGCAAGACGGTGCATCGGGAGGCGCTCCATGCAGGTTCACGCTCGCGAGGGGCTGCCCTGCGCGCGCAAATCAGGCGTCGGTCAAATCAAGGAAGCGAAGGGATGCGGAAGCGCCGTTCCGTCCGGTCCCGGGAGCTTACGGCCGCTCGGGGTTCGCGGGCCGGACAATAGCAGGCTGGCCGCCCCCGTAAAGGCGGCCATTTGACCGATTCTCCGGCTATTGCGACGGCAGGATCGCAACCGAAATGGAATTGTCCTTCACGCCCGAGATCTGCAGCACGAAGGGTTTTTCCGAAAGCTCGTATTTCAACGTCTTGCGGATGCCGTCGCAGTCGGTTGCGCCGCTAACGCTCTTGGGTTTGACGAAATGGCCGTCCTGCAGCACATCAACCCAGGAGTCGGCCGACAGGCTGATAGTGTAGAGTCCGGCCTTCGGCGCGGTCTTGAAATTTGCAAAGCCTGCAAACGTGCCGTCCTTCGGCGCGCGTTGCGGCGGCGTCGGCAGCTTCGCCTCGGCCGGCGCAACCAGGCTCAGGATCACGCCGCTCGAAGGCAGCGCACTAAGCTCGGCACCCGAATTGAGCTTGGTGCGGTCGGAGGCCGTGAGCGCGGCGCGCTCATGGTCGATATTCCATTTGAACTTGTCGCAGCCGCTCGGCTCTTCCGCGGCCCACGCCTGTGCGACGGAGAGCAGCAGCAATAGGCCTACCGACGAGTCGCGCACGATACGCATAGCGAATCCTCATGATTGCCGTTCCGCATGACGACAGCCTTGCACCGGCAAAATCGGCAACGGGTGCGGATCAGCAGCCCTGATCCGAGGCGGGGCCGCGCTCACCTGCGCGGTGTCCGCCATGTTAGCGGAAGTTGTGACGGAATGAAAACACCCCCGGTGTCATTGCGGCTTGGCGTTCGGGGCGTTCAGGACCGCTTTGCAGTCCTTCGGTAGCTGCGCCAGCGTGATGCCGACCCTCGGCTTCGCCGGCTCCGGCTTCGGATGCAGGACCGATTCCTTGAACCAGTAGCCGAGATCGGAGGGCTTGCAGCCGTCACCGCCGGTCTGATCCTGCTGGCCGTGGCATTCGGTGGCGCCAGGCGGGCATCTCAGGCGGATGTGGAAGTGATAATCGTGGCCCCACCACGGGCGGATCTTCTCGAGCCAGTGGCGATCGCCGGTGGCCTCGCGGCACAGCGCCTTCTTGATCGCGGCGTTGACGAAGATCCGCTGCACCGCGGGCTCCTGTGCCGCGTCGCGCAGCACCATCCAATGCTGCGGCGTCCAGGCCTTGGGATCGATGTCGAGCCGGTCATTGCGCACCATCATGGTCGCGGACATCTCCTCGCGATCCTGGCGCGACAAGGTGTGATCCGGCATCGGCGTCAGCCAGACATCGGCGTCAAGCCCGATCTGATGGCTGGCATGGCCTGACAGCGCAGGCCCGCCCCGCGGCTGCCCGATATCGCCGATGAGCAGGCCGGGCCAGCCGGCATCCTTGTGCGCCTTGACCGACAACCGCTTGAGCAGCGCGAGCGTGCCCGGATATCCCCAATAGCGGTTGCGCGAGATCCGCATCACCTGCCAGGTGTCGCCGTCCCACGGCATCTTCGCGGCGCCGGCGAGGCAGCCCTTGTTGTAGGCGCCGATCACCTTGGCCGGCTGCGCCGACGGCAACAGCTTTCGCGCAAACAATTGCTTGGCGCCGATCTTCGGATCGTTGGGATTGGCCAGCGGCGGCAGCGGCTGCGGGTCAAGCGTGCCCTTGTCCTGCGCCAGCACCGACCGGGAGACGGCCGCAAACGCGATCAGGAGCAGGATCAGAATCAAGCGGGCTTGCATCGGCTCACTCTATTCGCCCGCAATTGGTACAGGGAAGGGGCAGCGCCGCGCTAGTCTGTCGAACCGGATCCGGGGCGCATTAGCAAAAAGTTGATTGGAGTGCCTTCGGTTCGGGCTGCACCTCACGAGGCCCCTATCGGCTTCGAGGTGTTGCGGAAGTCGCCACTGCGAGACAGACTCGCGTTGCTGCCACTGTTCTGATTCTGGATTGCGATCTGCCTCCTGTGTCACGCTCAGCACGCCTGTTCGAGCTTCTGCAGGCCCTTCGTCGGCATCGCCGTGCCGTGTCCGCAAATCAGCTCGCGGCCGAACTTGGCGTATCAAAGCGCACCGTCTACCGCGACATCGCCACGCTGGTGGAGCGCGGCGCTGCGATCGAGGGCGCGCCCGGGGTTGGTTATGGGCTCCGCGCCGGCTTCTTTCTTCCCCCGATGACGCTTGATAAGGACGAGCTTGACGCGGTCATCCTCGGACTGCGGTGGGTGAGCCGCAGAGGTGATGGCGCTTTGGCGCGCGGAGCTGTGGACGCCCTCGCAAAGATCGTCGCTGTGCTGCCTCCGACCCCTGACGATCCAATCGCAACCAGCGGCTTGTTCGTCGGCGGACGCGGCGAACCGCCTCACTTGGCCACCGTGCGGCAGGCCATGCGCGAGGAGCGCAAGCTGCGACTTGCCTATGCTGACAGGAGCGGCGCGCCGACCGAACGGGTCGTTTGGCCCATCGCGATAGGCTTCTTCGAAGCTGCCGAAGTGCTTGCGGCCTGGTGTGAGCTGCGCAAGGGCTTTCGGCACTTCCGGTTGGACCAGATCGTACGGGCCGAAGTCTCCAAAGAGCGCTTTCCGAAGCGTCGGCCAACTTTGCTTGCCGACTGGCGTCTCTCCGATCGCAAGCTCGGCCGCGGCGATCATGCTGACAGAAACTGACGCGCGCCTCTGGCAACGTGACCTCCTGCCTGACAAATGAAGGAAGGAAGGTCATGACGATTCGAGAAGGTGGCTGCGCCTGCCGGAGCATCCGGTTCAAGATCAACGCGCCGTTGATGGGGGTCGGCGTCTGTCACTGCAAGGATTGCCAGAAGGCGTCCGGCGGCCCGCCCAACTATGTCGCGCTCGCTCCAAACTCAGGCTTCGAGATCGTCCGGGGCGAGCCCAAGGTCTACGTCAGCAGGGCGGACAGTGGTGAGGACGCAAAGCGCGCGTTCTGTCCGGAGTGTGGAACGCCGCTCTGGAGTGTACCCCCACGCGCGCCATTCACGACGGTCAAGCTGGGCGCTCTGGATGACAGCGCCGATCTGAAGCCAACTCTGCATCTCTACGTCTCGTCGGCGGCTCCGTGGCACCTCATGCATGAAGGGCTGCCACAGTTTCCGAAGATGCCGCCTTCGCCGCCGTCCCGATAGAGATGCTCAGCCACCGAACTGGCCAGTCCCGCCCCTGGCCCGTTTGGCTTCCAGGCAAATGCAACAATTGCTATGACTGGCGCCGGCACGGGAAGAATGAAAAATCCCGGCCTATCGCAAGGGGAGGAACGGCATGACAAAATTCGGCCTTTGGATTGCGGCGCTTGGCGTCAGCGTGCTCGGCTCGAGCGCGGCCATTGCGCAAAACATGACCTTGACCAGCCCTGACATCAGAGAGGGCGCTACCATCGCTAATGAACAGGTCTTCAACAGCTTTGGTTGCACCGGCGGCAACGTCTCTCCGGCCTTGAGTTGGAGTGGCGCGCCGAGCGGGACCAAGAGCTTCGCCGTCAGCATCTATGATCCGGATGCGCCGACCGGCAGCGGCTGGTGGCACTGGGTCGTGTTCAATATTCCACCTGGCACGACATCGTTGCCCAAGGGCGCTGGCGACGTGAAGAAGAAACTGATGCCCAAGGGCGCTATTCAGAGCCGTACCGATTTTGGGACCGACGGCTACGGTGGCCCGTGCCCGCCGAAGGGCGACCAGCCGCATCATTATCACATCATGGTTTTTGCCGTTGACGTCGACAAGCTGCCCGACGCCAAGAACGATTCCGCCTCGGCGGCGCTGGTCGGGTACGACTTGAAATTCCATACCTTGGCCAAGGCGACATTGACCGGCTTGTACGGCCGCTAAAGCACCTGTCGTTCGCGGGACGGATCAGCGTGTGCGCGATCCGTCTTCGTGCATGCGAACGGGACGACTTCCCCAATAACCGGAGGGAAGCAGTCATGACCGCGACGCCATCACGTCGCGCCCACTCTCGAATATCGGATTGAGCCTAACGGCCGTTGGCGTCCGGCGTGGTTCTCAGCGGCGCGCCGCCGACGGAGACAGGGCCCGCAGGCCTCGATGCGTGCGATGGCTTCTTGGTGGTCCGCTTCGGGACGACCTGCGCTCGCGCCTCCGGCGGAGCGGGAGGTGGGGGCGCGGGTTGGGCGGTCGCGCTCTGCAACGCGTCGACCCGGGAGGTCAAAGCCGACAGCTGATCCGACATCGCCTTGAGCTGCTCCTCCTGGGCCGCGACGCTCTGGTTCAGCGCTTCGATGTCGGCGCTCGTCTTCTGCTGCGTGGCGAGCAGGTCAGTCAGCAACGCTTTGTCGGGCGGCGCCATATCGCCGTTTGCCGCGGCCTCAGGGGTTGGCGCTGCGATCGACTTGTCGGCAAAGAACCAGAAATAGCCTACCCCGGCGGCGGCGACCACCAGCACAGCCACCAGGATCAAGCCCAGGATCAGCGGCGCGCGCCGCCGACGTCCGCCCTGCGGCGTGACCTCATCTTCCCCGTACCATTCCTCGTCGGCTTCATGCGCCATTCAGCCTTACTAGTCGGCTTCCGGCCGCGACGCAAATCACGCCCTGCCTTCTGGGGACAATCGTTGGTAGGGGTAGCCACGGCCCCAATCCGGACCTCAGGCGGGTGTGAACCGGGCCGGATCGTGGATCCCGAGCGCCTGCTCGAGCGCCACCCCCCGTGCCACGTCGCGCTCGAATCCGTCCTCGCCGCGTTTCAGTTCATCGCTCAAGGCGGGCGCAGACACGCAGCAATCTGCTCCGGTCCGAACCACCTTGGACGGCTGTTCAGTGGGTCGCCTCCCGCAGCAGTGCGACCGGATAAACCGGCTTGGCGAAAAATGTGACCCCGTCGGGCAGCGCGTCGGGTGGAGGTTGGCCGGAAATGACCACGACGCGCATCGTGGGATCATTCGTCCGTGCGAGACGGGCGAGCTCCACGCCATCCATCTTGCCTGTCAAGCCGACATCGGTAATCAACAGGGACGGATGGCAAGCCTTGAGCGCCAACGACGCCGTCTCGGCGTCCTCGCATTGGATCACCTTGAAATCGCTTTCTTCCAACAGCAGCGCGATCATGTCGCGCTGAACGGTGTCGTCCTCAACCACAATCGCGGTTCGGCGGAAAGGCTTCGACTGGCCCACGGCAGACCTCCGACATGACTAACCTATGTTAATCGCCTGGGTGGGCGGCGGTTCAGCGAGCGTGGAAAAAAGTCTCGCTGTTCCTATCGGGAACTGCCCGGAGGTAAGAAGATAACGCGGGGCTTGGCCTGGTCCGGCAGGGCCGCTACAGCCTGGCCCGCCTCATGCGCCGCCGGCCGTCTTCGGCCGAAAGGCAAGTCGGCCATGCGGGCCGCCGCGCTGCCAAACCCTTTGACAGGCGGCGGCGCGCGGCGACATCATGCGCCGCGTCTTGGGACGGGCAAGGGGCAGTTTTCATGAGATGCATTTGGTGCAGGCCGCTCGCGGCGCTTGCCGTGGCGGTCGCGCTTGTCTTCGCTGCGTGGACATCGGCGCGCGCCGATGTGCTGGTGCAGATCGACAAATCCTCGCAGCGCATGTCGGTCAGCGTCGATGGCGTTCCCCGCTACAACTGGCCGGTCTCGACCGGGCGTTACGGATATGGCACGCCGAGCGGCACCTTCCATCCGCAGGCGATGATGCGCTCCTACTTTTCGCGCAAGTACTACAACGCGCCGATGCCGCATGCGATCTTCTTCTATTACGGCTTCGCCATTCACGGCACCAACGACATCGCGCAACTTGGCGGCCCGGTGTCGCATGGCTGCGTGCGGCTGCATCCGGCGAACGCGGCGATCCTGTTCTCGCTGGTCCGGCACGTCGGGCCACGCAACACCACGATCGAGATTTCGGATTGAACGATTGCAGAACTCGATCATGCGCGCGTTGATGGTACGACTTTAACCGCGCGATAACCGTCTCTCCGATTGATCAAATTTCGGGCGCACCTGGCGCCGTTAGCGAATTTTCAAGGGTGATCCCTCGTGCGCGTTGTGCAACCGCCATGGTCGAGCGGATTCGGCATGATTGGGCGCTACGGGGAGTTGTGATCCCGCTTTCAATTGTATTCAGGGCTGCAGAAAAGCTCGCGTAACAGCCAAGCTCCGTTCCCTTGTCGCCTGATCGCGCGCGTACCGAAACGGGTCGCTACAGCAACGAGATACCATTTTCTTAAGAACCTCTCGGACAAATGGCAGCGCAGAATGCGAGTTTGAGCCGTTTGATGCCGAGGACCCGGCCAACAAGGAAGAAGCGCAGATCAGTGCCGACACGGCGGATGTTCGGACGGCCGGCGAAGCCATCCGTCCGCCGCGCCCGCGCAGATGGCGGCGTCATGCGCCTGCGCGTCGACATGAGCGAGTTGCAGCAGCGCGAGGCGTCGTTCCGGCTGTTGTTCGACTCCAATCCAGTGCCGATGATCGTCTGCGCGCTGGACGGCGAGCGCATTCTTGCCGTCAACGACGCCGCGGTCCAGCATTACGGCTATAGCCGTGCCGAATTCCGGAAGCTCACCATCAAGAGCCTGCAGGCGTTCGACCGCGACGCGCCGTGGGCCAGCGAATTGTCGAGCGACGAGCAGGCGGCGCGGACCTGGAAGCACGTCAAGGCCGACGGCACGCTGATTGATCTGGCGATCTATTCGCGCAACCTCCTCTATCACGAGCAGCCCTCGGTGCTGCTCGCGCTGATGGACATCACCGAACGCAAGCGCGCGGAGCAGAGGCTTGCCTTCCTCGCCCAGCATGACGGTTTGACCGGCCTGCCCAACCGCAATCTGCTGCGCCAGCAGATGGACGAGGTGCTGCTGCACTCGCGGCGCAGCGCCGAGAAGGTCGCGGTCCTCGTGCTCGGCCTCGACAATTTCAAATCGGTCAACGACACGCTCGGCCACGGCGTCGGTGACAAGTTGCTGCGTGGCGTGGCAAAGCGCCTGCGCTCGACCTTGCGCGAGGAGGACGTGCTCGCGCGCCTCAACTCCGACGAGTTCGCGATCGTCCAGACCGGGCTGGCGCGGCCCGAGGATGCGGTGCTGTTGTCGCGGCGGTTGTTGGAGGCGATCGGCGATCCCTATCTGCTCGACGGCCAATCGGTGGTGATCGGCGCCACCATCGGCATTGCGATGGCGCCCGGCGACGGCGAGGATTCGGAGAAGCTCCTGAAGAACGCCGACATGGCGCTATCGCGCGCGAAAACCGAGACGCGCGGCACCTTCTCCTTCTTCGAGGCGGGCATGGACGCGCGCGCCCAGACCCGCCGCAAGATCGAGCTCGAGCTGCGCGACGCGATCCAGAACGACGTGCTGCAGCCGTACTACCAGCCGCTGGTCGACCTCGCATCGGGACGCATCACCGGCTTCGAGGCGCTGGTGCGCTGGCCGCATCCCGAGCGTGGTATGGTGCCGCCGGGCGAATTCATCCCGATCGCGGAGGAAACCGGCCTGATCAACAGCCTCGGCGTCATGATGCTGCGCCGCGCCTGCCTCGATGCGGCGCTGTGGCCGGACGACGTGCGGGTCGCGGTGAACCTGTCGCCGGCGCAATTCCGCACCTCCAACCTGCTCTCGATTGTGATGGACGCGCTGAAGCAGTCCGGGCTGCTGCCCAAACGCCTCGAGCTCGAGATCACCGAAACGCTGCTGCTTGAGAAGAGCAGCCAGGTGGCCGCCGCGCTGCACGCGCTGCGCGCGCTCGGTGTGCGCGTCTCCATGGACGATTTCGGCACCGGCTATTCGAGCTTGAGCTATCTGCGCAGCTTTCCGTTCGACAAGATCAAGGTCGATCAGTCCTTTGTGCGCGATCTCGATGCCAACCGCGATGCGCAGGCGATCATTCGCGCCATCACAAGCCTCGGCAAGGGCCTCGGCGTCATCATCACTGCCGAGGGCGTCGAGACCGAAGCCGAGCTGAGCTGCCTGCGCGCCGAAGGCTGCCACGAGGGCCAGGGCTTCCTGTTCAGCCGCGCCCGCCCCAATGCGGAAGTCGTGCAGCTCCTGCAGGCGCAATGCGACGCAGATGCCGTCCACGATCTGCGGTCCGCGCTGGTGGCGTAGCTCTTTCCGTCGTCATTGCGAGCGAAGCGAAGCAATCCAGAGGCTCACGCGCGGCTCTGGATTGCTTCGTCGCTGACGCTCCTCGCAATGACGGTTACGAGGTTTTTTACCTGCCCTTCCACCGATGATACGTCAGCGCCAGCGCCACGCAGTGACGCAGCGCGACCTCGGGGATCTTTGCCTTGGCATCCAGCAGGATCGCGCGATTGCCGCTATAGCGGAGCTCCGGATAGAGCTCGCGAAAGGTCTCGACCAGATTGGTCTGGCAATGGAAGAAGACCGCGACCTCATCGCCCGCCGACTTCACCCGGTCGATTCGGATCGTGCTGCCGCTCCTGGTTTCGCTGGTGAGGTAGCTCGCCTGTCCCCATTTCAGCGCCTCTTCGATCGCGCCGACGCCCTCGATGGCGTGCGCCGTATCGAGGATCAACTTTCGCAGCGCCATCAGCCTGCGCCGCACGGGTGCCGGATAAGCGTCGAATACCGCTGCGACCGAGGGATCGGCTTGATTGCGGCGCAGCTTGGGTCCGGCCTCACTCATCGCGCTTTGTACCTCACCTCGCCGTCGGCGGCTTCGGGAGACCAGACGTCAGGATCGACCGGCCGGCGTCCTCGTAATGCGTGTCGCGCGCCTGGAGCTGCTGCGCGATCGCGTGCATGTCGCGGAAGCGCCGCTCGAACGGATTTGTCGCGAACACGGCGGTCGCGCCCGACATGTGATAGGCAGCGTCGACCACGGCGGCGGATTGGTGGATGGTCCAGGTCGCGGCGATGCGGATCGCGATGCGATGGGCTTCGGTGACGGACCCGCCGGCTTCGAGGTCGCGCCAGACCTCGCGTGCGGTCGAATAGAGATAGGCGCGGGCCGCGCGCAAATTCGCCTCGTTGCGGCCGATCAGGCCCTGCACCGCGTTGTTCTCGCGCATCGCCCCCAGCCCTTGCGGGACCTTCTTGCGGGCAAGCTCGGTCGCCGCGTCCAGTGTCGCGCGCGCCACCCCAAGCGAGGTTGCGGCAAAGCCCATGCTGAAGGTCGCATGAGTCGTGATCTTGTAGAGCGGGCCTTTCTCGCGCACCGCGCTCATGTCGTCGCGCAGCACGGCGAACCTGTCCGGGATGAACAGGTTCTCGACCGAATAGGAATCCGTACCCGTTCCCCTCAGCCCGATCGCGTCCCAGACATCGTACATCGTGGCTGACGTGACCGGAAACAGGATGGTGCGGATTTCCGGCGAGCCGTCCTTTTTCTTGCGCGGGGTGCCGTCGGCGTCGACGACGCGCACATGCGCCCCCAGCCAGCTCGCCTGCCGCGAGCCGGAGGCAAAATCCCAGCGCGCATTCGCCATGTAGCCGCCGGGCACGACGTTCACCTCATGCGCGATCGCACCCCAGGCGAGGATGCCAGGTGCTGTGTTGAAGATTTCGTTCGCCGCATCCACCTCGAGATAGGCCGCGGTCATGGCGCAGACGGAACATTGGCCGAGGCACCAGGCGGTGGAGGCATCGGCCTTGGCGATCTCCTCCTGCATCTGCATGAAGACCTCGAGCGGGACCTCGTGACCGCCGACGCTTTGCGGCAACAGCGCCCGGTAGAGCCCGTTGTCGATCAGGGCTGCGGTTACCGCCGGCGTCAGCCGCCGCGTCCGCTCGATCTCGTCGGCTTCGCGCGCGATCAGGGGCTGCAGCGCGCGGGCGCGCTCGACCAGGCCAAAGCCGGGAAGCTGGTTCATGGCGGCGGTCCTTCGCTCTTTTTTATCGAGTGATAATTAGTGCATGGTGGCGCATCCGCATGCGCCGATCAAGCCACCTCTGCCGATCAGGCAGTAACGCGGCCGAAGTCGAGCGGTTGCGCCCGTTTGGCAGGGAAACTCAGGGCGACAGCGACTGCGGCAAGCCCGATCGCGAAAGAACCGGCGTGCAGCCAGGTGTAGTCGTGGAAAGTGTCGAACACGTAGCCCCCGGCCCATGGGCCCAGCGCCATGCCCAGACTCGCAAAGGCCGACACCGCGCCGAACACCGTGCCCATGATGCGCGCGCCGAAGAACTCGCGCACCAAGACCGCGTAAAGCGGCATCACGCCGCCATAGGCGAGGCCGAACACCACCGACAGCGCATAGAACTCGCCGAGCCGCGCTACCGCCAGATAAGTCGCAATCGACAGCGCCTGGACCAGCAATCCGCTGACCAACACCGGCTTGGCGCCGAACCGATCCGCCAGGGCACCGAGCAACAGCCGTCCGCCAAGGCCGGAGAAGCCGGCGAGACTATAGACGGTGACAGCGGTGAGCGGCGCGATGCCGCAGACCATCGCATAGGACACCATGTGGAAGATCGGTCCCGAATGCGCCGCGCAGCAGGCGAAATGCGCGCCTGCCAGTGCCGCAAATTGCGGCGTACGCAGCGCCTGCGCCGCGGTCCATTTCGTCTCCGGCTGGTCAGTTGCTTGTGTGGCCGCAACGTTCGCGCGCTGCGGCGCCGGGCGCACCAGAAACGAGGCGGGAATCAGCAACGCCCACGCGGCGATGCCGATGACGAACATCGCCGTGCGCCAGTCATAGGCCGTGATCAGATAGCTTGCGGATGGCGCGACCGTCAGCGGCGCCACGCCCATGCCGGCGGAGACCAGCGCAACCGCGAGGCTGCGGTTTTTCTCGATCCAGGCGCTGGCGACCGCCACCATCGGCGCGTAGAAACTGCCGGCGGCGACCCCGATCAATCCGCCGAACGTCAGCTGGAATTGCCAGAGGCTCTGCGCCCGGCTCGCCAGTGTCAGCCCAAGACCGAGGATGATGCTGCCGGCCAGCACCACGATGCGGGTGCCGAAGCGATCGGACAGCGTGCCCCAGACGAACGCGGCCGCGGCCATAAACAGGAAATCCAGCGTCGCCGCCGCCGACACGCCCGCGCGCGACCAGCCCATCGCTTCCGAGATCGGCTGCAGGAACACCGCCAGCGACAGCATTGTGCCAAAGCCGACGCACGTCATCAGCGCGCCGACGCCAACGACAACCCAGCCATAGTCGAACCGGGAGGACGTGGTCATGCGTTTCCTCGCACCGTCTGCCGGGGCTTTGCTTGAGGGGGCGATGGTGATCTATCTGGTGCCGAAGGGCAAGGTGGGATAGTCGCGTGGCTGTTATTCCGGAGAACGGACCTCCGTCGTCGTCATTCCGGGGCGCGCGCTAGCGCGAGCCCGGAATCCATCACACCGCCCGAATGCTGGGAGAAATGGATTCCGGGTTCGATGCTTGGCATCGCCCCGGAATGACAACTTTCTCCTTACTGGATCTGCGGGATCTTCGCTCTCGCAATGAGGTCCGTGTAGAACGCGACGTCCTTGGCAATGCGCGCCTTCGCCGCGTCCGGCCCATCGGCCTTCGGAAGATAGCCGAGCGCGACAACCCGCTTCTTGATGTCGTCCCGCGCCAGCACCGCAAGCGTCGCCTTGCTGAGCCGGTCGATCACCTCCGGTGGCGTCCCGGCCGGTGCGAGGAAGAAGTGCTCCGTGTTGAGGTCGATGTCCGGATAGCCCAATTCCTTGAAGGTCGGCACGTCGGGAAGGTTGGGCCATCGCTCGGCCGTGGTGAGCGCGATGCCTTTCATGGTGCCGGCGCGGATCTGCGCCTGCGCGCCGGGCAGCGCCGTCGACAACACGTCGACGGTGCCGCTCATCAGCGCCTGGGTGGCCGGTCCGCCGCCATTATAGGGAATGTTGGTGATGGAGGCGCCGGTCTTGAGCTTGAACAGCTCCATGGTGAGCTGCGGCGTCGTACCGTTGCCCGGACTCGCGTAGTTAAGCTTCTGCGGATCGGCCTTGGCGCGGGCGATCAGGTCGGAGAGCGCGTTGATGCCGCCTTGCTTGGGATTGACCGCGAAGACATTCGGCGCGACCGGAAGCAAGGCGATCGGCGCGAAATCCCTGGTGAAGTTGTAAGGCACGTTCTTGTAGAGCGCGGGATTGACGACGAACGCGCTGCTGGTGAGCAGCAGGGTCAGGCCGTCCGGCCTCGCGCGCGCGACCTCGCTGGTGCCGATATTGCTGCCGGCGCCGGCGCGATTCTCGATGATGATGGTTTGCTTCAGCTCGTCCTGCAGCGGCTGCTGCAGCACACGCGCCAGCACGTCCGACGAGCCAGCCGGCGCGAACGGAACGACGATGCGGATGATTCCGCTTGAACCACTTTGAGCGTATGCCGCGAGGGGGCTTCCCGCCAGGGCCATCGCCGCGAACGCTGCGGCAAGAATCGAGTTTCCCCGCATCATGGACCCCCTCCGTGATCGGCATGGCTGCCGTTTTGCTCTTCGCCTTTTGACCCGAAATATCACAGAAGGTGCAGAGAACCAACGACCGTCGCGTTGCGCGAAGGCGCGAGTGCCGGAAGGCGGCAGCCTTCTACCCGCAATTCCACGCCGGCCCGATCGGCGTCCAGCTCCAGCACGGGCCAAAGCTGCCGCCATTGTAGCGCCCGCGATAAAACCCGGGCCGGCCGAAATAATGCCACTCGCCGTCATAGCCAAAATACATCGGGGAATAGTCCGGCTCCCCCGTGACGGCGCCCCTCGCACCAAAAACGGGACGGCTGTTGTTCGGCGGCTGATGATAGCCGGGCAGGAAGCCGTAGCCATGCCAATGATGGACGTGCCGTTTCGGCGCGGACGCGCCTGATGTCACCGCGAGCACCAGCGACAGGAGAAGGGCGATGGATAGGCACAACGTACGTGACATTGGCACAGAATAACCGGGTGGCGATTCAGATACGATTCAAATCGACGCGCTTCAGGGTTAAGCCGGCGCGGCACATCAAGAGTGCACTGATTTTTGGCTTCTTGCCAAACCCAATACCACAAGAAACGCACTGTCGAGGCGAGCGATGACCTCCTCGTCCAGGGTTCCCAGCACTCGCCGCACGCGCTCTCTTCGCAGCGCATTGATCTTGTCGGTCATGATTTGCGAGCGAAGACGCAGGCCATTCGTGGCGGTCGGCTCGATGACCGGCCGCAGACGATGGAGTTTGGTTACATCGGACGACATCGGACAAATCAGAACGGAGCTCGTGGCGTCGCCCAGCTCGTCGGCCTGAACTACAACGCCCGGACGCGGCTTGCCTATGTCTCCCTGCAAGACGACAAGAACCACGTCTCCCCGCTTCACGACCAATCGTCCGGATCCCGGATCGCATCCAGCCAATCGTTGATTGCTGCGTCCTCGGGATGCCTCGGCAGCATGGCAGCTTCGCGCCGAATTTCCGCGAGGATGCGCGGATTGCGGAGGTCAGGCACCCAGTGCTGTATCGGACGCAGGCCTTGGGCCCGCAAACGCGCCCGGCGTGCAGCCATGCGCTGCTGCGGGGTGCGAGCCTTCTTCGTGTTCTTTCGGCTGGTGTTCTTTGGTGCGGCCATGTTTCGACCGTAACATGTTACGGTCGAAAATTCAATGCGTCAGCTATCCACCTTCAGCGCGGCAATAAAGGCTTCCTGCGGGATATCGACCTTGCCGAACTGCCGCATCTTCTTCTTGCCTTCCTTCTGCTTCTCCAGAAGCTTGCGTTTGCGCGTGACGTCGCCGCCATAGCATTTCGCAGTGACATCCTTGCGCAGCGCGCGCACGGTTTCGCGCGCGATCACCTTGCCGCCAATCACCGCCTGGATCGGGATCTGGAACATGTGCGGCGGAATCAGTTCCTTCATCTTCTCGACCATGGCGCGGCCGCGCCCTTCCGCGCGGGTACGATGCACCAGCATCGACAGCGCGTCCACCGGCTCGCCATTGACCAGGATCTGCATCTTGACGAGATCGGCCGGCTTGTAGTCGGTGAGATGATAGTCGAACGAGGCGTAGCCCTTGGAGACCGATTTCAGCCGGTCGTAGAAATCGAACACGACTTCGTTGAGCGGCAAATCGTATTTCACCATCGCGCGCGAGCCGACGTAAGTCAGCTCCTTCTGCGCACCGCGGCGGTCCTGGCACAGTTTCAAGACGCTGCCGAGATATTCGTCGGGGGTGAGGATCGTTGCCTCGATCCAGGGCTCGTCGATCTCGGCGATCTTGACCACGTCCGGCATATCGACGGGATTGTGAATCTCGATCTCGCTGCCGTCGGTGAGCTTCATCTTGTAGATCACGCTCGGCGCGGTCGCGATCAGGTTGAGATCGAATTCGCGGCTCAGCCGCTCCTGGATGATCTCCAGATGCAACAGCCCGAGGAAGCCGCAGCGGAAGCCGAAGCCGAGCGCGGCCGAGGTTTCCATCTCGTAGGAGAAGCTCGCATCGTTAAGCCGCAGCTTGCCCATCGCGGCGCGCAGCGTTTCGAAATCGTTGGCATCGACCGGGAACAGGCCGCAGAACACCACCGGGATCGCGGGCTTGAAGCCGTGCAGCATCTCCGTCACCGGCTTCCTGTCGTCGGTGATGGTGTCGCCAACGCGCGTGTCGGCGACTTCCTTGATCGCGGCGGTGATGAAGCCGATCTCGCCGGGCCCGATCTCGTCGACCTGCTCCATCTTCGGCGTGAAGAAGCCGACGCGCTCGATCTCATAGGCCGCATTGGTGCCCATCATCCGGATGCGCTGGCCCTTCTTCATCGTGCCGTCGACGATGCGGACCAGCACGACGACGCCGAGATAAACGTCGTACCAGCTATCGACCAGCAGCGCCTTCAGCGTCGCGTCGCGGTCGCCCTTGGGCGGCGGCAGGCGCGTGACGATCGCTTCCAGCACGTCGGAGACGCCCTCGCCGGTCTTGGCCGAGATCATCAGCGCGTCGGAGGCGTCAATGCCGATCACGTCCTCGATCTGCTGCTTCACCTTCGCAGGTTCGGCCGCCGGGAGATCCACCTTGTTCAGGACCGGCACGATCTCGAGATCATTGTCGAGCGCCTGATACACATTGGCAAGCGTCTGCGCTTCCACGCCCTGGCTCGCATCGACCACGAGCAGCGCCCCTTCGCAGGCCGCCAGCGACCGCGAGACCTCGTAGGCGAAGTCGACGTGGCCGGGCGTGTCCATCAGGTTGAAGATGTAATCCTTGCCGTCCTTCGCCTTGTAGTGCAGCCGGACCGTCTGCGCCTTGATGGTGATGCCGCGCTCGCGCTCGATATCCATGGAGTCGAGCACCTGTTCCTTGCCCGCCATTTCGCGATCGGAAAGGCCGCCCGTCATCTGGATCAGGCGATCGGCCAGCGTCGATTTTCCATGGTCGATATGGGCGACAATGGAGAAGTTGCGGATGTTGGGAAGAGGGGCCGTCGTCATGGGGCGCGGGATAGCATTTAAGGACTCGGTGCGGCAACTATATTGCTGGATTTCAAGGGACTTTCTTCACGCCAAGCTGATTCCACTTCCGCGGAAAACACGCTACGCATGGGCTCATGTCGACTGCCTCATCTTTCCCCGCCACCATGCGCCGCAGGCGCCGCCTGCGCTTGTCGCGAATACCGGCGTGGCTGGTTTCGCGCGCCAGGCGCGGCGACACCGGTCCCTGGCTCGTCATCACCTTTGCACTCGTGCATGGGCTCATTTGGACGCAGATCCTGATCACCCTGAAGGCCGCCGAGGACGTTCACATGGACGTCGCGGAAGCCTTCGCCTGGGGCCAGAAGTTCCAGTGGGGTTACGGCAAGCATCCACCGCTGTCGGGCTGGATCGCCGGCCTCTGGTTCGATGTCTTTCCGGTGCAGGACTGGGCGACCTATGCGCTTGCAATGACCGTGCTTGGCATCGGCCTCATCCTCTGCTGGTTCATCGCGATCCGCGTGGTCGATCGACGCCGCGCGTTTCTGGTCGTGGTGATGCTCGCGCTCTATCCGATCTTCAATTTCAAGGGTTTCAAATATAACGCCGACCTGCTGCAGCTCGTTACGCTGCCGCTGGTGGTGCTGGCCTATCTCAACGCCTTCGAGAAGCGCACCTGGCTGTCCGGCGTGCTCCTCGGGCTCGCCGGCGCGTCCGCGTTGATGACCAAATACTGGGTGCTGACGATGATCGGCGCGATTGGCCTCGCCGCGCTGATCCATCCCGAGCGCTGGAGATTTCTGGCTTCACCCGCGCCGTGGGTTGCGATCGCAACGCTCTTGGTGGTGATGATCCCGCATCTGATCTGGCTCAAGGACGTGGACTTCGTGCCGCTCACCTATGCCGGCGATGTCTACGGCCTGTCGAGCCGCGCGCAGAGCGCGCAACTCGTGCTCGGCTATATCGGCCATAACCTCGCGCTGCTCGCGTTGCCGGTGGTGCTGGCGGCGCTCGCGCTGGCCTGGCCGCCGCGCTGGATCGCGCACGCGTTCTCGCGTGGTCCCAACAGCGGCGTCAACCTCTCGCAGGCAAGGAACGTCTGGTGGATCCAGGCCATCGTCGCGGTCGGCCCGCCGATCGGCGGGCTGATCTTCACGGTCTATGTGAAGACCGACTGGGGCATCTCGCTGTTCTTCCTGGTGCCGCTTGCGATCGTCGCGATCCCCGCACTGCGCATCCCCGCCGGCGCGCTGTTCCGCATCACGGCGATCTGGTTCGTGCTGTCGCTGGCGACGCTTGCCGCGGCGCCACGCATTGCCATCCTCGACATGGAGGAGCATCCGGACAGCGGCAGCAGCTATGGCGACCGTTCGCAGCTCGCGCGCGAATTGACCGGAGTCTGGCACCAGAAGTTCGGCTCGCGCTGGGCGGTTGTCGCCGGCACCACCGCGATCGGCGAGCCCATGACGTTCTATAGCTCCGATCATCCCGCGCCGTTTACGCCGGGCGAAATCTGGTCGTCGGGCCTGACCTCGCTGGACGAGGCGAAGCGCCTCGGTTTCATCGGCATTTGCGACACCACCGACGGCCGCCTGCCGGAATGCGAGAAGTGGATGAAGGAGAATGCGCCCAACGCCGAGCAGCAGATCGTGACCACACGGCGCTTCTTCAAGGGCCATCCCGGCCCCTCGATCGCGTGGAAGGTCTACATCCAGCCGCCGGGGAAATAGGCCACACGCTCGTCATTCCGGGGCGCGACGAAGTCGCGAGCCCGGAATCCATAACCCCAGGCTGTTGTTGTTGCCGCGCGGGCCGACGATCATTTCAAACCACAAACGGCTGTGGTTATGGATTCCGGGCTCAGCCCTACGGGCTGCCCCGGAATGACGACGACGTTTGATGTTCGCTGGCGTGTATTGCTCGTCGAGGCTGGGCAAGAACTCGGCATTTGCCGCAATTGATGTACGATTCGGTTCATGACGAATCGCCCATTCAAGGCCGGCGAGAGCCGGGATCAAGCCAGCCTGCTTCCTGCGCGGATTGAGGACTATGTTGGAGCAGATAATCCGGTTCGGGCCATCGAGAGCTTTGTTTGCGCCCTCGACCTTGCCAGGCTCGGCTTCCGCCACGCGGATCGCGGTGCGGAGGAAGAGGGACAGCCGCCCTACGATCCAGCCGATCTTCTGAAGCTCTACCTTTACGGCTACAGCAATCAGGTCAGGTCGTCGCGGCGGCTGGAGCGGGAGGCATGCCGCAATCTGGAGCTGATCTGGCTGCTCAAGAACTTGCAGCCGGGCTATCGGACGATCGCCAACTTCCGCAAGGAGAACTGGGGAGCTTTGAAGGCCGCGAACCGCCAGTTCGTGCTGGTGATGCGGGAACTTGATCTGGTTGGCGGTGACGTCGTTGCGATCGACGGCTCATTCTTTCATGGTGATGCCAGCAAGGCGAGCATCTTCACGCGCAGGAGGCTGACCGACCAGATCGCAAAGCTCGATAAGGATATCGAGGCCTACCGCAAGTCGCTTGAGGACAATGACGCGGCGGAAGCCAAGAAGCAAAAGAAGAATCGGGCTAACGGCGGTGGCGGCGGAGGACGCAGCGGGCCTATTGGCGCGAAGGTCGCGGAGCTGATGGCCCAACGCTCGCGTGCCAAAGCCGATCTTGCCCGGCTGGAAGAGAGCGGCGAGACGCAGCTTTCCACGACTGATCCTGATGCCCGCCTTCTGGTCAAAAGCGGTCAGGGTGTAGCCGGCTACAATGTGCAGACCGTCGTGGACAACAAGCACAAGCTCATCGTGGCAAGCGAGGTTGTGAACGACAGCAGCGATGTTGGCCAGCTTCATGCGATGGCGAAGGCGGCCAAAGACGTTCTTGAAGCAAAGTCGCTGCAGGCGCTGGCCGATGAAGGCTATTACAGCAGTCTCGAACTGAAGGCATGTGAGGATGACGGCATCGTTGCCTACGTCCCGGTGCCGGAGGGGCACCTGGCGAAGAAGGGCCGCTTCAGCCGCAAGGACTTCAACTACGATGCCGGCGCCGATGTCTATCGTTGTCCGGCCGGCGAACTGCTGCGTCCGATCAAGGGACAGTGGCAAAACGCAAGCGGCCGGATCGAGACCCGCTATGCGAGTCGTAAAGCGACCTGCCAACCCTGCCGATTAAGATCACGTTGTCTCGGCGAGAATGCCTCTCAACGCATCGTCCATCGCTGGGAGCACGAGGATGTTCTCGACCGCCATCGCGCGCGCATGCAAGGCGCAGACGAGCTGATGCGCCGCCGCTCTGCCCTTGTCGAACATCCCTTCGGTACCATCAAATGCCGTGCCGGCTATCGGCACTTCCTCGTCCGTGGCTTTGACAAGGTTCGCGGCGAGTGGAGTCTGATGGCGCTCTGCTACAACCTCACTCGCGTGCTCAACATCCTCGGCCTCAAGCACTTCATGGCCCGCATCGCAAAGGCCATTCTATTGCATCCGTGCGGCCTCGCAGCTCGCCTAAACTCCACTTGGACCGCTCTGAGCGCATTCTGGACTTACTGCACGCTTCTGCTCGCCGGTCGTCCTCAACAGCTGGCTCAACTGGGCTGATCGCAAGTTCTTGCCCAGCCTCG
>NZ_DATGFH010000056.1:0-31624 GCF_035309285.1 Bradyrhizobium sp. | reverse complement strand
GCCGATGATGCGCGCGACGTTCGGGTTCTGCGCCACCGCCTGCATTTGCCGCCCGATCGAGGTGCGGTTCAACAGCGCGGTGAGGCCGACCACTGCCAGGATCGCCAGCGCCAGCACGCCAAGGCTCTGCAGCGACACCGCCCGCCCGAAGATCGAGATTTCACCGGCGGGCACGATGGAGGGAAACGGCGAAGCCTCGGCACTGAAGAACTGCTTGACGGCCTCCTTGATCCCGATCGCAAGCGCCATGGTCGCGATCGCGAGCGGCAACACGCCATGGCGCAGCATCGGATCGACCAACAACATCTTGAAGCCGAGCCCGAGCAAGATCATCGACAAGGCGATGCCGATGAGGATCGCCGACCAGAACGGCGCGCCGGCATGCATCGCCGCCAGCACGAAGAAGGCCGGCAGCATGACGAATTCGCCCTGCGCGAAATTGATGGTCTGCGAAGTCTGCCAGAGCAGCGTGAAGCCGACCGCCACCAGCGCGTAGATCGCACCCATCGCCAGCCCCGCCACCACCAGGTCGAGCAGATCAGACATGACTCATTTCTCCTCGGCCACAGCCGGAACCCGCCAGGATAGGCCGCAAGCTCAGTGCAGCTTCGGCAGCACCTGCTTCACCACCTGCTTGCCGTTGACGACTTCGACCAGGAATCCCTGGCGATCGATGTCGCCGTTCTCGTCGAAGGTCACGTCCATCAGCATGCCGGGCTCGTCGGACGCCTTGATGGTCATGCCATGCAGCGTGTCGGCGATATGCTTCGAGTCGAGCTTGCCCATCTTGTCGGTCGCGGCCTTGACCATGTAGACCGCGAGGTAGCCCTTGATGCCGTTGTGATCGGGCACGTAATTGTATTTCTTCACGAAGCGGTCGCGGAACGCCCTGACGAGCGCCACCGGTGCGTCGGTGGTCAAGCCTACATGCCCGCGCGCGCCGTTGGCGGCGTCGCCCGCAAGCTCGATCACCTTCTGGCCGACCAGCGTGGTCTCGCCGATCAGCGGCGCGGTGACGCCCTGGCGCTTCAGTTCCTTCAAAAGGCGCGCGCTCTCTTCCTCATTGAGATAGATGAAGACCGCATCCGGCGCCGCGCCCTTGATCTTGGCGACGTCGGCGGCGAAGTCCGCCTGCCCCGCTTCGGTCGAGATGTCGGCAGCGACCTTGATGCCGAGGCGGCCGAACTCCTTGGTGATGACGTCGCGCCCGCCGCGGCCGAAATCGTTGTTGACCCAGACGACGGCAACCGATTTCGCTTTCAACTCGTCGTTGATGTATTTGGCGACCTTCGGCATCGAGGATTGCTGGCCGAACGAGGTGCGGAATACGAATTTGTCGCCAGCCTGCGTCAGCTCGGCGGCCTCGCCGCCCATGATTTGCGTGACGCCGGCGTCTGCCGCGAGCGCCTCCGTCACCTTCACCGAGCCGGAATAGCCGGGGCCGAGCAGCACATAAGGCTCGCTGTCGAGCGCCTTCTGCACCTGCGCGCGAGCCACGCCCGGATTGGACTGCGAGTCGGCGTGGGTGACCTCGATCTTGTGGCCCAAAATGCCGCCCTTGGCGTTGATCTCCTCCACCGCAAGATCGATCCCGTTCTTCCAGTTGGTGCCGACGGTGGCGCCCCCGCCGGAAAGCTCGGCGACGTCGGCGAGCTTGATCGTCTGCGCATGGGCGCTGCTGCCGATGATCGCCAGCATCGCGCCGGCCAGAATGAATGGCTTCATGTATGTCCTCCCTCTTTAATCGCTGGCGGTCTTGTTCCGGCCGCCTTGTCAAGCCGCGTATGAAGCGTCGCGCCGCGCCGCCATCACACGATCGAACGCATCGCCCATCACCGACACGGATGGCGAGAGCCCAGTGAACAATTCGAAGGCATCGGCGGCCTGGCAGATCGCGAGCTCTCGCCCGGTCATGATCCGCGCGCCGTTGGCCTTGGCCGCCAGCAACAGTGGCGTGTACAGCGGCGAATAGACGGCGTCAGCCACCCATAATCCGGCGTGCAGCAGCGCCTCCGGCACCGGCGTGCCGCGGTTCGGCAGCATGCCGACCGGTGTCCCGTTGACGAGGCCAACGGCGCCGTTGACCGCCGCCTCGACACTGTCGGCAGCCACGATGCCTTTTTGACCGTGCAACAGCCCGGCGAGCTTCTCCGCCTTCGCACGCTCGGCATCGAAGATGCGGACTTCGCTGACGCCGAGGCTCGCCAGCGCAAACGCGATCGCCTTGCCGACGCCACCCGCGCCGATCAGGGCCACCGGACCGTGACCGGAGTCCGCGACCAGACCGGCGGCCGCCCGCGCAAATCCAGTAGTGTCGGTGTTGTGCCCGATCAATTTGCCCTCGCACACCACCACGGTGTTGACGGCCTGCATCGCGGCAGCACCAGGCGCGAGCTCGTCGAGCAGCTCGACCACCGCCTCCTTGTAGGGATAGGTGACATTGACGCCGGCAAAGCCGAGCCGTCGCACGCCGTCGAGCATCGCGCGCAAGGCGGCGCGGTCGGCGCCCGCAACCTCGATGAGCTGATAATGCCCGCGCAGGCCCAGGGCTTCGGCCGCCGCCTCGTGCATCAAGGGCGAGGCGGAATGGGCGATCGGTGCTCCGATCAATCCGGTGAGCACGCGTCTCTCAGGGTAAGCTTTCGACACAGTCGCTATCGGGTCTCGCTGATGATGATCCTCACGCCCCGCGCAAGGTCATGTGAGTCCCGCGAACGATAGCGTTTCCCCCGTCTAACACAATTATCCATTTATCGCACAAACATAACATTATGTTATTTTTTCCGTTCTCGCGAATTAGCGACTTTTGCGGCCGTCTTGCCGGGCTCCAGCGCGCGCATTTCCGAGCGCAAAGCATCGATGAAATATTCGACATGCAGCGACAGCGAAGCGCCGCGCTTCACCGCGATATAGGTGTCGAACCGCGTCGGCTCGGCGATGCGGATCAGCTCGACGCCGGGATAGCCGCCATGGGCGACGGTGAACTGATCGATCACGGCGATGCCGAGGCCGGCCTTCACCAGTGCGCACACGGTGGTGCCGAAGCGAGCCTTGATGGTGATGTCGTAGCTCAGCCTGTTGCGCGCGAAAATGTTGCTCATGATCCGGCCATAAGGATCGTTGGGATCGATGCCAATCAGGGGATAGCGCGTCATCTCTGCCGCCGATACCTGCTTGCGGCCGGCAAGCTCGTGGCCGAGCGGCACGATGCAGAACAATTCGCCGGACGCAAGCGGCAGGAAGTCGAGGCCGGAATGGTCCAGCCGGTAGCTCATGGCCACACACTCGCCCTTTCCCAGCAGCAGATAGTCGATCGCCTCCTCGATCTTGAGGATGTTGATATCGATGCCGAGATCGGGGTAGCGGCGGCGAACGCGCTCGATCGCGCGCGGCACCATCACCTGCGAGATGCTGGGCACCGAGCCGACGCGCAGCTCCGACAGCGCGCCATGGCCGATCTTGGAGATGATGCCGGAGAGATCCTCGATCTTCTTGTAGACGCCGTTGATCTGCTCGAAGATGTTTTGCGCTTCCGAGGTCGGGAAATAGCGGCCGTTCTGGCGCTGGAAGAAGCGGATGCCGAGCGAGCGTTCGGTGTATTTGACGAGGCGGCTGATGCCCGGCGCCGACACGTTGAGTAGTTTTGCTGCGCCGCCGATGGTGCCGGTGACCATCACGGCGCGGATGACCTCGACCTGGCGCAGCGTCATCATTGAATCAAGATCCCCCGAGGGACCACCCCTCGCGCCAGCATAGGCGGCGTGCGCGCGATCTCAAGCCGGTCACGGCTGCGTAACCTGCGGCGTCAGCACCATCGGCGGACGTCGTGGCGGTCTTGGCCTGGCAGGAGCTGGCGCTGGCCCTGGCGCAGGCCGCACCTCGATCGGCGGCGGCAGCGGGGCCACCTGCTGGCTCATCAGCGGCGGCGCCGGTGGGACCGCCGGACGCGGCGTCAAGACCGCCTTCGGCGACAGGCGGCGCGGATCGCGGCCGGGCAGCGGCACGTCGTTCTGCGGCGGATTTGGCCGGACTGGTCCCGGCCCCGCCGTAGACGGTAACGCGGCGGTCGCAGGCGGTGCCGATGGCGGCTCGGCTGGCGGCGGCTCGCCGCGCTCGAAGGCGTCGAGCCGCTTCGTTTCGCGATCGATGGTGCGCACCGCAAGCCACGACGACAGCGAGGTGAGGTCGAGCGTCGGGTTGAGCGCATCCGGTGTTCCCGCCGCGAAAATCTGGATTTCCGGGCGGCTGCTCGCCGATCCGATCGAGTCGGCGGAAAAGCTTAAGCGTACGTCCGCCTGGTCGGCCAGCATGTCGTAGCCGCCTGAGACGATCACGTGCGCATTGCCTGATTGAAGCGTGGTGGCATCAATGCGCAGCCGGCCGTCGCGGATGTTGAAGGGGATTTGCGCGTTGGCAACGGGCAGTCTGCCCGCCGCCAGCACCGGAGCGACGAGCTGGCGCAGATGATTGTCGTCGGTGGGCTGGCCGGCATCGCTGGCATGGATCGCAACGTCGAAGGCGCGCGGATCGAGCCCGGGAATGCTGGCCGATTCCAGCGTCATGGTGCCGCTGCCCGACATCGCACCCGCCAGCGCCGCAACGCTGCGGCCCCGGCTCATCAGGGTCATCTGCATTGAAGCACGACCCGACGGCATCTTCATGCCGCGATAGCGCAGCGCGGTGTCGTCGACGCCGGAAAAATCGAGGCGCGAATTGACCAGGATGCCGTTGGGATCGGGCCTCGCGTCGATCGTCGCGCTGACGTCGCCGCCGCCGATCTTGCCCTTGAGCTGCTCGAAGCTCAGCGACTCCCCATCGCTCTTGATGACCCCGCTGACCGGAAGCAATTCGGCACCGCCCGGCAACGCCCCACGCAGCGCCTGAAATGCAACGCGGCCGCGCCAGCCCTTCATCAGGCCCGAGCCAAGCGGCTCGGTCGGATCTTGGCCGGCAGCGCCGATCGCGAGCGCGAAGGCCGGCGCGAGATCGAGGCGGTCGAGCCCGACTTCGCCGTCGACCGAGCGCTCGTCAGCAAGCGCCACCACGAGATGTCCACGCAGGCGCGAGCCGTCCGCGACGCTATCGATGTCATCCAGCGCGAGCTTGTTGTCGGCGAGCGAGGCGCGCGCGAACAAGCGGATATTCTGCGCCGACGCATCGGTCGGCTTGAGGCCGAACATCGGCGCGAGATTGACGCTGCGGACCTTCAAATTGACGCTAGCCTTCGGCGCGTCTCCCCACGGTGCGGCCGTACCCTGCACTTCCGCATCGATGCCGTCGCCCCACATCTTGGCATCGAGCCGCAACGGCTCGTGCCACACGCCGCTCACCGATCCCTGGAATTGCAGCCCGCCGTCGGTCACCGCAACCGCGCGATCAAGCCCGAGCAAGGCAAGCAGCGCCTCGCCCCGCTCCGCCGCGAGCTTCGTGTCGACGCTCACCTGGCTGCGGCTGAGCGCGTTGAGATCGAAGCTGCGTAGCGAGGCGAGTTCCGGCTTGGCCGTGATGGTGGCCGCGCCATTGAGCTGCGGCGCGTTGAGCTCGAGCGCGGCATGGGCGTCGGCCAGCGTCGCCTTGGCGGCATTTTTGCCGACGCTGAGCTGAAGTTTCAGGCGCGCCGGGCCCGGCGCGGTCGCCACCGCCTGCAGACGTGAGGCGAAGGACGGCGCGACCGGCGCAAGCATCGTCGAGAGCTGGCCGAGCGAGTTTGCGCTGGCGCTCAGCGCGAGGCGGCCGGTCGCTTCGGCCCGATCAAAGCTGCCGGAGCCTTCGACCGTCGCGCCGCCGGCTTGGCCGAACTTCAACTGGTCAAGCAGCAGCGTCTTGGCGCTGTAACCGAACTTGACGGCGAAGGGTTTGAGTTCCTGTCCGGCCGAGAGGGCACGGCCGATATCGAGCGAGACCGATGCTTCGTCGGGCCAGACCGCGTCGGGTCCCGCCAGCGATCGCACGAACGCGCGGGCTGCATCGAGATCGAGGCTCTCTGCTTTCAGCGCAGCCTCAAGCCGTGTGCCCCGGGGCGGTCGCGGAGCCGACAGGGTGACGCGGCCCTCGATAGCACCGCCGTCGATCTCGGCGTTCAGTGCATCGATCGCGATCCGGTCCGGGCTCGCGGTGACATCGCCGACCAGCCGAAACGGCTTCTGCGTGCGGCGAACCGCGTCGCCGCGGCCCTGCAGCCAGGCCAGCAGAATATCGGGATCGGCGGAATCGATATCGAGCGTGCCGGCGAAGCTGCCGGGCGGCACAGTCGACCTTCCGCTGTGTGTGAAGGAAATCTGGGTGGTGCCGGGCGCCCGTAGATCAAGCCGGTCAACCGCCCAGGACGAAGCATCGCCGCGTAGCGCCAGCGACACGTTCTGCAGCGGCCGTCCGCCCAGCATGATCTGTTCGGCGCCGGCTTCGATGCGCGTCCGGATCGGCATCTGCGGCAACTCCGACATCAGCATATGCAGCGCCGTCAGGAGGCGCGCAGCCTTGCCGCCACCGCCCTTGTTGTCCTTGTCCTTGTCATTGTCCTTGCCCGCGTCCTTGGCAAGAAACCGGTCGGCATCGAGCTGGCGCCCGGACAGCGTCGCACGCAACAGCGGCGACGCGCCGAACCTGACATCGCCGAGGCCGGTAAGCTTCAAGGCGCGGTCTTCCTCGCCATAGCTCGCCTCGATCTGCTCAAGCTGGGCCGCCGCGTGGTCGGCCTTGAGCTTCGTCACGACGCGCCAGGGCGTCGGCTCATGCTCGCTGCCCTCCTTCGGCGGCGGCGTCGCCAGCACCAGCGTGCCAGCGAATTTCGGCGCGCGCGCCTGGAAAGCAAGCTGGCCTTCGAGATCGATCGAAAGCGGCAATTCGGACGGATCGATGGTGAGGTGCACGCGGGTCGAGTTGCCGTCCGGATTCTGGCCGGAGGAGACGCGGAACGGATAGCGCGTACCGTCCACGGTGAAATTGCCGCCGCCGCGCACCGAGCCTGCGAGCGAGCGCACGTCGCCGGAGAAGGCGATGTCGTTCAGCTCGAGCGTGGAGCGGCTCGCCGCGTCGTGCAGCGCGATACGGCCGGTGAGGTTCAGCCGGTCGATCGAAAGCGACGCGAAATTGAAGCTGCCCTTCCAGGCCGGCCAGTCGACACGACCCTGCGGATCGAGGCCGAGATCGAGTGCTAGCCCCGCGACATTAAGCTGGTTGGCGCGCCATTGGCCACGCATCAAATCGCCGAGCGAGAATTCCACGTCGAGCTTGTCGGCGCGGATGCGGCCGAGGTCATCGGCCCCGCCGACCACGACCGAGCGCAGGCGCAGCGTCGGCGTCGGCAGCAGCCGCGCATCGAGCGCGCCCGCGACCCGCACCGGGGCGCCGATGATCTTGCTCGCCTCGGCCTCGAACTGCGGCCGGAACTGGTTCCAGTCGATAAAGAACGGCCCGATCAGCGCCGCAACAAGCGCAAGTATGAAGGCAATCGCCAGTCCGAGCAGGGTCGTCTGCACGGGGTCTCCTCTTGGACATCCCCGGCGCGGGCGACCCTCCCGCCACCGCCACGCTGGGGCTCTCCATATATAGAGGCAAGTATGGCGAAGTCACAGCACGCTAAAGTGACAGCTTGACGCTTTCGCACTCACCAGCTTGCGGGCAGCCGCTTCAGCCCGCGCAGCACGAATGTCGGCCGCCATTCCGGATTTTCCGGATCGTCCAGCGTTAGCTCCGGCAGCCGGCGCAGCAGGGTCGAAATCGCGATCTCCGCCTCGATCCGCGCAAGCTGAGCGCCCAGACAGAAATGGATGCCGCCGCCAAACGAGAGCGGTTTTACGTTGGGCCTGGTGACGTCGAGCCGCTCGGGTCGGTCCGGATAAACCGCAGGATCCCGGTTAGCCGAACCGAGCAGGCAGAGCACGCTCTCGCCCTTCGGAATGCGCTTTCCGCCGAGGTCGTCGATGTCCTCCAGCGCCACGCGCCCGGTCATCTGCACGGAGGAGTCGTAACGCAGGAATTCCTCGATCGCGTTGGTGATGAGCGAGGGATTGGCTTTGAGCAGCGCGAGCTGATCGGGATTGCGATAGAGCGCGAGCAACCCGTTGCCGATCAGGTTGACGGTGGTCTCATGGCCGGCGCCGAACAAGAGGATGATGTTGGCCGTCATCTCCTCGTTGGAGAGCTTGTCGCCGGCCTCCTCGGCCTGGATGAGCTGGGTGGTCAGATCGTCGCCCGGATTCTTCCGGCGCATCTCGAACAACTGCTCGAAATACATCCGCGCCATCGCGCCGCTGGCGTTGGCCTGGGCGATTTCCGCGGGCGTCAGCGGCACGGGATCGAGGATGCGCCCGCCATCGCGCGAGCCGTGATAGAACGCTTCGCGGTGCTCCTCGGGGATGCCCAGCATGTCGCAGATGATCGTGACCGGCAGGCGGAAGGCAAAATCCTCGATCAGGTCCATGCGACCCTTCTCGATCACGGCATCGATGGTCTGGTCCACGATCTCCTGGATGCGCGGCCGCATGTCCTCGACCCGGCGCGCGGTGAAGGCCTTCACCACGAGGCCGCGCAGCCGCGTGTGGTCGGGCGGATCCTGCTGCAGCATCCAGTGGCTCATGCTGCGGAAGATCGGCTCTTCCATGATCTTCGGCCCGTAGCGGCGGACGGTGCGCTCGACATAGTCCTTGCCGAAGCGCTTGTCGCGCAGCACGAGACTGACTTCGGCATGGCGGCTCGCCACGAACGCGCCATGCGCATTGACGTGCATGGGATCGGTATTCCGCAGCCGCTCGTAATGCGGATAGGGATCGCGGATGAAATCCGGCGCCAGCGGATTGAACAGCGGGTCGGCGGCCGTGGTCTGCACATGTTCGTTCATGGTGACCTTATCTCGGTTGCAACTCGATACACTGTTGTATCGAGTTGCATTCTGCCCTAAAATGCGCCGATGTCAAGACAGAGAACCCGTCCGACCCGAGACGAAACCTGCGACAAACTGTACGAGGCGGCAGCGCGCGTCTTCGAGGAACAGGGCATCGGCAACGCCAGCATCGAGACGATCGCAGCCGCGGCCGGCTTCACGCGTGGCGCCTTCTATTCCAACTTCAAGAGCAAGGACGAATTGATCATCGCCATGCTCGAGGACCATGTCGAGCGCTCGATCCGACGCAACCTCGACCTGCTGGCCGAGCACAGCAACATCGACGACTTCCTCGACGCGCTGAAGAACATGGACCGCAGCAAGCAGGATCCGCTCGGTCGCGCGCCCCTGCTCCACATGGAGATGATCCTTTTCGTCGCGCGCGCCGAGAAGCGCCGGCCTGAACTTGCAAAGCGGCTGCGGGCGCGGCGCAAGCTTGTGACCGATATCGTCGAGACCTCGCTGAGGAACGAAGGCCGCAAGGGCCTCCTCAACCCGGCCTGGACCGGCGCGATCCTGCTCGCGCTCGAAGACGGCTTCCGCCTGCACCGCCTGATCGATCCCGAGACGACGCCAGCGGACAGCTTTTTGCGCGCGATCTCCGATCTCCGCCGCGCACTTGGTATCATCGCGACCTCCTGACGCACGCGCTATTCCGCAGGCGCCTCTCTCAGCTTGCCGGCGACGGCGCGGACGCGGCCGGGCGAGGCCTGCCAGATCGCAAACGCCGACAGCAGGCTCACGGCAATGCCGATCGCAAACGCAATGGTATAGGTGCCGGTCAGGTCATGCAGGAGGCCGGTGAGCCACGGTCCGGCCGCGCCGCCTGCGAGCGCGGTGAGCATGATGGTGCCGAAGATGCTGCCGTAGTGCGGGCCCTGGAATATCTCCAGCACCACCGCGCCCATGATCGAGGTGAGCCCGTAGCCGAGCGCGCCCTGCGTGAACACCATGAGATAGACGAGCCACAGGCTCGGCTCGTATTTGAGCGCGATCAACGCGGCAAAGCAGATCGCAAAGCCGAGGCACGAGATCGCCCAGATCGCCTCGCGGCCTACTCGATCCGACGCGTGTCCCAGCACAATCTGGCCGGGAATGCCGAGCAGAGAGACGATGCCGAGCGCCCAGACCCCGACATTCGCCGAGAAGCCGATGTCGAGCAGGAATTTGGTCTGATGCACCTGCACCGCGTACCAGATGTAAAGCCCGCAGAAATAGCCGAGTGCGATCCACCAGAATCGCGCCGTGCGCAGCGCGCGCGGCAGGGTCCAGTCGGTTGCGGCCCAGACGGGATCGACAATGTTGGAGACGGGCTTCATCGATGCCGCATGCGGTGCGGCATCGCCATCCGGCTGCAGGCCGATGTCCTCGGGACGCTTGCGTAGCAGGAGATAGATCGGCGCCAGCACGATCAGCACCATCAATCCCATCGCGGTGCAGGCGGTACGCCAGCCGCTGTGCTCGATCAGGAACTGCACCCAGGGGAGCAGCGTGACCGAGCCGATGCCGACGCCGGCAAAGGCGATGCCCATCGCGAGCCCGCGGCGGCGGATGAACCAGTTCGGCAGGAACAGCGAAAAGCCGGAATAGCCGAGGCAGACGCTGCCGGCGCCGACCATGACGCCGATCGTGACATAGAGATGCCAGGGCTCGCTGGTGAGCGGCGCGAGCAGCAGCCCTCCTCCCATCAGCGCGATGCCGAGCTCCATCACCGCGCGCGGGCCGGCGCGATCCATCAGGCGGCCGATCAACGGGCTCATGAAGCCCGACACCACGAAACCGAAGGAGAAGGCGCCGGCGGTGACGCCGCGCTCCCAGCCGAACTCGTTGAGGATCGGCGGGAAGAACAGCGAGAACGCGGTACGCGCGTTGACGCCGATTCCCATCGTGATGAAGGTGACAACAACGACCACCCAGCCGTAGAAGAACGGAAGTTTTGGCGATGATTTTTCCGTCATGGCCGGCGCGTCCAGTGCTCGGCGTTAACGGCGCCCACCGGCGCCTCGCCCTTGATGATCGCGGCGACCTGGCGGACGGTCTCCAGCGCCTGATGCTCGATCGCCTGCGGCGTCAGCCCGCCGATATGCGGGGTTGCAATCACATTCGGCAATTTCGCAAGCTCCGGCGTCGGCATCTGGTCCGGCGCGCGACCGACATCCATTGCCGCACCCGCGATGCGATTGTCGCGGAGCGCCGCGGCAAGCGCGGCTTCATCGACGAGATTGCCGCGGGAGAGATTGATGAAGACAGCGTGGCTCTGCATGCGCGCCAACGCCGCCGCGTTGATCAGGCTTTCGGTCTGCTCGTTGGCGATCGCGAGGCACACGACATAATCGGCGCGGGACAAGAGATCGTCGAGCCGGACGTGCGTGATATCGAGATCGTCGATTGTCACGAAGGGATCGGCGACCAGCACCTCCATGCCCAATGCTTTGGCGAGCGGCGCGAGATAGCGGCCGATGCTGCCATAGCCGATGATGCCGATGCGGCTGCCGGAAAGCTGCCGCCCCATCACGACTTCGGGCTTGCGGCCGGCGTGATAATCCGCGGTCGCCCGCGAGACGCCGCGGGACAGATCAACCATGAAGCCGATCGCAAGCTCGGCGACCGCCGGCACGAAGCCGGGCGAGGCCCGCGTCACCAGCACGCCGACGGCGGAGGCAGCCGCGACATCGATGTTGCGGATATCCACGGCGCAGCGGACTATCGCGCGCAGCTTCGGCAATTGCGGAAAGATCTCGCCCCTGCCCTCGGTCACGCGATCGGCGACGATGATGTCGACGCCGGCAGCGGCCTTCACGAGGCCGACCGCGTCGAGCGCTTCGCTGCCCTCATGCAGCTTGACGTCGGCGATGGCGTGCAGACCCTTCAGCGCGCGTTCGCCGTAATATTGCCGCCGGAAGTCCGGCGTGGGAGTCAGCAGAACTTTCAAGATGTCCTCAAGCTCTTTGTTTGCGCATGATCTTTTCGGAAAACCGCTTCACACTTTTCCGGATCATGCGCTAGTAACCGAAGGCTCGCGGCAGCGCGGTCGAGATCGCGGGCACGAAGGCAACCACGAGCAGGCACAGGAACAGGAGCCCAAGATAGCCCAGGATCGGCTTCACCGTCTGCTCGATCGGTACATTGCCGATCAGGCATGCGCCGTAAAGACCAAGGCCCAGCGGCGGCGCAAACAGGCCGATTCCCATCGCAATCACCAGCACCACGCCGAAATGCAGGGGATCGACACCCAGTTTGACAGCAACTGGCAGCAGCAGCGGCCCGAAAATGATCAGCGCGGCGGCGCCCTCCAAGACGGAGCCCATCACGATCAGCACCGCGATGGACAGCAGCATGAACAGCCAGACGCCGTTGGACTTCGACAGCGCCAGCATCATGTCGCCGACCATGTGCGGCACCTGCTGCAGCGTGAGAATGAAGGCCAGCGATTGCGCGGCGGCGACGATGAACAGCACCAGGCCCGAGCGCGTCGCAGCGTGCACAAAGCTTTGCGTCGCGGATTTAAGGCCGAGCTCGCGGAACACCACACTGCCGATGACGACGGCGTAGAGCGCGGCGAAGGCGGAGATTTCGGTCGCGGTGGCAAAGCCGCTCTTGAAGCCAAAGAAGATCATGAAGATCAGGCCGAACGAGGCGATCGCGCCGGTCCACAGGCGTGATACCGCCGCACGCGGTTCGGCTTCATCTGTTGCAGCGGGCCGCCTGCCAAAGATCACGCACACCGTAATCAGCGCCAGCGCCATCAACAAGGCCGGCAGCAGCCCGGCGACAAACAGGCCGCCGATCGAGAGGTTGGCGACGAAGCCGAGGATGATGAGGTTGATGCAGGGCGGAATGGTTTCGGCCATGACGGCAGACGCCGCGAGCAATGCGACCGCGCTGCCGGGATTCTGCCGCGTGCGCCGCGCGGCCGGGATCAGCACCGAGCCGACGGCGGCGACATCGGCCATCTTGGAACCCGAGATGCCGGAGAACAGCACCATGGAGGTGACCATCACGACGTTGAGTCCGCCGCGCAGTTGCCCGACCCCGCGCTGCAACAGCTCGATCAGCCGCACCGACATGCCGTTGGCTTCCATGAGGTAGCCGACGAGAATGAAGAAGGGGACCGCGAGCAGCACGAAATTATCGATGCCGCGCGCCATCTGCTGGGCGAAGATCACGCCGGGCAGCGTGCCCTCGACCCAGATGAAGGTGAGCGCGGCCAGCGCCAGCGCGAAGCCGATCGGCAGGCCGCCGAACAGCGTGACAAAGAAGCCAACGAGCATCAGTGTTCCCGACGAGGGCACCGAATCGGGCGCAAAGTGGTCCCAGGCCAGATAGAGACCGACGACGAGCGCGGTAGCGATGACGGCGGAGGTCATGTCGCGCAACGGGCGCGAGCGGAACGTGTCGAGCGCAAAGATGGTCATGAGCGACGCGCCGACGCCCATGGGATAGAACGTCAGCTCCAGCGGCAGGCCGGAGCCGGTGGTCTGGCCGACCGTCAGGCCGCCGAGCTTGATCGCGTTGAAGGCGACATAGCCCGCGATGATCGTCATCAACAGCGCGGCAACGGCATCGATCACCGCGCGCGCTTGCGCCGGCAGCCTGCTGATAAAGAACTGGACGCCGGGATTGTCGCCGCGTGCGAGTGCGCTCGCCGCGCCAAAGAAGCTCGATCCCACCATCAAGCCGCGGGCGACGTCATCGGACCATTCGACCGGCGCGTTGAACCAGTACCGCAGCGCCACCGAGACGCAGACGACGAGCAGATCGGCCGCCAGCATCAGCGCCGCGATGGCATCGCTGACGACGAGCAGCGCGGCGATAATCCAGTGACGGCCAGCGGGCGCGAGGGAGGCCGGTTTGCCGGCCGCGACCTGACCGCTCGCCACCGCGCCTGTCATTTCACTGTCCTTCAGGCTTGGGTCGCGCGGATCGCGTCCACCACCGGCTTGGCCTCCGGGTGCGCCTTGATGAAATTGTCGGTCTGCGGCAGCACGCGCTTGCGGAACGCCTCCTTGTCGCATTCCGTGATAACGACGCCCTTACCCTGGAGGTCCGTCATCGCCTCCTTCTCGACGGCGAGCCCGTGCGCGCGGGTATCGACCGCAGCCTTCTGCGCGGCGTCAACAAAACCTTCGCGCAGCTTCGCATCCATGCGCTGGAACGTTGCATCGGAGAAATAGATCGCGAGCGGCGAGAAGTTGTGCTGCGTCAGCGTATAGTTCTTTGCGGTTTCGTAGAACTTGCTGGCGAGGATCGTCGGCGGATCGTGCTCGAGGCCGTCGAGCACGCCGGCCTGCAGCGCGGTGTAGATTTCGCCAAAGGCGAGCGGCGTTGCGGCAGCGCCCATCAGGCGCAGGCATTCGGTGATGATCGGATTCGGCAGCGTCCGGATCTTCAGGCCCGCGAGATCCTCCGGCGTCTTCACCGGCTTCTTCGCCAGTACGCTGCGCGCGCCGAAATTATAGGCCCAGGCGATGACGCGGATGTTGGCGCCCTTCAAGAGTGCCTCCTCGATCGGCTTCGCTGCGCCGCCGTCGAACGCCTTGGTCTGCTGCGGGAAGCTGGTGAAGAGGTAGCCGAGGTCGAAGGTGCCGACCAGCGGCACGAGGTTGGCCGAGATCGACGAGCCCGACACCATCATGTCGATCACGCCGAGCTTGACTGAATTGATGACGTCGATTTCCTGACCGAGCTGATTATCAGGGAAGAAGGTGACATCAACCTGCTCGCCGAGCCCGTTCGCCTTCAGGCTCCTGACGAGGTTGTCGTAATAGACGCGGCCGTTGGCGAATTTGGGATCGTTCGGCAGCGACGAGGAGCACTTGAGCTTCAAGGTCGCCGCTTCGGCGCGGCCGACGATCGCGGGCGAGAGCGCGATTGCGCTTGCGGCGGCTACTGAAGATTTCAAGAGCGTGCGACGGCTTAACGGCACGATTGTCATGGCGTCCTCCCGCATTCTTGTTCCAGGCGCGATTCATCGCCGGGGCTTGTTGCATCGACTGTAGGGCCAAAGTCTCGGGCCGGGCAAGGCCGCGCACCATTCCCGATCGGGTATCGATCAATGCGCGCTGCGCATTGATCGATGACGTGACGCCATGCGTTATGCTTGCTCTCTCCGTCGTCATTCCGGGACGCGCACTTGGCGCGGGCCCGGAATCCATAACCACAACTCGGGATTATGGATTCCGGGCTCGCCACTTCGTGGCGCCCCGGAATGACGATTGAGAATACGCTCGCGTCCCCGCGGCAGGATTTGCCCGAGTTCTGCCCAATCATCACGCCCTCGAAATTAAGAGGGCGCAGGGAATGCCGGGTGCAGGCCGCACCCGCGCGCCTTGCGTGCAAGGAAAGTGCACTTACGCACGCAAGCAACAACAGGGCAGCCAAATCAACCGGCATTCCCTGCACGATGGTGTACGGCTTATACGCGCTCTCCCCGGAGTGCCGGGCTTGATAGCCTCCGTCGCCCTGGAATCATCAACCAGGACTTGATGCCAGCGTCGGGGCATCGGGACCACGCGACTTCGCCGTCCGCTTAGGCGTCACTCGTCAGTTGATGCCGTCGCGTCCATCGCATCCCGCTGCCAACACTCGTGACGATCGCGAAGCGCCCCTCCTGGAGAGCCGCGGGACGGCGCGGAGACAACCACATCTTTCCGAAAAACGGAAGCGAAATATTTTTTGCGAAGGGGCTTGACATTACTTCTGATAAAGCGAAGCACTGCCCGACGGGCAAATCAGTTGGCGCAAGCGGGGCTCTCGTGTCCGCCTCTGTCGTTCAGGCTTGACGTCCAGATTTCCTTTGCGGCTTGGACGCTCGTCGCGGACTACGACGCTTCCAGCGCATGGCTTTCATGACCGAAATAGGCGCGCTCCAGCCGCTTGGGCAGGTCGGACTCGGACGTCGGCGCCTCCAGCGCGATCTGGCCCTGGACCAGCGCATAGACGCGGTCGGCTGCGGCGAGCGCCTTTTCCAGGAGTTGCTCGACCAGGATCACGGCGGTGCCCCGCTGCTTCAACTGGCCGATCACGTTGAGCACGCGGTCGACCAGCACCGGCGACAGGCCCGCGGAAGGCTCGTCCAGCATCAAGAGCCGCGGCCTTCGCACCAGGCCCTGCGCCACGGTCAACATCTGTTGCTGCCCGCCGGAGAGCGCGCCGCCGCGCTCGTTCCGCTTCACTGCGATCTCGGGAAAGAACGACAGCGCTTCCTCGACCCGCCCAGCGCGCTCGGCTCGCGGCAGGTCGTAGCCCGCAAGCAAAAGATTGTCAGTGACCGAAAGCTGCGTGAACACGCGATGGCCTTCGATGACATGCACGAGGCCGGCGCGCGTCGCCTCGCGCGGCATGATTTTGGTAAAGTCGCGGCCGTCGAAGCGCACGTCGCCGGCGTTGACCGGCAACAGGCCGGACACTGTCCTGAGCAGCGTGGTCTTGCCGGCGCCGTTCGGCCCAAGCAGCGCCACCACCTCACCCGCCGCGATGGAGAGATCGACGCCGTGCAGCACGCGGATCTTGCCGTAGCCTGACTCGAGCCGCGCCACAGAGAGCAATGGTTCAGCCGCCGAGGTAAGCACTGACCACCTCCTTGTGAACGCGAATCTCGGTCGGCGTGCCGGCCGCCAGCGTGCGGCCGAGATTAAGCACGGTGATGTGGTTGCAGATATCGAAGATCAGGTCGGCGTGGTGCTCCACCAGCAGCACACCGACGCCGCGCGCGGCAATCGCCTTGATGAGCTCGCCGAGGCGGTCGATCTCGTCGACGGACAGGCCCGCGGCGGGCTCGTCGAGCAGCAGGAAATCCGGATCGAGCATCAGCGCACGCGCGATCTCGATGAAGCGAAGCTCGGAATGCTGCAGACGATCGATGCGGACGTCGGCGAGGTTCTCCAGACCAACGACGGCAAGCAGCGAGCGCGCCTTCGCCGCGAACATCCTCTCGTCTTGCCGGTTGCGCGGCAGCGCCAGCAAGGCCTCGACAAAGCTCGCCTTGCCCTCGACAGTGCCGCCGATCATGACATTCTGCAGCACCGAGGCCTCGCCGATGATGCGCGGGGTCTGGAAGGTGCGCGCAATGCCGCGCGTGGCGCGCAGCGACGGCTGGCCGGCCGGCAGCGGGTCGCCACCGAGCGTCATGCTGCCGGCTTTTGCGGCGTAATAGCCGGAAATGACATTGAGCGTCGTGGTCTTGCCGCTGCCGTTGGGGCCGATCAGGCCATGAATCTGGCCGGGCGCGACGTCGAGGTCGAGGCCGTCGATCGCCTTCACATTGCCGAAGCTCAAGGAGACGCCGCGCAGCGACAGCGCCCTGCCGCCCTTGCTTCGCCGCACGATGTCGGCGAGCGCCCCAGGACGCGGCACGATGGCGCGGTTGCTCGCAAGCGGACGGCGATTCCTGAAATCGAGCAGCGCGGCGATGCCGCCCGGCATCACCAGCACGATCAGGAGCAGCAGCAAGGCGTAGAGGAAGGTCGACCACTCGGCGAGCGGGGCGGCGATCTCCGGCAGGATGGTGAGGATCATGGTGCCGAGCAGCGGCCCCAGGATCGAGCCGCGGCCGCCGATCAGGATCGCGATGAAGAACAGCACCGAGAGGTCGAAGGTGAACGCATCCGGCGTGATGTAGGTCTGCAGCGTCGCGAACAATCCGCCGGCGACCGCCGCGCAGCCGCCCGCGAGCAGAAAGATCGCGATCAGCATCTTCGGCTTGGAGATGCCGGTCGCCTCCGCCGCGACCTCGGCGTCGCGCACCGCAATCAGCGCGCGGCCAAAGCGGCTGCGCGCGACGTTTGCGGTCAACCAGGTGGTGAAGGTGGCAAAGCCGATGCAGAGGAAATAGAAGCCCCAGGCGGTATCGAACGGCGCCGGGAAGACGGGCCCAGCAATGCCGACGCCACCGCCGGTGACGCTCTGCCAGGCGAGCGCGATCTGGGTGACGATGGTCGCAAAGCCGAGCGTCGACATCGCGAAATAGAAGGTGCGAAGCCGGAGCGCCGGCAGGCCGACGACGACGCCGAAGATCGCGCCCACGACCGCCGCGATCGGCAACGCGGCGAACGCCGGGATCGCGGGCATGACATTGCCGGCGACCAGCACGCTCGTCGCGTAGGCGCCTAACGTCAACAGCGCGACATAGCCGATCGCGAGATGGCCGGCGAAGCCGACAATCAGGTTGAGACCACTGACCAGCACCCAGTAGATCGCCATGCGGGTGCCGATCAGCGCCCAGTAGTCATTGCCGACCAGCGGCAGCAGCAGCGCGAGCGCGAGGATACCGAGGAACGGCAAGGCGTTCGTCAGCGCGGCGCGCCAGGTAGCGGCTTCAGTGCGCTCGGGCAAGGACGCGGTGACCGCAGTCATCACACTCTCCGCGCGGTGGCGCCGCCGAACACGCCTTGGGGCGCCGCCAAGAGGACCACGATGAACAGCGTGAATACGGCGACGGAGGAGAAGATGCCCCCGACCAGGAAGTTCGCCGCCTGCTGAAACAGGCCGAGCGCGAGCCCCCCGATGATCGCGCCGCGGTTATTGCCGAGCCCGCCGAGCGCCACCGGCACGAAGCCGTAGAAGTTCAACAACGCGCCATTGGCGAAGAACGCCAGCAGCAACTGCCCGCCGGAAAATCCGGCGATGCCGCCGATGATGCCGGCGAGCGCATAGCTTGCGATGCGCAGGTTCCGCTCCGGCAGACCGAGCGCGCGTGCGGCGAAATTGTCTTCGGCGATGGCGAGGAACGCGCGGCCGACCAGCGTGCGGCGGTAGAGATATTCCAGCGCCAGGATCGTGATCGCGCAGGCTGCCACCGGCAGCCAGAATTTCTCGTCCCAGACGCCGCTGCCGAGATTGACCAGGTGCGGAAACGGCTGCGGCTCGGTGCCCCATTTGATCGCGGCGACCTGCTGGATCATCAGCGCGACGGCGAGCGTCGACAGCACGTAGAGATGCTGCTCGAGGCTTTTCAGCACCGGCCGCACCGCGATGAACTCGGTGATGACGCCCAGGATGGCGCAGAGGGCGAGCGTGAGCAGGAAGCCGGCCCAGATCGGGAAGCCAAGCTTGAGCGTGAACATCGAGCCGAACACGCCGCCCAGCATCGCAAGCTGGCCTGCGGTAAAGCTCATTACCCGCGAGGTCGAGAACATGGTGTTGTAGGTGACGCCGACGAGCGCGTAGACCGCGCCCGCCGCCAGCCCCGATGCGATAATGGAGGAGAGCATGGACTGGCTTCCTCTTCGGCCACCTAAGTGTAACCCGGCGCCAGCGCACCCACGCTGCCCAATAGAACGTCACGGCGCGAAATGGCCATGGGATGCTCCCTGGTTTCCCCTGTGCGGCGCCCGTCTTGGCTCGCGGGCGTTCCGTCCCTTTGGTCTGTTTGTTTCTGTTTATTCTGCTTATGCGCCTTAACGGCCGGATGGTTTGCGAAAGGATTTGAGCCTGTGGCAGGGAGAATGTCCAGAGCCCGGGCGCGCATGCCGGCATCTCATAGCTGCCACGCTTTGCTCATCGCGCCACAATGCGCGGCACTCAGCCCGTCTGCCGTGCGCAACAGCGCATCTCGTCACGGCCGGCCGCGCCTGCAAAATTCTCAAGCGCGCGTGAGACTTGGAATAACAAAGTGGAATAACAAAAAGGCTGCGAGACAGTCTCCCGCAGCCTTGCCTCGTTGTCTTCGTTCCGCTCTCAGCGCGAATGCGCGCCGCTCCACTGGTTGCCGGCCGGACCGGCTTGCTGCGTGAAGCGGAGCGCGAAAGCGCCGTCGCCGAGCAGCGCCTGCGCCACCAGCGCGACCGCCCACACCGCGGGATATTCCCAGCCGCCATGCGGGTTGGTGAAGAAGAAGCCGTTCGCCGCATGCACAGTGACGATCGCGCCTACCAGGATCGGCACGCCGGCGAGCGCCGCATAGCGGGTGAAGAGCCCTAGGATCAGCGTGACGCCGACGACGACTTCGACCGCGATGACGAGATAGGCGAGCTCGCCCGGCAGGCCGACGCTGCCGAAGAATTTTGCCGTCCCGGCGGGCGTGAACACGAAAAATTTCAGGCCGGCATGGGCGAGGAAGAGAGCGCCCAGCGTGACGCGCAGCAGCAGCGCGGCGTAAGGCGCGGTACGGGAATCGATCATCGGAGGTCTCCTTTGGCTAGGCCTCCTCCTATGATCTATTTTGGTTTTGAAGATAATCAGCTATTCTAGGAGAACAGCTCACACCAAAAGAGTGAGATCGTGCTTGACCGCCTGACCAGCCTGGAAATCTTTGCCAGGGTCGCCGCAACCGGCAGCCTTTCCGCGGCGGCGCGGGCGATGGGGCTGTCGCAAACCATGGTCACCAAGCATGTCACTGCGCTCGAGGCGCGGCTCGGCACGAAACTGTTTCACCGCACCACGCGGCGACTCTCGATCACCGATGCCGGCCGCCTCTATCTGGAATCCTCCGAGCGGATCCTCGCGGAGATGGAGGCGGCCGATGCGGCCGTCTCGGATGAACGCGTCGCGCCGCGCGGCCTGCTGCGGCTCAACGTGCCCGTGGTGTTCGGCATGCGGCAGATCGCACCGCGATTGCCGGAATTTGCCGAACGCTATCCCGAGGTCACAATCGAGCTGGGACTCAACGATCGCCAGGTCGACCTTGCCGAAGAGGGCTGGGACCTCGTGATCCGCATCGGCAAGCTCAACGAGTCGAGCCTCGTCGCGCGGCGGCTGGCGCCCAACCGGATCGTGCTCTGCGCGGCGCCCTCCTATCTCGCCAAACACGGCACGCCGCGCACGCTCGCCGACCTCGCCTCGCACAATTGCCTCGGCTACACGCTGCAGCAGCAATCGAGTGTGGACGAATGGCTGTTCGGCACCGACGGCGACATCCGCGTCCGCATCAGCGGCAATCTGCGCGCCAACAACGGCGATGCGCTGTGCGCCGCGACCGTCGGCGGCCAGGGACTTTCGTATCAGCCCACCTTCATCGTCGCGGACGACGTGCGCGCCGGACGGCTGGTCATCGTCCCGCTCGATCAGCCCGACAGGCTGTCGGCGGTGCATGCGGTCTACCTGCCCGACCGCCGCCCGCCGGCGAAGGTGCGCGCCTTCATCGATTTTCTCGCAGAGCACTTCTCGCCCGAGCCGCCCTGGGACCGCGGACTGTTCTGACGGGACGCAGCGCGCGCCGTGTCCTGATCGGCGCGCGCGAAAATGCTGTAGTCTGGCCGCAACGATATCGTACGGAGGAATCGAAGCCATGGCGCAAGAGGTGCGAACCGCAAGACGTTGGCCGCTGTTTTCGTCGCTGGCATCGTGGCGGCCCGCGTTCCTGCCGGCGGACCTGATCGCAGGCCTGACGCTCGCCGCGATCGCGATCCCCGAACAGATGGCCACTGCCCGGCTCGGCAGCTTCCCGCCACAGATCGGCTTCTTCGCCTTCGTCGCGGGCTCGGTCGGCTTTGCCATGCTCGGCAGCAACCGCTTTCTGTCTTGCGGCGCCGATTCCACCATCACGCCGATCTTTGCCGGCGGCCTTGCGGCGCTGGCCGCCACCGGCTCGCCGGACTATTCGGCGCACGCGGTCGCGCTCGCGCTGATCGTAGGCCTCATTCTGTTGGCAAGCGGCTTCTTCAAGCTCGGCGGCGTCGCCAACCTGTTGTCGGTGCCGGTCACGGTCGGATTTCTCGCCGGCATCTCCGTGCACATCATGGTCTCGCAATTGCCGGGCGTGCTCGGAATCGCGGAGCCGAGCGGACCGACGCTCAATCGCATCGGTGCGATCGCGCTGCATCTGGGGCAGGCCAATCCCTATGCCCTCGTCATCGGCTTCGGCGTGCTGGCCGTCGTGATCGTCTCGGAGAGGATCAGCGCGAGGATTCCCGGCGCGCTGATCGGCCTCGTCGCCGCCACGCTCGCGGTGATCGTCCTGGGCCTCGAAAGCAAGGGCGTGAAGGTGGTCGGCGCGGTGCCGGCGACGATGCCGAGGCCGACGTTGCCCGACATCACGGCGGAGCAGTGGGTGCGGCTGGTGCCGCTCGCCTTCGTGATCGCGGTCGTGGTGATGGTGCAGACGGCGGCGACCACGCGATCGTTCCCGTCAGATCCCGACAAGCCCGCCGACGTCGACCGCGATTTCCTCGGCGCGGGCGCCGGCAGCATTCTGGCTGGCCTCTTTGGCTCGTTCCCCGTCAATGCGAGCCCGCCTCGTACCGGGATCGTCTCCGAAACCGGCGGCAAGTCGCAGGTCGCGGGCCTTGCGGCTGCCGCCATCGTGCTGGCGCTGCTCGCCTTCGGGACGGGACTGTTGAAACGAGTGCCGGATGCGGCGCTCGGCGGCATCCTCCTGTTCGTGGCGCTGCGCATCATCCGCGCCAGACAGATGGCGACGATCTTTCGGCAGTCGCCGGCGGAGTTTCTATTGATCCTCGCGACCGCAGCGCTGATCATCGTGCTGCCGATCCAGCAAGGCGCGGGGCTTGGCATCATCCTGTCGCTCCTGCACGGCATCTGGAGCACGACGCGGGCGAAACTCGTCGAGTTCGAGCGCGTCCCCGGCACCACGATCTGGTGGCCGAAGATGCCGTACACGGAAGGCGAGCGCGTGGCGCGTGTGGCCGTAGTCGGCCTGCAGGCGCCGCTATCGTTCCTCAACGCGCCGGCCTTCCGCAGCGAGGTGATGGACGTGGTCCGCACCGCGGCGCCGAAGCTCGTGGTGATCGAGGCGAGCGGCATGGTGGAGATCGACTTCACCGCCGCGCAAGTGCTGCTCGATATCTTCAAGGAGTGCGGCGAGCAGCAGGTCACGGTCGCGCTGGCGCGGCTCGAATCGACCCGTGCGCAGGATGCATTCGAGCGCTTGCGCCTCTATGATGCCTTGCCGAGGGAGCACGTGTTCCACAGCGTCGAGGAAGCCGTCCAGGCGCTAGCGAAATAGGCGCGATGCGAGAGGACCGCAACCTCCCTTTTTCAAGGGGAGGTTGGGAATTTCTGCTCGTCGCGCGCTACTTTTTGAGCGCAGCGCGCGCGGTTCTGACGTAATTCATGCACTCGGACCAATCCTCCTCGCCCGCCTCCAGGTCGGTATCGCTGAGCGCCTTGCGCAAGGTCTCCAGCACGGGCTTCGGATGGTTCTTCTTGAGCTCCGCCTTGATCATCGCGACGCCTTTCTGGCAATCGGACTTGTCGTCCGCCATGGCCGCGGTCGCGTTCATCATCGCGGCCGCCGCAGCGAGTATCAGGGCTGAACGCAGCATGAGTTGTTCTCCTTCAGTCTTGGATCGAACGAATGTCACCCGCTCACGGTAGCAGCTCGGGATGCTCGATCAGCATGGGGTCCCGGATCGCGGGCGCCTGGATGGCGCGGAACAAGATGCGCGCGGTCCTCACATCGCCCGCCGTGAGGCAGAGGTCGACGATCTCCCTGACCGCGGCGTCGCGCATCAGCGCGTCCGATAGCTTCATCGCGATTTCCATCGCAGCCTTGGCGGCGCGCTGATAACGCGCAGCTTCCACCTCATGTTGCTTCTGCTCCGACCGCTTCGTGTCGTCGGCGCGGGCAGCATGGCCGCCGACAAATTCGGCGCTGTCGGCCGCGGAGCGGCAGATACTGCGGATCCTCTCCGCCGCCTCGATGTCGCCGAGCGGCCATTGAATGGGCTCATCCCAGACCTCGGCTGGCTTCTGCTTGCCGAACCACCGCATCGCGCCGCCCCCGACGTTTGTGGGGCTCAGCATAGAGGACGGTCAAGCAATCGGCGAGGCGGTTTTGTGACGCCCGCGTGGCGCGCCGAAGTCCGGTCATGACGCGCGTCGCTGCCCAATCGCCTCGAATTGGGCCTTCTGCTCGTCGTTCAGCGTGGCATAAAAATCGTCAAGCGCAGCGCGCACCGCTTTGACGCCTTTCAGCATGGCATCGAGCCGCTTGCGGATTTCCGCCATGCGCGCGGTCGGTGTCATCAGCTCGCCGGGCTGACACGCCGCCTTCAGGTCATCGTTGACCTTCGCACTCGTATCCTGAAGGGCCTGAAGCGCGGCGCGCTGCGTGTCGTTCGGGTGGAGTCTTGTTTCGATCTCCTGGGCCGGCCACGCCTGGCCGGCCCCCTGCGCGCCGCAATCCCGGACAAGAGGCGCATTGCCATTGCCGGCAGATGCCGTTCGCCGCTGCTCGGCGGCGAGCGCGTTGAAGCGCGCCTTCTGCTCGTCGTCGAGCGCGCCGTAAAACTTCTCCAGGGCCGGCTGCACGATATTGACCGCGTTGATCATCGCTTCGATACGCTGCTGCATGGCGGCGAGCCGGCCGGGTGCAGTGGCCGCGGGCTGCGCCGGGCAGGACGCGCGAATGATCGCCGCCGCCTGGACCGAGGCATTGGCGAGCTCGTCGAGGCTGGCGCCCTGGGCTTCGGTCGGCTGCACGGCGTCCGCGATCTGGTCGATCGGCAGGCCGGCGATCTCGCGGCGATCGCTGCCGCACAGCTCCTCGAGCGGAACGCCACGCGCGTGTCGTCGTCCCGGCTGCCGTGAGTAGACCGACAGGCCCTCATAGCCATAAGGCCCGAAGATGCCTGCATAGAGATCGGGATAGCCGTAGTTCCAGAAGCCGAGGCCGTCGCCCCAGATCGTGTAGTCGTAGATGTCGTTATAGGCGAACGGCCAGAACAGCGGGCCGACCCAGCCATAGCCGCCGCCGGCGTGCTGCCACCAGCCGTTGCCGCCGCCATGCCAGCCCGCCAAGGCGGCCGCCGCCGCAATCTGGACACGCGCCGCCGGATTGCTGAGCAAGCGGCCGTTGCGCAGGCTCAGAGAGCTCATCGCATGGCGAAAGCCCGCGGGATGCACTGCCGCGTTTCGGATCTGGCTGAAGCTCGCGCCGTGATGGCCAAAACCATGGGATGCGAACCGCGCCCCGCCATGATGCCCGCCGCCAAAGTGAGCGTGACCGAAGCCGTGGCCGCCGAAATGGCCGCCGCCGTGGTGTCCGCCGCCATGTCCTCCCCCGCCATGACCGCCGCCATGGCCGCCGCCATGACCACCGCCATGACCACCGCCGCCTCGCGCCATCGCCGCGCCCGCCAGCAGGGACGCCAGCGCCATTGCAGCAATTCCAATGACTGGTCTCACCATCGCTCCTCCCGAACATCCGAGCGATCGAAGCATCGGAAGTTGACAGGAATGGGAACCGAGGTGGGAACCGAAAGTTCCGCGCACGTTCAGCTCGTGCGCTTGGCCCCAATCGTCTCGAATTGCGCCTTCTGTTCCTCGTTCAGCGTTGCGAAGAAATCGTCCAGCGCCGGCCGCACCAGCTTGATCGCGTTGAGCATGACGTCGAGCCGGGCATCCGCCGTCGCAAGTCGGGCAGGCGGCGAGAGGGTCTCGTCGGGCTGGCAATTGAGATTGAGCGTGTCGGTCGCAAACCCGATCATGCGCTGGACCACATCGAGCTCATCGCGCTGCCATTCGTTCAGATGCAGCTTTGCCTCGATCTCGCTCTTTGGCCATGGCAGCGTCCCGGGCGGCGTGCAGCTTTGTTCGGCGGGCACCTTGGGCGCGAATGGTGTGCGCTGATTGGCGAACGCCGCGAGCTTCCCCTTCTGGTCGTCGTCCAGCAGATCGTAGAATGTCTCGAAGGGCTTCTGCACACGCGCGATCACGGATTTCATCGCTTCCAGGCGCCGCTGCATCTCCGCCAGCCGGTCCGATGGCGTCAAGCCGACCTCGGTCAGGCAGGCCGACTGGATGGTTTGGGCGGCCTCGATCGATGCGCTGACGAGATCGTCCAGCGCCGCGCGCTGCTCCTCGGTGGATGGTCCCATCGCCTGCTTGACCTGCTCAACCGGAAGGCCGGCAAGCTCGCTCGCATCAGCGCCGCAGATGCGCGTGAGCGACGGGAAGTGGCGAAACTTCCGGCCGCGCGACGGCGAGGCATAGCGAAGCAGCTCGTCGCCGTCGTAAGGAGTGAAGATCGCGGCGTAGATGTCGCGATAGCCGTAGCCCCAGAAGCCCATGCCGTCGCCCCAGAGCGTGTAGTCGTAGATGTCGTAGTAGGCGAACGGCCAGAACAGCGGGCCCACCCATCCATAGCCGCCGTCGCCGTGCTGCCACCATCCCTTCGTGCCGCGTTGGCCGTGCCAACCCGCCAACGCAGCCATTGCGGCGACCTGCACCCGCGCAACCGGCCGCGTAACCCAGTCGGGGCCGCGGGTGATGTCCATGCGCGACGCGGAGTTGGCCGCCTCGGCGCGTGCCATTCTGACGCGCGCACCGCGCCGGCCACGCAGGCCGCCAAGGCCTCCCAGGGCCATTGAGGCAATAGATCTCACAACGCCGATCGGGCCGCCGCCAATACGGATATGCAGGCCCAACGCCTGAGCAGGGCTCGACGGCGTGATCGCGAGAAGCAGCAAGGACGTTCCCAAAGCCGCAATTCCAGTGTGGAATCTCGACATGGCACCCTCCCCGTGCCAGCGCCCTTCAGAGCAGGCCTGTCAGCACCGAACGCCCAATGGAACCAAAAGTTCCCGAGCAGGACCTACGCCGCAGGCAATATCTTTCCGGGGTTGAAGATATTTTGTGGATCGAGCGCCTTCTTCAGCGCGCGCATGGCCTCCAGCGCCTCTGGACCGAGCTCGGCCTTCAGATATTTCTGCTTGCCCTGGCCGACGCCATGCTCGCCGGTGCAGGTGCCGCCCATGGATTGCGCGCGCTCGACAAGCCGATGCATGAACTCCTCGCCGCGCGCCATCTCGTCCTTGTCGTCGATGTCGCAGAGCAAAGAGCAATGGAAATTGCCGTCGCCGACATGACCGACGATCGGCGACAGCAGCTTGAGCCGCTTCAAATCGTCCTCGGTCTCGGTGACGCAATCGGCGAGCCGCGAGATCGGCACGCAGACGTCGGTTGCGACCACACCGGCACCCGGGCGCAACGCTTTTACCGCCCAATAGGCATCATGCCGCGCCTGCCACAGTTTTGTGCGATCCTCGGGCCGCGTGGTCCAGGTGAAATCGCCGCCGCCGCAATCCTTGGCGATCTCGCCGAAATTCTTCGACTGTTCGGCGACCTCGGCTTCGCTGCCGTGGAATTCGAGCAGCAGCAGCGGCGTCTCCGGCAGCGACAATTTCGAATAATTGTTGACGCACTTCACCTGCTCGGCATTGAGCAGCTCGATGCGCGCCACCGGAATGCCGGTCTGGATCGCCATGATGGTGGCCTGGCAGGCGCCGCGCACGGTTTCGAACGAGCACGCAGCGGCCGCAATCGTCTCCGGAATGCCGCGCAGCTTGATGGTGAGCTCGCTGATGATGCCGAGCGTGCCCTCGGCGCCGATGAAGAGGTGCGTCAGGTCGTAGCCGGCGGACGATTTCTTCGCCCGCGTGCCTGTCGTGATGATCTCGCCGTCGCCGCGCACGACTTTGAGCGCCAGCACGTTCTCGCGCATGGTGCCGTAGCGCACCGCATTGGTGCCCGAGGCGCGGGTCGAGGCCATGCCGCCGAGAGAGGCGTCGGCGCCCGGATCGATCGGGAAGAACACACCCTGGTCGCGCACATATTCGTTCAGCGCTTTCCGCGTCACACCGGGCTCGATCACGCAATCGAGGTCGTCGGCATGGACCTCCAGCACCTTGTTCATGTCACGCAAATCGATGCAGATGCCGCCCGCGGGCGCATTGACATGGCCCTCGAGCGAAGTGCCGGTGCCGAAGGCGATGACAGGCACGCCATGTTTGGCGCAGATGCGCACCGTATCCTGGATATCAGCGGTCTCCTGCGCCATCACCACGCCGTCCGGCGGCTGCGGCGGCAGCCAGGTCGTGGTATGGGCGTGCTGCTCGCGCACCGCCAAAGAGGTGATCAGCCGGTTGCCGAATCGCGCCGCAAGCTGCTCCAGCGCGCTCGCGAGCGCCTGCGGCTCCGGCCGCTTCAAGGTTTCAACAGTCGTCATTACCACGTGAAATTTCCTCCGGCTTTGGGCGACGGTAGGCAGAGGATATATAAGGGGTCAAGGGAGCAAAGCGATGGATATGACGACCGCCACAGCCTTGAAGGATATGCCGCTGCCGCCGGCGCCGTTTCTGTCCTCGGTGATGCAGCTCGAGCCGCAATGGATCGACTATAACGGCCACCTCAACATGGCCTATTACAACGTGATGATGGACCGCGCCATCGATCAGCTCTGGCTGCATCTCGGTATCGGCCCGACCTATATGAAGGAGCGCGATGGCTCGACGTTTACGGCCGAATGCCATGTGCGCTATTTGCGCGAGATTCATCTGGGCGATCCAGTGCAGGTCTCGGTCTGGCTGCTCGCCGCCGACGAAAAGCGCCTGCACACCTTCGAGGAACTGCGCCACGCGACCGAAGGCTGGCTGTCGGCGACCTCCGAGAACATCACCCTTCACATCGACATGACCGCGCGGAAGGTCGCACCGTTCCCGTCCGACATCCGCGCCCGCATCGCCGCGGTCGCAGAAGCCCATGCCGCGGTGCCGCGCCCCGAGGGCATCGGCCGCAAGGTCACGATGCCGGTGAAATAGCGCTCCGCGCGGACGCGTGTTCCCGAGCCCCAATAGCTCTGTAAAACCAGGCCCGACGGCCCCATATAGCCATCAATCCCTGCTAAGAAGGCTCCCCCTGACGATCCCGCGGTGCCATCGTGGGTAACATCTGATTCGATGACCGAGCCGAGCAAAGTGAGCCCCCTGAGCGTCCCACAGCACCAGCCCGCGGCTGGCGGCATTGCCGCGCGCGCCCGCGCGGCGTCGGGTCCGCGTTATCTCGACGGGCTCAATCCGGAGCAGCGCGAGGCCGTCGAGACGCTGGAGGGCCCGGTGCTCGTGCTCGCCGGCGCCGGCACCGGCAAGACACGCGTGCTCACCACCCGCATCGCCCATATCCTGAGCCAGGGCCGCGCCCGCCCGAACGAAATTTTGTCGGTGACCTTCACCAACAAGGCCGCGCGCGAGATGAAGACGCGGCTCGGCCAGATGCTGGGCCACGCGGTGGAAGGCATGCAATGGCTCGGCACCTTTCACTCCATCGGCGGACGCATCCTCCGCTTCCACGCCGAGATGGCGCAGCTCAAATCCAATTTCACCGTGCTCGATGTCGACGACCAGGTGCGGCTGTTGAAGCAGCTTTTGCAGGCCGAGGACATCGACGACAAGCGCTGGCCGGCGCGCATGCTTGCGGGCCTGATCGATGGCTGGAAGAACCGCGGGCTTGGACCCTCGCAGGTGCCGCCCGGCGAAGCCGCCATCTTCGCCAACGGCAAGGGCGGCAAGCTCTATGCAAGCTACCAGGAGCGGCTGAAAATTCTCAACGCCGCCGATTTCGGCGATCTCCTGCTCGAGAACATCCGCATCTTCCGCGAACACCCCGACGTGCTCCGCCAATACCAGCAGCGCTTCAAGTTCATCCTGGTCGACGAATATCAGGACACCAACGTTGCGCAGTATCTGTGGCTAAGGCTCCTGGCGCAGGCGCCTTCCAACTCGTCGTCGTTGCCGGGCTTGACCCGGCAATCCATCGGCTCTTCACAAGATGGATCACCGGGTCTCGACGCTTCGCGTCGGCCCGGTGATGACGAGCAGAGTGTTACGGACGGGGAGAAGGAGAAGAGCACCCCTCCCGCCAAAAACATCTGCTGCGTCGGCGACGACGACCAGTCGATCTACGGCTGGCGCGGGGCGGAGGTCGACAACATCCTGCGCTTCGAACACGATTTTCCCGGCGCCAAGGTCATTCGCCTCGAGCGCAACTACCGCTCGACCGGCCACATCCTCTCGGCCGCCTCCTATCTCATCGCGCACAATGAAGGCAGGCTCGGCAAGACCTTGCGCACCGAGGACGTGGACGGCGAGAAGGTCACCGTGACCGGCTCCTGGGATTCGGAGGAGGAAGCGCGCGCCATCGGCGAAGAGATCGAGGAGCTGCAGCGCAAGGGCGAGAAGCTGAACGAGATCGCCATTCTGGTGCGCGCGTCCTACCAGATGCGCGAGTTCGAAGACCGCTTCGTTACGCTCGGCCTGCCCTATCGCGTGATCGGCGGTCCGCGCTTCTATGAGCGCGCCGAAATCCGCGACGCGCTGGCTTACCTGCGCGTGATCAGTTCGCCGGCCGACGACCTCGCCTTCGAGCGCATCGTCAATGTGCCCAAGCGTGGGCTCGGCGACGCCACCGTGCAGCTCCTGCACGACCACGCCCGGAAGCGGCGTATTCCGCTGTTCGAGGCGGCGCGCGCCGTCGTTGAAACAGATGAGCTGAAGCCGAAGGCGCGCGGCTCCCTGCGCGACCTTGTCGCGCAGTTCGACCGCTGGCGCGCACAGAGTGAAGTGACCGCGCATACGGAACTGGCCGAGGTCGTGCTGGACGAGAGCGGCTATACCGAGATGTGGCAGAAGGACCGCTCGGCCGATGCCGCGGGCCGGCTCGATAACCTGAAAGAGCTGGTGCGCTCGATGGAGGAGTTCGAGAACCTGCAAGGTTTCCTCGAGCACATCGCGCTCGTCATGGACCGCGACGGCGAGGCCGAGGACGAGGCGGTGTCGCTGATGACGCTGCATTCCGCCAAGGGCCTCGAATTCGACAACGTGTTCCTGCCGGGCTGGGAGGAAGGCCTGTTCCCGAGCCAGCGCACGCTCGACGAACAGGGCCGCGCGGGGCTGGAAGAAGAGCGCCGTCTCGCGCATGTCGGGCTGACGCGGGCGCGGCGTCGCGCAAAGCTCTATTTCGCCACTAACCGCCGCATTCACGGCACCTGGGCCACCACGATCCCCTCGCGCTTCCTCGACGAACTGCCGCCGGCGAGCGTCGAGATCACGGAATCCAAGGGCGGCAGCGGCTGGGGCGGAGCCGGCGGCTACGGCCCCTCGCGCTTCGACAATGTGGAGTCCTTCGGCTCGAGCTACACGACGCCGGGCTGGCAGCGTGCGCAGGCGCGCCGCGGCCGCAGCAACGAAGGACAAAAGCGCGGCGGCTTTGACGAGGACCAATCGCCTTTCTCAGGCTCGCGCAGCGATGCCTCATCGCGCGGCGATTTCGGCTTCTCGCGCAACAAGCGCGGTCCGCTCACGATCGAGGGCGAGCTGGTCGCCAAATCCACCGGCACGGTCTCGGAATTTTCCCTCGACGACCGCGTCTTCCACCAGAAATTCGGCTACGGCCATGTCGTCAAGATCGACGGCAACAAGCTCACCATCGCCTTCGACAAGGCCGGCGAGAAAAAGGTGGTCGACAGTTTTGTCGAACGGGCGTGATTGCGTTTCACCTCTCCCGCGGGGAGAGGTGAACCGAATCCGCGGATTCATTTTCCAGATGACAGGCTGACAATATGACGACGGTCTGCCGTTGGTAGGTCTTGACCATCTCACGCCTGATCGTATCAGATGCGCCGCATGGTTCGGGGCCGGACGATCCTTCTGATTCTCGCGCTCGTGTCGCCTTCGCTGGCGCGGGCCGATAGTGTCATGACGTTTGCGGAATCGGCGGCGATGCTGACGAAGATCTGCGGCGCCGAGATCAGCGCCAATTGCCGCGGCGTCAATCTCGACTCCGGCCGGCTCAAGGAATGCCTGTCGCGCAACCAGGACGTGATGTCGCCGCAATGCAAGGCGAACTATCTCGCGCCGTTTGACGCGATCCAGAAGCGGATCAACGCACGCATCACGGTGGCAGGCGCCTGCCGGCTGGAAATCATCAGGCTGTGCCACGGCTCGACCAAGGAAACCTCCAAATCGATCCCGTGCCTGCTCGCAGCCAAGGGCGTCAGTCGGAATTGCA
>NZ_DATGFH010000055.1:0-35263 GCF_035309285.1 Bradyrhizobium sp. | reverse complement strand
TGCCGAGGAGAACATTTCGCCAAAAGTTGCGCCGGAGATCGTGCGCCCCGACGTGATCGCGTCGCAATTGCCCGACGATGCCGTGCACCAGGGTTTGTTGGCGGAAGCCGACCCGCTGCCGACGCCCGATATCGCGACATTGACGACCGACGCAATCGTATTAGTGCTGGATCAGATCACGGACCCGCACAATGTCGGCGCGATCCTGCGCTCGGCGGCGGCCTTTTCGGTGAAGGCGATCGTCACCACCGCGCGCCACAGCCCGGAGGCGACCGGGGTCCTTGCCAAAGCCGCATCCGGCGCATTGGAGCTGGTGCCGCTCGTGACCGTGCAAAATCTCGCGCGTGCGCTGACGCGGCTGAACGAGCGCGGCTTCATGACGGTCGGACTCGATAGCGCGGGCAGCGAAAATCTTTCCGCGCTCGCGCTGAAGGAGCCGTTGGCGCTGGTGCTCGGCGCCGAAGGCAAGGGCTTGCGACAATTGACGCGCGAGACTTGCAGTGCCGTGGCGCGGCTCGACATGCCCGGCGAGATCAAGAGCCTTAACGTCTCCAACGCCGCCGTGCTCGCGCTTTACATCGGCGCGACGCGGCTCGCTCTGATGGATTGAGCGCCGAAAAGCAAAGCGCCCGCTCGCGTTTCGCGAACGGGCGCCGCTTGCTTCAACCAAGGAAGCGATCAGTAGTAGCGGCGCACCAGCGGGCGGCCGTAATAGTAGCCCTGGTGGCCCCAGTAGTGGCGATAGGCATAGCGACGCGGCATGTAGCCGTAGCGATAGCCATAGTGGTAGCGGTGGTAATGCGGACGGTAGTAATGGCGATAGCCATAGCCGTAGGTCGGAGCGGCATATGGCAGTGCGTCTTCCTGGTAGGCCGGAGCCGGGGCGAACGCGCCGGGGCCGGAATAGGTCGGGCCCTGGTTCACGTAATAGTACTGGGTCGTCGGCTCGGCGAGCCGATCGTAGGCCCAGGTGTTGCCGCAGACGCCGCAGCCGCTCGAATACATATAGCCGTAGCTGGGCGTATAGGCGTAGGCCGGCGCGTAGCTATAGCCATAGACCGGCGCATAGCTGGCGCAAGGGCTGTAGCCGCAGGCCATTGCGGGCGCAGCGCCCGCCGTCATCACGGCGAAAGCCGCGACCAATCCCTTAATCGTATGACGCATTACTCACTCTCCTGTTAGACCAGTTTTTTGGTCTGCAACTCTTCTGGTTTAGTTTGGCATTCTCTCAGGCTTGCGGCGGAAGTCCTGCGGCGGACCTGAGAAGTCGTGCGGCCTGCGGTCGTCGCCATCTGGGGGCGCCATGATCACAGGCGGCGGATAGAGCGGAACGTCCGGCTGCGTGGTCGGCGACGTCGCAGGCGTCGGCCACGACTGCACGGACCAGGATTCATGATAGCTCTCGGCCGGCTTCGGCAGCTTGCGATTGGGCGGCGGCTCGATCTCGAGACGGCCATAGGCCGGCTTCAAACCCAGTGTCGGGTAATAATGGCCGACGGCCGGTTCAGGCGGCACGACGCGCCCGCCATAGATGGTCGGCTGGTTGTTCACACCCTTGCCAAGGCCATAGCCGCCTTCGAGCACAGCATAGGAAACATCGATGCCATTGATGATGATCGGCACGCCGGGGCGGCCGGGAACGACGATGTCAAAGCCTTCGGCATACGCCGAAGCCGAAAGTCCTATCAAGAAGGTCAGAGCCAATTGAAGGCGCATGCATCCAGTGTCCGAATTGGGCTGCACCCAATCTAACGGAACGAACAATACCAAGGGTTAAGAACGCCCGTGAAACTTCCGGTAAGCCTAACGCGTCCGCCGTTTACCTGTCTTAATGCCGCCGGTCGCGGTCACCAGCCGTTAACGTGTGTAAGCATCTGACGTCAGCCAGGCGTGATCGCGACAATCGTGTGAGCGCCGATCGCGACGGTGACGATGCCACCAGCCGCCTGCTCAAGGTGCCGAACTCAAATCACAGCAAAGAGGCGGCCCCGAAGGGCGGCCATCTCGTGATCGTCGAGCCAATCGCGACTGCGTTGCTCAGCCTCTGCAACTGCGCAGATAGCTCGTCCGCGCATCCCGCTCCTGACCGGCGGCGGTGAAGGATGCACCGCGACACCAATTGTAGTGAATGTTGAAATCGGAAGACCAGCGCGGGCCTTGCATGCCGCCGATGCAGCCGGGATTCGCCAGTCCGCCACGCACCTGATTGAGAGCAGCTTGCGAATATTGCCGGCAGAAAGCCGGATCGGCCGCGCGGGCCGCAGTCATTACTGAACAGGACCCAACAACGATAAAACAAACGCCGACCGCAAATGTCTTGATCATTTCATTCTCCCCAGCCGATTCGGAGTGGTTCCAGCTTTGCCCCCACGCCCGGCAAATGCAACCGATCGGCAATCCTGATGCCGCGTTGACGGGCGCCCACAGCCTGCCATAAACAGGCGCGTCAGGAAGCGTTAGCCGGCATCTGCTAGTAGTCGGCACGTCCGCGATCAGCTAAAGCGATCATCGAAAGACTTTCAGCGGCCAGCGCCGGCTTAGCTCAGCGGTAGAGCAGCGGTTTTGTAAACCGAAGGTCGGGAGTTCAATCCTCTCAGCCGGCACCATCCGTATTTCCTGCGACGAATTTTCTTGCGCGCGGTCGCCAACTCCACTTGGGTCAGAGATGACCATGCAAAAGGCCACCAACTTGGGCGGGCTCAATCGTCCCAGACAATCTCTCCGCACCGGCATCGAAACAGGCGAAACGTCCTGCCGTGGCGGGGGTCAAGTATCTCGATGAAGAGACGAAGCTCCTCGGCGCATCTCGCACAAAATACGCGGTTGCTTGCGCGGGCGTCATTGCCCGAGCGGTTACTTGGATCGGCGTGATCCATGATGTGCTGTCCCGGCTGCGCGTACACCCCCGGCCGCCAAGCGCGGGCGCGACTATGACCCGTCATCCGATTCGGTGCGTTATCCTGTGTTAAGATGCCCACTTCTCCTTGGCAGCGTCCGTTTGCGTCCGCCCATATTTCAAAGCCAACGATATCAACGGGTTGTCAGCCAAAGATCGAGTGGAACATTTGGCCGGTGCCCTGTGTCCGCGAATTTCGGGGGCAGGCATGAACGCAACACACTGGTGGAAATTTACGAGCTTCGTGCTCGTGCTCCTGTTCGCACCCCCCGCCCATTCCGCCGACTTCTATAGCGAAGGTCTGCGCATTCCGATGGCTGCAGCCGGCGCGCGCGGGCTGGAAGCGTTCCTGATGCGCCCGGCGGCTTCCGGACAATATCCGCTGGCGCTCATCAGCCATGGCACGCCACGCAACGTCGACGACCGCGCCGGCATGACGGCGCAAGGCTATCGCGCGATCGCGTATGAATTCGCGCGGCGCGGCTTTGCCGCGCTCGCGGTGCTGCGCCGTGGCTACGGCACCTCGCCCGGCGGCCTCGTCGACAGCTACGGCTCGTGCAGTCGCCCCGATTATCGCGACGCGCTTGCCGTCTCGGTCGCCGATCTCAAGGCCGCGATCGCGGCGATGGGCAAGCGCAGCGATGTCACGACGCGGGGCATGATCGCAATCGGCCATTCCGCCGGAGGGCTCGCGACCGTTGGGCTCACCGCACAGGCGCCGCCGGGCCTCGCTGCCGCGATCAGCTTCGCCGGCGGCCGCGGCTCGGCGCGCGCAGGCATGGTGTGCGGCGACAAGCCATTGGTCGATCTCTTCCGTCAGCTCGGCACAACCTCGCGCGTGCCGATGCTGTGGGTGTATGCGAAGAATGATGGCTTCTTCCCGCCCGACCTGGCGCACCGGTTTCGCGATGCGTTTGCGGGCAGCGGTGGCAAGGTGACGTTCATCGATGCTCCTCGCTTCGGCAAGGACGGCCATTTCCTGTTCTCGGGTTCAAGCGCTGCGACGTGGACACCCTATGTCGACGATTTCCTGCATGCGCAAAACCTGCAGTATCAGATATCGGTGGACGCCCTGCCCGTGCCGCCACAGCTTGGCGCGAACGGCAAGGACGCCTTTGCACAGTATCTCGGCCACGCCCCGCACAAGGCCTTTGCGGTGGCTCCCGACGGCTCATTCGGCTGGCGATCAAGCAGGCGGACAGCTGCGGACGCCGAGCGCGAAGCGCTGGAAGCCTGCACCCGGAACGCCACGCGTTGCAGTATCTACGCCGTCGACGACGCGCTCTCGCGGTGAGGGAACAACCGGCGTCTTGCCCGGTTTTCTTGCCATGCGCATCCGCGAAGAAAACCGCAACATGGTGCTGCTCGCGACGGTCACGCTGTTCACCGCCGCCTTTGCCGGCATCATGGCGCTGATTAACCCTCCGCCGGCGCCGGCCGAGAGCAGGCCCGCCTACCTCGCCGACCAGACACCGGTACGCGTCGTCGGCGGCGCGCCATTCGTGCCAAACGTCAATCCGCGCGAGCACCGGTAACACCACACCGGGCACGTGCCCGGCACAGTGCGCAAGCCGTGACCGTTATGTCACGTATCAACCAAAACTGACATTTCTCCACGCAAGCCGATGGCTCTGCTCTTGATTCCGCACCGCGCGAGACCGACCTTTTTGCTCGGCTGAGGTGGCTCATGAGCTGGATGAAAGACCGCGACGCGCTGATCGCGCAAACCATGGCCTTTGTGCAATCGGTGACGGGCCGCAAGGAAGAGGCCGGCCGTACGAGCATGCCGTTTGGGCCGCCTTCCGCTGAAGCCGCCGTGATGGAAGCGCTGGAGCTGACGCCGCCGAAGGCGAAGCCGCCCGTGCTCGAGCCGGTCCGCACCGCCGCGTCACCTCCGCCGCTTCCCGCGGACACTCTCGGCCGCTTCAGGACGCAGGGCGAGTTGGCGAACGAAATCCGCGCCCGGATCGCGAGCTTCCGCGCACATCAGGAGCGCTTCAACCGCGAGCGCGACGAATATTTCGCGGCAACGCTGGCAAGACTGCGCGCCGCCATCAAGGACGCGTCGCCGCCGCAGCCAGGCAAATAGCTTTTTCATTTGCGGGGAATCGCCGCGGAGGTGCTTCGCGTTTGCCGCGTGGGAACTGCGTCGGCGCGCTGCGGGGCTTTGCCGGACTTCACATATCGAGGAATCTCCTGGTTCGATCAGATGGGTACGCGGCCATCTCGAGAAATGACGCTTGTCGCAAACAATTAGCGTTGACTAATTAATTAGTACTCGCTAATGTCTTTGCCATGATCCAGACCGCCACCATCGACACCGTCATGCGCGCGCTCGCCGACCCCACCCGGCGAGCCGTGTTTGAACGCATCGCCAACGCCGACGAGCTCACGGTGGTGGAGTTGACGAAGGGGAGCGGCGTCACCCAGGGCGCCATCTCCCAGCACCTCAAATCGTTGAGACAGGCGGGCCTGGTCGCCGAGCGCCCCGAGGGCCGAAACGTCTATTATCGCGCAGAGCCCGAAGGCCTCGCGCCGCTGGTCGACTGGATGACCCACTACGGCGCCTTCTGGCGCAAGCGGTTCGGCGACCTACGCACTCTCCTCAAGGAAATCGATCCATGAACCACGCTGCATTGAAATCCGAAACGCAGGACATCGCCGTTGACGAGGTCTTCCCGCATCAGCCCGAGACGATCTGGAAAGCGCTGACGACAGGCGAACTGATTGGCCGCTGGATGATGGCGCCGACGGGATTCGAGCCGGTGGAAGGCAATCGCTTCACGTTCAAGACGAAGCCGGCCGGCGCCTGGGACGGCACCATTTACTGCGAGGTGCTCGAGGTTGTGCCGAACGAACGCTTCGCCTATGCCTGGAAAGGTGGCCACGAGGCAAATGTCGGCTACGGATCGCGGCTCGATACCGTCGTCACGTTCACGCTTTCCCGCGTCCAGGACGGAACGCGCCTTCGCCTTGTCCATTCGGGCTTCGTCCTGCCCAAGAACGACACTGCCTTCCAGAACATGAGCGACGGCTGGCCGAAAGTTTTCCGAAACCTCCGCGTCGCCGCCGGCGAGCGACACTGACGCGATCGCAAAGACGGCATCGAGCGAGCGCGCTCGATGCCCCGACATATCGTGGCTCAACAGGGCCTTGTAACAGGAGAGAAGACATGAGCGAGGCATTTACCGGCGGCTGCGCGTGCGGTGCGATCCGTTATGAAATCTCAGCCGAACCGCTGGTGATGACCGACTGCCAGTGTCGTGACTGTCAGCGGAAAAGCGGCACCGGGCACGGATCCTATCTGACCTTCGCCGGCAAGAAGAGCGTGAAGCTCGAAGGCGACGCCAGGCATTGGGACATCGTTGCCGATAGCGGCAACATCAAGACCCGCGCCTTCTGCCCAACCTGCGGGTCGCCGGTGTATATGACCTTCAAGGCCATGCCGGACCTGTTCACCGTGCACGCCGCGAGCCTTGACGATCCCAGCCGATACAAGCCGCAAATGGTTTTTTACGGCGTGCGCGGCTACGCGTGGGACAAGGTCGATCCAGCGCTGCCGAAATTCGACGGGATGCCACCGGCATGAAATGAATCAGGCGATGGCCGCGATCTGGTCCAGCACCGGCAGCAGGTAGTTCAAGAAGGCTTCAGGGTTCTCGCTCATCGGGAAATGCCCGAGCCCCTTCATGATGGTGACGTGGCTGCCGGCAATGCTGTTGGCCACGGCCATCGTTTCCTCCGGCGTGCAGGAATAATCATATTCGCCGGACAGCAGGAACAGCGGGCAGCGCCTGGTGTCGATCCGGCCGACACGATCGCGGATATCGCCGTCGATCTTATAGAAATAGAGATCACCCTTGAACACGCCGGGCCCGCCTTGCATGTAGTGCCACAGTGTCTCCCAGCGCTCCGTCTCCGGCGCATCCGGTCCGACCAGGCCGGAAACGATCGCACCGCAGACCTCGCCGCCATGCACGTCCGGCCGGTGCAGGAAATTCAGGTCGTAGTAGGGATCGACATGCGCGCCCGCCTGCAGGCCAATGATGGCGCGGAACGCTTGCGGGTGCTCCAGCGCCAGATGCAGCGCGATCCGTCCGCCGATCGAGCAGCCCATCACAATCGGTTTGTCGAGCCCGAGCGCCGACATCACGGACAGGATCATGGTCGTGTATTGCGCCGAGGTGAGCTGGTACTCCTCGTTATGCCAGCCCGCGGGCGGTGAGGATTTGCCGTGCCAGGGCATGTCGAAGGTGATGACGCGATGGCGCGACGTCACGCGCGCATCGTTCATCAGCGCCCGGTACTGGCGGCCGTCGCTGCCGGCCGTATGCAGGCAGAGCAGCGGTCTGCCCTCGCCCGCCTCCTCGACATAAATCCGGTGCGGCCGGCCGAACAGCTCGAAATGCATGTAGCGGCCGACGATCGGCTCGAACTTCGCGCTCATGCGGCGCCTCCCGCAGCCGGCCGGAGCTTTGCCAGCGCTTCCTTGAAGTAGCGTAGATGCGCCATGAACACCTGAAGATCGCCTTCGGCCCTGAGCGTCTTGCGCCTGACCAGCGCCATCAGGTCGTTCGAGCCCGGCGGCGGCTTGGCCAGAAAGAATTTCTGCCACTCGCCTTCGCTCGCGCGCAGCGCAAAGGACGAAGATGGCATTACGAATGGCCCGCGCGTCACCGAGACGATCTTGCCCTCGAAGATCGAGATCAGCCAGGACGTGTCGCCGGACTGAATGAGAAAAGTCGTGGTGAGATAGCGCCCGCGCCGGACCAAACCGGCATCCGCATTAACCCGCTCCTTGAGCGCTTCGAGCATTCGGCCCCTCCTCTCGCGTTTCTCAATGCAAGATCAGGGGAACAGCGGCCGCGTCAATCGCCGCCCTTCAAAGCCACGCGCATACCAGCACGACGTTGGCTGCACAGGCGACCAGAAGCCCCACCGCGAGGGTAAGCTGCGTGCGTTCGCAGAAGGTTTGCGGGCTCGTTTCCATGGCCGGAACCATCCGGCGATTCTAGCTCGGGAGTCCCAGGGATTCTTTTTTCTGGGATTCACCTCCCGTTTACGACTCAGGCGACCCCGCCAAATGGGCCCAAATCGGCCGGATTCCGCCCCCACTTGGCCGCTTTGCCACCGCAACCGAACCCCATCCCACAGCGTTGACTTCGAGGACTTGAGGGGAGGCCCTTCTTTGATGCCCTACGCGCTGTTTTCCAGCGACGCCAAGCTGAGCAAGGCCTATCCGACAGAAGCCGATGTCTGGAAATTCGCCCGCCTTAGCGGGCTCGTCATCGACGTCGCCACCGACGATGACAAGACTGCGCCGCATCCCGTGCTCGACAATGACTATGAAATCCGGCCCTGCCTGGCTGAGCCGGACGAGGACCCCGCCATAAACAAGGCGGAAGCCGAGCGGATTGCAGGTAAGGAGCCGCAATTCACAAAGAACGATGATGAGTTTGCAGCTTATCCCATCCGGGAAGGCCGAGCTGTTCGACAGACTTCCTTTCGAACAGGTCCGCCCTCTTTACGGGGTCGCCACGGCGAGCGAGGCCTGCTCCGCGGATAGCTCCACGCAGACGCGCCTGCGATGCAGCCCGCGGATCGCGCCGATCACCTTCAAAACCTTGCCCGCGGGACAGGAGGAGGCTTGCACGTAAGCAACTTCATAGGGAGCGAGCGCGAGGGGTTCGGATTTGAGGATGGTTTGGGCAGAGCACGGAAGCGCAACCGCGCAAGAGATCAGCAAAGACACAAAGATACGCATGTTTGTTGTCCAGCAGCCGGCGCGACAATAATAGCTGCGCTGCGTGACAAGTTTCATGTCCGCTTGGAATTATTTTTCAGGCAACGCCGCGACAAGAAAAAGGCCGACGTTGCGCCGGCCTTTTTGAAACGCAGCAAGTCGTCTGGCGTCGCTCAGTATTTGGCGGCGACCGGTCCGCCCCAGCCGAAGCGATAGTTCACGCCGACCTTGACGGTATGATCGTCGTCGCGGAAGCGCGAGCCGACGATTGCAGCCGGGCCCCCGGTGAAGGTGGTGCTGCCGAAATTGTAGTACTGGTACTCGGCCTTTGCCGACCAGTTCGGAGCGAACATGTATTCAAGGCCCGCGCCGACGGTCCAGCCGTTCTGGTGATTGCCGTCGGTCGTGAAAGCCGCCGGGGTGCCGGCCGTGGTGAAGGCGATGTTCGGGTTGTCGCGCCAGGCGTAGCCGCCCTTGGCATAGAGCAGACCCGGACCCCAAGTGTAGCCGACCCGGCCGGTCACGGAGCCGAGCTGGTCGTTCCTGGCCGTGATCACGGTGCCGCCCGGAAAGTTGACGCCGGTGGTGTTGCGGTTGAGCCAGCTATACTGCGCCTCGATACCCATCACGCCGTTGGTCGCGAATTGATAGTCGAAGCCGCCCTGCACGCCGCCCATGAAGCGGCCATCGCTGCCCGTGAGGCTGTTGTTGCCGGCAAAGGCGCCGCCGACATGGCCGCCGATGTAGAAGCCGGTCCAGTTGTAGATCACCGCCGGCGCGGAGTAGACGGGAGGAGCTTTGGTATAGGTGCGCGCCGGCATGTCGGCCGCCAGCGCGGGGCTTGCAAGGGCGGTCAAAGCGGCTGCGCTAAGCAATAGTCTCTTCATCGGAATTCCCCATTCACTCGGCGGCGAGATCAACCAACAAATTGGCTTCAATTTGGTTGCCTCGCGGCGAAGCGGGAGTCGCGCTGCCGCAAATGTGACGACGAGGAACCGGCAGCCGCGGCGATCCGCTTGCGGGAGCCGAACCGGCCGATTCCGGACGATTTCCGCTCATCAAGGAGTCGAACCCGCCCTTCGGATGGTTCACGTCTCCCCGAAAAGTGATCGCGGTTAAGATGTCGCAGCGATCAACGCTGCATGTTTTGCAGTTCCGGAAACGGTGCATAAACCGCTCCGGCACATTCGTCGCTGCCATCAGGCAGGACGCGGTCGAGCCGGCCATCGACGAAGAGAATCGCGCGCTCGCGCGGCTCGCGATAGCTGCCGTCGGACTGGCGCTCGGAAAAGCGCAGGCAGCTGACATAGCGTACCCTGCCGCCAACCGTGCGCTGGGCCGGCTCGGCCATGACGGCATCGTGCACGCCGACGGGGTTGTTGAGATAGGTGTGCATGAACGCCAGGATTTCGGGCTTGTAGTCGCTCGGAAAAGGCTGGGGCTTGTCGTCGCTCGGAAAAAACGATGACGCGCTGATGTCATCGGTCTCGCAGGCGGCAAGCAGGAGCGGCAGCAGCAAAACCGCAAGGTATCTTGCTGATGCCCGCGCCCGCATCTTGTTTCCGAAAGGTCCCCTGCCCATCCCGTCATCGGTATTAGACTGTCCTTGCGGGTAAAGGAAACAGCAATTCGTCGTGAGCGGAGACGGCTCCGGCCCGCCCTGCAACCGGGGAGAGGATTGCGGGCGGGCCGGCCTTTCCGCCGGCGCGGCGGGGGCAATGTGTGGAACGAACCGCGCCGAGCAGATCGGGATCAGCCGCGCTTGGTCGTGGTGGGCGCGGCGCGCTTGACGCTGACCTTGGCGTTGTGGGCGGGCTTCGCATGGCGCTGATAGTGACGCACAACCTTGCGGTGATGCTTGCTCTTCTTGGTATTGACCGCACTGCCCTTGGCCGGGGTCGTCGCGGCCGGGGTAGCCTCGGTCTGCGTGGTCGTCTTGCTCACAGGGACTTGCGTCGTCTTGGTCGTCGCGGCGAAGGCCGGAGCGGCGAGAACCGAGGCGGCAAGCAGGGCTGCGGAAATCGTCTTGAACATGGTGGTCTCCTCTTGGCGGGGATCTCGGAGGTATCGGCTGATGACCGGTCCCGTCGATCATGACGACAACCCTATGCACCCCGCACTGAACCCACCCTGAAACGATGAATCAGACTGCGTTCATCTGCGTGACGATCTGTTCATATTCGGCCGCGCGATGGGGCCGGCCGGCGGCGAAAATGGGCTTTCCGCGCGGGCCGCGATCCCGGGAATATTTCGGACTCAGCGATGTTCAAGTCGGCGGGATAAAGTGTAGGATCGATCTCGGCCGCGTGCGACGCTGGGCCGGAATCCAATCGGGAGAAAGATGCATGAGCAAGTTTTCAAGCAAGTTCCTGCCATTGGCCTTGTTGTCGGCGACGCTGGCGGCGGCGCCCGTGATTTCGGCCTATGCCTCCAGCGACGACCAGAATCCGAAGCCCGCTCCGACCACTCACAAGGGCAAGAAGGGCAAGAAGAGCTCGAGCATCGACAGCCCGAAATTCCTGGCCGGCTATCACGCCGCCTATGCGACGATCTACAGCCGCCACGATTACGCCGACGCGATCGATCAGCTCAAGGCCCTCGGACACGACGACCGCGCCGACGTCGCCAATCTGCTCGGCTATTCCTACCGCAAGCTCGGCGACTACAAGCTCGCCCAGGTCTGGTATGAGCGCGCGCTGAAGGCCGACCCGGATCACGTACGGACCTGGCAGTATTACGGCCTGTGGCAGCTCGAGCAGGGCAACCGCGAGCAGGCCGAATATCACCTGCGGAAGATCGCCGAGCTCGCCGGCAAGGACAGCCCCGACTATCGCTCGCTCGCCGCAGCGCTGGAGCAGCCGCCGGGCACCGCCCTCGTCTATTGAGACGTTCGCTCAGGCGCGTTGCGCCGAACCATCGGCATGACACCGGCACAACCTCAAAAGGTTGTGCCGGCTTTGTTATGTCGGGTAGCATTGCACGACTTGCGGGGTTCTGGTGCAGCGATGGAAGCATGGTTAGGTTCGGCGGCCGACTACGTCGCCGATTGGCTCGAATTTCAACTGATGGTGTCGCAGCAACCGGGCGTCATCATCGCAATCACCCATCGCGGCGAGGTCATTGCCGAACACGCCTTCGGGTTTGCCAATCTCGACACAAGCGAGAAGCTGACGCCGCGCCACCGTTTCCGCATCGCCTCGCATTCCAAAGCCTTCAGCGCCGCCGGCGTCCTGAAGCTGCGCGAACAGCGCAAGCTGCGCCTCGACGACGCGATCGGAGACTATATCAACGGCCTGCACCCGGGCGTCGCCGCGCAGACCATCGCGCAAGTGCTTTCACACAGCGCCGGCCTCACCCGCGACGGCGCCGATTCCGGTCAATTCATCGACAGCCGACCCTATCTCACGGCGGCTGAAGTCCTTGCCGAGCTGAAATCGCCGCCCGCGATTGCGCCCAACACGCGTTTCAAATATTCCAACCACGGCTTCGCGCTGGTGGGGCTTCTGATTGAAGCCGTCACCAGCGAGCCCTACGAGACCTGGATCAAGCGCGAGATCGTCGATGCCGCCGGCTTGCGCGAGACGGTCCCGAACATGCCGCTTGCGAAAGGCACGCCGTTCGCGCGCGGTCACACCCGGCTTTTTCCCGCAGGCAGGCGGTTCGTCATTCCCGGCGACAATCCGGCCAACGCGATGAATTCGGCCGCCGGCTTTGTTGCGACCGCCGCAGACACCGCGCGCTTTTTCGCGCAGCTTGCGCCGAACGCGAAGACGAGCGTGCTCTCTGTCGCGAGCCGCCGCGAGATGACGCGCCGGCATCGCCGCATTCCCCAGAGCATCGAAGCCCATTACGGCCTTGGCGTTGCCGCCGGCACCAGCGAAGGTTTTGACTGGTTCGGCCATGGCGGTGGCTTTCAGGGCTACCTCTCGCGCACCGCGGTGCTGCCGGACTGCGAGGTCGGCATCAGCATCCTCAGCAACTCGATCGATGGCGCTGCCCCCTTCTGGATGGACGGCTGCCTGCATATCCTGCGCACCTTCAAGACGCACGGTGCTCCCGCGCGGCGCCTCAACGACTGGCGCGGGCGCTGGTGGACGGTCTGGTACGCGCTTGACCTCGTGCCGATGGGAGACCGGATCCTGGTCGGCAATCCGCACATGATGAGCCCGTTCATGGATGCGACCGAGATCGAGATCACCGGCCGCGACAAGGGCCGCATCACCGCGGCGGCAGGCTATGCGAGCTTTGGCGAAGAGGTACGCCGCTCGCGCAACAAGCGGGGCGAGGTCACCGACATCTGGCTCGCCGGCGCCAACGCCAAGCCCGGGAAAGTGGTGGGGCGCGAGATGGAGCGCAGATACGGCATAGCGAAGCCGCGGGCGCGGACGTAGGCGCCCTCGCCTACTTCATCAGCGCCTCGACCTCGCTTCGAAACGCCTTGCGTGAGGCGTCGCGCGAATAGAACATGTGGCCGCCCGGATAGACCATGAGCTTCACGCGCTCCGGGCCGGCATAGGCCGGCAATTGGTCGAGCAGGATCTGACTGCCGTAATACGGCGTCGCCAGATCGAACAGGCCGTGGCCTACCAGCAATTTCATCTTTGGATCGAGCGCAAGGGTCTGCCTGAGGTCGGCGACCGATTGCGGCGGATTGATACCGTGACCGAAATCCCAGGCGCGCTCGACCGTGTGGTTGCCGAGCTGGTAGGAGCCGTCCGGGCGCCAGTTCAGCTTGCGGGTGGTGAGATCGACCACCGCGCTCGAGACCGGAGCGGAGATGCCCTCGCCGGACGGATCGCTGAACAACAGGAAGCTCGAGTCCGGATAGGGATCGGGCCCCGACACCGACGCGTCGTAACGGCCGGTGATACGCCCGTGCTGGCGGTCGAACTCGCGGCGGAATTCGGCGACGTCGAAGCGACCCGCAAGCCGCCGGCTGACCGCCTGATCGATGCCGGTGAGCTGCGCCACCCTGTCGGCGAGGCGGTTGCTCGCATCCGGATCGGCCACGCCCTTGATGAGGTCGAGCAGGAAATCGCCGCTGGCATATTTTTCGACGTCGGCGAGGTCGGCACGCGTCAGAGGTTTGCCCGCTGCCTTGTTCGCCTCTTTGTTCCTGGCCTCACGCGCCACGGCCGCGTAGGTCGGTAGCCGCGCCACATATTGCAGGATGCTGGAGCCGGCAAATTCGCGAAAATCGAGGACGGGCGAGATCAGGATCAGCCCCTTCACGCCGACGCCCTGGTCGCGCTGCAGGTCGCGCACGACCTTGGGCGCGCGAATGCCGCCATAGCTTTCGCCCACGACATATTTTGGCGACAGCAGGCGGTCGTATTTTTCCAGCCAGCGGCGGATGGTCACTGCAACCGATGCCGCGTCGCCATCGACCGAGAAGAAGTGCTTGCGCACGTCCTCGCCCGTCGCCACGAAACGGCTGTAACCGGTGCCGACCGGATCGATATAGACGAGGTCGGTGAAATCGAGCCAGGTGTCGGCGTTGGGCTCCAGGTCGGGCGATGCGGAGGGCGTCACCGAATCCGCATTGATCGTTAGCCGCCACGGCCCGTTATTGCCGAGCTGCAGCCAGGCCGATGCGGCACCCGGTCCGCCGTTGAACAGGAACGTTACCGGGCGCGTTGCGCGATCGGCGCCATCGAGCTGGTAGGACGTGTAGGCGATATCGGCCTGCGGCTCGCCCTTGTCGTTGAACAGCCGGATCGAGCCGGCGATCGCGGTAAAGGACAGCGTACGGCCGGGAAGCTCGACCGTCTGATGGGTGGTCGAGTCCGGCGGCAGCCGATGCCGCTCGGCCGCCGCGGGATTGGCCGGCGTTTCAGCGGCGCGGCGTCCGGACTGGGTCTGCGTGGAAGGACCGCCCTTCTGCTCCCTGGGCGGGGCGGACGGCGTTGGCGATGGCACCGCCTCCTGGCCAAATGCTGCGCCGGCCAGCGTGAGTGCGACCAGGGCCGCAGCCCAATCCAACGGGCGCGAAACCTTCAACGCGCAAGTCATGCAACCGCTCCCTGCTTCCCCCGATCAGCCCGGCGAACAGCTTCGCGCGTGGCTCCGAGGGCCTTGGGTAGGCGCAAGTTCTAGCGGGAAATTGCGATGGGGCGGAGTGCAGGTAACACCTTGCCGCGATCACCATTGCGGCATCGCAGTCAATCCGGCGACACTCGCAAACTTCAGAAGGCGATGCCGACCATCAGCACGACGGGCTGCGGCCTCCAGTAATAGCCTCCCCAACCAGCCGCATCCGCATACCGCAGATGCGACGTGTACCAGGAGGCGACACGATAGCGCGGCCAGTGACGATGATGCTTGATCCGGGCAGAGGCGACCTTGGCGGTCGAAACGGCTGCCGTCTGTTTGCCGGTCGCGCCAATCTCCGCTGCCTTCGCGGGCGCGGCGATCGACAGCGCAGCGGCAAAGCCGGCCACGGCCGCAAACAGCGATAACTTGCGGGACATAGTCTTCATCCGGCACTCCGTGGCGTTACGAGACACAATGTTGAAGCCTTATGCTTGAGTTGAAGCCTTATGGTTGAAGCCTTACGGTTAATTCTAACAATGTGGCGATCAGAAGCCAACGCCGTGGTGATCAGAAGCCACCGCCGTGGCGATCAGAAGCCAACACCGACGATGGCGCTGTGGCCGCCACCACCGCCACCGCCACCGCTCGGCCGGGCCATTGCCTGCTGCCGCGCCTGCGGCTCAGGCCTGCTCGCCTGCTTCTGCTCACGGCGGTGCGGCTGCTCATGCTCGCGAGCGGCCTGCTTGCGGCGCGAAGGCGCATTGCCTTCGTCGTTGTTCTTGCGCGAGGCTGTCGAGGTCGCAGGCGCCGGCGTCGTCTTGTCGACGACGCAGACATCACCCTTCAGCGTCTCGCCGGCGTTGCATTCGAGCGGACAGACGCGCCTCGAATGTTTGACGAGGTCGGCAACGACATCCTTGGTCACGACCGGATTGTTGGTCGGCAATCCCTCGATCTTGTTGTAGCGGCTCAGCGCAGCCTGGGTCGAGGTCAGCGAACCATCGGGGCGGCCGGTGAAGCAACCGAGCCGGATCAACTCGGTCTGCGCGGAGCGGACCAGCGGCAGCGAATTGGGCGCCTCGGCCGTGCGCTGGGCGACTTCGGCGTTGAAACGTTGGAGTGATGCGGCGACCACCGGGCCAAGCCGGTCGCAGGTCACGGTGCGCGAGAACTGCTTCAGATCATCGACGCCAGTGCCCGCGCTGCCCTTGGCGAGGATCGCGTCGAGCTTGCCCTGCTGGTCCTTGCAGGCCGCTTCCTTCTGCGCCGCAAGGTCAGCCTGCTTGCGCGCGGCTGCCGCTTCCTCGGCCTGCTTCTGGGCCGCGGCCGCGGCTGCGGCGGCTTCCGCAGCCGCCTTGGCGTGCGCGGCCTGATCGGCCTTCTGCTGCGCTTCCTTCGCCTTGCGATCGGCTTCGGCCTGCTTGGCCTGCCGCTCGGCTTCAGCGGCGGCGGCACGACGCTCGTCCTCTTCGCGCTTCTTCTGCGCCTCGGCTGCGGCTGCGGCTGCCTTGGCCTTCTCGGCGGCTTCGGCCGCGGCGGCCCGGCGCTCGTCTTCCTCGCGCTGCTTTTGCGCAGCTTCTGCAGCCTTTTGCGCGTCCGCCTTGCGCTGCGCGTCTTCGCGCTGTTGGGCCTGGCGCTTTAGCACATCGATGCGCTGTTGCGCCGTGATGGCGAGCGGTGCATCCGGGAAGCGCTTGATGAATTGTTGTAGCGCCGCGATATCGGTGGAGTCCTTCACCTTGCTCCACTCCAACGCCTCCTGCGTCGTCGGCGGACGGCTCGGAATCTGATTCGGCTCCAGCGAGGCGACGTCGTTGGACCGCGCGGAGGACGGTGGGGCCGGCGGCGGCACGGCCACGGCCTTGTTGAGCGCGTCGATCTGGGCTCTCGCCAGATCCGCGTAGAACCCGGTGGGATGGGTACCCAAAAACACTTCCCAGGCCCGCTGGGTGCCGATCTTCTGGACCAGCTCGAAGTCGGCCTTGACCTCGCTCATCGGCGCTTCCTGCGGCTTGGCGGGCGCGGGCACCAACGCAACGTTGCCGCCGCCGAGCGAACCGTAGACGAACGGCTCCTGTCGGCTTCCGGTCGACTTCATCACTTCGTCGCGGACGCGGCCGAAGGCAAGTCGCACGTCGAGACCGGGAACGGGCAAGTCCTTCAGGATCGCCGTCGTGAACGGGCTGTGCTGACCATCGCCGTCCTCGGCCGTCGAACCGGCTTTCGCCGCGTAAGCAATCAGCGTGTCGGTCTCCGTCGGCTCGACCTTGCCGAGACCGCCCTGCACGCCGCGGCTCGCGCTCCGGCTCCGCTCACGCCGCATCTTGCCGACGAAGGGATTGTCGCGGCAGGCGTCGAGGATGATCAGACGCAGCCGCTTGGCGCCGTCGGCCGAAGAGACCAGCCGCTCCAGCGGAATCGCCTCGTCATCGGCGTCGCGGTCGCTGGCAAGCTTGGCGTCGATCGGAATGAGATAGTTGCTGCCGGCGATCTCGAGACCGTGGCCGGCATAGTAGATGACAGCGATGTCGGCATCGTCGGAGGTTTCCTCGAACTTGCGGATTCCCCGCTTGAAATCGAGGTTGCCGACGTCGATCAACACGTCGACCGAATCAAAGCCCGCGTCCTTGAACATCTTGGCGACGGCATTGGCGTCGCGGGACGGGTTCGGCAGCTTAGGGACGTTCTGGTAGGCGGAGTTCCCGATCACGAGCGCTACGCGCTTGTCCGCCAAGGCGGCCGTAGGAGCCAGAACCATCATCGCGATGGTTGCTCCGATCACCGCAGCCAAGGACACAAGCCGCCTGATCATCTTTAATTCAGCGCTAAGCCATTACTGGCCGCGCATCCCCCTTCCAAATATCAGAGCCAGTATACCCGACGCATTGAAAAAATTCGCGTACGTTTAGCAGCATACCGCGCCCTGCGATCACCATCAATCAGCATCGCGCCAAGGCTAGCGCCAGTCCACCGCGGCGCACGGTGATCCAGATCACGTTGGGCGCGGGCCGGCTGCGACTCGAAGCCATCCGACAGGACGTACTGCGTCGCGCCCCGACTGCCACCGCAGCCGCGGCAGCCCCCTCTTTCTCGCGGAGATTCGTAAAAATGGCGAGGTGCCCGCCACCCGACCTGCAAATCCAAGTTGTGGCATACGGCGCCGCTCGCACGGAAAAAGGCAGTCCCCCTACGACTTTACCGGAGCACGGCTCCCCTGTGTTGCTCTCACGCCACAATAGACTCGAAAAGCTCACAAAAGGCCTGGTTTTGGACACATCCTGTTAAGGAAGCCCTTGTCCGCTCGGCAACACCTGTGGCCTAAAATAGCGGAATTTTAATGCGCCTTTTTGCGGGGGACACCAATATGAACAAAATCTCGAACGGACCGGCGGCGAAGGGCACGCTGACCAGACGGTTTCTCCCGGCGACGGTAGCCGCGTTAGCAGTGACTTTCGCCTCATCTGCGGCATTTGCGCAACTTGGCGCAAACTGTACCTCGGCTCAGCCGATAGGGCTTACCTCAAACGGTCCAGCGGTTGCGGGGTCTCTTGGCCAAAGCTCGGCCGCACTCGCGGGTGCGATCTCCTCCGTCGAAACCGCTTTCCTGTCGCAGCAGGGTAGCGCATTCGTGTCCGCCCCGCCCAATCCGGTTCCCAATCAGCCGGGCGGTGGCGTTTGGGTTCGCGGCGTCGGTGGCGAAGCCGATGTCAAATCGAACTCCTCCACGGTTCTCACCGGTACTACGCCGGGCGGCGTGGTCCTCAACCAGGTCAACACCAACTGCAACAACCGGGTCCACCTCAGCTTCGGTGGCGTTCAGATCGGCGCTGATATCGCGCGACTGAACTGGAATGGCTGGAATGTTCACCTGGGCTCGACCGCCGGCTATGTCGGCGCCAGGACGAACGATACCAATCAGGCCTTTCCGTTTACCAACGATTTCCAGGTTCCGTTCCTCGGGACCTACCTTGTCGCTACCAAGGGACGATTCTTCGCGGACGTGATGTTCCGCGAGGAGGAATTCAACATCAATCTCTTCAACGCGGGGTACGGCTTCAGCAACCAGCCCTTGTCGGGTCACGGGTTCTCAGTCACCGCGGACGCGGGTTACAATTTTGACCTCAAGAACGGCTGGTTCATCGAACCGTCCGGCGGTTTCATCTTTTCGCGCACCGCGATCGATCCCTTCACGATGCCGGGCAACCTCCAGAGCGCCGGTCTTTCCGCGACGGAGAGCATCAACGACATCGAGAGCGAATTGGGTCGGTTGAGCTTGCGGTTCGGCAAGAACATCGCGGGCGCCAAGGTCAACTGGCAGCCCTTCGCGTCCGTGAGCGTGTTTCATGAATTCGCTGGAAACACGACTGCGACCGGGACATTTCCGGCCGTCATTACCAATACTCCGGTCCCTGGTGTGAACTCGCCGATCAATGGGGTGGCCACGAACTCCACGAGCCGCATCGGCACTTATGGCCAGTACTCGCTCGGCCTTGCCGGTCAGGTGGTCAACACGGGTTGGCTCGGCTATGTCCGCGCCGACTACAAGAACGGTGACAATATCACCGGCTGGGGCCTGAGCGGCGGCGTAAGGTATCAGTTCACGCCCGAGATGATCGCTGCCGTGATGCCGTTCAAGGTCAAGGCGCCGCCGCACCCCTACATTGCGCCTACCAACTGGACCGGCTTCTACGTCGGCGCGATCGGTGGCGCGGACTACGGCCGGACCGACGTCACCGTGCTGACCACGCCTGCGCAAAGCGAGCGGCCGTGGGTTGCAGGCGGGCTCGGCGGCTTCGAGCTCGGCTACAACAGGCAACTCCCGAACAACTGGGTGCTCGGCGTCGAGGGCGATATCGTCGGCACCAACACCCATGGTGCGAGGAATTTGCCGCCATCAGCGAGCGCTGGGCTCTCCGTACCCTCGGCCTCTATGCTGCAGGTCGGCGACAACACGAACTGGATCGCGACCGTGGCCGGCAAGCTCGGCTACGCGATGGGGCGCACCCTGTACTACGTGAAGGCGGGCGGTGCGTTCGAGGACAGCAGGATTACCGTGACGTGCTTCGATCCAATAAACGGCGGCGCCACTTGCACCAACCAAAACGGGTTTGCGCTCGCTCCGCCGCTGCCGCCGGGCCTCACCTTCAACCACGCGCAGATCTCGACCAGCCAGACCCGCGCCGGTTGGACCGCAGGCTTCGGTACCGAGTTTGACCTGGGCAAGGGCTGGTCGGCGAAGAGCGAGGTCGACTTCCTCGACTTCGGCCGGCACACGGCTCTGTCCTCCAACGGCGTAACCTCGCTCTCCGACTGGAACTACCTGTGGCAGGGCAAGATCGGCGTGAACTATCACTTCAGCCCGAGCCCGGTCGTCGCGAAGTACTGAGACCGGCGACAATCAGCCAAAGTTCTGGACGGGCGGCCCTGAAAAGGCCGCCCGTTTACTTTAAGGGAAGCGAATCTCTTTCGCCGTCATCTCGACAGGGATCGCCAAGTCTATATAGACGACCGGCGCGTCGCCTTCCGGCGCACGAGCCGAGCCCCTTTGCGAGCCTCTGAGAGTTCATGAATACGCCCAAGCGACATGACCGGATCGCCTTTGTCGCGAGCGCTGGCGAGGAAGCCCAGGCGGCGCTGACGCAGCTCACCAATCTCTACGGCAATTGCGCGCCGGCCGAAGCCGACGTCGTGGTCGCGCTCGGCGGCGACGGCTTGATGCTGCAGACCCTGCATCAGCATATGCGCACCGGAAAGCCGATCTACGGCATGCATCGCGGCACCGTCGGCTTCCTGATGAACGAGTTCTCGACCCGCGATTTGCGCGCACGGCTGGCCGAGGCGCGCGAATCCGTGATCCATCCGCTTCTGATGCGTGCCACAGACATCCAAGGCGCGGTCCACATCCACCACGCCATCAACGAGGTCGCGCTCTTCCGTCAGACCTACCAGGCCGCGCGGTTGCGCATCCTGATCGACAACCACGAGCGGATGCAGGAATTGATCGCCGACGGCGTCCTGGTTTCGACGCCGGCCGGATCGACCGCCTATAACCTCTCGGTGCAGGGGCCGATTCTGCCGATCAATGCGGCGCTACTCGCGCTGACACCGATCTCCGCCTTCCGTCCCCGCCGCTGGCGCGGCGCGCTGTTGCCCGACAGCGCCTATGTCGTGATCGAGGTGCTGGAGGGCGAGAAGCGTCCGGTGGCAGCGGTGGCCGACCACGACGAGGCGCGCGATGTGCGGCGGGTCGAGGTGCTCTCCGACAAGACCATCGCGATGCGGATGCTGTTCGATCCCGGCCACAGCCTCGAAGAGCGCATTTTGCGCGAGCAATTCGGGCATTGAGAGCTTATCCATCGTCATTGCCGGGCCTGACCCGGCAATCCATCTCCTTGGATCGGAGTCTTGTCAGATGGATGCGCGGGTCAAGCCCGCGCATGACGAGTCGAAGAATACGGCGGTTGATGCATTCCGGGTGCGTTTCGCAACCCTTCGTTAACCGGCATCGCCCTATGGTTAATGTGGGGTAACCCGCTTTCTGACCGGGTTCGCCCCCAAGGCCGGTCCATGTTCCGCATCGATTTCAACAAGCTCAGGTTTCTCGTCTGCGACGACAACCCGCATATGCGCCGCATTCTGCGCACGCTGTTGCATTCGTTCGGCGCGCGCGAAGTCTACGAAGCCGAGGACGGTGCGACCGCACTTGAGATGTACACCCACTACGTCCCCGATATCGTCATCACCGACTGGGCGATGCCGATCTTCGATGGGCTCGAGCTCGCGCAGATGATCCGCCAGCCGGAATCCAAGGGCAACCCCTACGCCCCTATCATCATGCTGACGGGACATTCCGAGAAGCGCCGCGTGACGGTGGCGCGCGATGCCGGCGTCACCGAATTCCTGGCCAAGCCGATCTCGGCCAAGGGACTGTATCAGCGCATCCTCAACGTCGTCGCCAATCCGCGGCCCTTCATCAAGACCAAGACCTATTTCGGACCGGACCGCCGCCGCAACACCAACAACGCCTATATCGGTCCGGAGCGCCGCGTCGGCGGCGAGGTCGAGGTGCTGCAGCAACCGTCGCTGCTCGACAAAGCCCGCTCTTCCATCTAGCCGCCAGGATACCGCGAAGGAACCTCAAAATGGCGAAAGAGAAGCCGGCGGAAATCAGCGTCAAGCACTACGCCACCCACAAGGTCATCACCCAGCCCAATCCGCTGCGCAAGGTGCTGCACCGCGTCGACGAGCGGGATTTCGACGACCCCGTGGCGCTAGCGGAAAAAGCCCTCGCCGACTTGGCCGGCGAGTTCAAGTCGTGGATGCTGATCGAGGCTGAGCGGCTCGCCGACTCGCATCGCGCGATCGTCCGGAACGGTTTCTCCGACGAAGCCGCCGATGAATTGTTCCGCGCCGCCCACGACATCAAGGGCGACGCCGCGACGTTTGGTTATCCGTCCGCCGCAGTCGCGGCTGAAAGCCTGTGCCGCATCATCGAGCACGCACCCGAGGTCGAGAAGGTTCCGGCCGAACTGATCACGCACCACATCAACGCGATCCTGGCGATCGTGCATAATCACACGCGACTCGACAGCGCGACCGTTGCGAGCGAATTGAGCCGCAAGCTGCGTGGCGTCGCGGATGAATATCTGATGCATGTGAACCGCGACCGGCCCGAGCATCTCGAGGCGATCATGTCGCCGAGCATTGTGCCAGGGGATTAGAGCACGTCGCTTGCGCGGGAGCCGGGCTGCTCCTGCATTTGTACAAGCACTCACGCACAATCGTAGGGTGGGCAAAGCGACAGCGTGCCCACCATTTCTTGCCGATGTCGTGAATGGTGGGCACGGCGCTCACGCGCCTTTGCCCGCCCCACGCAGTGTGGATCGCTTCGTCGCATTCGCTCCTCGCAATGACGACGACGGTTACGCCGCGATCAGATCATCATGTAGCGGCGCGATCGCTTCGTCTTCTGCCAGGAGCTCGTCGCAGAACTGGCGCGCGTCTTCGCGGGCGGATTCGGTTGCAAAGCGGCGGAGCAGGATCAAGAGCGGCTCGGTGGCGCCGCGGTCGGTCTCGCAATGGGTCAGCACGCGCTCGACCATGCGACGCCGCAGCCGCGCCGCGCCTCCTGCATCATTGACGAAGCCGGCCTCGTGGCAGGCTTCGAGCGCGACACGAAACGCCGCAAACGTCGATTCCGGCAGGCCCGCGCGCTTGAGCAGCGCGAGCAAGCCGGCCGCGCCGCGGTCATGCGAGAGCGCGGAGACTCGCGCCTGCGGCAAGCCGGACAGCTCGGCGAGCGAAGCCTCGAACAGCTCGAGATTGCCGGAGAGCAGCGCGCGCAGGATCAACCCCGCGGTGAGCTGGGAGGTCGCGCGCAGATGCGCAACAAGCCCGCGCACGTCCTCGCCGCGCGAGCGCGCCGCGATATGGAGCGTGGAGCGGTCGCGCGCTTCGCTGGTGATCCGCCCTGCCCGGTCGGCGCTGAGCCAATTGCGCGCAACGACGAACTGCGCCAGCGTCTCGGAGAGCCTTGCGACCAGCGCCGCGCGCGTCGCGGCCGGCAGATCCTCCAGCACCAGCATCGACTCGCGGATCGCTGCGAGATGGCCGTGGCGCTCGACGATGCGATCCCAGGAGAGCGGCGCGAGCTCGGCATAGGCGTTCTCGATCAATTCAAGCGCGGCTGCGGCCGACCCTACCTCGGCAATCGCAGCGCAGACCGAGGCCGGCAACATGATGCGGCGAGCAATCGCACATTGCGTCTCGCTGTCGCCGGTGGCGACGATGTCGACGAGATCGGCGTCGATCAGAAGCGGCGAATGTTCGAGCACGGGAAGCGCAACGGAAGGCTGATCGAGCGAGAGCGCCTGCACGATCGCGGCCGGCGCCTCGGCGCTGCGCGCAAACACCTCGGCCATCGCCTGCCGCACCAGCGGCGAGGGATCGTCGAGCAACATCAGCAGCGCGCCTTCGGCGGCTTCGCGATCTTCAGCGGAAAGATCCGAAATGAGCCAGGCCCGCGCCAATGCTCTCGTGGCCTCCGCCCGCTCGCCTGCGGGCGCGTTCCTGACCCAACTGATGAACTGCCGAACGATCATGGTCCTGCCGGCTTACGCAACCAAAAGCGACGCGCTGTCGCCACCGAAATACAAAATAAACCACGACGCTTAACAAAGCGTTCACCATAACCGACTGGTTTTATTGACGTTTTGTTAAGGGTGGCGGTGCGGCGAAGCGCGCCGCAAGCGCGATCAGCCCGCGAACGTGCCGTTGCGATCGCTGAAGAGATCAAGCGGCCGCGGCGTATCGTTGTTCGATGCCGGCGCCGCTGCCGCGGCATCCGCAGTCAGCGACGCGGAGCGGCCCCACAATTGATGCACCGTCGAGGAGACCGGTTGCGAACGATCGTCGACCAGGAACAGCGAGCGGAACATCGGATCGGCTGGATGCGAATTGGCGTCGCCGCCCGATGCCGAGGCGACTGAAGCCGGTGCGGCATTCCGCACGTCGGGGATTTGCGAGAGGAAGCTCGCGCTGTCGAGCGCAGGCGTGGCTGCCGCGCCGATGGCTCCCACGGCGCTTGCGGCCGAGGGGCTCGTAGCCGGAGTGCCATACATCGCGAGCGCCGATTGGGTGGCGGACGCGCCGGCGGCGCTGTCGTAGCGCGCGGCGATCACGGCGTAGACCTCGGAGACGGTGCGGCCGTTGCCTTGGCGGTCGTAGAAGATCGAGCGGTTGGCCGCGGCGGCGGCCGGAAACATCCTTGCGGCTGAGGCCTGCGGATCGTCGACCGCGCAGTTGATGAGTCTTGCCGCGCCCCCGACGCCCATGAAATGCGCCATATACAGCTCGCCGTCGGTCGGGCGGCGCCCGATCCTGCCGGTGAGCTGGAAGCTGTTGGATTGCGTCAGCACGCCCGCCATCGCAGCGCTCACGGCGGGATCGTCGCGCAGCTTCATGATGTCCCTGCGCGCCACCGGATCGACCACGACATAGTCGCCGGACGCGGTCTTGGTGATCGCATTGGCATATTGGCCGTAGCCGACCTGCGCACCCGCTTCCTTCACGGTGGCAAGCCAGGTCTGCTCGATGAACTGGTAGAGCCCATGCGCCGAGGACGTCGAAGCGCCCGCGCTCGGATTGAAATCCGACTCCATCTTCGCGGTGGCGAGCAGATAATGGAAACTGGCGCCGGTCACGGCGGCCGCCTGCTTGATCGCGCCGGTCACCTGCGCGCGCAGGCTATCGACACCTGCCGCGACATTGGTGTTGCTCGTGTCGACCGACATGTGTTGGTGCCCTGCTCCCCGGACACTGCGATTGCGGCGTTCCTGCGCCTTCTCCCGAAAGGCGCCTCAGCCAACGTCACACTGGGACGGTTATGGTTAACAGGGGGTTAAGACGCTCATTTGCGATACACCTCGTTCGGGTCGAACAGCCGCTCGGCATCGACAAAGGCGAGACGCGTTTCGCCGTTGTCGCCCTCAACCCGACGGTAGAAGCAGGACTTGCGTCCGGTGTGGCAGGCGGCGCCGACCTGCTCGACGCGGATCCAGACCGCGTCCTGGTCGCAGTCCATGCGCATCTCGACCACACGCTGGGTTTGACCCGATGTCTCACCCTTCCGCCACAACGCATTGCGCGAACGGCTGAAGTACCAGGCCTCTCCGGTCGCAACGGTCTTGCGCAGCGCTTCGTCGTTCATATGCCCGACCATCAGCACCTCGCCGCCCGCTGCATCGGTCGCAACGCAGGTGAGGAGTCCCGACGCGTCGAATTTGGGCGAAAAGCCGAGCCCCTCTTCGCGATCGGTATCTGCAGCTGTGGACACGGGATAGCCCTCGCTCTTCAAAGCAAGGGTGAGCAGCTCGTGCTACGTCCCTCGCACCATGGACAGGAACCGCGCCTGCTCCGCCGGATTGTCGCGGAACATGCCGGTGTAGCGGCTGGTGAAGGTCATCGCGCCATGCTTGGCGACGCCCCGCACCGACATGCAGGTATGCTCCGCTTCGACCAGCACCGCAACGCCGCGCGGTTTGAGGATCTCATCGATCGCGGCCGCGATCTGCGCCGTGAGATGCTCCTGCGTCTGCAGCCTCCGCGCAAAAATGTCGGTCAGCCGCGCGAGCTTCGACAGCCCCACCACCCGCTCGACCGGCGTATAGGCGATATGGGCTCTGCCGTAAAACGGCATCATGTGATGCTCGCATTGCGAGGTGAACGCGATGTCGCGGACCAGCACGAAATCGTCATAACCGGCGGTCTCGCCGAAAGTGCGGTCGAGCACCTCGGCCGGGCACTGATGGTAGCCCTGGTAGAGCTCGTCGAAGGCCTCGACCACCCGGCGCGGCGTATCGAGAAGACCCTCGCGGTGAGGGTTCTCGCCGATATAGCTCAGCAGCGTGTACACGGCGCCTTCGGCTTCCGCGCGCGAGGGCCGCGGCTGGTCGGCGCGGACGGCGGCGGCCAGGAATTCTGACGGATCAAGCTCGGCGGGGCGCGCCTCAGTGGGCTTGCCAGCGCGAAGGGGTTTGATCAAGGCGCCATCCATATCGTCTTCTCCGTTCGACCGGTCATAAGGACCGGAGTGTCACCGGGCAGACGGGGCGGAAATTCCGCCGGGCGCCTGAGTCCCATCGTTGTTGTCAACACCGGAGCCGGCAAAAAGCCGGGCTGTTTTTCCAGCATTTGCATCCATATATAAGACGATGAAACTCCCGCGCCAAGGGCGCTTGCCGGGGTGCGCCCTTAGGACCTCGTCCCATGCTGAACGACATTTACAACAAGCGAATCATCGAGTTGGCCGGGAACATTCCGCGCTTGGGCCGTTTGCCCGACCCCGATGCCAGCGCCACCGCCCATTCAAAGCTCTGCGGATCGACGGTCAAGGTCGACCTGAAGATGGACGGCCCCGTGGTCACCGACTTCGCCCACGATGTGAAGGCCTGCGCGCTGGGACAGGCCTCCTCCTCCATCATGGCGCGCCATGTGATCGGCTCAAATGCGAGCGAATTGCGGGAGTTGCGCGAGACCGTTCGCAAGATGCTGAAGGAGAACGGCGCCCCGCCCCCGCCCGACCACAAATGGGCCGATATCGCGCTCCTGGAACCCGTCCGCGACTACAAGGCGCGCCATGCCTCGACCATGCTGACCTTTGACGCGGTGGTCGATGCAATCGGGCAGATTGAAGCGAAGGCGGACCAGCCCGCGGCGGCGCAGGGCTAGGCAGTCACTTCGACGGCGCTTCCGCGCTACCGCCGGTCCGAACCACGGCTTCCGCGGTCTTGGTCGATTTTGCGGTGGTGTCGCTTTCATCGCTGCTGACGAAGCGGTCCTGCACGGTCTTCGGCGCGATCTGCGCCATGGGTATCGCGATCGCGGCCTGCGGCAGCACGTCTGCGAGCTTGTCGGTGTTCGCCACCCTGGTGAGGCGCAACTCGTCCGGCGTGAGCTCGTGCAATTCTTCCCAGGGCGGCACGCTGAGTGCCAGGGACAGCAGATCGCCCGCCCCGCCCATGTCGAACGTGTATTTGGCGAGTCGTCCGACGTCGCGCTCGACGATCATCAGATCCTGCGCGGAATAGGATGCGGCCTTGGCATCATCGGCGCGATCGCCCATCCAGATCTGGTGGACACGGACATGGGCCTCTTGCGGCACATAACGCGCCTTGCCCGACAGCAGAAGGAACACGCACATGGACTCGCAATAGGCTTCCGGCGCGACGCTGCCGCGATCGCCACCTTTAGCCTTGTGGTCCAGCATGGTGACGCCGACCGTGGTCAGCATGCCCAGATCGCGGAAGCGGCGGCCGAGGGTAATGGAATCGTTCACCGAGCCGCCACTGGAATCCAGCACGATGGTCGCTCCGGCAAGGTCGCGGCCGCGGGCAAACTCCTCGAAGTCCTTCGGGGTATCGGCGGTGATGATGCCGACTGCGCTGATCCAGCCTCCGCAATCGCGTCCGCAAGCCACCCAGCTAAACTTCATCGGGAGCTTGCGTGCTTCAAGCGAGTTGCCGGCATGCGCGGGACTGCCGAAGGTCGCAGTGGCGCCTGGCAATGCGAGACACAGGGCGGCGGCGCAAAACAATGCCCAGCCGCGGAGATCAAGCGACGAAAAGCGCCTCAAACTGGTTCCTTCCCCAAGCCCCGAAAGAGCGACAAAAGAGCAATGGCAAGCCCGAACCCAACGCCAAAAACGAGTCTATCATACAGGCGTCACAAGATGGTATCCGGGTGAATACGCATCGTCCATAGGGACTTGCTGCGCTGCTCCCAAAAGCTCGCAGATCGTAGCAACAGTGTGGCGTAAATGTCTGACGCCAAAAGTTCCCTGCATCGGATCAGTGCAGATTTTCGCTTAGGATCGCGGCTCGCCGCCATGAACCATTCAAAGCTGCCAGGTTCCAACTTGGGTGTCGCGCTGCTCCGGCTACCGCGCAACGCCGGGCGCGCGCTGATCTGGCTCTACCGTCACTCACTATCGCCACTTGTCGGCTACAACTGCCGCCACTTGCCGACCTGCTCGGTCTATGGCGACGAGGCGATCGAGCGGTTCGGACTGTGGGCCGGCGGCTGGATGACGCTGGCGCGGCTCCTGCGCTGCCAACCCTTCGGCACCTCGGGGATCGATCTGGTGCCGTCGCAGTTGCCGCCCGGCGCACGCTGGTATCTGCCGTGGCGCTATGGGCGCTGGCGCGGCGTCAACGCGCCGCCTCGAACCTGAGGGGCTGCAGCGCCTTCAAGCGGCGCGCGCATTGCTGGCCCACAGGAACCCGCAAAGCCTGCCACGCATTGTCGCGATGCTTCCTTCGGGAGGAAACAACGATGCGCTGGAAAACCAGCCACCACATTCGCGACCCCCGGCTGATCGACCTGCTCGCGACCATCGCTCTCATCGTCGCGATCATCTCCGCCTACAGCTATTTCAAGCGCAGCACCGAGCCGGCGCCCAGCAACGCGGCGCTGATCGAGCCGAGCCAGCACGTGCGCTGGTAGACGAGCCAGGGGGTCTTGGACTAGCGGAACCAGAAGAAGCCGCGCCTCGGCTCAGGTGGCGGCGGCTTTGGCCTTCTGGGATGCGGCCTCGGCGGCGGAGGGGCATCGGTGGAAGCGGTCGCATCCGCGGGCGGCGGCTCGTCGGGGCCGAGCCTCACTGCAAGCAAAACGTTTGATTCATACGTACGCCAGCGATAGCCGATGCCGAAATCGATCGGCTGGGCGCGCCGGAAGAGTTCGGCATAGGACTGCTGATAGCGGCCGGGAAACTCGCTGATCGGGCCAGCGTAGCGGCCGAACGGAAAGAAGCGCCACTTCCGCGAATTGTAATCGGCGAGCGGAATACCGGAATCGTCCTGGATGATGGTGGCGCTGTTGGCCAGCAGGAAGTCACGCGTCGTTGTGAAGCTGCCGGAATGCAGGAGGTAGGAGGCGCTTTTGAGCAGGCTGTTGCCGGGCGCAAGGCCTGCGCAGAATTTCAGAAAGCCGCTCGACTTCACGCCGCTGTTGGAGAGGTCGGTCGAGAAGTAGTAGAGCGTCTTTTCGCCGCCGTCTTTGCCGGAGAACAGGATGCGGACGCCACGCGGCGCGTTCGGCCGCGCGGCTTCACTCCCGGCGTGAACCTGCCCTTCCTCATCAAGCGTCACCGGCGTGACTTGCCTGATGCTCTTGCCCGAGCGCTCCATGAACACGAAGAGCAGCGGCAGCGTGCCCGAGATCTGCCCGACATGAAGATCGACTTTCATGTGCTTGGTGATGAAGAAGCTGAAATTCAAAATGGTGCCGAGCGAATGCTCGATATTGCCGAGCGCGGAATCGATGCTGCCACGCGGCAGCCTGGTGATATCCGGCATCGAGCCCGGCGGCTCGAGCGCGGCCATCACGTAAGTGCTCGCCTTCCCGTAGAAGGCATCGGCGTAAACGAAATCAGGCCCCGAGAAGAAGTAGAACATGGTGGGCTTGGGGGCCGCGAGATTGGTGTCGGCCCAGGCGCGCACCCTGGCGAGCTGGCGCTGCTCGAGCTGGGCAAAGGCGCCGTCAAGGAATCTGGCGTGATGCTGCCAGGCCGGGTCTCTGGTCAGTGGCGTGAGCGGCGAACCTTCCGACGGCGCAAGGCCTGCGAGAAAGCGCGCGGTATCGTCCGCGGTCGCAGGATCTTCGGCGCGCGCCACCGATGCGACGGCGATGATCAAGCCCGCGGCAAGCGCCGCCATTTTCATTGAGCGGAGCATGTTGGTCGCGGCCCTAGGCTGACATCGCGGCACCCGATTCGGTCCGCTTGTGGAAAATAGCGTAGATCAGAAGACCTGAAATCATCATCAACATACCGAGGAACGCCTGCAGCGGGCGTTCGGTCAGGAGATAGTACATCATGAAGCCGGTCACGAGCAGGAAAACCAGCGGCGTGAGCGGGTATCCCCAGGCGCGATAGGGCCGCGGCAGCTCCGGGTTCGTGATCCGTAGCTTGATGACGCCGAGCACGGTGAAGAACGAACAGAACAGCAGCGAGAACTGGATGAAGTCGAGCACCGCCTCGAACGAGCGGGTGAACAAGAGCACAGTGGCGACCGCAAGCTGGAACAGGATGGCATAGGCCGGTGCGCCGTTCTTCGATTTGCGCGCGAATACGCGGATCGCCGGGATGTCCTCGCCCATGGTCATCATCACGCGCGGGCCGATCCACATCATCGCCGAGATCGATGAGATCAGGCCGATACAGATCATCGCAGCGACAATCCGGCCGCCGACGTCGCCGAAGATGTGGCGGCCGGAGACGACAGCGACGTCGAGCTGGCCGGCGAGCTTGTCGATCGGCGCGGTGTGCAGGAACACGGCATTCAGCGCCACGTACAGCACCATCACGATCACGGTGCCCGCAAGCAGCGCACGCGGCAGGCTTCGCTGCGGCGTGTCCATCTCGCCGATGATGTAGGTCGCCGCGTTCCAGCCCGAGAAAGAGTACATCACGAACACGAGGCTGATCGCGAACGGCGCGCTGGTGATATCAGCGAAGACCGACGGCGACGGTGCAAACGACACGCCCTGCGGCGTGCCGATGAGAAAGCCTGCCAGGAGGAAGGCCACGATCAGGACGACCTTCAGCAGCGTCGAGACGAGTTGGAAGGTCGAGGAGTGTCTCACGCCCGTGAGCTGGATCAGCGAGACCAGCCAGACCATGCCGACTGCAAGGGCCAGTGGCGCGACGCCTGAAATGACCGACTTGCCGTATTCGCCGAATGCCATCGCGGCAAGCGCCACGGGTGCGGCAAAGCCGACGGTCGCAGAGATCCAGCCTGCAAGGAAGCCGAAGGCCGGGTGATAGGCGCGACTGAGGAAGTTGTACTCTCCGCTCGAGCGCGGAAACATCGCGCCGAGCTCGCTATAGGAGAACACGCCGCACAGAGCGACAAGGCCGCCGACCGTCCAGAGCAGCAGGATGGAGAAGCCGGACGGGATGTCCTTGACCTGGAAGCCGAGGCTTGTGAACACGCCGACCCCGATCATGTCGGCGACGACGATCGCTGTAGCCACGATGACGGAAACAGTGTGCCCGCCTTCGAGAAGCCGGCTCGGCCATGCCGGGCTTCCCGTTTCTGATGCCGTCATGTCGGCCCCTTCGGCGTCCCGCCGTTGTGGATATCGTGCAAGGCGCAGTCCGCCAATTCAAGGAAGGTTAGCAAATGCCAAAGAAGCGTGGTTAGTTTTGGTATTCAAATACCTATATTTATCTTCCTGACCACCCGCATCACTACGACGGCGCGAGGGCCTCACTCCCTTCCCACAATCACGACACGATTTCGTGTTGATCTTGAGGCCTGTAGTCGAAGTTTGTTCAACTGCTTTCGGATGGGGAAGTTTTTCCGAAAGCTTAACGTCGCCTAAACGTCCGGCAGGCTCTGATACGCCGATTGCCGGATCGACTTGGGACAGTGGGTGGATGGTCGGAGCCAATCCGAAGGACCATGACGTTGCGCGCGGGGTGAGGCTGCCGGAGACGGCGGGTCGCGTTCGCGGCTGGCTCCTTGCCTGTCTCTGTGTGTCACTGTCGCTGCTCCTGGTTCAGTGCGGCCGTGCTCCGAATCCTGGGGCGCTTGCCGCCAATGCTTCCTCGGCCCCCACTCCATCGACCGCCTCGGGCGATACATTCGACGATCGCTTCCCGAAGCCGGATTTCCGCGACCGCTTCCCCACCGCAAGCGAAGCCCTCCCCCTCCACCAACTGGCCGACTTCGCGCCGGCCCCCAAGCGCGTGCAGACGCAGAGCTACCGCGTTGCCTCGCTTGAGCCGACACTGCCCTACCAGCACCAACCCCAGCCGACCGGCGAGCAGGTCACGACGCTGGTCAGCATGAAATCCTCAGCCTTCCCCTACTACGGCAACAACCCCGCCTCCGACACGCCCTTCCTCAACATCTCCTCCGGCGGCCGCAAGGGCCATCGCAGCTATTCTGGCCACGTCTACTGGCAGGACCAGACCTACAACGACAGCCGCGTGCTGGTGCACATCCCCGAGAATTTCGACGTGCAGAAGCCAGGCGTGATCGTGGTATTCTTCCACGGCAACGGCGCGACACTGGAACGCGACGTCCGCGACCGGCAATTGGTGCCGCAGCAGATCACGGATTCCGGCGTCAACGCCGTGCTGCTCGCCCCGCAGATGGCGGTCGACGCCGCGGACTCCTCGGCCGGCAAATTCTGGCAGCCCGGCGGCTTCAAGCGCTTCATCGACGAGTCCGCCAGCAACCTCGCCCGCCTCTACGGCGATCCCTCAAGCGCCAAGGCCTTCGAGAAGATGCCGATCGTCATCGTCGGCTATAGCGGCGGCTTCCTGCCGACCGCCTGGAGCCTGGAAGTCGGCGGCATCTCTGACCGTGTCCGCGGCGTGATCCTGCTCGATGCGGTCTATGGCGAACTCGACAAGTTCGCGTCATGGATCGAGCACCACCGTAACGGCTTCTTCGTCTCTTCGTACACGCATTACACAGCCCACCACGACCACGAGTTGATGTCGATGCTGCGCGCCAAGGGCATCACCGTCTCCGAAAGCATCGACGGACCGTTGCGACCCGGCAGCGCAATCTTTGTCGAAACCGGCGCAGGCATCACCCACCGCGACTACGTCACGCAGGCCTGGACAAAGGATCCGATTGAGCAGGTGCTGGTGAAGATGGCTCAGCCGTCGATGCGTGTCGCAGTCAGCACGGCAACCTCTGCGGCGCGCTGACTAGCGCAACACCGCGCGCCCTTCTCTCTTCCATCTGACGTCGGCGTCACTGATGAAATTGTGATGTTGATGGGCGTGCGGAACCGACGCGCGCGGGATTGTTCACCTCTGTAGCCGGTTTTAAGGTGCAGATGGATGGGAATTGCTACTGCCGGGGACGGGATTTGCAGGAAGGCTTGTACAAGGTTGAATTTCATACCGTTCATGGCACAGGTACCGGCGTCGTTTACGCCCATTCGGGAAAGCTCCGCGGGGGCAATTCCGCCTTTGCGTTCGTCGGCAGCTACAGGGACGAAGGGGACAGTATCAGTGTCAAGGTTTCGACCGAGCGGCACAACGCCGACCCCGCGTTCCGGCCGCTGTTCGGCACCGACATGATCACGCTGACGCTGAAGGGCAACAAGAACGGCAACATGGTCGATTTTGAAGGCGCCGCGCTGCAAATGCCCGGCGTCGCTTTCAAGGCGACGCTGACCCGCATTTGCGACTAGCGCACTCGCGACGACAAATCATCGCGCGTTGGCGTTTTGCGCGGACGGAGATCGCGCAAACGAAAGGCCTCGCCTTCAGGACTTCGGCAGCTTCGGCATCATGTCGACAAAGCCGTTGTAGCAGGCGAGCCGCTCGTCCTCTTCCTTGGTGTATTTGCATTCCATCACGGTCTTCGCCTCTGGGGCATTCGGCTTCGGCGTCGGCTTGATGACCTCGTCATAACAGTCGAGCCGTCCCTTAGTGCCGTCGTCGATATCCTGGCAAGCCTCCAGACGCGCAGCGATCGATCCCTTGGCCGCCGTCTTCGTCTTGTTCGTCTTGGCCGGCCTCGCAGATTTGGCCGCGGCAGCCGGCTTGTGAACGTCCGCCGCCGGCGGCGCACTGGATTGAGCGAGAGCCGCCGCTGAATACATGACCGCGGCAAGTGCCAATATCATTCTCATGTCACTGTTCTCATTCTGTGGACGACGGGTCAGGCAGACCGGAAAATTCGCGAGCATGCCGACTTATCCAATCGGGCGCGCTTTGCCAACCGTTGCGGCTGCGGTTTGGCGCGAAAAGCGCGCTGGAGCGGCGCCGGAGAGGAAAGCAAGAAACGGAAATGAACCTGGCAAGCGGACCACATCAAGTCCCTGCATCGGCAACCACCGGCTGCATGCGAATGAGGGGGCGCGACCTGCATGAAATCGGCGTTATTTCCGGAAATTCGGCGATAACGCCGATTGCGTTGCCCGATTCGCCTGATATACCGCTGTCGTTCCCGCTTACCTGCGCCCGTTCGCAGGAGTGAGCCTCAGGAGACCGACATGTCAGACCACAAATCCGAGTCCGGATTCCAATACTCTATCACGAATCTGAAGCCCGCCGAACCGGTCGAAAAGATCACCCTTACCTTCCCCGACGGCGCCAGGCGCGAATTTCCCAGGAACATCACCGGCCTCGAGATCGCCCAGGGCATCTCGCCGTCGCTTGCCAAGCGCACGGTGGCAATGGCATTGGACGGCGAGCTCGCCGATCTCAACGATCCAATCGAGAACGACGCGAAGATCGAGCTTATCTCCCGCGAGGATGCGCGCGCGCTGGGATTGATCCGGCACGACTGCGCGCATGTGCTGGCGGAAGCGGTGCAGTCGCTATGGCCGGGAACGCAGGTGACGATCGGCCCCGTAATCGAGAACGGCTTCTACTACGATTTCTTCCGCAACGAGCCGTTCACGCCGGAGGATTTTGCCGCGATCGAGAAGAGGATGCGCGAGATCATCGCGCGCGACAAGCCTTTCACGAAGGAGGTCTGGGATCGCGAGAAGACCAAGCAGGTGTTCCGCGACAAGGGCGAAGCCTTCAAGGTCGAACTGGTCGATGCCATTCCCGGCGATGAGCCGATCAAGATCTATTTCCAGGGTGACTGGTTCGACCTCTGCCGCGGCCCGCACATGACCTCGACGGGCAAGATCGGAGGCGCCTTCAAGCTGATGAAGGTGGCCGGCGCCTATTGGCGCGGCGATTCCAACAATCCGATGCTGACCCGGATCTACGGCACGGCCTTTGCCAGGCAGGAAGAGCTCGACGCTTATCTCAGGCAGATCGAGGAAGCCGAGAAGCGCGACCATCGCCGGCTCGGCCGCGAGCTCGACCTGTTCCACTTCCAGGAAGAAGGCCCCGGCGTGGTGTTCTGGCACGCCAAGGGGTGGACCATCTTCCAGGCCGTGATCGCCTATATGCGCCGGCGGCTCGCCGGCGATTACAGCGAGGTGAATGCGCCGCAGATCCTCGACAAGTCGCTGTGGGAGACCTCCGGTCACTGGAACTGGTATCGTGAGAACATGTTCGCGGCCCAGTCCGCCGGCGACGAGGCCGAAGACAAGCGCTGGTT
>NZ_DATGFH010000054.1:0-2097 GCF_035309285.1 Bradyrhizobium sp. | reverse complement strand
CTTTTATAGCGCATGGTGATGTTGTTGCCGCGCAGGATGCCCATGCGCTTCAGGCAGCGCGAGGTGCCCTTCGCGGTATCGTCTTTCGGCAGCGAGAAGATCACGGCCGCGGCAGACCCAATGAGGTCGAAGAAGGCCGGTTTGATCTTGCGCGTGGTCTTGGCATAGAGCTCGTTGGCATATTGGTCGTTGCGGCAGCCGAGCGACAATTCGGCCGCCGCCGGATGCGTCAGATAGATGATGTTGGCGGCCTTGAAGTTGACCTTGAGCCCGTCGATCGAATCCGCCAGTTGCTTGGCAATTTCGTCGCAGTGGTCGGCGCGGGCGGGGGTTGCGGCGAGTGCTGCAAGAAACGCAAGCGCTGCGGCAAGCAGGATCGGTCGGCGAAATTGTCGTCGGGATGTCATGTGAGAAGGCCCCCCTTTGCCGCCATTGAAGCGAATGGGAAAGGGGAGTGCAAGGGCGCAATGCCGCTTCTTGCCGGCGGGGAAAAGGGCGTTGCAGATCAGCCACCGCGTCGCGTGCCTCTATGCCAGCGACAGATCACGCGCGACCCGCGTGAGAATCTCGAACATCTCGTCCGGCGCCTCGTTGATGAGGTCGTGACCGCAGGCAAGGGTGTGAACCTGCCACGCCGGATCGTCGCGCAAGCGCTCGTATTGTGCCGTGAACGGCGTCGCGTTCCAGCCGGTGGCGTAGACGAACAACCGTGGCATCGGCTTTTCCGCGCGCGTGAGGTGAAGTGCCTGGAGGAATGAGCCGATCGGATGCGGCCTGCGACGGAGATCGCCGCCTGCGGGCGGTTCGACCGTCAGCCCGTCCTGGCGCGCGCGTTCGATGATGAGTTGCCGGAAACGCTCGCCTGCGAGATCCCACCAGGATTGACCGTCCGCCGGCACGAAGGCATCAAGATAAGCCAGCGCGGCAATCCGCTCGGGCGCGCGATCGGCAACGCCAGCCGCGACCATGCCGCCATAGCTGTGCGAGCACAGGATTACCTCGGATAGATCCTCGACCGCGAGAAGCTCCATGATGTCGGCGATATGCGTGTCGAGATTGATGTTGGCGCCGGATGGCTCCGGCACGACGTCCAGACCGCTCAGGGTCGGCGCATAGGCCTCGTGGCCCGCCCGCTTGAGCCGCGCGACAAAGTCGGCGAACGTCCAGCCGCCGCGCCAACCACCTGGAATCAGGACGAAACTAGCCATCGCGACCCTCGCCATTGCCATGCTGAAAGCTGTGTTGCTCTCATCAGCGGTGGTAGTCTATCAGACCTGTCAAGGCCGCCTGGCGCGGTCCGCAAACCCCGTGAGACGCTCCATGAACGCCCCGACCGCCTTTCCCGACCAGCAAAAGCCTGTTCCGCCTTACAAGCACACGCCGCTGTTTCCGCTTGGACCGGACACCACGCCCTACAAAAAGATCACGACCGAGGGCGTGCGGGTCGAAAAGGTGCTCGGCAAGGACATGCTGGTGGTGTCACGCGAGGCGCTGCGGGCGCTGTCGGAGGCAGCGTTCGGCGAGATCAATCATTATTTGCGGCCGGGGCATCTGAAGCAGCTCCGCAACATCCTCGACGACAAGGAGGCGAGCCCCAACGACAAGTTCGTCGCGCTCGACTTTTTGAAGAACGCCAATATCGCCGCCGGTGGCGTGCTGCCGATGTGCCAGGACACCGGCACCGCGATCATCATGGGCAAGAAGGGCTGCAACGTCATCACCGACGGCGAGGATGAGGCCGCATTGAGCGAAGGCGCGCGCGACGCCTATCTGCGCCGCAACCTGCGCTATTCGCAAGTCGCGCCGCTGTCGATGTATGAGGAGAAGAACACCGCCAACAACATGCCGGCGCAGTGCGAGATCTATGCCGAGGGTGGCTCTTCGGAAGTTGATTTGGCCTACAAGTTCATGTTCATGGCGAAGGGCGGCGGCTCTGCGAACAAGAGCTTTCTGTTCCAGGCGACGCCCTCAGTGCTGACGAAGGATCGCATGCTCGCCTTCCTGAAGGAGAAGGTGCTGACGCTGGGCACAGCGGCATGCCCACCTTATCATCTTGCCATCGTCATCGGCGGCACATCGGCCGAGCTCTGCATGAAG
>NZ_DATGFH010000053.1:0-3049 GCF_035309285.1 Bradyrhizobium sp. | reverse complement strand
AGTGTCGATCAGTGTCAAAACTGCTTGTCAGGCGACCTGCGAGGCCGCATCGCTCGGCCCCGGGATGACTTGAGTCCTTTTGCTGGCACTAACCGATATTCATGAAAAGCCCGCTGAAATTCGGCCAAGATCTGTGCCCGTAGCTCGTCCGCGCTCAATTGCTCAGGCACAGCATCGTTGTCAGTCGCCAGAAATTGGGTGGGGCTTGCCAAAGCCGCGATCAAGTAACTCGCGGATAGCCGCAATGCTCGTGAGCGGTGCTGCAGCACCCGTTGAGTTCTGGCTTGATTTGCGCTCGGGGGTGTGAAGCGCGAGGTAAATTCAAGCAGCGAGTTGCTGTTGGCGCGCAGCGGCCCAGGTCCAGGGAAGGAGTTCGTCGAGGCGATTGTTCGGCCAAAGATTGATTAGGCGGGTCAGGACATCGGCGAGCCAAGCATGTGGGTCAACGCCAGACAGTTTGGCTGTTTCGATGAGCGAGGCGAGAATCGCCCAATTTTCAGCGCCGTCATCGTGACCCGCGAACAGAGCATTTTTGCGCGTCAAAGCTTGCGGGCGCATCGAACGTTCGACAATGTTGGTGTCTAGCTCGATGCGGCCATCATCGAGGAAGCGAATGAGGCCATCCCAATGCCTCAGCCCATAACGAATGATTTTGGCCGTGTCGGAGCCACCCGAGAGCCGCGCCAGCTGATGTCCGAAGAAGGTTTTGAGAGCGTCAGTGAGCCGGCGCGATTTTGCCTGGCGCGCGGCGCGGCGTGCATCGGCGCTGGTGCCACGAACGTCCTTCTCGACAGCGTAAATTTGCGCGATGCGCGCAACCGCTTCCGTAGCAATAGGCGCATCGCCCCGCTCGGCGATTTTGAAGAACTCGCGCCTCAAATGGCTCCAGCAGAAGGCGACGGTGATCCTGTCAGCCGACAGTTTCTTGTAAGGGGCATAGCCGTCGCACTGCACGATGCCGCGATAGTTCGCGAGCAGCCTCTCGAGATGCTCGCTGCCTCGACCGGGCGCGTAGGTGTAGACGACGGCCGGCGGGTCGGTTCCGCCCCAGGGCCGGTCATCGCGCGCCATCGCCCAGAAGTAGCCGGTCTTGGTCTGACCGCGCCCGGGATCGAGCACCGGCACCGGCGTTTCGTCGACGGCGAGTTTGGCAGAGGTGAGAAGATTTGCTTTGAGCCGTCCGTACAGCGGCATCAATTCCGCCGCCGCATAGCCGACCCAGAAGGCCAGCGTCGAGCGGTCGAGATCGATGCCCTGGGAGGCCAACATTTTGGACTGGCGATAGAGCGGCACGTGCCAGCCGTATTTGGCCACGAGCACGGAGGCAACCAAAGCTTCGGTCGGCAGGCCGGATTTGATCAGATGCTCCGGCGCTGGCGCTTCCACGATTTTCTCGCAGCCCCGGCAGGCGAACCTGGGCCGGTGTGTGACGATCACCCGGTATTGCGTCGGGATCACGTCGAGCCGCTCGGAAGTCTCTTCGCCAATCACATGCATCTGACTCTTGCAACATGGGCAGCTCATGTCGGCCGGCGCAACCGTCTCGTGAATGCGCGGCAAATGGGCCGGCAGCGCGCCACGGTTGATCCGCCGTTTCCGCGGCGGCACATCGGCGGCTTGCCTGTTCTCCTCGCTCGCCTCCGCCTTGGCGATCGCCTGCTCGAGGTCCTCCAGCGCCAGATTAAGCTGATCGGGATGAAGCTTGGCGAGCCGCTCGCTCTTCGGCTCGAAGCCTTGCGCCTTGCGCAACAGCCCACGCAGGCGGTCATTGAGTTCGATCACTCGGTCGCGCTCGGCAATCGCGGCATCGCGCTCGGCGATGGCGTTCAATGCAACCGTGCGCAGCTCATCAATGTCGTCGGGTAGCGAATCAATCGATCGGTTCACGATCCAACGACAGCACATCGTCGACGATTTGCCACAGCCAAATTGGCGCCTGATTCACTTCACCGCAGGTTACTGCACAGCTTCCGGCGCAGGTACGCGTCGCGCCCTCACGCGCATCCAATCCAGACCCTCGATCAGCGCAGCCAATTGTGCCGCCGACAGCCGCATCACACCGTCCTCGATGCGCGGCCAGCGGAATTTGCCACCCTCCAGCCGCTTGGCGAACAGGCACAGGCCGGTGCCGTCCCAGAAGAGCAGCTTCACTCTGTCGGCTCGTTTGGCGCGGAAGCAGAAGATCACGCCCGAGAACGGATCGACCTTCAATTGTTCCTTCACCAGGGCCGCAAGCCCGTCCATCCCTTTGCGGAAGTCCACCGGCTTCGTTGCCACCAGAACCCGTACCGGCCCTGGCGGTATCAGCACTCCACCGGTCATGCGTTCGAGCGCCGAACCGCACGCAGCACCGCTTCAACGTCTCGCGCCTCGGCGCCGCCCGGTACCCGCACCTTGATGGTTCCGATCACGATCTCGATGGCGGCAGAGCGACGCTCATGCGCGGTTTTGATTGGCTGTGCCGATTCCATTGGTACCACAGGCACGAAGGCTGGCGTCTCATCGGCCGGCAGCGCGAACTGGCCCTCCTTGGCCGCCCTGATCCAATTCGACAGCTGCTGCGGAGCGAGATCATGTCGTCGCGCCACGTCCGCAATCACCGCACCCGGCGCGATCGCCTCGGCAACGATCCGCCCCTTCTCATCATCGCTCCATCGCCGGCGGCGGACCACGCTCGTGATTTCCACATGGCGCCGAGCGACCTTCGTGTCGTCACTAATGTCTTCCATAATGTGCACACGACCTCGATCCACGAGAACTACGATCGTGCACTGCTCACGGTCATTCAGCTATGTGGGATAAAAGCACCGCTTACGGTTGTCGCGCCAACGCAATGTGAGCATGTCGCCGTTCGCCTCGACGACGATGGCCTCGTACCAGCCCTCCCAACGATCCTGATTTGCGACGACCAGATCGCCGAGGCCGATCTCTTGCCAATTCCGCGGCAAACGGGGGGCCGAGCCGCCAGGGGTTGAACCCGACGCCCCTGAGGACCCGTTCGGTGGGCTTGTGGGATGGGTGTTTCCATTCGCAGCGGCTGCGACCAGCT
>NZ_DATGFH010000052.1:0-32966 GCF_035309285.1 Bradyrhizobium sp. | reverse complement strand
AGCTCGATCGCAACCATGCGCGCCCGCCTGATCAAAGCCCTCATCAAAACCTTGCCGCAATGTCCGTGCTGCGGCGCCCGCGCAGCATCGAACAGACGTAGACGCCCATGACGCAGTAAGATTAGCGCCAGCGTAACCCGCCGATCATCATCAACAAAAGGGCGGATTACGCCTTCCGCCTTCGCTCGTTGAGCTACGGCGGACGCGGTCGGCTAATCTAATCCGCCTTACTTGCTACGAGCTTCGGGCTCGCGAAGTGTCGTAGCCAGCGCGCACCCCTGCAAAGAAAAGGCGGCCGCTCGGGCCGCCTTTTTTCCTTCTTCGTGTCGAAAGGAATTACTGGCAGGGATGTTGCCGGCCGTCCGGTCCCTTGAACGTAGCGCCGGGCGTGCAGGCAAGGTTGTTGCGGCTGGCGTAGGTCTTCCAGTCGTGGCCGCCATAGCCGTAGCCATAGTAGTTGTTATAGCTGTTGTCGTAGTAGCTGTTGTTGTCGAAGGCTCGGAAGGGGGCAGTTGCGATCGCCCCCGCGGTCGCGACGGCGCCGCCCACGACATCGCCCGCCACCTCACCGGGTCCGGCAGGCCTGCGATAATACTCTCTCCCACTCGGCACGGCCGCATTGGCGTTACGGATCCGCTCGCTGCGGTAAGTCGCGTGACGCTGGCCTTTGGCGAGCGTTTGAGATCCCTTGGTCTGGGCCTGAGTGTACTTCGCATGCTTGGCCATTGTACCCTTGGCCATCGTACCTTCGGCCATCGCCGGGCTCGCGAGCATGGAGGCGGCAATGGCCGCGGTGCCTAGGATGGCAAGACTTGCAGTGTTCAGTCTCGTCATTGGACGCTCTCCCTTTTCTGTGATTTGTGACCGGGGCAAGCACGGAGAACCGTCGGATGTTCCGCGCGGCTTCTCAAACCGATGTGATCGGGCACGCAAGTTCCGGGAACCAGTCAAAATCCGGAACAGCAAGCGGGTGGGGGAAGCGACTCGTCCGCAAGTAGCTTATCGACGAGCGACGACGGAGGCATAACCCGCCGACCTTTCATATGTGAGTGGCGGGTTACGCTCCTCGCGTCTCGGCCGGCTCGTTGTCGAGCGCGTTGCCAACAAAGACAAACAGCTCCGCCCACCAACTGGAAGCAGTGCTGCCCTGGAATTACGTTTAACAGCAGTCCGCCTACTGCTTCACGCCAGAGCCGAGATCGGCGCCGTGATCGGTTTCCACCGCGGGCCGTGCAGGTGAACTTGCAATCCAATCAAGCGACCAAGGCTATGCTTAGAAAGCTAAATAAAACACCTGCCGCGCCCGCTGCGAAAGGGCCCCAGATATTAGGGTCTGCAGAGCCGGTCGTAGTTTCACGCATTTGGGCATTCTCTGCGACACTCATGGCATCAGTCTCCAGCTAGAGTGGCGGACCATTCCGCCGACACATTCGCTGCTACCCCAATGCCCTGGCCCATCCTGTGACACTCATCACCAAACGGCTGTTTGAATACCGTGCATTCACGGCTCCGGAGATTGCGGATCACCTGGTAGGCGAGGTTCGTCAGCGCGAGGAGCGCAAGCGGGCTCGACGTACACAAACGTCTGCGCTACCATTGGTTGTTTCGAGAAATGGGAGGGGAAGAAAATGGCATGCTTCGGCAGTTCGAAGAGGCGAAGATTCGGGCGGCTATACTGGCGTAGTCGGTTGAAAACCGCTTTCAGTGCTCAGCGCACAGGTCTTTCGTTTCTTTTCCTTGGTTGCTCGCTGGCCTTGGTCCAACCGGCACCTGCCTTCGGACAGGAAAAGCAATGTGAATGCAAGTTTGCCGATCCCAAATGGGAGGCATTCGGCACAAAGGCTGCATGTTCTGCCTTCGTAAGGAGAGCGAGGACGTCGTGCGAAATTTCGTTCGGCGGGCTTGGTACCGATCCGAATGTTGCACGAAGCGTTTTGGGCGCACCTCCAGATTACCAAACCAAGATTATCGACATACTTAGAACCTATCTGGAGTTGCTCGAGAAGAACGACAGGGGCGCCTTGGCGAACCCTCAATTCCTTAGCGCAGCGCTCCCCATTTTCATGCGCGGCGCTTATTTTCGTGGTCCGCAGGACTCAGCCACCCTTGCAGGTACTAAGCGAATGGATGCAGCGATTACGGGATTCTTGGACAAATACGCGACTGATGTGAGTCAGGTCTTTGTGGGAAAAAAAGACTCGTTCTCGACCAACATGGGGGAAACGAAGTTCGAGGTTGGTAAGGGGTACGTGGTAGTCAATGACCCTGCTGGTGAGTTGATCACAAGCTATATGCCCGGGGAGCAGTAAGTTGGCTCAGTTCACGGGATGTCTGTTTCTGGAGTGGGGTTGGGGCTTCTTGATCCTAATTGGCATCGGGGTCTTGCTCTTTGTCGGCGCGCTAGTGCTTCTTATCAAACTTGTAGGTATGCCGCAGGCGCAGCTGGCGGGATCGGGAGATGGGGAACAGGCGGGATCGGGAGACGGGGAAGTTGAGGCGAAAGGCCTTACACTAAGAGGACCCTTGGTGAGGGTCGTGCTGATTGTGGGCGCGGTCGTCGTCATTGTGTACTTCATATCCAAAGGCTACGACGGCTTTAAGGACAGTTACTCTGTAGCTTGGGATTCGCCCTCTGATGGCGTCGAATTGCAAACGCTGCGGGATAAGTTTCAGGGCGATACGCAGGCCACGATTGTCATCAATGAGCCGGCGAAGAAGTTTTCGGTCATCGGAAGTTATGAAGGAGCTTGCGTGCAGGACATGTTTACTTCGATATGCCGGAAATATGCGCCGAAGCTTTCTTGCAGCACATTGTGGCTTAAGCGCACCCTTGTCGTCGATCTAGCTCAAGCGAAATGATCGCCAGTTGCAATCGCTCAAGGCGCAGGAGCCTCAATTGAAGCGCTCTGAACGCAGCCGACTCCTACGCGGCGCAATATCGGCGAATAAAAATAGGAACGCCATGCAGCAGAACATGACTGCGATGGCATAAGTCCCTTCGGATGCCATCAGAGCGGCCGTAAGCGCGGCCAGCCCAGCCATTTCGGCGCGCCATCCCCCAAGGAACCAACCGCCTGCAAGCCACGCTAGCATGGCAAATACTATCGAAAAGAACGCCTTGGGTGGTCCTAGGAGGTAACCCGCGATTCCGCCAGCCGCAGCAATAGCGGCAAGGCTTAGGATGGCCATGAGTGCCAAGCCCAACCGCTCTTTGCCTGGAGGAAGACGTTCGGGTCTCGTCCTGACCATTGATGATTTCCCGAATGTCGGGCGACAATTCGTTGCCTGAATTTACGCTACATTCGAAGGCGCTAACAGCCAACTTTGATTCCCTTGGTTCGTTCCAAAGGTTCCTCCGCTGGAGCTTCGCACCCGCCGATCGGACTTAAACAAATGGCGGACCCGGCCAACTAGTCCGCCATACGGGCTAGAGGGCTCTGGTTCAGGACAGGACAATAGGAGCTTCACCCTTCACGCCGATCTCAGCGACCTGCGCGCAGAGCGGCGGCATCGATCCAGAGGCCGATGTTCTTATGTCCCTGCTGTCCGACGTAGTCGTAGATGGAAGTGACAGCCGATAAGGGTACAACCTCGCCCTCAACGGGCGCCTGCATGTACTTCGGTACCGGTACGGGGTTGATGAACTTGCTGTACTTTTGCCATTTCCCCTGCCAGACGACCTGACCGTATTGCAGCACGTACTGCCCCACACGCTCATATAGGTAGTAAGTACCCCGCTCGGGGCAGCCCACGCCGATGAAGTCGAGCGGGTTGTCACCATGCGCGTCTGAGGTCAATCGCTGATGATGGCGCAGGCCGTTTATATGGACTGCGAGCAGACCTTTCTTGTCAATCACTGAGCGGGCGATCTCGTATCTAACCCATGGTCGGCTCCACGTTTCGGCCCCCACCAGAACGCAGACCACAGAAGCGTGCTCCATGCCTTGGCGGATCAGGTCCTTTAGCCCTTCGGGGTTCTTGCGCTGCACGGACTCCCACAGGCTGCGATCATAGAACTGGCGATTATCTTCTCGACCGGGGCAATCGATCTTCCAGGCGTTGCGTACGTTATTGACCCGGATGATGTCCGCGTAGTGGAAGGAGAAGAATCCCTTCCGCTTGACCGGGGCCGGTTCATAGGGCGGCGCTGGCCTTGTGGGTGGCGCTACGCTGTCGGCAAGTGAACCGAAAGCGCGCGCCAGTGGTGATGGTGACGCCAAGGACGGAGGTTGGGACGCGATCACCTTGCCAAGAGCAGTAACAGGTTGAATGGGAGGAGGTGGAAAGGAGGCCGATCTTTCAGAGGGGCCGATAAATCCGAAGGGCAACGAATATGGGTTGGCGTTGACCGCCGGAACCACTGCACTCAACAAGCCGGAAAGCGTATCGGTTGTGGGGCTCGAAGGAGGCGTTGACGCCGTAGAAATGAGGTCCAATAGACCGCGCGGCGTGTGGCCTAGCGCGCTCAACAGGCCGGCGTTTTTCAAGTCGAACGGATTGTCTGCCATCAGACCATTCTCTCAAAAACGCCGGCCGTTATTAATCATCTTCCTTCGCCTACCTCACGAACACCCCGTCGTGCTCCCACACGTATCGCACTTCATGCAGGTGCCGTTCCGGACCAGCGTGAAATTCCCGCACTCCGAGCACATCTCGCCTTCGTAGCCTTTGGCTCTGGCTTCGGCGCGGCGTTCGGCTTTGCTTGACATCGCGCCGGCGCTGCCGGCCTTGCTCCACTGCATGGCCGCGAGCTTCTCGGTCGGCGAGAGGTCGTGGCTTGTTTCCTGCTTCAGCGCGACGGCGCCTTCGATGGTGTCGGAGACGCGGCCTTGCGCGCCCTGACCATGGAGAGCGGTGACCCTGCCCCCCCCTCCCTGACCCTCATTGGGGGAGGGAACGTTGGCGCCGCGCATCACCACAAGATTGTCCGTGCGCGAGCGGGTGAGGCCCTTCGATAGATACTTGGTCGCCTGCGCGGGGCCGGCCTGGCCCTCGTCCGGCTCCTTGCCTTCCGCGACGCCCTTGCCGAGCGCGTCGAAGCCGCTCTCGTTCGGATCGACATGGGCGAGGTCGAAGCGCGACATGTAGCTCACCGCAAGCTCGCGGAAGACATAGTCGAGGATCGAGGTCGCGTACTTGATCGAGTCGTTGCCCTGCACGGGGCCCGCCGGCTCGAAGCGGGTGAAGGTGAAGGCGTCGACATATTCGTCGAGCGGCACGCCGTATTGCAGGCCGAGCGAGACCGCGATCGCGAAGTTGTTGATGAAGGAGCGCAGCGCCGCGCCTTCCTTGTGCATGTCGATGAAGATCTCGCCGAGCCGGCCGTCGTCATATTCGCCGGTTCGCAGATACACCTTATGCCCGCCGACCACCGCCTTCTGGGTGTAACCCTTGCGGCGATCCGGCATCTTCTCGCGCTCGCGCATCACGACGATGCGCTCGACCAGCTTCTCGACGATCTTCTCCGAGACCTGCGCGGCGCGCGCCGCCATCGGCTTCTCGTAGAGCGCCTCGACCGCATCGTCCTCGTCCTCATCGTCGGCGATGAGCTGCGAGTTGAGCGGCTGGGACAGTTTCGAGCCGTCGCGGTAGAGCGCGTTGGCCTTCAGCGCGAGCTTCCAGGAGAGCAGGTAGGCGGACTTGCAATCCTCCACCGTGGCGTCGTTCGGCATGTTGATGGTCTTGGAGATCGCACCCGAGATGAACGGCTGCGAGGCCGCCATCATGCGGATGTGGCTCTCGACCGAGAGGTAGCGCTTGCCGATCTTGCCGCAGGGGTTGGCGCAGTCGAACACCGGATAGTGCTCGGCCTTGAGATGCGGCGCGCCCTCGACCGTCATCGCGCCGCAGATGTGCACGTTGGCGGCCTCGATCTCGCGCCTGGTGAAACCGACCGCGGCGAGCAGGTCGAAATTCGGAGCAGCCAGCGCCTCGGCGCCGATGCCGAGCTGGTCGCGGATGAAGTCCTCGCCAAAGGTCCACTTGTTGAAGGCGAACTTGATGTCGAAGGCCGTCGGCAGCGCCTTCTCGACCTTCGCGATCGCTTCGTCGGTAAAGCCCTTGGCCTTCAGCGTCGAAGCATTGATGCCGGGCGCGTTGGACAGCGAGCCGTGGCCGACGGCATAGGCCTCGATCTCCGCGATCTCGCTCTCGCGATAGCCGAGCGCGCGCAGCGCCTCGGGAACGGCGCGGTTGATGATCTTGAAGTAGCCGCCGCCGGCGAGCTTCTTGAACTTCACCAGCGCGAAGTCGGGCTCGATGCCGGTGGTGTCGCAATCCATGACGAGGCCGATGGTGCCGGTCGGCGCCACCACCGTCGTCTGCGCATTGCGGTAGCCGTTCTGCTCGCCGAGGGCGAGCGCGTCGTCCCAGGCCTTCGTGGCATGCGCGATCAGGTCGGCCTGCGGGCAGGAGGCATGGTCGAGCGGCACCGGGTTGACGCTAAGCGCCTCGTAACCGCTGCTGTTGCCATGCGCGGCGCGGCGGTGGTTGCGGATCACCCGCAGCATGTGCGCCGCGTTCTTCTTGTAGCCGGGGAAGGTGCCAAGTTCTGCCGCCATCTCGGCCGAGGTCTTGTAGGCGACGCCGGTCATGATCGCGGTCAGCGCGCCGCAGAGCGAGCGGCCTTCCTTGGAGTCATAGGGCAAGCCCATGGTCATCAACAGACCGCCGATGTTGGCGAAGCCCAGCCCCAGCGTGCGGAACTCGTAGGAGAGCTCGGCGATCGCCTTCGATGGGAACTGCGCCATCATCACGGAGATTTCGAGCACCAGCGTCCAGAGCCGGCAGAGATGCTCGTAGGCGTCGGCGTCGAAGCGGCCCCCACCCAACCCTCCCCCGCTTGCGGGGGAGGGAAGGGAGGGGGTGTAGAAGGTGAGCAGGTTGGCGGAGGCGAGATTGCACGCCGTGTCGTCCAGGAACATGTATTCCGAGCACGGATTGGAGGCGCGGATGTCGCCGGACGCCTTGCAGGTGTGCCAGTCGTTCATCGTGGTGTTGAAGTGCAGGCCGGGATCGGCGCTGGCCCAGGCGGCGTAGCCGATCTTCTCCCAGAGGTCGCGCGCGCGAAGCGTCTTCGTCACCTTCTTGGTGGTGCGGCCGATCAGCTTCCACTCGCCGTCGGTCTCGACCGCGCGGAGGAAGTCGTCCTTCAGCGATACCGAGTTGTTGGAGTTCTGCCCCGAGACGGTGAGGTAGGCTTCCGAATCCCAGTCGGTGTCATAGGTGTCGAACTGGATGTCCTTGTAGCCTTGTTTGGCAAACTGGATCACCCGCTTGATGTAGTTGTCGGGCACGAGGTTGCGGCGCGCGAGTTTTATTTCGCGGCGGAGCGCCGGGTTCTTCTCTGGGTCAAAGCAATCGTCGCCGGAGCCTTCGCAGTTCACGCAGGCCTTCATCACGGCTTTCAGATGCTTCTGGTTGATCTTGGAGCCGGTGACGAGGGCTGCGACCTTCTGCTCCTCCTTCACCTTCCAGTCGATATAGGTCTCGATGTCGGGGTGATCCACGTCGACCACCACCATCTTGGCCGCGCGGCGCGTGGTGCCGCCCGACTTGATCGCGCCGGCGGCGCGGTCGCCGATCTTGAGGAAGCTCATCAGGCCGGACGAGCGGCCGCCGCCGGAGAGGCGTTCGCCTTCACCGCGCAGCCGCGAGAAATTCGAGCCGGTGCCCGAGCCATATTTGAACAGGCGCGCCTCGCGCACCCAGAGGTCCATGATGCCGCCCTCGTTGACGAGGTCGTCCTCGATGCCCTGGATGAAGCAGGCATGCGGCTGCGGATGCTCGTAGGCCGATTTCGACTTCACGAGCTTGCCGGTTTTCCATTCGACGTAATAGTGGCCCTGGCCGGGGCCGTCGATGCCGTAGGCCCAATGGAGCCCGGTGTTGAACCATTGCGGCGAGTTCGGCGCGACCATCTGCATCGCGAGCTGGTAGCGCAGCTCGTCATGGAAGGCGGAGGCGTCTTCTTCCGAAGAGAAGTAGCCGCCCTTCCAGCCCCAATAGGTCCAGCAGCCGGCGAGGCGATCGAACACCTGTTTCGAGGAGTGCTCGCCGATATAGCGCTCGTTCTCAGGCAGCGCGCTGAGCGCCTCGGCATCCGGCACGGAGCGCCACAGCCAGGAGGGGACGGTCTCTTCCTCGTCCTTCTTCAGGCGCGCGGCCACGCCGGCTTTACGGAAATATTTCTGCGCCAGCACGTCGCTGGCGACCTGCGACCAGCCTTCGGGGACCTCGACATTATCGAGACGAAAAACCACCGACCCGTCAGGGTTCTTGATCTCGGATGTCGTCAATCTGAAATCAATCCCTGCATAGGGTGACTGGCCGGATGTGGTGTTGCGACGTTCGATTCGCATTGGTCGTGCCCCGTACGTTCTTGACCGCAACCGCTCGACCGCGGCGCGGCTATTGTTGTTTCCTAGAGCGAACCTCCCGATCCGCCGGCTTTAAGTAGCCAGCGGGTTAGTTGCGTTCGCATGTTCAAGCCGGTGGATCCGGCCCTGTTTCTCTCAAGACGTGGGTCGACCCTTGATGGGATCGATCTCGTCCCGGCATGCCCCTCGAGCCCACCCCAAGGAACTTTCCTTTCGGATTGCTCCCCCTCGGGTTCAAAGACCATGCGCTCAACGCCCCAACGCAACATTTCGCACTTCATGCAGGTGCCGATTTGCACCAGTGTGAAGTTGCTACACCACGAGCACTTCGGCCCGTTTTGCGTCCCGGAACCCCCTCAAAATCCGGGCAGACAAACCCTCCCTCCGCGGCCAAACCGGCTTGGCAGAGTGATCAATTCAGGAGCCCTTTTGGGAGCGACCGGCGGGACCCAAACTCACTCGCGCCGAACAGGTCGAAAGCTAGGACGACTCCGTTACGCCCGTCAAGGATTAGTGCGAGTTCCTGAATCAAATACTAAATATGGTGGACAGGGCGGGATAACAGGGGGCAGTCGCGACCCTGTGATGGGGCCAAGTATCAGTGAGTCCTCAGGGAATCCCAACCGAAAAAATTGACTCTTGGCGTGTGGATTTCCGCTTCGCCCGCTGTTCACAGCCGAGGAATTTTTTCCACCCCCGCCATTGCCTTTTCGGGACTCACGTAGGGGTACGGGAGTCGTGAGGCAGGCAAGCCGGGAAGGTGGCCGCCGCGCGGCCGAATCGAGCAACGAGTCACCTCTCCCCGCAAGAGCGGGGCGAGGTGAAACTACTTTGTGCCGCCACCCAGCGCCTGGCGCACCATCTCGGCGAGCTCTTGCTTGCGGTAGGGCTTTGTCAGGAGCCGCACGCCGTCATCGAGCCGGCCGTCGTGGACGACGGCGCTGTCGGTGTAGCCCGAGGTGTAGAGCACCTTCAGGTTCGGCCGCTGTTTTCCGATCGCCTCGGCGAGCGCGCGGCCGCTCAAGCCGCCCGGCATGATCACGTCGGTGAACAGGAGATCGAACGGCTCGCCACGCGCGACGATCGCCATCGCGGCGCGGCCGTCATTGGCGGAGATCGTCCGGTAGCCGAGGCTCTTGAGCTGCGTGGTCACGAAATTGCGGACCAGCGCGTCGTCCTCGACGACGAGGATGGTCTCGGAGCCGCCCGCCGTCGCGGCTTGGCCTGCCGCCATCGCCTCAGGTTGCTCCTTCGCAGGCGGCAGATAGAGCCGGATCGTGGTGCCGACGCCTTCCTCGCTCTCGACGCGGATGTGGCCGCCGGACTGTTTGACGAAGCCATAGACCATCGACAGCCCAAGTCCGGTGCCCTTGCCGACCTCCTTGGTGGTGAAGAACGGCTCGAACACGCGATCGCGCACCTCGGTCGGCATGCCGCTGCCGGTGTCCGAGATTGCGAGCATCACATAGGCGCCCGGCTCAATGTCGGGATTGGCGGCGGCGTCGGCCTCGCCCAGCACGACATTGCCGGTCTCGAGCAGGAGCCTGCCGCCCTCGGGCATCGCGTCGCGCGCGTTGATCGCCATGTTGAGCACGGCATTGGCAAGTTGCGAGGGATCGATGTGAGCGGCCTTGACGTCCTTGCCGAGCACGGTCGCGATCTCGATCTGCTGGCCCAGCGTCGGGCGAATGAGCTTCGCGATATCGAGCACCGCCTTGTTGATGTCGACATTATGCGGCTGCAGCGCCTGCCTGCGGGCAAAGGCGAGCAGGTGCTTGATCAGCTCGCCGCAGCGCCCGGCGGCATCGTCGATCAGGCGGGCGACGGCGGCAAGCTCGGGCTGGTCCTTCAAGCCGGCCACCAGCATCTCCGTGGTGCCGGTGATGACGGTCAGCATGTTGTTGAAGTCATGCGCCACGCCGCCGGTCAGCTTGCCGATCGCCTCCAGCTTCTGCGCTTCCCGGAGCCTGCGCTCGGTGTCGCGCGAGGCGGTGATGTCGTGATAGACCAGCGCCGCGCCCTTGATCGCGCCGCCCTTTTCGCGGAGCGGCCGGCCGGAAACGACGAGATGGATCTGGTCGGCGCCGTTAAGCGGGCGGACGATGATCTCCTCCTGGTCGAACTGCTCGCCCCGCAGCACGCGCGGTGCCGGAAAATCCTCGATCCGCATCGGCGTGACGCCGTCGGCGTTCAGCACCGTGTTCAGCGCGCGCAGATCGTGCACGTTCATGCCGGGCTTGTAGCGCAGCATCTTTTCCGCCGCCGGGTTGGAGAGCAGGATCTCGCCCCTGGGATCGATCACCAGCACGGCTTCGGCCATGCCCTGGAAGGTGCTTTTGAGCACCGAGGTCGACAGCCGCAGCTCCTCGTGCGCGGCAGTGAGATGCTCGGTGCGCTCCGCCACCGCCGCCTCCAGCGACTGGTTGGCGGCCTTCCACGCATTGAGCGAGGCTTTGAGCTCGCGGCCCTCGCGGAGCAGCACTGCGACCAGAAGCAAGATCAGGCTCGCGCCGGCAAGATCGATGGATATCAGCACGACGCCGGTCCGCTGCGAAGTCGCCGTGCGCGCCGCGAGCAGCTTTTCCTCGCTCATGACCATGCGGTCGAGATTGTCGTTGAGCTGCCGCATCAGCCCGCGGCCTTCCGCGCGCGCAAACATCGCATCGATGCCGTTGGTGTCACCGGCCTTCTTGCGCTCGATCAGTTCGGCGCCGATGGCGAGCCGTTGCTTCGCCACCTCCTCGCTGCTTTCGGCCAGCTTGAGCTCAACGGGATTGTCGCGGGTCTTTTCCTTGAGTTTCGCAAAGGCGGGCGCGATCCGGTCGCGGACCTGCAAGAAATCGTCGAGGAAATTGTTGCCGCCGTTGAGGGCGAAACCGCGCGAGGCGCTTTCGGCCCGTTGCAGCAGAAGCCTGGCGTCGGCGATCCTGTTGATGACTTCCAGCGTGTGCGTGACCCAGGCCGCGTCGGATCGCGCCTTGATGTCGAGTGAGATCGAGGCCGCGCTGATGATGAGAAGAACCGCAAGGCCGACTCCAAGAATGACACGCTGCGGCAACATCAAGAGGTCTGTGCTTTTTTCGGGAGTGGCAAACCGTCGGTCTTGATCGACCATGGAACGGGGCGGCACTGATCGCGGCCCACTGACGGAGCTCACAAGGTTTTGGATATAGGGGAATCGCGCCGCCGGTCAATTTGCGTGAGGGACAGTGCCCACATGAGGTGCCGCATGAAACCTAATGCACGATAATCAACATATCGCCGGCGTAGTGGGCCATCGAAGCAAACGAGCGGCGCAGATGCACTGCGCCGCTCTCACTTGCTCAAGATCAGCTTTGCTTACGGGCAGGGATGCCGTCGGCCGTCATAGCCGAGATAGGTGCCGGTAGCCGGATCCCAGGACCTGTAGCGCTGCGCGCAGTAGCTTGCATCGGGCGCTTGCGGCGCCACGGCGACTTCGGGACCTGTGTCGTAGTAGTAGCTGTTGTCGGCGTAATAGTCCGGCCCGTAGTAGTAGGGCTCGTCATAATAGCCATAGGAGTCGGCAATCGCGCCGCCAACCACCGCACCGGCCACGAAGCCGGGGAAGAAGTGATGGTGATGGAAGCGGCCATGATGCCAGTAGCCACCGTTCCAGCCGGGGCGGCCGGCAAAGTTGCCGCCGCTGAACGTCGGCGCCGCCGCAATTCGCGCGGCCGGCACGCCGCCGCCTACAAAGCGCTGACCGCCGCCCACGAAGGCGCCGCTGCTCGGAGCGGCCGCAAACCGCGCGGCCGGCACGCCGCCGCGCATGCCGCCTCCGCCAACCGGCACGCCGCCGCCACCGCCGCCAATGCGCATGCCGCCACCACCGCCAATCGGAGCGGCGCCGACTTTTCCACCACCGCCGCCGCGAACCATTTGGGCGAAGCTGGCGCTGGGCACCGCCACCAGCAGGGCCAGCGCGGCAGCGCTCGCCAGAAGTCTTGAACGCGTCATGTTGCTCTCCATCCTGAAACGGGGTCGAGGGTCAAACCCTCAAGTGAGGTCAGACGTTCCCCAGCCTGCCGCGCGCCGCCCGACGTTACTGGACAATTCTGCGTGTGAATGGCATCAGGGGGACAATCTCAGGGCATCAGCCGGCGAGCCGCATGAAACAGTTTTTCCTTAAGATCTTCACCTGGTGGAATAGCCAGACCTTTGGCACCCAATTGTGGACGCGGCTCTACGGCGAGCTGGTCGGTGAGGACGAGCAGGGCAACCGCTATTATCGCACCAAAGGCGGGGCGATCGATCCGACGCTGCATTTCGAGCGGCGCTGGGTCATCTATAATGGCTACGCCGAGGCAAGCCGCATCCCTCCGGACTGGCACGGCTGGATCCACCATGTAGTCGATAGGCCGCCGACGGAGATCAAATACGTCCCCCGCGAGTGGGAAAAGCCGCATCGTCCCAACATGACGGGCACGCCGGACGCCTACCGGCCTTCCGGCTCGACGCTTGCCTCTGGTCGCCGACCCAAGGCGACCGGCGACTATCAGCCCTGGACGCCCGGCAGCTAAGGTCCGCCCGCATCGTTCACTGTTAAATAGAGAGAGGCCGCCAATTGAGGCGGCCTCGCGTTATCCGGCTACAACATTCATCTGGAAGCTCTCCCATCACGCCGCAGGGTATGGCCGCGCGCGCCATCGAGCTGCATGGTGGCCAAGTGGTCACAGATGCTTGTCAACCATGATATTTGGGCAACGCTCAAGTTGCAGGTCTTGGACGGTGCCTCGGTGCCAGGCCACGTTCCGCGAAGGCGCGGACATCTTTCGGAGGCCCGACGCAGGCCTTTGATAATCGGGCGAAGAGCCGTCATTCTGTCCTCGAGCTCGCCCGCGGGAAATCTGGACGCCGGGGAGCTGGGCGGCGGTTACAAAGCGGAGCTACCAGGCGACCCGCAGCCCGGCCTTTCCAGCGTACATCTGGCTCACATTCGAGAACTCGCCGAGAAAGTTGGCAAAGAGCCAGGCGTTCTTCTTGACTTGCAGCTTGCTGCCGAGGTCGACCCTGGCGGAGTCATGGGCTGCGCGTGCGCCATCGACCGTAAAGGTCGCAAGCGGAAGCGTCGCAAACGTCTCCGTATCACGGCGCACGGGATCAAACTCGTGCACCCACGACAACCGTCCATAGGGCGACCAGGCCATGCCGTTGGCGAGATAGACGCGCGTGTCGAACTGCGCGCCAAGGAACGTCGGGAAGGAGTCGATCGACTTCGCCTGAAAATTCAGAGCCAGCAAGCCGCCCGGGTTGGTCTCATTAAAGGCCGACTGCCGTATCTCGGAGAACTGCACCGCCGCGAATGGGGTGACGGTGAACTTGCCGAACCGCTGCGCAAAGCCAGCCTCGACGCGGCCGCCATACAGATAGCTGTTGAACTTGCCGGATTCGATTTCGGTGGGTCCAACGCCAGCCACGGTCCGGCTCGTCTGGTTGTCAAAAGACGCGAACGTGAACGCAGCGGCCGCGTACAATTGCCGGAAGCGGCTGACGCCATAAAGACCGAGATGCGCGCCATCGATATTGCCGCTAGTCGCGCGATCGCTGACCGAGAAGTGCGAAGAGCTTCCGCCGGCCGCGCCGCCGACGAGCAGGTTCGGATTAATCTGGTAGTCGATGCCTGCGGCTCCGCCGGCCGTATCGTGGCTCAGATCGGCGCTGCCGGTGAGGGAATCGCCACGGAGCTTGAAGGTGCCGTCGAAGCCCGCGACCCAGCCGCGCCAGCGCGGTTCGTAGGCCGGCAGCGCTTTCAGCGGCGGGGCCTTGTAGGGCAACGCCGCCGCATAGCCGTTTGCCGCCGGATAGGTGACGCCGTTCGGATCGATGAGGTCGCCGCTCCGCCAGAACTGCCCCTGATCCATCATGACGGACAGGAACAGGTTGCTCGCGCCGAACGTCGTCTCCTGCGTGCCGGCGACGCCTTCGCCCGAAAGCGAAGTCAGCGCACCGGGGATCTGGTTCGCTGTGAGGCCCAAGAGCCCGGCGAGCGTGCCGCCGCCATTATTGAACGAAAAATCGAGCGCGTTGGCGACCGATTGCTGATTTCGCGTCAGCGCCGGGAGATTGGCGATGCCGGAATTGAGGCGCAGATCAACATCCGTCGGCGTGTAGAGGAGACTTGCCGTGACGAATGCCGGCAGACCCAGCGTGGAGAAGGTGTCGAAGGTGCCCGTTCGTCCGCCGGCTGCGGAGAGGAGGATGTAGTTGTTGGTGAGCGCACCGCCAAGGAAACCGGCAAGGCCGTTGCCCGCCAGCGCGGCCGTTCCCGTGACATTGGTCCGATCCGATGTCGCGCCCTGGACCATGACGACGTAGTTCGAACCCGGGTTGAAGACCAGATTGCCATTCACGGTGAGTGTCTTCGGATCCCCGGGCGCGAGCGTTCCGCCGGCCATGATCGTGGTCGAACCCACCGATCCGCTGCCGCCCAACGCGGCGCCGGAATTGACGGTCACAGCCGATGTAATCGAGCCCGACACACTCAAGATGCCACTGAAGACAGTGGTCGGGCCGGTGTAGGTGCTGTTACCGCCGAGAACGAGCTCGCCCGAACCTGTCTGCGCGACCTGGCCGGCTCCGGCGATGGAGCCGCCGAACGTATAGAGATCGGACCGGTCAAAGACGAGCGCCTTGTTGGTGCCGGGATTGCATTGTGGATCGGCGCCGTTGGAGCAGAACGTCACGTTGCCGAGAATGCTGCCGGCCGTTCCGCCGGTGCCGACTTGCACGATGCCGTCGTTGATTGTTGTGCCGCCGGTATAGGTCGCATTGCCGGCTATCGTCAGCGTGCCGGTTCCGTACTTGATCAGGGGCCGATTGCCGACCGTGCCGTTGGTCAGGAAGGAGGCATCCGGCATCGAGTTGTTGTTGGCCAGACCGAATTGAAGCACGGTGGCCTGCGCGAAATAGCTCGTGACATCATAGAGTGCGAACACGCCGCGGCCGAACGTGGCAACAGCAAGGGCATCGATGGTTGGATTGTAGGTGAGCTGTGACACGGTCGAATTCGGCAGGCCGTTGCCGAACAGTCGCCAATTCGAAAGATTGCCGCTGGCGTCGCTGTCGGCTACCGCAATCGTCGACTGTGCATTGGCGGCGTTGCTCTGGCCGCCGACCAGGAGCGCGTTGACGCCGTTGCTGGAGATGAACTCCAGCGCGTTGGGTGTAATCAGCGTAGCCGGCAGATTGGCGGTGAGGTTCGAGAAGGTCGTACCCTGGTTTTGTGTGCCGAAGACCTGGCTGAAATCGGCCGTGTAGAAGCGATTCTGCGATCGCGGATCCAATACAATCGAGGCGGGCCCGGCGCCGGTGTAGGCCGTCAACTGGACGAGCGACCCCGCGGCCGCCGTCGTCGAGAGCCACAACGTGTTTGACGTTGAGCCGGCAACGAGGACATCGTGATTATCGCTGGTTCCGAAGGCAACTGCACTGACGGCGCCTCCAGTGTTGCCCAGATCGGTCAGGTTCAAGGTGATTGCAGCGGCACCGACACCATTGCCGCCGGTGAGCGTGTCCTGGGTCACGTAAACGTTGCTGCCTCCCACTGCGATGCGAGTCGGGTCGGCTTTGTTGAGCACGAACGGGCTGTTGAAGCCGAGTCCGTTCACGCCGACATTGAAGCTGACGGGAATGCCGGCGGGTCCGGCGCCGGGACTGGCAACGCTTCCATCGCTATTAATGATCAGCCGATTGAGCTGACCAAGATATTGATAGTTTGTGTAGAGCGCGGTCTGGCCGGTCAGCGTGCGATCGTTCATGACCGCATTGACGCCATCACCTCCGATGAGTTGCCGGTAGGCACCGCTCCCGGGGGCCGTCTGAAGTGCCGCGCCGTTGTCCTGAGCGGCGATCGCAATCAACTTGCTGTTGGCATCGATGGCCAAGGAATAGGGCTGCGAAACCGAAAGGTTGCCGTTGAGACTGGTCCACGCCCCCGTCGTGGTCTGCGGGCTCGAGCGCGCATAGATGCCGCCGTCGCTCGAAAGAATCAGGCGGCCCGAAGCGTCGAAGGCCATCGCGCGGGAATCCGGATGGACGGTCGAGCCATTGGATGTGTTGGTGGCAACACCATTGTCATCGCCAAGACTTGTCGCAACCCCCGGCGTGTTGGTGTCGATGCGGTAGGCCGCCACAGCGTTGATGCCGCCATTGTTATAATAATTGTTGTCGCCGGACACATAGACGAATCGATTGTTGTTCGGATCGATTGCGATCGCGAAGTTTGTGTTCGCCTGGCCGCCGCCGTTGACGTTGGGAACGACGAGCGATGACCAGCTTGTGCCCGAATTGCTCGAATAGAACAGGCCGGTCGGCTTATTGGTGCCGAGATCAATGACCGCTACGGCGATCGCGCCACCCGGGCCCGTGGCGACTTTGATCTTGGTCTGGGTATTATTGTTGATCGTGCCCGCCGCCTGTGCGGCAGCGAAGACCGCACTCCAGGTGGCTCCGCCATCACTGCTCACATAGAGGGCGGTTGAGCCGAGGCCGGCAGCGGTGTTCGCCAGGCTTGGAGCGGCGACGGCCGCATAGATTCTGTTTGGATTGGCGGGATCAGTCGCAAGCGATGTCACGGGTCCAGTGGGCAACCCGGTGCCGGCCGTACCCGAAATCTGGGTGAAGCCGGTGCCTCCGTTTGTGCTCATGTAGAGCGCCCCGACCGTACGCTGGAAGCTGGACGAGTAGAAGCTGGTTTCGTAGGTCCCGGCCAGGATCGTGCTGCCGTGCACCGTCACCGCGTCGACGGTCTGCCCCGCAAAGGTCGCCGCACCGATGGACGTCCAACGCGTTCCCCCATTGGTGCTAAACAGCAGGCCGTTGCGCAGGCCACCAGTGCTCGAAGTGTCGCAATTGTTCCCGCTGAAGCGGCAGGGCGTGCCGTTGGCCGTCAGCCCGGTCCCGGCAACGAGCGCATTTGCGTTGGTGGGATCAATCGCGAGACTCGCGATGGACAAGGATGCCTGATTGTCGGTCAGGGCCGTCCAGGTCGTGCCGGCATTGTGGGTGACCCAGACGCCGCCACCCGGCGTTCCGATGTACCAGGTGTTCGGATCTGTCGGGCTTGTGACGATCGACTGCACTGCACCTGTGACAGTGCCGTTCGGCGGGCTGTCCCCGCTGCCGACAACGAAGCGCTGGCCGGTCGATGGAGACGGTCCGACTGAATTGAACGTCTGGTTGAGCTGGGTCTGCGCAAATGCCGGCGATGCCAGCGCAAGCGTCGCAAGCAAAAATAGACTTCGTCCTGAAATACTCACGTTGCCCCAAAAAGCCACACCAATAGACCGCGCCGCGCGGATTAGGGGAGGCCACGTGCTTGGGGTCAATATGTCGTGGACAAATCTGTCTGTGTGTGGCGCTTGGAACACAACTATTTGTGTTTCGAAACAAGCTGTTGGGCTTCAACCTGGCGCCCGCGTGGGCTGCGTGAAGGGTGATGGCCTCGGTGCGCTGGACAAGTTCGCCGGCAAGAACGCCGGGCGGGTTGCGACCTGCAATTAACGGTGTCGAACCGGCGTAGCTTTCGCCGGCCACGAAAAGTCGTCATTGTGCGCCGTCGCAAGCCCGAGCCCACTCGATGTTTCGCAAATCAATCAAGCAGAAGATCGTCGGCATCGCCGCCGGGCTGATCGTGCTTGCGGTCGTCACCTCGATCTTGTCGATGGTGATGGCGGCAAGGGTCGGGAACCTGCTTGACGAGCTCGCCAACCGGTACGTCGCCGCCTATGGCCACCTGGCGCGGGCGAATACCAAATCACTGCAGCGAGCCCTGGCGTTGCGGCAGATGATCGTCGAGAAGGAGCAAAATCCGCCGGATGAAGCGAGTTATGCCGCGCATCTGAAGACCTTTCAGGCGCTTGATGCCGAGGTCAAGGAGGAGGCGGAAAAGGCGCGCGAGCTCATCAACGCAATCATCGCCGACACCTCGACGCCGTCGGACAACGCCGCGCTCGGACGGCTCGACGATCGCATCGACACGGCAATGAACGATCTCCGCCGCCGCCTCGCCGCGCGGAACGACCAGGCAGTGCGGCAGCTCGATGCACGCAATTTCGACGAGGCGAGACGGACGCTTGCAAGAGCGGACGTGCTGCGCGACGAATTCAACCACAAGATCGACGGCATCCGCGCCGACATGCTGGCGCAGGTGCGGGCGAGTGCCGCAACCGTCATCGGCGAGCAGCGGAAGGCGATCCTGGTCTCGGCCATCGTGACGGCGATCGCCGCCGTGCTCGGCTTCGTGTTCGCGATGATGGTCGGCAGCGGCATCACGCGTCCCGTGCTGCGGCTGCTCGAAGGGACGCGCGAGGTCGAGGCCGGCCGGCTCGACCAGCCGATCGCAGTGACGACGCGCGACGAGATCGGCCAGCTCTCGGCGGCGTTCAACCGCATGATCGAGCGATTGCGTCAGAACCAGCGCCTCAGAGAAACCTTCGGCCGCTATATCGATCCCAGGATCGCCGAAGGGCTCCTTGATCAGTCCGTCGCTGCTGTGACCGAAGGCCAGCGCCGCGTCATGACCGTGATGTTCTGCGACATGAAGGGATTCACGACGCTGTCCGAAGGCGTCACGCCGCGCGGCCTGGTCAAGATCATGAACCTCTATCTCTCGACCATGTCCGAGCCGATCAACGCCCATCGGGGCGTCATCGACAAGTATATCGGCGATGCCATCATGGCCTATTGGGGACCTCCGTTCATCGAGGAGGCCGAGCAGGCGCGTTTCGCCTGCCTTGCCGCCATCGACATGATCGGCCGCGTCGCGACGCTGCGCAAGGAATTGCCCGAGCATCTCGGGGTGCGGACGATCCCTGCCGACTGCGACATCAGGATCGGAATCGCCACCGGCGACGCGCTGGTCGGCACGATCGGCTCGGAGTTCATGATGAGCTTCACCGTCATGGGCGACACCGTGAACCTGGCCTCGAGGCTCGAGGGCGCCAACAAGGTCTATGGCTGCCGCTGCCTGATCTCGGAGGCGACCGCAAAGATGTGCGGCTCTGATCTCGAATTCCGCGAGATCGATCGGCTGGTCGTGGTTGGCCAGACGCAGCCGCAAACCGTCTACGAGATCATGGGCAAGAAGGGCGAACTCGCCGCAGCGCAGGTCGTGTTGCGAACGCGTTACGGCGAGGGGCTGGCCGCCTACCGCGCGCGGCGTGTCGACGAGGCACGCAAGGCTTTTGCCGGCGCGCTCGAAGCTGCGCCCGCCGACGGGCCGTCGACGGCGCTGTTGGCGCGTCTTGAGGTCTTTGCGCAAAATCCTCCGGCGGAGGATTGGGACGGTTCCTGGCATCTGGAGCACAAGTGAGTGCGGCGGGGCTTGCTGCGAGCGCGTGCAGGATTGCGGTTGTGCAACTGCGTTGGGGATAACGGTGACAACGGGGATAGCGTTCAGAGCGTCGTTGCGCCCTACGCGTGGGTCAAGCTTAGTAAGGTCATCTTGCGGAGATGGGAGACCATCGCGACGGACCGGGCAACAGGATCGCGACTGCCCCGGTAAGCAGCGGCCCCGATCAGAGCTTGGCTGGGAGATAGGCCCCCCGCATCAGAGGTTCTGAGATCGCCCGTTCAATGTGGGCCACCGTGGGAAAGGAAAGGCCGTCCGGGACGCCGGGCGGCCTTTTTCTATGTGCGTTGAATTAACGTGCCGCGCATTCGGTCACCTCTCCCCGTCGGGGAGAGGTCGGATTGCCCCTGGCGATGCGAAGCATCGTCTAGTGCAATCCGGGTGAGGGGCCGCAGCTTTCACGATAGACCGTAAGCCCTCACCCGATTTGCTGCGCAAATCGACCTCTCCCAAATGGAGAGGTGAGCCTTCGCGAGCTCTTCGGTTATCAGGCGCTTTCGTTGAGCCTTGTCGCGGCGCGCTCGACCATCTCTTTCCGCCGGGCCTTGAACTGCGCGATCCGCTCGTTGATCCGCGCGAGCACCTCCGCGGGCGCGGTATCGGGCGAGCCCGACTGGAACGGCGGCGCCGGATTGTACTCGAGCCGGAGCTGGATCGCCTCGGCCGTGGTCCGGTCGACCAGCATCGACACCAGCGTCAGCGCGAAATCGATACCGGCCGTGACGCCACCGCCGGTAACGCGGTTGCGGTCGGTGCAGACGCGCGTCTTCGTCGGTGTGGCGCCGAAGGCCGAGAGATTGTCCATCGCGCTCCAATGCGTGGCGGCGCGATAGCCTTTCAACAGGCCGGCAGCGCCGAGCACCAATGATCCTGTGCAAACTGATGTCACATATTTCGCGCCTTCCGCCTGCCTGCGCAGGAAGTCGAGCACGTCTTCGTCGTTGAGGAGGTCGTCGGCGCCGGCGCCGCCGGGAACGCAGATCACGTCGAGTTGCGGACAGTCGGCGAAGGTTGTGGTCGGCGTCAGCATCATCACGGAATCGCTGGTGACAGGCTCGATGCGCTTCCAGATCAGGTGCACCTTGGCGCCGGGTACGCTCGAAAACACCTGTAGGGGACCAGTGAAGTCGAGTTGGGTCACTTTCGGAAAGATCAGCAGTCCGATCTGAAGCGGCACGGTCATGGAGACCTCCAAGAATTTTTGGGACGAATGGGCTGCTACTCAACTCGTCAAGCCCGGGCATGACGATGACTGCTTGACGCGTGCATCGTGGCATGGTTGCCTGCTGTCCGAAATGGCTAAATTCCCTCATTTTGCGACAGAGGCCAAAGCATGATTGGCATTCTCATCTTTCCGGATTTTCAATTGCTCGATGCGGCGGGCCCGATCTCGGTGTTCGAGATCGCCGGCCGCTACGCCAGAAGCAACACACCCGTCCGGGTGATGGCGGCCGAACCGGGGCCGGTGAAGAGCACGTCGGGCGTGGAGATGCTGGCGAGGAAATTCGGTTCACCCAGCGCGCTCACGACGCTGATCATCGCCGGCGGCGAGGGCGTCGACGCCGCTGCGCGTAACGCATGCACGATCAACTTCGTGAAAGCGGTTGCCGCACGCGGCACGCGTGTCGCCAGCGTCTGCTCCGGCACCTTCGTGCTTGCCGAGGCTGGCCTGCTCGACGGCAAGCGCGCCACCACGCATTGGCAGCGGACGCGGCAATTTCTTGCCACCTATCCCAAAGTGAAGCTCGAGCCCGACCAGATTTTCGTGCGCGAGGGCAACATCTGGAGCTCGGCCGGCATCACCGCGGGCATCGATCTCGCGCTGGCCATGGCGGCGGAGGATCATGGCGAGGCGGTCGTGGAGAAGACCGCGCGCCAGCTCGTGCTCTATCATCGCAGAAGCGGCGGCCAGTCGCAATTCTCCTCGCTCCTTGAGCTGAAGGCGCCGACCGGGCGGTTCGGGCCGCTGCTCACCTGGGCGCGCGAGCATCTCAACGCGAAGCTGACGGTCGAAGACCTCGCCGAGCGCGCCGGCATGAGCTCGCGGCATTTCACCCGCGCCTTCATCGCCGAAACGGGATCGACGCCATCGAAGGCGATCGAGCGGCTGCGCATCGAGGTGGCGCGGGCGCGCGTGCAGTCGTCGAGCGAGGCGATCGAGCGCGTGGCGGAAGTGACCGGCTTCCGCGACCCCGAGCGGATGCGCCGCGCCTTCATCCGCGCCTTCGGCCAGCCGCCGCAATCGCTGCGCCGCGCAGCGAGGGCCGGGTAATCCTGTCAAGTTGCAACAAATTCGAGCTGGCTTAATCGGACTCTGAGCTTACCTGTTTGATTGAATAGGCTCCGCCAAGCCGGCGAGATCGGGCGATGATCGGCACTTCCATCAGCTTCCAGATTCTCTTTCCCATCCCTTATCGGATTGAGGTCTCGAAGCTGCGCCAGCAGCTCGAGGAAGCCCATCTGGCCTGGGCGATCGAATGGAAACGCCACCAGCAGGATTTCAGGATCGAGAACATCAACTTTGTCCACGATCCGCTCTGGAACCAGCGGTTCTTCAGCCTGCAGTCGGCGCGCGACGGTGGAACCTGGTTCTGGCGTGCCACGCACGCCATCGTCGGCTTTGGCGTGTTCTCGATCTGAGTGATATGATCGGTCGTTGGCCTGATGGCTGGCAGGGAACCAAGCTCAGCCCTTGGGCTTGTCGCAAGACAGCAAAAGCCGGGAGACCGCCATGAAGCTCACCACGTTGGTTTTGGCCGGAACCGCGACCCTCCTCATGTCAGATTCGGCTGCATTGGCTCAAGACAAGACCCAAGCGCAGAACGGGCAAGAGACCGGGCAAGTGACCGTGGTCAATCGGCTCAACAACACCATCGCGGTGCGGCCGATCCAGGAGGGCACTGTGGGCGCCAATACCGCAGATACCTCGCAGCAATTCAAGGTGAAGGATGGCGTTTCGCTGGAAGACCTGCATGCCGGCAACCACATCACCTATTCCGTGACCGAGCAGGGCGGGACCAGGACGATCACGAGCTTCAAGAGGCAATGAACCCGGTGCTGGACACGATGGGATCAGGATCCCATCGTGTCCAATAGTCCGAGCCGGCGCCCGAGCCATTTCGTGGTCGGCGCCTGGATCAGGATGGTCATCAGAATCGCCACAAAAGTGACGGAGGCGATCGTCGGCGCGCCCGGGGCGTTTGCGCCGAGCAGGAGGGCTGCGAGCGCGGCCGGGATCACGCCGGTCTCGCGCGTCCAGCACATGAACAGCATTTCCCTGAAACTCCAGCGCGCGCGGCGGTCGGGCAGGGCGCACAGCAGCACCGTAGCCGGCCGCGCCACCAGCATCAGCACAGCCACCACGCCAACCGCGGCAAGGCCATGCGCGCGGACCAAAGCGAAGTCGACTTGAGCGCCGAGCAGGATGAAAATGAAGAGCCGCATGATGAAGGAGGTGGTGAGCACGAACTCGTCGAGCTTCTGCGCTTCGCCCGCCTCCATGCGGAAGCCGAAGCTCTCCTTGTTGCCGAGCACGGCGCCGAACACGAACACCGCCATGAAGCCGGAGGCGTGCAGTCCGCTTGCCGCGAAATAGGAGCCGATCACCGCGACCAGCGTCACGACAGGCGCATATTCGGCGAGAAATGCCCATTTTTCATGGGCGATCAATAGTGCGGCGAGATAGCCGAAGGCGAGGCCCGCGGCGATGCCGATCACGAATTGCTCGACCAGCGCAAGCAGCGAATGCGCGAGCGAGAATTGGCCGGCGCCGGTTGCTGCCGAGAGCAGGGCGAAAGTCAGAATCGCGGCCATCGGGTCGTTGAAGGCGGACTCGCTGAGCACCGTCTGCGCGATGCGGTCGCGGATCCTGATCTGACGGAAGATCGGAATCAGCGTCGCGGGATCGGTCGACGCGATGGTCGAGCCGAGCAGCAGCGCGGCCATAAGCGGCAGGCCGAAGATCAGATGGGCCGCAAAGCCGGTGATGGCGGCCGTGACGAGGACGCCAAACGTCGCGATCACCACGATGGTGATCCAGACCTGCTTGAGCACCTCAAGCCGCAGCGCCGCCCCGCCATCGAACAGGATGTAGCTCGCGCCAAACAGCATGATGACCTCGCTTTGCGCAGACCCCGCTTGGATCGTCACAAGCCCCAGCGCATGCGGGCCGAGCGCGATGCCGGCGATCAGGAACAGCGCGACGTCGGGGATGCGAACCTTCTGCGCCACAAACGCGGCCAGCGTGCCGACCGCCAGGATCAGCCCGAAGGAAAGCAGCGTGTGCTGGGCGATCGCGGCGGAGGAGGACATGTCCCGGATTTTCTCGTGGTTGGATGCAGGCCCAAGCCGCAGAGGAAACGACAATCTATATCAGGCCCGAATGAAGAGCGACGTTTGACATCTGATGCCAGGATATATAACATCACACATCATGAGAACTACAATCGATATTGACGATCCCATCTTGCGAGAGGTGAAGGCCATCCACGAAAAGGAAGGCAGATCAATAGGTGCGATCGTCTCCGAATTGCTCGCCGAAGCTCTGGCGAGCCGACGTCCGCCGCGCGCCAAGCCATCGCTGCGCTGGACGTCCCGGCCTATGAAGGCTCTGGTGGACTTGACGGATAAGGATGCCGTCTATGCGATGATGGATGCCGACAAGCCGTGAGCTATTCGCTCGACGTGAACGTGCTGCTGTACGCGTCTGATAGATCGACCGATCGTTACTCCACGGCACGTCGCTTTCTGGAGTCCTGCGCCGCTGGACCAGAAGTTCTTTGCTTGGCTTGGCCAACGCTCATGTCTTATCTGCGGATCGCGACACACCCGCGCATTTTTTCCGCTCCGCTTTCGCCGGACGAAGCCCTCGCAAACATCTCAGCGCTACTGTCGCTGCCCCATGTACGCGCGGTATCGGAATTGGATGGCTTCCTGGACGCGTACAGGCACGTGACCGGCGAAACGCCCGTCCGCGGAAACCTTGTTCCGGACGCTCATCTGACGGCGATTCTGTTTCAGCATGGCGTTCGGACGCTTTACTCCAATGATCGCGATTTCCGAAAATTCCTGTCGATCGACGTTCGCGACCCCTTTGCCTGAGTTCGCCTAAAACTCAAAAAGTTCAACCCAGTCCTTTCAGCCATCTTGCAATCTCTGTCACCGCGACGTTGGCCTGATTGAGCAGCTTGCCCATGGTGAAGAAGCCGTGGAACTGACCGGGAAAGTGCCTGTAGGTGACGGGCACACCGGCCTGCTTCAGCCGCGCGGCATATTCGTCGCCTTCGTCGCGCAAGGGATCGGCGCCTGCGGTCAATACATAAGCCGGCGGCAGGCCGGCGAGCGTCCCGGCTCGCGCCGGCGAGGCGCGCCAATCGGAGATGTCGGCATCGCCCATATAGTGATTCATGAACCACGGGATCACCGAATGCGTGAGCAGTATCGAGGTCTCGGGCTCGCGATGCGAGGGATGCTTTCGCGCAAATTCGGTTGCGGGATAGACCAGCATTTGTGCTGCGATCTTCGGGCCGCCGGCATCGCGCGCGGCGAGCGCAACGACGGCAGCAAGATTGCCGCCGGCGCTGTCGCCGCCGACGATCAGGCGCGCGGCGTCGACGCCAAGCTGTTTGGCGTTGGCTGATATCCAGCGGGTCGCGTTGATGGCGTCATCGACGGCGGCGGGGAATTTGTGCTCGGGCGCCAGGCGATAGTCGACGGAGATCACGATCAGTTCGCCTTCATGGGCGAGCTTGCGGCAGACCACATCGTGGGTTTCGAGATTGCCGATCACCCAGCCGCCACCGTGGAAGAATACAAGGCATGGCGCGAGCCCGTCGCCGTTCTGGCGCAGCGTCCTCGGCGTGTAGATGCGCGCGGGGATGGTGCCGTGCGGGGCGGGGATTGCGAGCGGCGCGGCCGACTTCAGCTCCGGCGGCTCCGGATTGCTGACGAGCCGCGCCTCCATGTAGTAGGCGCGCGCTTCGGGTGCGGTCAGCGTCTCGTAGGCGGGACGGCCGGCTTCCTGAAAGGCCTTGAAGACGGCGGCGGCATCGGGATCGAGAACGACGGGCATGCGAAGGACCTCTTGTTGTTTGTTCGTCATTCCGGGGCGATGCGAAGCATCGAGCCCGGAATCTCGAGATTCCGGGTTCGCGTCTGCGGCGCGCCCCGGAATGACGGTGTCTAGGCAGCCGTGCGGCCGCCATCGACGGTGTAGGCGGAGCCTGAGACATAGCTCGCCTCGTCGGAGGCGAGGAAGGCGACGATGGAGGCCACCTCCGAGGCCTGCCCGAGCCGGCGCGCCGGGATCCTTTCGACCATCTTGTCCATGGGCGGCGGCGCATTGCCGCCGGCGCGGGCCTGGAAGATGGCGCTCAGCATGCGGCTGTCGATCAGACCGGGGCAGACGCAATTGATACGCACGCCGGTGCCGGTGCATTCCCATGCCGCGCTCTTGGTGAGCCCGATCACTGCGTGCTTGCTTGCGCTATAGACGGCGATGTGTGGCGAGCCGAACAGGCCGGCGATCGAGGCGGTGTTGATGATACTGCCCCTGTTCTGCTTCAACATCACCGGCAGCACATATTTCATGCCGAGGAAGACGCCGACGACGTTGACGTCGAGCACCTTGCGGAACGCCTCGAGTGGATAGTCCTGGATGGCCTTGATCTCACCTTCGACACCCGCGTTGTTGTAGAAGACGTCGATGGCGCCGAACTTGTCGACCGCGGCGCGGACATAATCCCTGACGCCATCCTCCTCGGTCACGTCAGAGGCGACGGCCAGCGCCTCCGCCGAAGCCGGCAGCTCCTTCACCGCGGCGTGCAGATCGGCCTGCCTTCGGTCGACGGCAACGATCCTGGCGCCGCGTTCGGCCAGGAGGCGGATGGTCGCCGAGCCGATGACGCCGGCTGCGCCAGTGACGACGGCGACCCGGCCGTCCAGACGGATGCGATCTGGCATGTGATTTCCCCTGAAAGCTCCGGTTATCCCGGATGGTTGTGCGCGAAATCTTGCGCGATTGAGCGGCTCTCACGGACTATTTCATCTGAGGCGGGAACTGACTAGAGCTGGGCCGGTCGCAGGCGCCGCCCTTTCCCCGCCGTATTCGGCGTGTTAACCCCTTCTCCCGCGAGCGGCGGTTAAAATCTGTACCCTGTACCATGATCAACAAGCCCGATTCGCCCGTTTAAAGCCGCGCGAGATGCTTCGAACCATTGCCCTGGCGGGCCTTGCGGCCCCGATCGCCACCATCGCGCTGTGTCTCGCCGTCCCGCTGGCATCGCCCGCGCGCGCGCAGGGGATCGGCACCATCTTTTCCGATCCCGTCCCGCGGCCGCCTGCCAATATTCCCCGCGGCAATCAGCCGCCCCCGGACGAGGAGGAGGACGTTCCGACGCTGCCGCAGGGCCGGGTGCTGCCCGCGCCGAACCGGGCTTACCCCGGGCAGATGTCGAACCTGCCTGGTCGGGTGCAATCGCAGCCGCTCGCTCCTCTACCAGGGGCGACGGCGCTTCCGCCGAATGCGCCGCCGCCAGTCGCGGTGCAGCCGCCGCAACCGGGCGGTCCGCAGAACGCCGCGGCGCCGCCCGGTGTCAATCCCACGCTTCCCGGCCTGCCGCCGGGTCAGCGCCAGCCGCGCGGCACGCCGCAGCCGCCGGCGAGCCTGCAGCCGGGTGACGAAATCGTCCAGGAGCCGCCGGCGCAGAAGATCATCAACAAGAAGGCTAGCTTTTCAGGCCTCGACAAGATCACTGGCCGCGTCATCAATTTCGACGAGGCGATCGGCGAGACTGTGCAGTTCGGCGCGCTCCGCGTGAAGACGGACGCCTGCTACACGCGGCCCGCTACGGAAGCGGCCAACACCGACGCCTTTGTCGAGGTCGACGAGATCACCTTGCAGGGCGAGGTGAAGCGGATCTTTTCAGGCTGGATGTTTGCAGCGAGCCCCGGCCTGCATGCCGTCGAGCATCCGATCTATGATGTCTGGCTGACCGATTGTAAGGACCCGGAGACGACGGTGGTTACAGCCGCGCCCGAGGTGAAGCCGGCATCGCCCCCGGTCACGCAAAAGCCGCCGGTGGCACAAAAGCGACCGCCGCCGAGGGCACCCCGTCCGCAGCCGCCGCGTCAGCAGGAGGTGCAGCAGGCGCCGCCTCCGCCTCCGCCGCCGCCCCCGCCACGGCAGCAACCGGGTGGCCTGTTCGGTATCTTCCGCTAGATCCGCGCATCGCGCGCAGCGATGATCGCTAGCGCCTCTGCGCCTGACATCGGCTTGTCGGGCGGTAATCGGCCGAAATCCGCTGGCTCGCCCTTGATCGCCTTGTCAAGCAGCGCCGTGTAGCGGCGCCGCGAAATCTCCACGGCGCCAAATGTCTTCAGATGCTCGGTGACATATTGCGTGTCGAGCAACTCGAAGCCGCCCGCGATCAGTCGCGCCACCAGATGCACCAGCGCGACCTTGGACGCGTCGCGGACTCGATGAAACATGCTCTCGCCGAAAAAGGCGCGACCGAGATTGACGCCGTAGAGCCCGCCGGCGAGGTCACCATTCTGCCAGACCTCGACCGAGTGGCAGTGGCCGAGGGTGTGCAGCCCGCCATAGAGATCGCGGATGCGCTTGTTGATCCAGGTGTCCTCGCGGCCTTCCTGCGGCGCCGCGCAGCCCGCGATGACCGCCTTGAACGCGCTATCGACAGTGACGGTGAAGGCGTCCGTGCGGACGGTGCGCGCGAGCCGCGAGGAGATGCGGAAGCCGTCGAGCGGGATCACGCCGCGCATTTCCGGCTCGACCCAGAACAGCGTCGGATCGTCGGCGCTCTCGGCCATCGGGAAGATGCCACAAGCATAGGCACGCAGCAGCACTTCGGGGGTGATTTCGGATGCGGCGGAGTCGCGCGAGGTCATGGCAGGTAAAGGATAGCAAAGCGGACCCGGCGCTGCGAAGGGGGCACTTCGAAGGGTTCCGTGAAGGGGCTATTTGGCAGCGGCGCTGGCCTGGGATGTCGCGGCGGGCGCCCTGGCGCGGGGAAACTGCAGCAGGATGCGCGTGCCGGCATGACGCGGGTCGCGCTCGACGCTCGCCTCGAGCTTGGCCGCCATCGCAGAGACGATGCGCTGGCCCATGCCGGTCGAACGCGGATCGCTGCGGTTGGTGTCGAAGCCGACGCCCTTATCGGCGATCGACAGCACGAGATCGTCGCCCTCAGCGCGGAGTTCGACATCGATCGGACCGGGGCCGTCGGGATAGGCGTATTTCACCGCGTTCATGATCAGCTCGTTGACGATGATCCCGATCGCGACCGCGCGGTCGGGATCGATCTCGATCGCCTCGGATTTCAGCGTGAGCCGCGACATGCGATTGCCTTCGGCCGAGCGGCGCAGATCCTCGAGCAGCGCGTCCAGATATTGATTGAGCAGCACGCTGTTCACGTCCTGCGACGTGTAGAGCCGGCGGTGCACCTGTGCGACCGCGGCGACGCGCCCCATGGCGTTGGTGAGCGCCGCCTTGACGTCCTCCTGTGGCGAGGAACTCGCCTGCAAATGCAACAGCGAGGCGATGATCTGCAATGAATTGCCGACGCGATGATTGACCTCGCGCAGCAGCACCTCGCGCTCGGCGGCGAGCGCCGCGAAACGGTCGCGCGAGGCATGGATCTCGGCTTCCGCCGCGACGCGCGCACGCTCCAGCTCCGCCTGGCGCAGCGCGCTGGTGACGGCGACGTGCAACAGCGGAACGAAATCGCCCTGAACATCTTTCACAAGATAATCGGCTGCACCGGCTTTCAGCGCAGTGACCGCGATCTTGGAATCCTGCGAAGCCGTAACGAATACGACCGGCGGAGCGTCCGGGATCGCCCTGATCTCTTCCAGCGTCTCCAGCCCATCGAGGCCCGGCATGTATTGGTCGAGCGCGATCGCGTCGATGCCGCCCTGCTTCAGCCGCTCCAGGCCTTCCGTGCCGCTCGCAGCACGCACGACCCTAAGGCCGAGACGGGTCAGGCCGCGATCGACGAGTCGGGCCAGCGCCTCATCATCTTCGATGTAAAGCAGCGTGGGCGTCGCAATGGTCATGTCGGAGCCGAAGGAACCTGGATGACGGAGAAGAATAGACCGAGTTGGCGGATGGCGTTGGCAAAACTTTCGTAGTTGACCGGCTTGGTGATGTAGACGTTGCAGCCGAGATCGTAGCAGCGCTTGATTTCGTGGGAGTCGTCGGTGGTGGTCAGCACGACGACCGGGGTCGCCTTCAGGTATTTGTTGTCCTTGATCTGCCGCAGGATATCGATGCCGGTCATGTCGGGCAGATTGAGGTCGAGCAGGATCAGGAGGGCCCGGCCGTTGTGATGGATCCCGCTTCCATCATAGCCGAACAGGTATTTGACGGCGTCTGTACCATTGCTGAACGGCAGGATCTCATTGTTGACCCCCGAGCGGCGGATGTTTCGCTCGATCAGGCGGGCGTGCCCTTCGTCGTCTTCGATCATGATGATGGTGACGGGGGTGGTTGCGCTCATGAATCTGCGTTCCGGGCGTTGGCCGTCCACTGGATGGGAAGGGTTATCGTAAAGGTGCTGCCGTTGTGGAGCTCTGAGGAAACCGACATGGTTCCGCCGAGTCGGCGTACCAGGGCGCGGACATGCGCAAGCCCGATGCCCTGTCCGGGCTTGTCCTGGGTTCCCGAGCGACGGAACAAATCGAAGATGCGCTGATGGTCCTTGGGATCGATGCCCCTGCCATTATCCGAAATCTCGAATACCGCAAAGCCAAGTTTGGTCCGCCCGCGAATGGCGATCTTGCCGGCAACTCCGGGCTTCAGATATTTGATCGCATTGTCGATCAGGTTGGAGAAAATCTGCTCGAGCGCCAGCCGATCGCTGACGATCGGCGGCAGCGGCGCGATGTGGATTTCCGCTCTCGCTTCGACGGCCTGGTGCGTCAACGTTTTCACGATGCTCTCGATCAGCTCGCGCGTCTCGATGCGGACCGGCTCGAAGCGGCGCCGTCCCTCGCGCGTGAGATTGAGGATCGCGGTGATGAGGCGGTCCATCTTGGCGATCGATGATTTGATGAAGCCGAGCGCCTCGGAAAAATCCGCCGAGAGCTGCCCGTCCTCGCCGCCGAGCTCGGGCTCGAGATCGGGCGCCAGCACCGGTACTGGCTCGGCAACCGCGTGCGCGAGAGCGGCGATGCGCCGGAAAATATTCGCGCGCAATTCCTCCAGCTCGCTGGTGAAGCCCATGATGTTGACGAGAGGCGAGCGCAGATCGTGGCTCACGATATAGGCAAAGCGCTGGATCTCGTCGTTGGCCTCGCGCAGATCGGCGGTGCGCTCGTCGACGGTCACCTCGAGATTGACGTTGATGTCGCGCAAGCGCGCCTCGGCCTCGTCGCGCGCGCGGCTCTCGCGGCGAACCAGAAAGATCGAGATGCCGGCAAGCGCGATGACGAGGCCGGAGCCCGCGATGGTGACGGTGGAGGCGAGCTTCTGGCTGCGATCCGCGTTGGCGGTGCGCAGCGCGAACAGCCGGTCTTCTTCCTCATGCAACGCAGCTGCAGCATCGCGGATGGTGTTGAGCGTGTCGCTGGCGGCCGCCTCGCGCACCAGCGCGGTGGCCCTTTCCGGCTCGTTTTGCTCGACGAACTTCATTTCCTGCGCGAACTGGCCGAGCCGGGTCTCGATCGCCGTGCGGAGGGTCCTGATGTTTTCGACCTGCACCGGATTGTCGGCGGTCGAATGCGCGAGCTTGTCGAGCTCGGGAATGATCTGCGCCACCGCGTCCTGATGGTCGCTCAGGAATTCCGGGCCCTTGGTCAGGAGGTAGCCGCGCGCGGCGCTTTCGGCACGGCGGATTTCCAGAAGCAGCTTGTTGGTCTGGTTTTCGACCTGGATGGTGTGGACCACCCAGGCGCTGTCGTTGCGCGCCTCGTTCACGAACAGCACGGAGGCCGCGCTGATCGCGACCAGCACGACAAATCCCGCTGCGAGCAGCAGGATCTGGCCCATCGCGCGCCGCGACCTGGCGTCGGACGCCACCGAAAACGTGCCTTGCGAAGGTATTCTTTTCCCCCGGGGCAAGAACTCCCAAGTCTGGCACGAACGCGCGGAGGCGCGATCGGTTCCCCGGGGGTGGCTTTAGCCTTTTGTCGGGACCTGCTCAGCCACCCTGCTGGCCGGAGAGGTACTGTTCGAGCCAGTGGATATGGTAGTCGCCGTCGATGATGGCGGGCTCGCGCACCAGCGCGCGGAACAGCGGCAGCGTGGTTTCGATGCCGTCCACCACCATCTCGTCCAGCGCCCGGCGCAGCCGCATCAGGCATTCGCCGCGCGTTTTGCCATGGACGATCAGCTTGCCGACAAGGGAGTCATAGAAGGGCGGAATGACATAACCCTGATAGACCGCGGAATCGATCCGCACGCCGAGACCGCCAGGCGGATGGTATTGCCTGATTTGTCCTGGCGAAGGACGGAAGGTCTGGGGATTTTCGGCGTTCACGCGGCATTCGATCGAGTGGCCGATGATCTGGACCTCGTCCTGTGTCATCGGCAGGTCGCCGCCGGCGGCGATACGGATCTGCTCGAGCACGAGGTCGATGTCGGTGATCATCTCAGTGACGGGATGCTCGACCTGGATGCGGGTGTTCATCTCGATGAAGTAGAACTCGCCATCCTCGTACAGAAATTCGACGGTGCCGACGCCGAGATATTTCATCTCCTGCATCGCCTTCGCGACGATGCCGCCGATCCTGTTGCGTTGGGCCGCATCGAGCGCAGGCGAGGGGCCTTCTTCCCACACCTTCTGATGCCGCCGTTGCAGCGAGCAATCGCGCTCGCCGAGATGGATGGCGCCGCCGCGGCCATCGCCCAGCACCTGGATTTCGATATGGCGGGGCTTCTGAAGATATTTTTCGAGATAGACGGAGGCGTCGCCGAAGGCGGATTTGGCTTCGTTCGCGGCGGTCGAGAGCGCGAGCGCGAGATCCTGCGCCGTCTGCGCCACCTTCATGCCGCGGCCGCCGCCGCCCGCGGCCGCCTTTACCAGCACGGGAAAGCCGATCTCTTTCGCGATGGCCATGGCGTCATCGCCGGGCGCGACTGCGCCGTCCGAGCCGGGCACCACGGGAATGCCGAGGCGTCTGGCGGTTTTCTTGGCCTCGATCTTGTCGCCCATCAGCCGGATGTGCTCGGCCTTCGGACCGATGAAATGCAGATTGTGCTC
>NZ_DATGFH010000051.1:0-23601 GCF_035309285.1 Bradyrhizobium sp. | reverse complement strand
CGCCACAGCGCTCCCCGCGCGAAGGACTGACCGACTTCAACCAGCGCAACCTACGCGGCAGCGCGCGGAATGTCAGCCCCGGGCAACCTCTTTTGCAAATGTATCGCGCAAGCCGATGGTGCGGTTGAACACCGGCCGATCCGGCCTGGAGTCGGGGTCGCGGGCAAAATAGCCCTGCCGCTCGAACTGCATCGCATCGGCCGAATTGGTTTCGACCGCCGCAGCTTCGACGCGCGCGTCGCTCAGGACCTCCAGCGACTGTGGATTGAGGTCGCGTGCAAAATTCGCCGCATCAGGCGTCGGCGTCGAGAACAGCTGGTTGTAGACCCTGATCTCGGCTGGTACCGAATGCGACGCCGACAGCCAGTGCATCGTCGCCTTGACCTTGCGCCCGTCCGGCGCGTTGCCGCCGCGCGTCGCCGGATCATAGATGCAGCGCAATTCGACGATGTCGCCATCAGCGTCCTTCACCACCTCGCGACAGGTGATGAAGTAGGCATAGCGCAGCCGGACTTCGTTGCCCGGCGAGAGGCGGAAGAATTTCTTCGGCGGATTTTCCATGAAGTCGTCGCGCTCGATATAGAGCTCGCGGCCGAACGCCACGCGGCGCGTACCCGCCGCCGGATCGTCGGGGTGATTGACCGCTTCGATCTCCTCGACCTGCCCTTCCGGATAATTCTCGATCACGACCTTGAGCGGACGTAACACCGCCATCCGGCGCTGCGCGGTCTGGTTCAGGACCTCGCGGATGCAGAACTCGAGCATGCCGACATCGACGACGCTGTTGGCTTTGGCCACGCCGATACGCTTGATAAAATCACGGACGGCCGCAGGCGGAACGCCACGCCGCTTCATGCCTGCGATCGTGGGCATTCGCGGATCGTCCCAGCCCGCCACATGGCCGCCGCGCACGAGTTCGGTCAGCACTCGCTTGGAGAGCAGCGTGTAGGTCAGGTTGAGGCGCGCAAACTCATACTGGTGCGGGTGCGACGGCACCGGCAACTTGTCGAGCAGCCACTCATAGAGCGGGCGATGGTCCTCGAACTCCAGCGTGCAGATCGAATGCGTGATGCCTTCGATCGCATCCGACTGGCCGTGCGCGTAGTCGTAACTCGGATAGATCGACCATTTGTCGCCGGTGCGCGGATGATGTGCATGCAGGATGCGGTACAGCACAGGATCGCGCAGATTGATGTTGCCGGAGGCCATGTCGATCTTGGCGCGCAGAACGCGCGCGCCGTTCGGAAACTCGCCGGCCCTCATGCGGCGGAACAGGTCGAGGTTTTCGTCGACCGAGCGGTCGCGGAACGGCGAGTTCTTGCCGGGCTCGGTCAGCGAGCCGCGGTTGACGCGGATATCGTGCTGCGTCTGGTCGTCGACATAGGCGAGGCCGCGCTTGATCAGCCCCTCGGCCCATTCATAGAGGCGCTCGAAATAGTCCGACGCATAGAGCGGCTCGCCCGCCCATTTGTAGCCAAGCCAGCGCACGTCGGCCTGGATGGAATCGATGTATTCCTGCTCTTCCTTGGTCGGGTTGGTGTCGTCGAAGCGCAGATTGCAGCGGCCTGAAAATTCTTGCGCGATGCCGAAGTTGAGCGCAATCGACTTGGCGTGACCGATATGCAGGTAGCCGTTCGGCTCCGGCGGGAACCGGGTCACGATCTCCTTGTATCTGTGGGAGGCGAGATCGGCCTGGACGATGTCGCGGATGAAGTCGCGCCCTGCTTCTGCCGTCTCTGCCACTGCCGGTGCTGTTGTCGCCATTACCCAGGTCCTGAGGAGGAAATCAGCGGCTCTTCTGCCAAATTCGCTTGATTGAGCCAAGTCCGCTTTGTCGTGCCCGAGGCTTTAGTTATGCACGGTTCCTGCTATACACCACCGCCACTTTCACCGCGGCCCTGCCCCTGATGACCTCACCCATCGTCACACGCTTTGCTCCCTCGCCCACCGGCTTCCTCCATATCGGAGGCGCCCGCACAGCGCTATTCAACTGGCTCTATGCCCGCGGGCGGGCGGGCCGGATGCTGCTTAGAATCGAGGACACCGATCGCGAGCGCTCGACCAAAGAGGCGATCGACGCCATCCTGGACGGCCTGAAGTGGCTCGAGCTCGATTGGGACGGCGAGGTCATCTACCAGTTCAGCCGCGCTGCGCGCCATCGCGAGGTCGCCGAGCAACTGCTTGCGGCAGGCCGCGCCTATCGCTGCTACGCGACGGCGGAGGAACTCGACGAGATGCGCAAGAAGGCGCGCGCCGAGGGGCGCACCCGCCTCTACAACGGCCTGTGGCGCGACCGCGATGCCTCCGAGGCGCCTGCCGGCATGAAGTCGACCATTCGGCTGAAGGCGCCGCTCACCGGCGAGACCATGATCGAGGACCAGGTGCAGGGCCGCGTGGTCTGGCAGAACGAGAACCTCGACGACCTCGTGCTGCTGCGGGCCGACGGCACCCCGACCTACATGCTCGCGGTCGTCGTCGACGACCACGACATGGCCGTCACCCACATCATCCGCGGCGACGACCATCTCATCAACGCCGCCCGGCAGAAGCAGATCTACGACGCGCTGGAATGGTCCGTTCCCTCGATGTCGCACATCCCGCTGATCCACGGCCCCGACGGCTCGAAGCTGTCGAAGCGACATGGCGCGCTCGGCGTCGACGCCTACCGCGCCATGGGATATCTACCGGCGGCCTTGCGGAATTATCTGGTCCGGCTTGGCTGGAGCCATGGCGACCAGGAGATCTTCTCGACGGAGGAGATGATCAAGGCGTTCGACCTGCCCGCAATCGGCCGCTCGGCCGCGCGTTTCGATTTCGCCAAGCTTGCGAACCTCAACGGCCACTACATCCGTCACTCCGACGATCAAAGCCTCGTGACCCAGTTCGAGGGGGTTCTGGATTACGTCCCCAACGGCGCTGCCGTGAAGGCCAAGCTCAACCTAAAGACCCGCGCTCAGCTCCTGCAGGCGATGCCGAGCCTGAAGGAGCGCGCCAAGACGCTGCTCGAGCTGATCGACGCCTCTTATTTCATCTTTGCCGACCGGCCGCTGCAGATCGAACCGCAGGCGGCCGCCGTGCTGACGGTGGAAACCCGCGCGCTGGTCGGCCGGCTGCGAACCGCGCTCGAAACCGTTTCGCCCTGGAACGCCGAGGCCACGGAATCGGTGATGCGGGCGTTCGCCGAAGAGAGCAACCTCAAGCTTGGCGCGGTCGCCCAACCGCTCCGCGTGGCGCTGACCGGAAAAACCACCTCGCCCGGGATTTTCGAGGTGCTTTCCGTGCTCGGTCGGGAGGAGTGCCTGGCCCGGCTCGCAGACCAGGCCAGCGCATAGGCCAAAGCGGTCGAAGCATGGTTTGTGTGCGGTTCAAGGAACGCTGCAAGCATGGGCCCATGTGCTCATGGGCGGCCATCTTGCAGCGCACATAGCAATGAGCTACCCATTTCCCGGCCAGCTTTCTGGACAATTCCGGCCTGCCTCGCCATCTCCCAGAGATGGCTGAAGTCAGCCCCAACGATCTCATCGGGGACGAACGATGGACGCAAAATCCGCAAGCAAAACTGCGACCCTTACGGTCGGCAACAAGACCTACGATTTCCCGATTATCAGCGGCACAGTCGGGCCCGACGTCATCGACATCGCCAAGCTCTACGCCCAGGCGGGCATGTTCACCTATGACCCGGGCTTCACCTCGACCGGCAGCTGCCAGTCCAAGATCACCTATATCGACGGCGACGCCGGCGTGCTCGAATACCGCGGCTACCCGATCGAGCAGCTCGCCGAGAACTGCGACTTTCTCGAGATCTGCTACCTGCTGCTCTACGGAGAGCTTCCGACCGCCGCGCAGAAGAAGGATTTCGACTATCGCGTGACTCATCACACCATGATTCACGAGCAGATGGCGCGCTTCTTCCAGGGCTTCCGTCGCGACGCCCATCCGATGGCCGTGATGGTGGGTTGCGTCGGCGCGCTCGCCGCGTTCTATCACGACTCCACCGACATCAACGATCCGCAGCAGCGCATGATCGCCTCGATGCGGATGATCGCGAAGATCCCGACGCTCGCGGCGATGGCCTACAAATACACCATCGGCCAGCCCTTCATGTATCCGAAGAACTCGCTCAAGTTCGCGGAAAACTTCCTGCACATGTGCTTTGCCGTGCCGTGCGAGGATTACAAGGTCAACCCGGTGCTGGCGGACGCGCTGGAGAAGATCTTTATCCTGCACGCCGACCATGAGCAGAACGCCTCGACCTCGACGGTGCGCATCGCCGGCTCCTCCGGCGCCAACCCGTTCGCCTGCATCGCCGCCGGCATCGCCTGTCTCTGGGGCCCGGCCCATGGCGGCGCCAACGAGGCCGCGCTCAACATGCTCTACGGCATCGGCTCGGTCGACAAGATTCCGGACTTCATCAAGAAGGTGAAGGACAAGAACAGCGAAGTCCGCCTGATGGGTTTTGGCCATCGCGTCTACAAGAACTACGATCCGCGCGCCAAGATCATGCAGAAGATGTGTCACGCGGTGCTGAAGGAGACCGGCCACGGCGACGATCCGATGTTGAAGGTCGCCCTCGAGCTCGAGAAGATCGCGCTCAACGACGAATACTTCATCAGCAGAAAGCTCTATCCAAACGTCGACTTCTATTCCGGCATCACGCTGAAGGCGATGGGCTTCCCGATGTCGATGTTCACCGTGCTGTTTGCGGTCGCCCGCACGGTCGGCTGGATCAGCCAGTGGAGCGAGATGATCGAGGATCCGCAGCAGAAGATCGGCCGCCCGCGCCAGCTCTATACTGGCGTCGCCCGCCGCGACTATGTCGAGATCGGCAAGCGGAAGTAAGCGTCCGATTCACGCCAATTCGAAATCCCGCCCAGGATCGACTATCCTGGGCGGGATTTTCGTTTTGAGCGGAGACGACCGATGCTTGCCCGGGCCGTCGTCGCAAACCTGCTTCGTCCTGCCGGCGTCAGCTCCCCTGCCTTCCCCTGCGCATCGTGGCGAGCACGATGTCGGCGGCGCGGACGCTTGGCGGCTCTCTGCCGGTCGACATGATCGCGTCAAGACTAGCGAACGCGTCGACCTGCTTCTTGCGCTCCGGCGTATCCGACAGCAGCGGCTTGAGCGCCCGCGCCAGATTGTCCGGCGTGCAGTTCTCCTGCAGGAACTCGGGGATGACCTCGTTGCCGAGCACGAGGTTGGCAAGGATCACCGACGACACCCGGATCGCGCGGCGCAGGATGAAGGCCTCCATCGCGCCAACGCGATACGCCGTCACCATGGGCACAGCGGATAGCGCGAGCTCCAGCGTCACAGTGCCCGACTTGGCGAGCGCTGCGCGCGCGATGCGAAACACCGCGCGCTTCTCCGGTTCGCCAACGACGATGTTCGGCTCAACCGGCCAGCCCGCCACACCTGCACGAACCGATTCGACCAGATGCGGCATGGTGGGCAACACAAGTTCGAGGCGCGCGCCGTCGGATTGCAGCTGTCCGAGCGTCTGGCCGAACACCTCCAGATGGTGCCGGATCTCGCTGCGCCGGCTTCCCGGCAACACCAGCAGTACCGGCGGCTCCGCCTCGCGCCGCGCCCGCTCCTCCGCATTGGGCCTGAGCGAAGCAAGCTGCTCGATCAAGGGATGACCGATATAGCTGCAGGGCGGGCCACGGAGCTTCTGATATTGGTCCGGCTCGAACGGCAACAGTGCGAGCACATGATCGACATAGCGCAGCATCGCGCGGGCACGGCCCGGCCGCCACGCCCAGACCGTCGGCGAGACGTAGTCGACGATCGGAATCGCGGCATCGCGCGAACGCACGCGCCGCGCCACGCGATGGGTAAAATCGGGGCTGTCGATGATGACGAGAATATCGGGCGCCGTCGCAATCACGGCATCGGCGGTCTGCCGGATCAGCCGCAGGATCTTCGGCAATTGAGCGAGGACGGCAGCAAAGCCGATGATTGACAATTCCTCGATCGCAAACAGCGGGCTCAAGCCCTCGCGCGTCATGGCGCGGCCGCCGACACCGACGAAATCCACCGCATCCCCGAGACGCTGGCGCAGCACCTTCATCAGGCCAGCGCCGAGCCGGTCGCCTGATTCTTCGGTGGCGACGAGAAAGATCCTCCGCCCGATGCGGCCCGTCGCGCGCGCCGGGCTCACGCGGCGACGCCCACGATGAAGATGGAAGTCTTGTCAGCGGCCGCGATCATGGCTTCTGGTTCAGCCAGGAGCGTGTTGCCGGCGACCACGGCAATTCCCGCCAGCTTTGCGTTGACCGCGCCATCGACCGTGCGCGGGCCGATGGTCGGCAGGTCGTAGCGCAAATCCTGACCGGCCTTGGGCGCCTTCACCAGCACACCGCGGCCCACGCCAGCGCGGATGCGGCCCTGCTCGCGCAGCCGCGTGACGCGCGCCAGCAGCCCGTCCGTGCCCTCAATGTCCTCCACCGCCACCACGTGACCGTCGATCACGACTGCTCCCTGCCCGACGTCGAACGGGCCGAGTGCCCGCAGCACGTCGCGGCCTTTCGCGATATCGGCCTCGGCGCGCTCATCGGGTTTCGTCCCGGTCAGCGCACCCATCGGCATCAGCAGGTCCGGCGCGACGTCCTTGATTCCGACCATGCGAAAGCCGTGTCCTTCCAGGATACGCCCGATCCCTGACAACAGATGGTCGTCGCCGCCGCGAAAGGAAGCCCAGATCTGCCCCATTGCCCGCAGCGTGCCCCAGTCGAGGCGGATCTCGGAAAGCGACGGGCGCACCAGCGAGCCGATGAACAGGAGGTCGCGGCAGCCTTCGCGGCGGAACAGTTTTGTGGCGCGACCGAGCTGGCCGACCGAAATCCAGTGGTGACGGAAACGCGCGACCTGCGTTTCATCGCAGGCGCCCCTGATCGCAAACAGCACCGGTGTGAGTCCGTTGCGGACAAGCGAATCGGCGACCGCAAAGGGCATGGCGCCGCCGGCGGCGATGAGGCCGACGGGCGAGGACATTTCTGGCTCCGTCGACACCATGATCAGTTCCGGTTGCCGCTTTCGGCCGGAAGGCACAGCGGCCGATGCTTGCCGTCCCTGATGAACGCAAGAATTTCGGAGATGGCGGGATCCTCGCCCGCCATCGGCTGTACGCGCTCGAGCCGCTCGGCGAAGATGCCGGGGCCGTGAAACAGCTTCTGATAAAACGCGCGCACGGTCGTAAGCCGCTGCCTGGTGAATTTCCGCCGCTTCATGCCGACGATGTTGAGCCCTTCGAGCACGGCGTATTGACCGTTGACGAGACCGAACGGAATCACGTCGCCGCGCACGCCGCAGACGCCGCCGACCATCACCTGCGGCCCGATCCGGGTGAACTGATGCACCGCGGACAACCCGCCGATATAGACGAAGTCGCCGATCTCGCAGTGACCTCCGAGGGTTGCGGAGGTCGCGAAGATCACGTCATTGCCGACGAGGCAGTCGTGGCCGACATGGCTGTTGTTCATGAAGAAGCCTCGATCGCCGACCTTGGTGAGGCCCCCGCCCTTCACCGTGCCGACGTTCATCGTCACGCCTTCGCGCAGTGTGCAGCCGGATCCGATCTCAAGACGTGTCGGCTCGCCGCGGTAGCTGAGATCCTGCGGCGCCCCGCCCAGCGCTACGAACGGCGAGATCACGCAACCATTGCCGATCGACGTGTGTCCCATCACCTGCACGTGCGACATCAGCTCGCAATTCGCGCCAATGACGGCGTGCGGGCCGATGACGCAGTAAGGTCCGATAGTCGTGCCGTCGCCGATCACGGCGCCGTCCATCACCCGCGCGGTCGGATCGATATTGGCCATGTCAGCTCGTCAGTCGGTCAGCATCGCGCCGACGTCGGCTTGTGCGACGACAACGCCCCTGACCTTGGCATCGCCGTGGAACCACCACATGGTGTTGCGCCGGCCGAGCGAGCGCATGTGATACTCGATGGTGTCGCCGGGCATCACGGGCTTTCGGAACTTGCACTTGTCGATGGTGAGGAAATAGACCGCGCGCGGCTTCTCGGTGCCTTCGACCGACTTGATGCCGATCACGCCTGCGGTCTGCGCCATCGCCTCGATCATCATCACGCCCGGATAGATCGGCCGGTCGGGGAAATGCCCAAGAAAGGGCGGCTCGTTGTAGGTGACGTTCTTGATACCGATGCCGCTATAGTCGGCCCGGATGTTGATCACCCGGTCGATCAAGAGCATCGGATAACGGTGCGGAAGCGTCTTCAGAATCTCATTGATGTCTACGACCGCAAACCTGACCGGCGATGCGTCCTCCATCACTCCTGCCCTTCGCCCTTCGGATTGGCCGCTTGGTCCCGCACCAGACGCTCCACCGCAACAATCTCCCTGAACCATTGCTTGGTCGGCTTGGCAAAATGCCCACCCCAGCGGCCGTTCGGCGGAATATCGTCCTTGACCGCGCTCATCGCGGTGACCTGCGCACCATCGCCGATCTTGAGGTGATTGTTGATACCGACCTTTGCTCCCAAAGCTACATTGTCGCCGATGGTCAGGCTGCCCGCGAGCCCGATCTGAGCCGCCAGCAGGCAATGCCTGCCAATGGTCACATTGTGACCGATCTGGACCTGATTGTCGATTTTCGTGCCCTCACCGATGACGGTATCGCGGAGGCTGCCCCTGTCGATCGTGGTGCCCGCCCCGATCTCCACATCATTCTGGATCAGGACCCGCCCGGTCTGCGGAACCTTCAGGTGCCCCTCCGGGCCGAAGAAGAGAAAGCCATAGCCGTCCTGGCCGATGCTGCAGCTGGGATGGATCAGCACGTTATTGCCGATCAGCGCGCACTGGATCGCGGTTCGCGCCCCGACATTGCAGTCGCGGCCGATCTTGACGCCGGGGCCGATCACCGCACCCGCGCCAATCACGGTGCCGGCGCCGATCTCGACATCGGCGCCAATCAGCGCCAGCGGATCGACGATCACGCCGTCCTCGAGGCGCGCGGTCGGATCGACGATCGCCGAGGGCGCGATTCCCTCGCTGCCGAACCAGCTCGTCGGCCGCAGCGCGTCGCGGTGCCACTCCCGCGCCAGTCCGACGAAGGCGCGAAACGGCTGTGCCGCGCGCAGCACTGCGACATGCGCCGGAACGGAGGCCTCAAATCGCGGGCTGACAAGGCAGGCGCCCGCCTTGGTCGACGCGAGCTGATCGGCGTATTTCAGATTGTCGAAAAAGGTAAGATGCATCGGACCGGCTTCGTCGAGCGATGCCAGCCCTCTGATGGTGTGGCCGGCCCTTACAGGATCGACCAATTGCGCTTTCGTCAGCGCGGCGATCTCGGCCAGCGTTGACGAAGGCGGTGTTGCAAAGAACGTCGGCTGCGCCATACCCCCCGTCGCAATCCGCACGGTGTCTGAACCAGAAACGCGGCTCCTGGCAATCGGAGCCGGCTTTCCATGATGTTTGGCCTGTTTTTGCGGCGCTGACCAGTCTCAACGCCGCCGGAAACGGCCTTAGAACGTCGTACCGCCGCCAAACCTGAACTGCTGCACGCGGTCGAACTTGCCCTTGGTCAGCGGAACCGCGTAGTCGAAGCGCAGCGGTCCGAACGGCGAGGCCCAGATCAAGCCGACACCGACCGAGCTGCGGACCACGTTCTGCTCGGAATATTGCAGGCCTAGGCAGGTACCAGGGTTGAACGGCGCCGTCGTGGTCGGCGGCGTACATCCGGGCACGTTGACTTCGCCCGTAGCCGCCCACGAGGTCGGCCCCTGATAGTCCCACAGGCCGCCGGCGTCAGCATAGACCGCGCCCTTCAAGCCAACTTCCTTGGGCAGGAACCAGAACGGCATCTGCAATTCGAGCGAGGCGCCCCAGTATTTGGTGCCGCCGAGCGCGTCCTGGGTGCCGTAGGGATTGATGTCACGCGGGCCGATGCCGTTCGGCGCGAAGCCGCGGACGAGGTTCGGGCCCATCTGGAAGTGGTCGAGCATGCGCAGCTCGTTGTTGCCGATCTTGTTGAGCATGCCGCTCTGCAAGTGGATCAGGCCGATGACGTCGCCAACCAGCGGCGTGTAATATTTGCCGTCGATCGTGGTCTTCAGATAGCTGACGTCGCCGCCGACGCCGGCGAAGTCCTGCCGGAAGTCGATCAGAAGGCCGTCGGTCGGGTTCCGGTTGTTGTCGAGGGTGTTGTAGTTCAGCGTGTAGCCGAGCGCCGAGGTCAGCGACGCGCCGTTCGCGAGCTCCTTGCGGATCGGCAGCGAAGCTTCGCCATCGCTGAAGCACCACAGTCCCTGGCCACTGGTGTCGGTGGCGGTCTGCCCACCAAAGGTTTGCGTGCTACCGGCGGGATATCCCATCAAATTCGCAAAGGCCGGCGTTGGGTTGAAGGCCAGGAGCGAGTTGGCCGGGTTGTTGTTACAATTGGCCAGGAACGACGGCAGCGAGACCGTCTGCTGGTAGATCGAATAGCGCAGCTGCAGCGACAGGTCCTCGCGGAGCTGGAAGCCAAGTCGCGGGCTGAAGCCGATGGTCTTGGTGCCATACGAAATAAAGCTGTTGGACAACTGCTGGCGGTAATAGGCATCGAGGCCGAGCGCCACGCGGTAATCCAGGAGGTATGGATCGACGTAGGACAGCGAGAGGCCGCGTGCATACTGACCGTACTGCAATGCCGCCTTGGCGTAGAGGCCCCGGCCGAGGAAGTTGCGTTCGGAGATCGAGACTTCGCCGAGCGCGCCGTCCGTGGTCGAATAACCGCCCGACACCGAGAAATCGCCGGTCGATTTCTCCTCGACGTCGACGTCGAGGATGACGCGATCGCTCGACGATCCGGGCTCAGTGGTGATCTTCACGGTCTTGAAGAAGTCGAGGTTCTTCAGACGCCGCTCGGCGCGATCGACCAGCGCGCGGTTGTAGGCGTCACCCTCGGCGATATCGAACTCGCGGCGAATCACATAGTCGCGGGTGCGGGTGTTGCCGCGAATATTGATGCGCTCGATATAGGTCCGCGGTCCCTCCTCGATCGAGAAGACCACCGACACCGTATGATGCTCGAAATCGCGGTCGCCGCGCGGCTTCACGACCGCGAAAGCGTAGCCGCGCCGCGATGCCTCGATCTGCATGTCCTCGACGGACTTCTCGAGCGCCTCGACGTTGTAGACCTGTCCGACGGAAACTTGCGAGAAGCTCCGCATCGAATTGACATCGAGATTGGCGATGCTCGATTCGAAGTTGACGGAGCCCACGTGGTATTGCTGGCCCTCTTCGATCTTGAAGGTGACAATGAAGCCTTTGCGGGCGGGGTCATATTCGGTCAGCGCGGCGACCACCTGAACGTCGGCAAAGCCGTGCTTGAGATAGAAGCGGCGAATCAGGTCGCGGTCGGCCTCGACGCGATCGGGGTCGTAGACGTCATTGTTGCCGAGGAAGCTCAACCAGTTGGATTCGCGGGTCTTGATGATGTCCCTCAGGCGATAGGACGAGTAGTAGTTGTTGCCGATGAACTCGATCGACTTGACGGACGTTTTCGGCCCTTCCACGATCGTGAAGACGAGGTCGACGCGGTTGTTGGGCCGCTCGATGATCTCGGGCGTGACACGCACGTCATAGCGGCCTGAATGCCGGTAGACTTCAACGATGCGCTCGGCGTCCGACTGCACCAACGGACGGGAGAGCGTGCCGCGCGGCTTCGACTGGATTTCGGTCGAGAGCTGCTCGTCCTTGATCTTCTTGTTCCCCTCGAAGGCGACGCGATTGATGACCGGATTCTCGATCACGGTGACTACGATTCGGCCGCCCGGACGGCTGATCTGCACGTCCTGGAACAAGCCGGTTTCAATCAGGGCTTTCAGGCCATCGTCGATCGCCGCATTGTCCAGCCGTCCGCCGGGTCCCGGCTTGAAATAGGAGCGTATGGTCTCGACCTCGACACGCCGGTTCCCGACGACTTCGATAGAATTCACCGTCTGGGCAGACACTTGCGAGGAGGCAAGCGCAACTGCCAGCGGCGCAACCACCGGCGCGACGAACATGATCAGGGCGACGAACAAGCCCCCCCGGACTCGCATTCCAAACTTCATGCGCGACGCGCCCTCATTCCGTACCGCAGCGCTCCCCACGCTCCGGCAGATTCCCATTTGTCGCTCAGCTTGTAACCAAATTCGCCCGGCCAGCAAATTACGATAGCAGTCCGATTCCAATTTCATTCCAAGACGTTGCCATTAGGCAACGTCATAAAAAAGCCGCGCTTTATGAGGCCGCGAAGTGGAGGATGTCGTTGTAGGTCACAAATACCATCAGCATCAGCACCAGACCCAATCCGATGCGGAACCCCATTTCCTGAGCCCGCTCGGACAGAGGCCGTCCGCGCACAGCCTCCACGGCGTAGAACAAAAGGTGGCCGCCATCGAGCAATGGAACCGGGAACAGGTTAAGGAGCCCGATGGAGACGGAGAGCATCGCACAAAGCTGCACGACAAACTGCACGCCCAAGCTGGCCGCCTGTCCGGAAAGCTGGGCAATCCGCAGCGGCCCCCCTAGTTCGCTCCTGTCGCCCATACCAACGAAAAGCGACGCGACGAATTTGAAAGTGCCCGAAATGATGTACCAGACCTGCTGGAAACCGATTTTCACAGCTTCCGCGACACCCACCGGCGTTGTCTTGTGATCGCCTGGCTTCGAGTTGTACTGGATGCCCAGCATTCCGATTTTGTGCTTATTCCCGAAAACATCTTTGGTTTCCTGAAGCGCTGGGGTTGCGGTGATTGTTACCATGTTCCCACCCCGCTCAACGCCGAAGACAAGCCGTGAGCCAGCGCTGGATGCCACGATCCGCTGCATGTCCGTAAAGGTGTCGATATGGCTGCCGTCGATTGATTTCACGAGGTCGCCCGCCTCGAACCCCGCCGCGGCGGCAACGCTATTGGGCTGAACGGCGTCGACGCGCGCGATCATGTCGGGCTTTCCGTAATACAGTGCCATGCCCGCAAAGATCAGAACGGCGATCAGGAAATTGGCGATCGGGCCGGCTGCGACGATGGCTGCGCGCGGACCCACTTTCTTGTGGTGGAAACTGCCGGCGCGCTCTTCCTCGGTCATGTTGGCGAGCACCTCAGCCGAGGGCGTGGAGGCCTCGGTGTCGTCGCCCAGAAACCTCACATAGCCGCCGAGCGGAACGACGGAAATCTTCCAGCGGGTGCCTTTGCGGTCGTTGAAGCCGGCGAGCTCCGGCCCGAAGCCGAGCGAGAACGTTAGGACTTTCACCCCGGCCCAGCGGGCGACCAGAAAGTGGCCGAGTTCGTGGAAGAACACCACGATCGAAAGGACAAACAGAAAGGGGACCGTGTAACCGATGAGCACATGGCTCAACGTACTGAAACTATGCAGGAAAAACTGGGCCATCCGAATCCCCGTAACCAAGGCCGGCGGCCCTGTCCCCAACCCACTAGGATGCCTTTAAGGCAATTTGAGGCAAGAGGGTGGCAGCCTTATTTCGCGCACTATGGTCAACGGCGATGGCGTCGTCGGCCGACGTCAGCGGGGCCAGATTGCCGGAGCGAATCCAAGCCTCGAGGGTCGCTTCCACCAGCCGCGCGATGGCGCCGAACCTGATCTTGCCGGCGATGAAGGCCGCCACCGCGACCTCGTTGGCCGCGTTGAATACTGTGGTGGCGCCGCGGCCGGTCCGCAAGGCTTCGTAGGCAAGACGCAACGCCGGAAAGCGCTCGAAATTAGGTTCCTCGAAGGTGAGCTGACCGATCTTGGCGAGATCGAGCCTTGCCGCCGGGCCCTTCGTGATTCGGTCAGGCCACCCAAGGCAATGCGCGATCGGGATACGCATGTCGGGCGCCCCGAGCTGCGCCACCACCGAGCGATCGGAAAACTCGACCATGCCGTGCACGATGGACTGCGGATGCACCAGGACGTCGATCTCGTCCGGCGTCAGCGAAAACAGATAGGCGGCCTCGATCACCTCGAGGCCCTTGTTCATCATCGACGCGGAATCGATGGTGATCTTCTGCCCCATGCTCCAGTTCGGATGCTTGAGCGCCTGTGCCAGTGTCGCCTGCTCGATGTCGACGGGATCCCAGGTGCGGAACGGCCCGCCGGACGCGGTGATGATGACGCGGACAAGCTCCTCGCGATTGCCGGAGCTCAGCGCCTGGAACAGCGCGTTGTGTTCGGAGTCCGCAGGCAGGATACAGGCATCCGCATTCGCGGCACGCTGCATGAAGAAGTCGCCGGCACAGACCAGGCATTCCTTGTTGGCGAGCGCGACAGTCGCGCCGCGATCGACCGCCGCGAGCGCAGGCTTCAACCCGGCCGCGCCACTGACGGCGGCCATCACCCAATCGGCCGGGCGGGCCGCAGCTTCGATGATCGCACTCTCGCCTGCCCCGCATTCGGTGCGCGTGCCGGCCAAGGCATCCTTCAATTCGGTCAAACGACTCGCATCGGCCACGGCGACAAAGCGCGCGTCGAATTCACGCGCGAGCCTGGCAAGGCCCTGTACATTGCTGTTGCCGGTCAGTGCCTCGACCCGATAGCGGTCGGGCGCGGCGCGCAGCAAATCCATGGTGCTGTCGCCGATCGAGCCGGTGGCGCCGAGGACGCTGACACTGCGCACGGCGGCGCCAGCGCTTTTGTTGTTACGCAAGGGTACTGCGCTCATGCCTCACCAAATCATAAGAGCGCGTCCGACGCCATCCACGCCACCGCGCAAAGTTCCGAAAATCGCCGCCAACATGATGGCTGCGACAAAGCCGTCCAGCCGGTCCATTAACCCGCCATGGCCCGGAATTATGTGACTTGAGTCCTTTACCCCGAAGTGGCGTTTGACGGCCGATTCAAGGAGGTCGCCGAGTTGTGCGGCAATGGACAGGGCTGCTGCCACAATTAACAGCGGCAGCGCCTCTCCATAACCGAGCAGCGAGAAACCGGTTGCAACCAGGAGACTTGCGATGAAGCCGCCGATCGCGCCCGCCCAGGTCTTTTTCGGGCTGACCTGCGGCCAGAGCTTCGGGCCGCCAATGCCGCGGCCTGCGAAATATCCGCCGATATCGGTGCCCCATACCACGAGCAGCACCAACATCAGCGCCGCCAGGCCTTGCACCGGGTCGAGCCGCACCACCACGGAGGCGAGTTGCGCTGCGGAGGCATAGAGAAATCCCGCGAGCACCCAGATCCGCGACTGCGAAGCCCGCAACAGCACTCCGGCAAGGCCGATGGCCAATACCGCCAGCGCGGCTTCGATTCTCGCCAGCGCCAGGAACGGCGCGGCCAGCGCCAGGGCAACTGCGCCCGTGGCCGTGACGAGCACGCTCCGCTCGCGACACGTCACCGTCAACCATTCGACATAGAGGCCGATCGTCGCCGCCGTTACCAGCGCGACCCACCACCAGCCTCCAGCATAGGCAGCCACGATCGCAACCGGCGCCAGCACCAGGGCGGCTGCCACGCGCACCAACAGATTGCGCGAATCCTCGGCGGCGGCCGACGCCGATGCGGCCTCGCGCTCGCTCACGATCCGGTTTTCGCAACAAGACCGCCGAAGCGGCGCTCGCGTCGGGCATATTCGGCAATCGCGCTTTCCAGCGCCGCCCTGTCGAAATCCGGCCAATGGATCGGCACGAAGACGAGCTCGCTATAGGCCGCCTGCCACATCAGGAAATTCGACAGTCGCTGCTCGCCGCTGGTGCGGATGATCAGGTCGGGATCGGGAATGTCGGGCGCATCGAGGTACCGGCCAAGCGTGTCGGCGTCGATCGAGGCCGGAGCGCGCCGGCCGGCCGCGACCTCGCCCGCCAGCCGCTGCGCGGCTCGCGCGATCTCCTGACGCGAGCCGTAGTTGAAGGCGACAACGAGATTGAGGCTGGTGTTGTTGCGCGTGAGCTCTTCGGCCTCGGCAAGCAGCGCGCAAAGATCCGGCTCGAGGCCCGAGCGCTCGCCGATCACGCGCACCCTCACCCCGTCGCGGTGCAACGTCGCAAGATCATTGCGGATGAAGCGGCGCAGGAGGCCAAACAGGTCGCCGATCTCGCTTGCCGGCCGCGACCAGTTCTCCGAGCTGAAGGAGAAGATGGTGAGATAGAGGATGCCGAGCTCATGCGCGGCACGTACCACGCGGCGCAGCGCCTCGACTCCGCGGCGATGGCCCTCCGCCCGCGGCAGCCCGCGTGCAGCCGCCCATCGCCCGTTGCCGTCCACGATGATGGCGACGTGCAACGGACCGTCGGATCGCTCCTGGTCCTCGCTTGCATGCGCAGCGTTCGACATCGGCCGATCCTTGTCGCTCAGACAGTGAGGATTTCTTTTTCCTTGGCGGCCAGCAACTGGTCGATCTCCGCGATCATGCCGTCGGTCGCCTTCTGCACGTCATGGGCCAGGCGCTCGTGATCGTCCTCGGAGATCTCGTGATTTTTTTCGAGCTTCTTGACGACATCGAGCCCGTCTCGCCGGACATGCCGCACCGCGACTTTGGCGGCTTCGGCGTATTTATGCGCGACCTTGACGAGCTCCTTGCGCCGCTCCTGGTTGAGCTCGGGGATGCGCAGGCGCAGCACCTGTCCCTCGGTTGCGGGCGATAGCCCAAGATTGGAATCGACGATCGCCTTCTCCACCGCTTTCACCATCGACTTGTCCCAGACCTGCACCGAGATCAGGCGCGGCTCCGGCACGCTGATGGTCGCGAGCTGGTTGAGCGGCATATGCGCGCCATAGGCATCGACCTGCACCGGCTCCAGCATCGAAGCGGAGGCGCGGCCGGTGCGCAGGCTGCCCAGTTCATGCTTGAGCGATTGGGTGGCGCCCTGCATGCGGCGCTTCAGTTCGTTGATGTCGAAACTACCCGTGGGCATAACGCTCTCCCTTCCTCAAAAGCTTTTGTCGAGGCGCTGGCCGGACAACAGCTCAGCCGGCGACGATGGTCCCGCGCCCTGTTCCGCGCAGGATGGCGCCGATCGAGCCGGGCTCGGAGATCGAGAACACGATGATAGGCAGCGACGTCTCGCGAGCAAGCGCGAAAGCGGTCGCATCCATGACCTTGTAGCCGCCCTCGATCGCCTGGGAGTGAGTGAGGCGTTCAAAACGCTTGGCGGCCGGGTCTTTCTTGGGATCGGCGGAATAGACGCCGTCGACATTGGTCGCCTTCAGCACGGCGTGGGCATCGATTTCAGCCGCCCGCAGCACCGCCGTTGTGTCGGTGGTGAAAAACGGATTGCCGGTTCCGCCGCCGAGCAGCACGATCCGCCCCTGCGCCAGATAATTGTGCGCCGCACCACGAGTGAACAGCTCGCAGATCTCGGGCATCACGAAGGCTGATAGCGTCCGCGCCGGCGCGCCGTGGCGCTCGATCGCCGATTCCAGCGCGAGGCAATTCATCACGGTGGCGAGCATGCCCATGGTATCGCCGGTCGTGCGCGACACGCCGCGCGAAGACACCTCGACGCCGCGGACCATATTCCCGCCGCCAACCACCACGGCAATCTCTCCGCCGAGCTTTTGCGCCGCGATCAAATCCGAGGCGATCCGGTCGACGGTTGCCTGATCAATTCCGGCACCACGGCTGCCGGCGAGATATTCGCCGGAGATCTTGATCACCACGCGACGATAGACGGGCTCGGCCATGAGTGAGTTGCTTCCCTGTCCCGCGGACGCATCGACGCGAAGCACGCGCCGGGCAGAATGCAGCTTGCGGCTACTTCTTGCCGCTGGCGGCAGCGACTTCCGCGGCGAAGTCGCTTTCCTGCCTTTCGATTCCCTCGCCGAGAGCATAGCGCACAAAGCCGGTCACCTTCACCGGCGCACCGATCTTGCCCTCAGCTTCCTTGAGCGCCTGGGCGACCGACTTGCCGCTGTCATGGATGAATGCTTGCTCGAGCAGGCAGACTTCCTTGTAGAAGGTCTTCAGGCCCGACTCGACGATCTTCTCGATTACGTTCTCGGGCTTGCCCTGCTGGCGATACTTGTCGGCCAGCACGTCCCTCTCGCGCTTGACGAGCTGGGGGTCGAGGCCCGACGGATCGATCGCCTGCGGGTTGGCGGCGGCGACATGCATCGCAAGCTGCCGGCCGAGCACAGCGAGCTCGTCGGTCTTGCCGGTGGATTCGAGGGCCACGATCACGCCCATCTTGCCGGCGCCTTCGATGACGGCGTTGTGAATATAGCTCGAGACCACGCCCTTGCCGACTTCAAGTGCAGCGGCGCGCCGCAGCGTCATGTTCTCGCCGATGGTTGCGATCGCGTCCGCAATCGCGGTCTCTACGGTAGCGTCGCCAACTTTCGCACCCTTGATCTTCTCGACGTCGGCGCCGACCTCGAGCGCGACCTGCGCGATCATCTTGACGAGGCCCTGGAAGTGCTCGTTGCGCGCAACAAAATCGGTTTCGGAATTGACCTCGACCACAACGCCCTTGTTGCCCTTGGTGAGCGCCGCAATCAGGCCTTCGGCCGCGACGCGGCCGGCCTTCTTTGCGGCCTTCGACAGGCCTTTCTTGCGCAGCCAATCCTGCGCGGCAGTCATGTCACCGCCGGTCTCGGTGAGCGCGGCCTTGCAGTCCATCATGCCTGCGCCAGTCGACTCGCGCAGGTCCTTGACCATCGCCGCGGTGATTGTAGCCATAGTAAGCGTCCTTCTGCCTGTCCGTGCTGACGGTGGCGCGGCGCCGAGCGGTCGCGCCTGCCATCAGGTAGTCCTTCGATCGATGGAAAGCGATGGCCGGCGGGGCACCGGCCATCGGCTGATTATTCCGCTTCTGCGGTGAGCGACTTGGCCTTGGCGACCCAGGCGTCGGCGCGGCTCGGAAGGCCGACTTCCTCGCCGATCTTGTGGGCGGTGTCGTGATCGAGCTCGGCGAGCTGCCAGTAATGGAAGATGCCGAGATCGTTGAACTTCTTTTCGATCGCGCCCGACACGCCAGGCAGCTTCTTGAGGTCGTCGGCGGTGCCGCGCGGGCCTGCAAGGCCCTGGAAGCCGCCGGCTTGCGGCGCGGTCGGGATCGCCTCGGCGGCGGGCTGGGTGGAGGCGCCGATGTCGATGCCGGCATCGCCTTGCGCACGCGAGATGCCGTCGATCGCGGCCCGCGCCACGAGGTCGCAGTAGAGCGAGATGGCACGGCCGGCATCGTCGTTGCCGGGCACCACATAGGTGATGCCCTTCGGATCGGAGTTGGTATCGACGATCGCGGCAACCGGAATATTCAAGCGCCGGGCTTCGGCGATCGCAATGTCTTCCTTGTTGGTGTCGATCACGAAAATCATGTCGGGCAGACCGCCCATGTCCTTGATGCCGCCGAGCGAGCGATCGAGCTTGTCGCGCTCGCGCTGCAGCGTCAGCCGTTCCTTCTTGGTGTATTGCGCGCCCTCGCCGGAGCCTAGCATCTCGTCGAGCTGGCGCAGCCGCTTGATCGAGGCCGATACCGTCTTCCAGTTGGTCAGCGTGCCGCCGAGCCAGCGCGAGTTGACGAAATACTGCGCCGAGCGCTTCGCAGCCTCTGCGACGCCGTCCTGCGCCTGCCGCTTGGTGCCGACAAAGAGGATGCGGCCGCCCTTGGCGACGGTGTCGCTCACCGCCTGCAGCGCACGGTGCAGCATCGGCACGGTCTGGGCGAGATCGATGATGTGGATGTTGTTGCGGGCGCCGAAAATGTACTCCGACATTTTCGGATTCCAGCGGTGGGATTGGTGGCCAAAGTGAACGCCAGCTTCAAGCAGCTGACGCATCGAGAATTCGGGTAGCGCCATGGATTTGGTTCTCCGGTTGGTTCCTCCGGAAACGTGTGAGCAATGCGGGCTTGTTGGCCCGGTTGCCACCGGACGGCCTTGTCAGCCATGTTTCCGTGCGAGATGGCGCGCTATATAGCCGGTTTTCGCCGATACGCAAGAAAATAAGGCCGGTTTTCGCGCCAATTTGGCATCCAGCCGACCAATTTGGCCTCTACTGGCCTGCTGCGGCAGATGCCTTGGGGGGCGCCTGGACCTAGTCAGCGAACTGAAGCTGCGCAATCGCTGGCGTCGTCGCCCTCAGCCGCAATCGCGGTGCTTCGCTTCGAGAGGCGAAGCACCGCGACGACCTCCTCAGCACCTCGGCTGGTTAGGCGGACAATGCTTGGCTGGCGCCGCGGGCCTGGGCGGCGGCGGAGCGGGCCTTGGGGGCGGCGGAGCGGGCCTCGGTGGCGGCGGCGCAGCCATCCTCGGCGGTGGCGGAGCCGGCCGCGGAGGCGGTGGTGGAGCCGGCCGCGGAGGTGGTGGCGCAGCTATCCTCGGTGGCGGCGGAGCTGCCCTCGGTGGCGGAGGTGGAGGCGGCTTCGGCGCTGCCATGGGCTTGGGTGGCGGCGGCGCGGGTCTTGGCGGGGGTGGCGGTGCGTGCTTGGCCTCGGCCTTCGGTGCAGGTGGCGGAGGTGGCGGCGGCTTGATCGACTTGGCCTCAGGTTTAACCTCCGGCTTCAGTGCCGGTTTCGCAGCCGTCGGCGGCGTGGTCGGCGTGCGCTTCTCGAGCGCTTCCGGCTTGGTCGGTGCGGTCGTCGTGAGGCCCGGCTTTCCGGGCGTCGTGGAGGGCGTCGTCCCTGGCGTGCCCTTCTGCTGCAGGTTCGACTTTTCCTCTCGCAGATTCGGTTTTCCTGTCTGCGGCGGCGTGGTGTTCACGCCCTTGGCATTCGGGTTGGTGGTGCCGGGAGTGGTCGTGCCCGGCGTCTTCGTGCCTGGCATCGTTGTCGTTGGCGCCGTCGCAGCCTTCGGAGCCGGCGGCGTTGTGCCCTTGCCCGGGACGGGCAGCGCATTCTGCGGTTTGAGCGGCTGCTGCGGCGTGGTGCCCTTGCCCGGAGCAGGCAGCGCATTTTGCTGCGGCAATTTTTGCTGCGACAACGGCTGCTGCGGCGCCGTCGTGCCCGACGGAGCGTTCGCAGGCGTCGTCGGTGGTGTCCCCGGCTTCGCCGTCGGGTTGATCGACAGGCTCGGCGGTGGTGGCACCTTGCCCTGCTGAATCAACGACGCCCGTTGCGCGACCGCGGCCGGCAGCGCCGGCGCAGCAGCAACGGGTGCACTGGCGGGGGCTCCGGGCGTGGCCGCAGGCGCGGGCGCGGGATTATTAATCACGTTGTTGATGACAGTGGTGTTGTGGATGTTGTTGAAGATGATGTTGTTCGGCGGCGGCGCGACATAGACCGGCGGCCTCACGAACACCGGCATCGGCACGAACATCGGCCGCGGCAGCACGAACACACCGACAACCCCGACTGCAATAATCGGCGGCGCCAGTATCACGAAATCCGGCGGCGGCGGTGGCAGGTAGTAGATCGGCGGCGGCGGCGGCGGCGCGAAGTCGAAGTCGGGATCGCCGAAATAGAACACCGGCCGATCGACAAACACGATCTCATCGGGTGGCGGCGGCGGCACGTCGTAATCGATCATGGCGAATGACGGCGGCGGCTCGAGCGCTGCTCGGATGATCTCAAGCCGGCGACGCGCGTCCCACGCATGCGGTCCATCGGGATACCGGCGCAGATAGGACCAATAGGCCTGCGGCGTGTCCGCCAGATAGGTCCGCCGCCACGTGATCGCCTCGCGGCGTGCGGCGAGGATCGCCCTCACCCGCCTGGACAGGGGATCGCGAGGATAAGCCGCGAGGAAATCCTCATAGCCCTGCATGCTGTCGCGCGCGAGCGCGGCCGAATAGGCATCCTGCACGGAGAGGCCGCGCATCGGCTTTTGCTCGATGGCCGCGACCTGGTCTGGCGACCCCTGCACCGGCGGTGCATCAGGCGCGCGGTCGAAGAAGGTGAATTGGGCCTGAATCTTCTGGTCATCCCAGGGGATCTGCGCGCCCTTGCTGTTTTCGCTCACGCGCAGGCGCACGCGATCGAACAGTTCGGGTAGCGACAGGCCGCCGGTACGAATCATTTCCGCCAGCGACTGCGCATAGACGCCATAGGGACCGGGATCGTTGGGCGCGACGGTGCCGGGAGCCGCGTTGAACGCGATCAGCATGTTCGGCGAGGCATCGACCAGGGAAAGGCCGCTGGCCAGCGGTTGCGGCCCGCCGTCGACGAAGGGCTGCTGGCGGGCAATGTCGAGAATGACGACGCTGGCCTTGAGCGGCACCGAGGCGAGCTCGCGCGTATAGTCGCTGATCCGCAAGCCTTCGATCGGAATGTCGGTGGCGCTGTTGACGTTAGCGTCGACCGGAATGAAATAGTTCTCGCCCGAGAGCTGCAGCCCGTAGCCGGCGAGATAGATCACCGCGACGGTATCGGCCGGCGAAGCCTGAACCTTGGCCATGAAGTCGTGGAAACTCTTGCGCAGCGTATCGGCATCGAGATCGCGCGCGCCGATCACATCGAAGCCCGCCGCCTGCAGGGTCTGGGCAATCAGGCCAGCATCATTGGCCGCGGTGGCGAGCGGCGCCTTGGCGTAGGCTCCGTCACCCACGACGAGGGCAACGCGCTTTTCCTGTGGCTGCTGTTGGGCGAAAACGGGCTCGATCAAGGCCGCAACGGCCAAAACCAAGGCGAGTGAGAGCGAAAGAAATGGAACTTTTCTGGCTGGTCGCATGGCTTTTTCTACCCCAGGCATAGACGCCGTCATTCAGCCCGGCCCTGGCTGAACAGTTATTGAACGAAATACGCTGCAATCATGGCAGGGCGTGCGCGGAAAAACATCCGTCAAACGACTATGTCGACCCGACCGTCCTTCAGCCGGTAGATGCCGCCAACCACCTTGAGCCTGTCCTGATCGACCGCAGCAGACAGGATCGGCGTCGCCCCCTTCAGCCTGGCGACGTTGTCGACCACATTCTGGCGAATGGCGTTATCGAGCATATTGCCGCTCTGCCCTGCTACCGCCTTGACCGCCGGCGCGAGTCCTTCGACCAGCGATTGCATATGGCCGGGCAGCGGCTTGTTGTCCTTCAGCGATTTGATGGTGGCATCGACCGCGCCGCAGGCGTCGTGGCCGAGCACCAGAATCAGCGGCACGGAGAGCACTGCAACGCCATACTCGAGGCTCGCGACGGTCTCGTCGGTTGCGAAATTGCCGGCCACACGACAGACGAAGAGGTCGCCGCGTCCGGTGTCGAAGGCATATTCGGGGGCGATCCGCGAATCAGCGCAGCTCAGGATCGCGGCAAAGGGGTTCTGGCCGCCGACCAGGGCTTCGCGCTCATGCCTGAAATCATGCCGCCGCGTGATGCCCTCGACGTAGCGCTGATTGCCCTCCGTCAGGCGCTTCAGCGAGGCGTCGGGGGAGATGACATTTTCAGGCTTCGGCGGCGCCTTGGTCTTTGCGGTTTCCCTGGCGTCGACTCCACTCGCCCAAACCAACCCAAGCGCCGCGCCCCCAACGAGCAGGCTGCGACGGGTTGGCGTGAAACCGCGATGTGAGTCCTGCCGGCAAAGCTCGCACATCGGAAAGCTCCTTTCCTGGTCCCATTTGAGCCGAAGTATCGGAAACTTTCTTGATGCCGCCTAGAGCGTTTCGACCATCTCCACGCCATTCACCGCCTTGATCGCGCCGGCGATCTGCGGCGATACCTGGAAACGGCCCTCCAGCTTGAACTCGACTTCGGTCTGCATATCGAGACGCAGCACCAGCGCGATATCGCCGCTGCCGGATTGGCCTGCCGGCGGCTGCAGCC
>NZ_DATGFH010000050.1:0-10051 GCF_035309285.1 Bradyrhizobium sp. | reverse complement strand
CTGGTCGCTCAAAACCTCATGCAGCGACGGCGGATCGATCGCCTCCTCGATCCGCCTCCGCCAATCATCAAAGATCAGCGACAGATGAGCCTCAGCCTATGCCAAAGCTAAACCGGACAGCCGTGGGCTTGACCCGGGCATCCATCAACTCAAGAAGACTCTTGGCTAGTGATGGATGGCCGGGTCAAGCCCGGCCATGACGAACTCGAAGACCACCGTTCGCTTCTTCACGCCGCCGGGGCGTTGTCGTGTTCCGAGGCCGGGTGGCGCGGGTTGACGATGTCGAGATGGATGCCGCCGCACCGCGTGCAGCGCATGGTCCAGTATTCCGATCCGGCGCGGCCGGGGATGACGCGCATCACCGCGAGGCTGCCGCGGCATTCCGGACAATCGGTGCGGAGATTGGGCGAGAACGACGAGAGCAGGCGGGGGTCGAATGGGGACATGGCGATACTCCTCAATCAGCGCATGATCCGGAAAAGTGTGAAGCGGTTTTCCGAAAAGATCATGCGCAAACAAAAGCTAAAGCGCGAAGATGATTCATCGCGCTTTAGGCTGCGGCAACTTTCTGTGGCGTGTCCCATCGGTGCTTGAAGCGGTCGATGTGATGCCTGGCGTCGGCGATCGCGGCGTCCGGATCGCTCCAGGCAAATCCCACTTCGAGCGCGGGAAAGGCGTAGCCGTTGATGACGAGGGGGCTGCTGTCGGTGCGGCGGATGCGGGCATGCCACAGCCCGCGGCCGGCCTCGAAGGACTCGATGTCGTATTCCTGGTAGCGACAGATCATGCACGGTCCCCTGCTCGGCCTGCAAGCAGCGGACCATGAATCGCCGGCGGGCTATGTGATGTCGTTCACATCGTTGCCGTTTTTTTGCGACGCGCCGGTTGTGGGCCCGTGCGAGGCTGGGCGGCGGCGCGCATGATCCAGCGTCGGAACGCGGCGAAGTCGCGCTGCTCGGCCTGGAAGCCGCGATAGAGCAGGTACCAGCGCATGCCCTTCGGCACCGAGAGCGCAAACGGCGCGACCAGGCGGCCTGCTGCCAGATCGTCGTCGATATAGGGGCGGATGCCCATGGCAACGCCGAGCCCGTCGCCGGCGGCCTGCAGCGCCTGGCCGTAATACTGAAACTCCGGACCGCGCGCGGTGATGCGGCTGGTGCCGGCGGCCTTCAGCCAGGACGGCCAGTCGTCCGGCGAATGCGCGACGCGGATGAGACTCGGCCCTTTCAGATCGCCCGGCCGCTTCAACGTGACGGCGAGTTTCGGCGCGCACACCGGCATCAGGTCGGCGGCGAACAGCGGCTCGGCGATGAGCCCCGGCCAGGCGCCGTCGCCGAGCGTGACGCCGCAGCTCCAGTCGTCGCCGAAGGGCGCGGCCACGCCGCCGGTGGTGATGCGCACGTCGATCTCGGGCTGCTCTTTACGGAAATCCGCGAGCCGCGGAATCAGCCAGCGCATCGCAAAGGTGGGACCTACGCCGATGGTGAGCACGCGCAGGCTCGCCGGCGCAGTCACCTGCGCCGTGAGACTTGCGAGCGCATCGAAGATCGGCGTCAGCCCGCTCTGATAGGCGCGCCCCGCCGCGGTCAGCGCCAGCCGGTTGGCCTTGCGCTCGAACAGCGCGACGCCGAGCCGCTCTTCGAGCAGATGCACCATCCGGCTGATCGCCGCCGCCGAGACGTTGAGCTCGGCACCGGCCGCGGCAAAGCTGCCGCTGCGGGCCGCGGCCTCGAAGGCCTTGATGCCGTTGAGAAAGAGCAGGCGTCGCACAATACCCTCAAGAAAGCTGATGCTGAGGGCAAGATATCTCCGTTTGCGAAGAACGTACAGGCCGGGCAGAAATGTCGTGCACGGAGATTCCCATGACACCGCTGATGATTGCCGCCCTTGCCGCCTTGATGGTCGCGACTGCGTTCCTGTCGGGCCTGTTCGGCATGGCCGGCGGGATGATCCTGATCGGCGTGCTCTTGATGCTGATGCCGCTGCCGACCGCGATGGTGCTGCACGCGATCACCCAGATGGCCTCCAACGGCTGGCGCGCCTTCCTGTGGCGCGCGCATATCAGGTGGCGGCCGGTGTTCGTCTATCTGCTCGCCTGCGCGATCGTGCTGTCGATCTGGTCGCTGATCCGCTACGTGCCCGACAAGCCGGTCGCGCTGCTCCTGCTCGGGATCACGCCGTTCATGGCGCGCTTGTTGCCGAAGGACTTCAAGCCTAATCCCGAAAGCGTCTGGCAGGGCGTCATCTATGGCTCGATCTGCATGGCGCTGATGCTGACGACCGGCGTGATCGGTCCTCTGCTCGACACCTATTTTCTCGGCAGCGGCCAGATGGATCGCCGCGGCGTCATCGCCACCAAGGCGACCTGCCAGGTCTTCAGCCATTTCACCAAGCTGATCTATTTCGGCGGCATCGTCAGCCAGGCCGCAACGCTCAATCCGTGGCTCGCGCTGATTGGGATCGCATGTTCCATGCTCGGCACCACGGCCTCGCGCCGCGTGCTGGAGGCGATGAGCGACCAACAGTTCCGCCGCTGGGCCAACCGGCTGATCACGACGGTCGCGAGCTACTACATCCTCTATGCCGGCTGGCTGTGGATCGCGAAGAGCGCTGTTGCATCCTTCTGAGGGAGGGAGATGATGACTGAGGCCGCCGATCCCCTGGTGCTCGATTTCGTCGAATGGATCGCGCGCGAGCCGCGGGCCTATTCCGAGGTGATCGGCACCTGGAAGACCTCATGCCCCAGGCTGACGATCTGGGAGGACGCCGCCGATCGCGGGCTGGTCGCGCGCGAAACAATCGCGGGCTTCGGCCTCGTCATCTCCGTGACCGAGGCGGGCGAAAAACTCCTGCGCGCGCATGGCCGCGTGAGCTGAGGCCCGATCACATTTCAACGCTTTCCTGCGCTTGCCATTGACTTGGGGCAGCGTCGTGCCAACATTCATGCAATCGCATCTTTCTATCGCGATGCATGTCAATTCAAGCACAAGAGGGACGCCCCATATGATCGACCTTCATTATTGGACCACGCCGAACGGCCACAAGATCACGATGTTCCTCGAGGAGACCGGGCTGCCCTACAAGATCATCCCGGTCCAGATCGGCAAGGGCGAGCAGTTCAAGCCGGAGTTCTTGGCGATTTCGCCGAACAACCGGATTCCCGCGATGGTCGACCACGAGCCGAAGGGCGGCGGCAAGCCGATCTCGATCTTCGAGTCGGGCGCGATGCTGCTTTATCTCGCCGAGAAGACCGGCAAGTTCATCCCCTCCGATCTCTACGGCCGCTACGACGTGATCCAGTGGACGTTCTGGCAGATGGGCGGCTTAGGTCCGATGGCGGGGCAGAACCATCACTTCCGCAACTATGCGCAGGAGAAGCTGCCATACGCCATCGACCGCTATGTCAACGAGACCAATCGTCTCTATGGCGTGCTCAACAAGCGCCTCGCCGATCGCGCGTTCGTCGCCGGCGACTATTCGATCGCCGACATGGCGAGCTATCCCTGGGTCGCGGGTCACAAGAACCAGGGCCAGGACATCGAGCAGTTTCCGCATCTGAAGCGCTGGCTCGACACCATCAAGGCAAGGCCCGCGACCGAGCGCGCCTATGCCAAGGCCAAAGAGGTCAATCCGAATTTCGGTCAGCCCGCCATCCGCACCGAGGAGGAGCGCAAGATCCTGTTCGGGCAGACGGCGGCCGTGGTGCGGTAACGCGCGCAACGGTTGCACCACGTCATTGCGAGCGAAGAGGCGTAGGGTGGGCAAAGGCGCACTTGCGCCGTGCCCACCGATGTTTGGGGAAGCGCGATGGTGGGCACGCTTCGCTTTGCCCACCCTACAATTCTGGTCGGCCTTCATGTCGCTCCAACTCTACGAACTCGTCGGCACCGATGCCTCGCGTCCCTTCAGCCCGTATTGCTGGCGGACGCGGATGGCGCTGGCGCACAAGGGACTCGATCACGGCTCGATACCCTGGCGCTTCACCGAGAAGGGCGCAATCGCGCCGCATGGCTCGGAGAAAGTGCCGGTGCTGCTCCATGGCGACAAGCCGGTCGTCGATTCCTGGGTGATCGCGAACTATCTTGAGGATCATTTTCCCGACCGGCCGTCGCTGTTCGGCGGCGAGGGCGGGCGTGCTACGGGGCGGCTGATCAATGCCTGGGGCGATATCGCCGTGATCGGCGGCATGTTTCCGCTGATCGTCGCCGACATCCCCGCGCATCTTGGCCCCGTCGATGAAAAGTATTTCCGCGCCTCGCGCGAAGCGCGGCTTGGCCGGAAGCTGGAGGATGCCTCCGCCGAGCGCGACAAGTCCGTGGTGGCGTTCCGGAGGTCGCTCGAGCCGATGCGCCAGACGTTGAAGACGCAAGCCTATCTCGGTGGCGATGCGCCGAACTATGCCGACTACATCGTGTTCGGCGGTTTCCAGTGGGCGCGCGTGGTGAGCCCCTTCCGTCTGCTGGAAGAGAGCGATCCGATCTACGCCTGGCGCGAGAAGCTGCTCGATGCCTTCGGTGGGCTCGCGCGAGAATCGCCGGGCTTTCCGGTCTGAATCTCACGTGCTGCTGCGATGAAGTCGCGGCCGAAATCAGCGCGGCGCAGGTGAGGCTTGTTCCGCCGCCTTGCGCAGGCATTCGCGGCAGAGGCAATCCTCGCCTTCGACCGGCATCGGTAGCCGCACCGTCTCGTCCTTGCACCAGCAGGCGCCGAGCGGATTGCACGCGAACGCGGCGCCGCACCGGGAGCATGTAAGGTTCCGGTAACCACCAGAGCTTTCTGTCCAATTTGTCATGTAAGCATAAGGGCCCTGGCTCTGTTTTTAATGTCGGGTTCATCCTGGACGGCGGTATAATTTCGCACAACCAAAGCGCAACGGGAAATCCGCAAGATAAACGTCGAGGGGCGGCTCAAGGGAAATTCCTCATGGCCCGCGATTCCAGAAATGCGCTGGTGGCGCTCAACCGGTTCGGATTTGGCGCGCGCGGCGGCGCTTCCGGTGATTTCGCCAACGCGGCTTCTGATCCTCGCGGTTTCGTGAAGGCCGACCTCGCGCGACCCGCGGCGGTGCTGTTGGACGTGCCGGGGCTGCAAGCGACACCGGACCTCGCCACGGCCGTATTCGAATTTCAGTTCGAGAAGCAACAGGCGCGCACTGCCGCCGCCAAGGCGGCTCCGCCCGCAACCGAAGGACCGCCGCAGCCGCCGAGCGATGCCAAGCCGCCGCAGCAGCGCGGCCTGTCGCTTGCGGACGTCGCGCAAGGCATCTCGCCAAAGAAGCAGGCGGTCCAGCCGGGCGCCAACAACGGCGCCAATGCGACGACGGCGCCGGAAGCCATGCAGCCCGATATGGCTTCAAAGGCGCCTGCGCCCAAGCCCGCGCCGCAGCTCAACGTCATCCAGAAGACGTTCCGCGCCGAGGCGCTGGCGCGGCTACAACGCGCCAGCCAGGTCGAGTGCGGCTTTGCCGAGCGCCTCGTCGTGTTCTGGTCCAATCATTTCTGCATCTCCGCCAACAAGGGCGGGCTCGCGCGGATGTGGGCCGGCTCGTTCGAGCGCGAGGCGATCCGCCCGCATGTGCTCGGCCGTTTCTCCGACATGCTGATGGCGGTCGAGCAGCACCCGGCGATGCTGTTCTTCCTCGACAATCAGCAATCGCTGGGACCGGGCTCGCGCGCCGGCATCAACCGCCATCGCGGCCTGAACGAAAATCTCGCACGCGAGATCATGGAGCTGCATACGCTCGGCGTGAACGGCGGCTACACCCAGGACGACGTCACTTCGTTCGCGCGCGTCATCACGGGGTGGACCTTTGTGGGTCGGAAGGGTTTTCTCGGCACGCCCGGCACGTTCGTATTCAACGCCAACGCGCACGAGCCCGGCGCGCAGCGCGTGCTCGGCAAGATCTATGGGCCCAACGGCGTTGCACAGGGTGAGGCGGTGCTTGCGGATATTGCGCGCCATCCATCGACCGCGAGATTCATCGCCACCAAGTTCGCGCGCCACTTCGTGGCCGACGATCCGCCGCCGGCACTGGTGGCGCACCTCGGCGACGTGTTCACCAGGAGCGACGGCGATCTGCGCCAGCTTTCCAACGCGCTGATCGATTCCGACGAGGCCTGGACCGCGCCACTGACGAAGCTGCGCTCGCCTTACGAATATCTGGTCGCGACCGGCCGCATCCTCGCGCGCGTGCCCGATGAACCCGGGCGCTATCTCGGCGGCCTCAATCTGCTCGGCCAGCCCCTGTGGTCGCCCTCGGGCCCGAACGGCTTCCCCGACACCAATGCCGCGTGGGCCGCGCCGGAGGGCATGAAGCTCCGCCTCGATATCGCGGCGCAGGTATCGGCGCGGCTACCCGACAGTCTCGATCCGCGCGATCTGCTCGAGCTTGCCGCGGCGGACGCGGCCTCCGAAGAGACGCGCCGTACCATCGCGCGGGCGGAATCGCGGCAGCAGGCGCTGGCGCTGCTCTTGATGTCGCCGGAATTCCAGAGGAGGTGACGATGGATTGCTGTAAAGGCTACGCACGGCTCGTGACGTCGCGGCGTGCGCTTCTGTTCGGCGGCGCCTCCTTTGCCGCCTGGGCCTATTTGCCGAAATTCGCCCGCGCCGCCGACGGCCGCGATCCCAGGCTGATCGCCGTGATCCTGCGCGGCGCGCTCGACGGGCTCGCCACCGTCGCGCCGATCGGCGATCCCGACTATGCCGGTCTTCATGGTGCGATCGCGCTGTCCTCGAGCGGACCGCATCCGGCCGTGATGCTTGATTCCTTCTTCGGCCTGCATCCGTCGATGCGCGAATTCGCGCGGATGTATCAGAACAAGCAGGCCGCGGTGATCCATGCGGTGTCGACGCCCTACCGCGACCGCTCGCATTTCGACGGCCAGGACGTGCTGGAAAGCGGCTATGCGGGGCCCGGCCGGGTGCAGTCCGGCTGGCTCAATCGCGCGCTGCAGGCACTGCCGCGCGGCGAGCGTGTCACGAGCGCGCTTGCGGTCGGACCAACCACGCCTCTCGTGCTGCGCGGCCCGGCGCCGACGGTCGGCTGGGAGCCGGTGGCGCTGCCGAATGCCGATGACGACACCGCGATGCGGCTCCTCGCATTGTATAGCCACCAGGATCCCGCGCTTGCCACCGCGCTGACGCAGGGGCTGCAGCTCGAGAAGGCTGCGACCGGTGACGACATGAAGCCGAAGCCGGGTGGCCCGATCATGGCGATGCGCCAGGTGGCGCGCGGCGCGGCGAAACTCATGGTCGCCGACAACGGGCCGCGCATCGCAGCGCTCGCCTTCGACGGCTGGGATACGCACGCCAATGAAGGCGGGCCGGTCGGCCGCCTCGCGCTGCTCCTGTCCGGCCTCGATGGCGCGTTTGCCGAATTCGAAAGCGGCCTCGGCGATCACTGGCGCGACACCGCGATCGTGGTCGCCACCGAATTCGGTCGTACCGCACGCATCAACGGCACCGAAGGCACCGATCACGGCACCGGCACCATCGCGCTGCTCGCCGGCGGCGCGATCAAGGGCGGCCGCGTGATCTCCGATTGGCCCTCGCTGAAGCAGGTGAGCCTCTATCAAGGCCGCGACCTCGCGCCGACCACCGACCTGCGCGCCGTCATCAAGGGCGTGATGGCGGATCATCTGGGCTTGAGCGAGCGTGTGCTGGCGGAGATGGTGTTTCCGGACAGTGCCGCGGCAAGGCCAATGAAGGGGTTGATTGCGTGACTGTCGCTGCTGTCAGCGACCAACACCATTGTCGTCCCGGCCAAGCGAGCATGGCGAGCGCAGAGCCGGGCCCCATAGCCACAGGCGCAGTTTTTTGGAATCCAGCCGCCTCGTCATTGCGAGCCAACGGGTCGCGCGAACGCGCGCCCGATGACAGGCTCCGCGAAGCAATCCAGAGCTTCATGCGTAACTCTGGATTGCTTCCGCCTTCGCGCTTCGAGCTACGGCGGACACGTCGTCGCTTCGCTCCTCGCAATGACGGAGGTCTGCGTGATCGACCTGTGGTCGTGGGTCCCGGCTTTCGCCGGGACGACATCGGAGATTACCGCGTAATCCCATCGATCTCCGCCATCTCCTCCGCGGTCAGATTCCACGCGATCGCTTTCACGTTCTGCTCGACCTGTTCGACGCGAGTGGCGCCGGCGATGACGCTGGCGACCTGCGGGCGGGCGGCGAGCCAGGAGAAGGCGAGCTCCAGCATCGAGTGGCCGCGCGCTTGCGCGAAGGCCTGCAGCTTCTCGACGATCTCCTCGTTGCGCGGCGTGACGTAGCGGTCGCGCAGCCGCGCCACCTTGCCGAAGCGCGTGTCGCCGGGGGCGGCTTCGCCGCGCTTGTACTTGCCGGTGAGAAGCCCGCTTGCGAGCGGAAAGAACGGCAACAGGCCGAGCTTGTATTCCTGCGCGGCCGGCAGCAAATCCTTCTCGATGTCGCGCACGACGAGGCTGTATTCGTCCTGGCACGAAATGAAGCGGCCGACATTGATCGCGCGTGCGACATATTCGGCTTCGGCCACGCGCCACGCCGGGAAATTCGAATTGCCGATGTAGCGGACCTTGCCCTGGCGCACGAGATCGTCGAGCGCGCGCAGCGTTTCCTCGATCGGCGTCAAGGGATCGTAGTCGTGCTGCTGATAGAGATCGATGTAGTCGGTCTTCAGCCGCTTCAGGCTCGCGTCCACCGCATTGACGATGTAGCGGCGCGAGGCGCCCTGCTTGGTGCCGTCGGTCGCCATCGGTTTGGAATATTTGGTGGCGAGCACGATGTCCTTGCGGCGATCGCCGAGCACCTGGCCGAGCACGGTCTCGGAGCCGCCCATGTCCGAATAGATATCGGCGGTATCGAACAGCGTGATGCCGAGATCGAGCGCCTTGTGTATCACCTTGCGCGAGCCTTCGAGGTCGACGCGTGAGCCGAAATTGTTGCAGCCCATGCCCACGGCGGAAACGCGTAGGCCCGAGCCGCCGAGATTGCGAATTTGCATGAACGAGCGTCCTGTCAGCGGAATTTGAGGGCGGAAGGGCACATTGTGACGCGCCGACAAGCGGGCGGCAAGGCAGGCGCCACCCGCGCTACCGCATGCCCGACCGGCGCGGGCCGCGATGCGGCGGTGAGTGCGGAAGCAAACCCTCAAAAAAGTGCGGCCCCGGTCAGACGCGGCGACTGACGGGGACCGCTGGGGCGCTTGATCTGTGACGGGGGGCCTGATCAGACGCAGGTGCAGCGTAGGCGGGCTTTGTTACGCGCCAGTGACAGCCATATTTATCCACAGGCTGGGAAAACGCGGGTCTTTGCAGGCCCAGCGCGGCCGCTCGCGCCTCTCCGCCAAACATCAAACCAGCTTGCGGTAGATAATAAAGCCCTGGTGCTCCGCGACCTTGTCGTAGAGCGTCCTCGCAGTGCGATTGGTCTGATGCGTCTGCCAATAGACGCGCGGCGAGCCCTTCAGCCGCGCCTGCTCGTAGACGCCTTCGATCAGGGCGCGTCCGACGCCCTTGCCGCGCGCGGCTTCCGCGGTGAAGAGATCCTGCAGATAGCACACCGGCTCGATCAGCGTCGTGCTGCGATGGAAGAGATAGTGCGTGAGCCCCAGGAGCTCGCCATCGCTCTCGGCGACCAGGCCATGCACGGGCTCGTAGCCGTCGAAGAAGCGCGCCCACGTCATCTCGGTGATCTCGCGCGGCAGTGCGGTCGGGCCCTTGCGGTCGTAGAAGGCGTTGTAGCCGTCCCAGAGCGGAAGCCATTTGTCGAAATCGCTTCGCCTCACGAAGCGGACCGTCAACTTATCAGACATCTTATATCTTTCGTGAGCGTTGGTCCCTGGTTTAGGGACTCCACGCACAGGGATCAACGTCATTTAGGGCTTGACGTCGCGTTCTTTCCTACGCCGCACGCTCTATCTCGTCATGGCCGGGTCAAGCCCACGGCTGTCCGGTTTAATTTTGGTGGACATGGCGCATGGCGTGGATTCTTCTGCGGTCTTGAGCATCGCCAAATGTTCGAGACACACAAGGAAGATCTCGCCATGCGCCACCACAATACAGTAATTC
>NZ_DATGFH010000049.1:0-35222 GCF_035309285.1 Bradyrhizobium sp. | reverse complement strand
CGTGAGCGTGAAAAACATGCTTGGCGATATCCAGACCGATTGTGATAACCTTTGACAAGGACGCCTCCCTTAAGTGGTGCTCAACAACTCCACTTTGGCACATCGATGCCGTCGGCGGGGCGTCCACCCCATCATAAATCGGGATGTTTGGCCGAGCCCCGCCTGATGTCCGCTTGTCCGCCAATAGCGGCGCAATGGCGGACGTCGCCGGAGGTCGCAGAAGGGGCCAAAGGCGGACGTACTGATGGTTGCTACTGGCAAGTGCGCCAGGAGGCGACGCGGACCGTTGCTTTACAAGGTTGCTCGATTTCCACACGACGATTTCACGCGACCAATTCGTTCATAGCGCCGACGATTCGCACGGCCAGGGGTTCCTTGCGGCCGCGCACGTTTACCTCGCGCACAGGAAACCCACTCATTTCGACGCCGGCAGTGGCGGTGACGGCGTCCGACACAACGAGTTGGCAGCCATAATCTTTGGTCAGTTCCTGGAGACGCGCGGCTACATGTACCGAATCGCCGATTGCTGTCAGGAGGAATCGATCCCGATAACCAAGCTCGCCCAGGATTACGTTGCCGGCGTGGAGCCCGACGCCGATTGCAATTGGCTCCGGCAACTCATCCGCCAGTGTTCGATTCATGTCGGCAAGGCGGCCATGGATAAGTTGCGCCGCGACCAACGCTTGGGAACAAGCTTCCCGCGGTCCGGCGTACATGCCGAAGATCGCCATCATGCCGTCACCGATGAATTGGTTGGGCATGCCACCGGTGTCAACTACCGCGCCCGCCACGGCATCGAAGAAGTGGTTGAGCAGAAATACTACGTCATAAGGGAGTCGCTGCTCGACCAAGGCGGTCGACCTACGGATGTCCACAAACATGATCGCGACGAAACGTTCAATGTCCGAAGCCTCGGAATAGTCGCGTCGGCGCGTCTCGCTCGCGCCGATATCCGGCGGCAGCAGCGGAAGAACTGCGGTGTCAATGTGAGGACGCAACTGACACGCCAGACGTACACTCGGACCAGCGTGCAATCGATCCAACAACGCTTGCTCGGAAGCGCTAGGCGGCGGCAGCCTATCGACCCCACGCAGCACGCGGATGCGGCACGTCGTACAGCGACCTCGTCCGCCGCAAATTGCAGCATGCGGAATGCTGGCGCTGCGGCTGGCATCGAGCACGGCATAGCCGACGGGCACACGAACGACACGGCCGCCAGGATACACGATCTTGATCAGGCCGTGGCGCCGTTCAACCAGCCAGCGTAGCGGCCGTGCAATGAGCACGAGCGTCAAGAGTACAACGTAAGTCCAGTAAAGCTGAACTTCGAGATTCCAACTTGGTCCGTTCACGCCTGGATCGCGCACATGACCGTCGCGCACGGCCATTTGAAGCCATTCTGGGTGCAGGTGCCATTGTGCGAGTACTTGGCGCGTCCCTTGCCAAAGCCCGAGCAAGGCGAGCACTGGCAGGAGTGTAGCCAATGTAAGCATTACCGGAGCAAACTTGTGATAGTTGGATCGCGCGCGTAGCCAGTAATGCACGCCGAGGCAACCGTGCGTCCAAGCGATCAGGAGCACGGTGACTTGCCGCCACCCCCAGAACGGAACAAAGGAAAAATAAACGGTGAGTACTACGTCGTAACGGCGCGTCACATCGAACGCCGAATATACATATCGCCCGGCCGCAAAGTGATGCAGCAAGAGGGGTAGAATAGAGAAACCGAGAACAAGACGCACTAATTCGCCGGCACTCATGCGAAAACTCCGGCGCGCATAAAGCGCATAGAGCGCAAGAGTAAAATGGATTGCGAACGCGCCGTACAGAACGATAGTTCCCGGCACACTGTGCCAGATGAAATCGTGTATTCGCGTACCCCATTGCATTGCCTCGAACGAGACATTGCCCAGCGCGTGCATGCTCAGGTGCAGCGTGAGATAGGAGAGCATAATTAGACCAGCCGCGAGGCGAAGCCGCCGGATCGTCATCTGGTCTCGGAAAACGCTCGTATCGATCATCTAGCGCCGCCCGGTCGGGACGTGGCATCGTACCACCCGGCATCCGTGTCCCGGAAGGGCGACATAAGCCTATCTCGAATCGAGGTCCGGTTGGGGTCACTCGCGTCGCTTCCACCATGGCCGCAAGACCGTCGACGTCCGCTTGGCTCCGACTGCGACCAAATTATTGCGTTGCCGCGAAATGACGTGAAGGGCCAACAGTCGGCATTCGCAAACCACGTCGCGCGACATCGTCTGTTCTATGCTGGCTTTTCGGACGCACGGTCGAAAACAAGGCGCGCGGCAGCGAGGTCCTCGATTGCGATGCCGACGGACTTGAAAATCGTGGTCTGGCCTACCTCAGGCAATTTTGTCTTTCCGAGAACCTCACCCGCTTCGGCGAAAATGTTGGCCTTGGAGAGGATTACATCCCCTGATTCTTTGAGAACAGCCTCTCGGGAGTCGACGATGATGACGTTTGCCATCGTCTCGTCGTCGACCTCTCGCCATGTCGGCCGTGGCGATCCGACCGTATTGACGTGAGCACCACGCTTCAACCATGCACCCTTAAGAACGGGATCGTGCGCATTCGTCGCCGTGACAATGATGTCGGCGCCCCGCACGGCGCTTTCTGCGTCCATCGCGATCGCGTCGTGCGTGTTGGCGAAGCGTTTGGCGTGCTCCGAGGTTTGGCTCCAGACTCTCACCTCTCGTATTGGACGGACCTGCCGGATCGCTTCGAGGTGGGCCTTCGCCTGTACCCCGCTGCCGAGCAGAGCCAGCACTCTGCTGTCGGGCGCTGATAGCCGATTTGTGACAGCCGCCGACACTGCTGCGGTCCGCATTTCCGTAATGAGTCGGCCGTCCATAACTGCAAGCGGTTCGCCGGTTTCGGGGCGGAACAGTAGGATCATGGCCGTGTGGGTAGGGACCGAAGTCCCGGCATTCCCAGGATAGAAACAAACCAACTTCAATCCCATCGTCTTGTCAGCAACGACGGGCATAATACCGAGATAACGCTTGCCCTCCTCAATGGTGAGCATATTGCGAACCGGTTGGATGACGCGCCCAGCGGAAAACCCAATCAACGCCGTCTCCATGGCGGCGATGAGCGATTTCCAGTCCAAATACCTTTGGACCTCCGCTTCACCAATGAACATCACCATCGCTTGCCCCGCGCGTCGTCAAAAATTGCCCGATCAGCAGAAAGCAGAGTATCGGGATAGCTTGAAAAACGGCTCAACTTCGTAGGTTGGATCGATGGCGAGCCGTGCGAGTTTGTCACCGATAGCAGTCGCAAACTTCGCGCCATGGCCGGAGCAGGTTGAGGCGACGATCAGGTGGGAATTCGGCCACCGGTCGATGATGAACTCTTCGCCTCTGTCCGGTCGACGGTCGGCAGGCAGAGTGTTTGTGTAGAGGCAAATGTCGCGATCGAAGACAGGGCCGGCTGCGCCTGGGACGAACTGGGCCAAGGCTGCGCTAACCGGCAGTAATTCGGCATCCGTGGCCGGCGGGTCCCAGTCGTCAGCGCTTACTTTCGGTCCGTGATTGTGAGGTGCCGCTTTGACTCCACGTTGTTCGAAATCCGGGAAGCCATAGATGACATCGTCGGGTCCGCGCTCAAGAATGAACACTGGAAAGCGGTCGGGTGACACGGTCTCGGGACGGGCGGCCTTGAACCAGCCTACGGCCTGCCGCGTTACCAAGAGCACCGGAGCAATCCTGGGCAGGGCGCCGCCGAGCCATGGGCCAAGAGCGAGGATGGCTTGTTGAGCGAGGACCTCCTGGGTCTTGGTGCGCACCAACACGCCGTGCTGACGACCGTCGATCTGGACAGCTTCCGGAAACACCCGCGCGCCGGCGCGCTTACGCATGATCCTTAGGGCGACTTCGGCCTTCAGAATGGCTCCGCCGTCCTGCACGACCACATCCCAGTCGGTAGGAAGAGCGAACGCTGGAAATTCCCGATTTGCCGCAGCGGCCGAACCAAGCGGGATCGGCATGGCGTTTCGCTATCGCCGCGGCGCGCGACGCAGCCACCATTGCCGATCCGGGCCGGCCAGCCTCCAAGATCGGGGACGGAATGAGGATCGTTTCACCGCTATCGGCCTCTAGACGCTTCCAGCCCGCAAGGGCTGCGTCACTCAGGTCGGTATAGTTGTCATTCTCGAAATTGAAACGCCGGAAGATCCGACATGAACCGTGGGAAGAGCCCCGATTATCGCCGGGCCCAATCGGATCAAAACCCAACGCATCGACCCCGGCGTTGAGCAACGCGTCGAGCGCCGCGCTGCCCATAAGGCCTAGCCCGATCACGGCGACATCGCACGTTCGCATGAGATACCTTTCGATCAGTGCGCACAATGCCGCAAGGCTCAAGGGAGCTCAGAATATCGTTGCGACGAGCGCGATGGTAGGGGGTGTCGGTGTCCGCTTTAGGTCATGAGCGTCGATTTGGCAGCTCGGCGACCATTTCCGGTTTACCCCCGACAGCCGACATTTCGACGATCGCCGGATTTCGTCGGTGTGGGCCAACAAGAGCATTCTGCGGGCTCTGGGAGCTGGATTCGCGCACAATTTTAGCGGCGCCGCCAGCTCTGCCAGAAGTGAAACGCTGGTGATTGTGACCCTATTCGAGTAGACCGGTCGCGACAGAAAGAGATCTCGAAAAGGGCTTGAGCCGGTTGCGTCGACTAGGATGCCATTCGGGCCAGGCGATAGACCGACATGGCCTTGCTGACGCCCTTGAGTTCAGCCTCGCTCTTTTGCACCGGATATGGTGCGACAATTTTCGCCACGGCCGGCGCGCCGTAGACTTCTTCGGTGATGCAAATCTCGTCGCCATCGGCAAGGTTTTGCACCCGCGCTGCGATGTTCACCGTCTGGCCAAAATAATCGAGCCGCTCGTTGAGCGTGACCGCGATCGAGGCTCCCCGATGCACGCCGATTTTCAGGATAAAATCACGCTGCGTTCGGTCGCGATTGAGCTCATCCACGGCCTCGCGCATTTCAAGCGCCGCCCGCACCGCATCGGCCGAGGTCAAAAACGCCGCCATCACGGCATCGCCGATCGTCTTGGTGACGGCGCCATTGTGCCGAACGGTAGCGTCGAGAAGATGCTGGAAGTGCCGCTGCACCTGAATGTAGGCGTTGAGGTCGCCGATCCGCTCGTAGAGCGCCGTCGAACCCTTCAGATCGGTGAATACGAGGGTCACGTCGAGAACCGCAATACCCTCCGTCGCGCTGATCACCTCGGAGCGGAAGAAATCGCGGAAGGTTTGCGTCATCAGCAGTCGCTTGCCGGACAAGGCTGGCGCGAAGCGAAGCGGTGGGCGCTGAAACGACGCCGTCGGAAGCTGCAGGATGCCGAATACCACCGGCAGCTTGCCGGCGTTGCGAACTTCGAACACGACCTTGCCGGGTGCGATGTTCGCCGCGCCGGCCACGCATTTGCCGGCCTCGAGCGTGACCGGTATATGGGGTGGCGTCCCACCCGCACCTTTGTCGACCGGGAAGAAAAATTGAGCGTCGCTTTCGAAATCCTGGCCCAGAAGCGCGCCCTCAGTGGCATCAATCTCAAGATTGGCCACACAACCCGGCTCGATGCGGGTGAGCACCCTCACCAGCCCTTTGGCAGCCTCGCTCCAAGGCACGCCGTCAGGCAATATGCCGCCCGGCGTCAATTTATGGTGGAAGACGAAATCCCACGCCGAAAGCGCTTCGGGTTGATGGAAGCGGATGCTGCGCACGGCGGGCGAAACTGTAAACGTGACCGCGATGTAATCGTCGAGCGCGGCGTCATAATCGCTTTGACAGAGATGGCAGTGGAAATGCGTGTGCAGTTTGCGTAAGGATCGGAAGCTCTCGACAACGTCCGAGCACATCGGACAAACGAGCATCCAGTCCATGTCGAACAGCCCGACCACGGAGGCGTGGAGGAAAAGATCGATCGCTTCAGCTTCGGCAATCGATTTTTCCGTGGCGAACTGGATCGGATTGATGCGGTAGAGTGCCTCGTCCGCGCCCGAGCGCAACAGCGTCTCCAGCCGCGAGACGACGCGCGGACTCCAGGATTTGGCCGCTTCGAGCGCGACCAGGCGTTCTTCGAGCTTCTTTTCGTCGATCATCGTATTGAAACCACCTCCGCCAGATGGTCCAGGATGTTTCCCCAACCCCTGGTATGACCTTCGACGATTGCCGACGTCGGTAGACGCTCGTGGGTTAGCACGAGATCTGTTTCATCGCCGCGCGGATCGAGTTCGACGGTTACGAGCGTATTCACATCGTTCGTCAGCGGACCAATCCACGTGAACACAAGCTTGCGCGGCCGGTCGATCAGCACATAGGTGCCGGATACTTCGCGGCTTGATTGCTCCGATGACATGACAAGGCTGAAGGTTCCGTCAGGGCGGAGATCACAGCTCGCCTTGCAATCGACCGCGCCCGGAAAGGGGCTCATCCACCGAACCATCAAGTCGGGTTTGGTCCACAGGTCGAAGATCTGCTCGGCCGTGGCCCTCACGCGCCGGCGTACCTGCACGATCTGGCCCGTCGTGTCACCGCGAACCATGCTTACGATCCTTTGGCCCCGGCTTGTGGTCCTTCTTGAGCTCGTGCAGCAGTCGCTCCATGGCGTCCAGCCGCCCCTCCCAATAGCTGCGCGTCCGCACGATCCAGCCATCGACCTCGTCCAGCGAACGGATATTGATGGAGAGAATGTGGTCGCGACCTTTCCTGTGCCGCTCGACCACGCCGCTCGCTTCCAGCACGCGGATGTGTTTCGACACCGCGTTCAAAGACATATGGAAGGGTTCGGCGACCTCGGTCACGCGCGCCTCGCTGCGTGAGAGCCGATCGATAATCGCCCGCCGCGTCGGATCGGCCAACGCGGCGAATACCGCGTCGAGGCGCGCGGTGCGCGAAGCGGCTTCCTTCCGCGCTCCGATCTCAATCATGACGATCTGCCCGCTCTGTTCTCGATTCCAATAATATTCAACCCAAAGGTTGACAATTTGTCAAATCGACGCCTTTATTTAACCTACCGGTTGAATGTATTTGATGATCCAATAGAGGAGAGTTCCATGCCAAATAAGCCACTTCTCGCCGCGGCTGCAGCCATCGCACTTCTTTCGGCTGCCGTCGGCCCGGCGCGGGCCGAGCCGGTCAAGAACGTCGTCCTCGTCCACGGGGCCTTCGCCGATGGTTCCGGATGGCGGCGCGTCGTCGACATTCTTGGCAAGGACGGCTATGCGGTCACCGTGGTGCAGGAGCCGCTGACATCACTGGCCGACGACGTCGCGGCGACCAAACGGGTGCTGGATCTGCTGCAGGGCCCCACGCTTCTGGTCGGCCACAGCTACGGCGGGGTGGTCATCACCGAAGCGGGCAACGCGCCGAATGTAGCCGGCCTCGTCTACATCGCCGCTTTCATCCCCGACCAGGGCGAGAGTGCAGTTGGCCTGCTCTCGCAGGCCCCCGCTGCCAACAATGACATGCGCGCCACCAAGGACGATTTCCTGTACCTTGATCCGGCCGCTTTCCCCGCCGATTTCGCCGCCGACGTCCCGCCCGCCGAGGCGAACTTCATGGCCCATTCCCAGGCGATGCTGGCCAAGGCCGCCGGCGGCGCGCCTGTGACGACGGCCGCGTGGCATCAGAAGAAGAGCTGGGCGCTGGTCGCCACGCGTGATCACAACATCAATCCCGACCTCGAGCGCCGCATGGCCAAACGGGCCGGCAGCGAAACGATCGAGGTCGCGGCGAGCCACGCCGTGTACGTTTCCAAGCCGGAGGACGTAGCGCGTTTGATCGAACGGGCGGCAAAGGCGTCGGCCCAGTAACCCTGGATGAATCGCCATCGCGTTCGAGATTCTTGCTTGCGCCTGATCTTTTCGGAAAACCGCTGCACACTTTTTCGGATCATGCGCGGGCATCGCAGAGAGCCCAACGGAGTTCCACGCGGCTTTCTTGTTTGCGGTCAATCACTTGACTGACCACGGCGCGTTGCATTCGGGCAACACTCGGTCGACGAAGACGATTTGCTTGCGGCCTCCGCATTTGCGTGTCCATATCGTGCTCCCTGAGCTCGCCGGTGTGACATGCCTGGCTTAAGCAATCTGGCTCGGTTCGAGTCTTTGGAGGCTGGGATCATGAACCCGGTGCGGTTGATGACGATGGCGGCGCTGTGCCGAGAGGTCGTTCTGCCGGCCGGTGTTGTCGCCTGGCTTGCGGTGTTTGGTTCGGCTCACATCGAGCACACCCGCGCGAGGCCGATCATCAATCACCTCGCACCCGCGCTCGCCGCCAACGCCGAGTTCGCAGGTAAACCGAAAGCGATCGCAACCAATCGCTGGCAGGCGTTGGCAGCCGCACCCCCGCAAGCGATCGCAGTCGACGAGCCGCATGCGACGGCGACGGACGCGCCGCAAGCTGTCGAACCCGACAAACCGCTCGCGCTGGCGGCTATCGAACCGCAGGCGGCCGCGGCCGACCAACCGCAAGCGGTGGCAGCGGACAACGCGCAGGCCGTTACGATCGGTAACGACGATGTTGCGGCGGCAAGTGCTCCGGCAACGGAAGCAGCGACCGACACGACGCCGGCCGCGCGTGAGGCGGAACCTGTTGTCACCGCCGCGTTGACCGATCCTGCCGAAACGCTGCCGGCCGAAGCGCCGCCCGTTCAAGCGTCGACGCCAAGCGCGGCCAGCCCCGACAGCGGCGACGTCAAAGAGGCTGTGGACACCGTCGAAACCCTCGACGAGTGCTACGTCGTGGACGCCTGCATCGACCGCTATTTGTGGGCGCTCTACCAGCGGACGCCGAAGGAGGACGCGGTCAAGCAGGAAGACCACAGGAAGGTGACCGTCAAACGGAAGGGCAAGCTGGTGAGTGTCACCCGGACCATCACCAACGTGGTCGACGAAGATTTCGCCTGGAAGGACCCGAAGGCCGCCGAGAAGGCCGGCCTATCGTTGCCGGACTACGTGATCGGCGGCATGGATCAGGACTTCAAGCTCAAGCTGTTTCACATGCTGCTCGCGGCGGAGCAGGCGGGCCTCGCGCCCGGCATCACCAGCGCGTTCCGCGATGACTATCGTCAGTCGATTGCAAGCGGCCTCAAGGCAGCGAACGACAGGTCCTACCATGGCGGCAGCTTCCGCGGCGGCTATGGCCACGGGCTTGCGGCCGACATCGTGAGCGTCAAGGGCGACAACCGCGCGCAGCGACAGGCATCCAGCGAAATCCTCTGGAAATGGATCGACGACCACGCCGCGCAATTCGACATCGCACGGCCCTATCGCGATCGCGATCCGCCGCATTGCGGACCGCTCGACGGCCAGGAATATGCTGATCACAATCGCGCCAGGAAACCGCAAACTGCGGCAACCGACACCAAGAAGCATAACCAGAACGATCACGGCGAGAAGAAGCGCCAGAACAGCGCACGATCGTCGAAGCAGAAGTCGACCTGATCCAAGAGCGAGCGCCGTTCATCCCGCGCCGATCCATGCCCGGTTGCCGATGGCTTTCCAGGGTGTGTCCATCAAGGGCATAGCATAGGGCGTCATCTGCGCTCCTGGCGCGCTGCGAGTGCAATAGCGGCACAAGACACTTCAGAACATCTCCAGGTTCGCTCGCATCGGAGCTCAATGCATTGCGGGTCGCGCGGTGCCACAGTACGCTCTTCGCATGACCCGAGTACAACGAACTCTGCAGACGGGCGATATACCACTACCGGCGCCGATCTTCAGCGCCATACGGATCGGCTCGCTCGAGGGGAGAGGCGGTACGCAATTCAGTATCTTCTCGGGCCTCGATGAAATACGAGTCGAGCAGCTGCGAAAGCGATCGCTGGACAAGAGCGACCCCGCACTTCAGGACAACACGTCCGACTACAAGCGTTTTGGCGAACGAGGCTACTCTGCATGGTTCGCAAAGGGCAGAGTGCCGCTCGCCGCGCTCGATCCCAAAGGGGAGCTCGCGGCTATCATATGGTTCGGCGCGGATGATCCGCCCGCGCTTCAGAACGGCTTCGAATATCCAAAGAGGAATTGGGACACCATAGCATTCCGTTCGTACGCTCCGTATCGCGGAGTCGGCATCATGACCCCACTAGGCATGTTCGTGGTGGACATCCATGCAAAACAGTTCCCGGAAAGGACCTTATGGCTGGAAACGAATCCGGACAACGAGGCCGGCAAGCATCTGTATAGAAGACTGGGCTTCGCGGAATTGGGGAACAGCGTTCGCAACGGCCGCCTTGTCATGGTGCGTGAGAACTATTAAGCGCGCTGCATTGTAACCATCATTCCAAAGCGGGAGACGCAGTACAGCGCCCAGATATACGGCATACGGCCGACAATCCGATCCGCACGACCGAGCCAGAAGGAGAGCGACATGCCTTACGCGACGACGGACGACGGGGTGCGCCTCTATTTCGAGGAGACCGGATCTGGCAGTCCCGTGATCTTCGTCCACGAGTTCGCCGGCGATTTGCGCTCTTTCGAACCGCAGATGCGGCATTTCGGCAAGCGCTATCGCGCCATTGCCTTCAACGCGCGCGGCTTTCCGCCGTCGGAAGTGCCGGAGCACGTTTCCTCCTATTCACAGGCGCGCGCGGCGGACGATATTTTGGCCGTGCTCGATCGCATCGACGCGGCTAAGGCGCACATTGTCGGGCTCTCGATGGGCGGCTTCGCGACGCTGCATTTCGGGCTTCGTCATCCCGAGCGCGCGCTGTCCCTGTGCGTCGGCGGCTGCGGGTACGGCGCCGAACCCGACAAGCGCGAGACATTTCGCGCGGAGGCCGACGTGATCGCCGGCGCGCTGCGGAAGGAGGGCATGACCGCCTTCGCCGAACGCTACGCCTATGGGCCAACCCGCGTGCAATATCAGAACAAGGACCCGCGCGGACATGCCGAGTTCAAGAGGATGCTGGCCGAGCATTCGGCCGTTGGATCGGCCAACACCCAGCAGGGCGTGCAGAAGGAGCGGCCGTCGCTCTATACACTGGTGGAAGAGATGAAGCGCCTCGACGTGCCGACGCTGATCATCACGGGCGATGAGGATTGGCCGTGCCTGGTGCCGGGTATCCTGATGAAGCAGACCATTCCGTCAGCCGCGCTCGCGGTGATCCCGAATTCGGGCCATGCGATCAATCTCGAGGAGCCGGATGAATATAACCGGATTGTCGGCGATTTCATTTCCCAGGTGGAGACTGGTCGCTGGCTACGGCGCGATCCCCGCGCGGTCAGCGCTTCCATAACCGGCATGAAGTCCTGATCGTGAAGACCGTAGGGTGGGCAAAGCGACAGCGTGCCCACCATTCACGATGCGGTCGTTGACGGACGGTGGGCACGGCGCAAGCGCGCCTTTGCCCACCCTACAAGCTCTCCCCCGCCAGCAAGCGCATACCTCAGGTGCGCAGTCGCGGCACCAGGCGCTCGGCATTCTGATGACCGATGGCGTCGAGATCGACGGCCGACAAGCCGAGCTTGCGCAGATTGTCGAACTGATCAAAACCAAAATAGGGATAATCGGTGCCGTAGGTGATCTGGGAGACCGGCACGAGCTTCATCAATGCGGCCATCGACGGCGCAAATGTCGAATTCGCCGTGTCGTAATGCAGCCGGCGCAACTCGCCCTCGATCCCCTCCGGCGCAAAGTCCTTCAGGTTCGGCCGCGCGCCGTAAAACGAATTGATGCGTCCCGCCATCATCGGGATCGTGCCGCCGGCATGCGAGAACAGCCATTTGATGTCGCGGAAGCGCGCGAATGAGCCGCTGAGCAGCAAGCTTGTCACCGTCCGCGTGGTGTCATGCGGGACCTCGATCACCGCCGGAAAGGTGCCGACGCTGAGCGCGCCGCAGCAGCTTGCGACCAGAGGATGCACGTAGACGACGGCCTTGCGCCGGTTGAGCTCCTCGAACACCGGCTTGTAGACGGGGTTGCCGAGCCACTTGTCGCCGTAGTTGCTCTGCAGGCCGACGCCGTCAGCCTTGAGCGTGTCGAGCGCATATTCGATCTCTTTCAGAGTTGCATCGATGTCCAGCATCGACAAGGTCGCGAACAGGCCGAAGCGCCCCGGATGGTCGCGCATCATGCCGGCCGCGTATTCGTTGCAGGCGCGCGCGATCCGCATCGCTTCCGCCGGCCCGCGATCGAACCACACGCCGGGGGTCGAGGCGATCGACAGCACGCCGGTGCGGACGCCGCTCTTGTCCATGTCCTCGATCAGCTTGCTGGTGGTCCAGGCGACCTGCCCGGGGAAGTGTGGCTGCTTGTGCGCGTCCTCGTAATCGAGCCAGAGCTTCTGGTACTCGGGAGGATAGAAGTGACAGTGGGTGTCGATCAGCGCCGGCTTGGCCTGTGCACGCACTGCTGCCGTCGGGAGAGCCGAAGCGAGACCAAGTGCGCCAAGGCCTGCGAGGAAGCCGCGTCGCGACGACGCCGGACCACAACAGGCGCAAGAGAATTGATGCTGTCGTGATTTCGAATCCTTCGTCATCATTGCGCGCTCCCCTGAGGCGTTTTTCGATACTTAGGCCCGGCGATCCTTCGGACGTCAATCTTGCGCTGCTTCCGAGTGGCCCGATGAACTCTTATCCACTTGTTTCTGCTATAAAATTTGTTCCAGTTGCTCTTTGCCTGATTTTTTGATATCAAAAAATATCAGTAATTATGTTGAACCCTGTAGGGAGTGTGATCCCATGACCGTTCAGGCCCCCTTCCCGTTCGACGACGATCGCGTTCAACACCAGCGTCGAAGACCGGCCGGCCATGCTCGTCGGCAGCGGCTATGTTGCCGTTCTGCTCGCACTCGTCTTTTTCGTCCTGGCCGGCTGGACCCTTTATGACGCCTTCTCGAATGATGCTCACGGCGGCCTCCATTTCTCTTTTGCGACGGCGCTGGGCGCACTCGGCTGCTTCGTGATCGCCGTTCTCTTCACCGCCTCGATCTATTCGCTGCAACCGAACGAGAGCGCGGTGCTCACGCTGTTCGGATCCTATGTCGGCACCGATTCAACGCCGGGGCTGCGCGCGACCGTACCCTTCTTCAAGGTCCAGAAGGTATCGCAGCGTGTCCGTTATCATGAAGGCGAGAAGCTGAAGGTCAACGATCTCATCGGCAACCCGATCGAGATCGGCGCCGTCGTGGTGTGGCGCGTCAACGACTGCGCCAAGGCCATCTTCCAGATCAACAACTATGTCGATTTCGTCGGCGCGCAGACCGAATCGGCGCTGCGGCACATCGCCGGCCGCCACCCCTATGATTTCGACGAAGCGGCCGCGCACGCGAGCCGCGACGAGGATACAAGGTCGGCGGCGGCCCGCACGCTGTCGCTGCGCGAAAGCGGAGACCAGGTCACCAACGAGCTCATCGCCGAGCTCCGCGAGCGGCTCGAAGTCGCCGGCGTCACCATCGACGAGGCCTGGATCAACCATCTCGCCTACGCGCCCGAGATCGCGCCCGTGATGCTTCGCCGTCAGCAGGCGAGCGCGGTGATCGCCGCCCGCAAGCTGGTGGTGTCCGGCGCGGTCGACATCGTCAAGGACGCGCTCGAGAAGCTCACGGCGGCGACTGACATCGAGCTCGATCCTGAGCGCAAGGCAGCCATGGTGTCGAACCTGCTGGTCGTCCTGGTCTCCGACAAGGACGCCACTCCGGTCGTGAACACCGGCACGCTGTATGCCTAGACGCGGGCGCCCGAAGGGACCGGAGAAGGAGCCGGTCCTGCTGCGGCTCCGCAGCCCGTTGCTCGACATCATCGACCGCCTGGCCTCCGCCGAGTTGCGGTCGCGGCAGGGGCAGATCGAAAAGCTCCTGCACGAGGCGCTGACGCGGCGCGGCGCCTGGCCGCTGAGGGTTGCGGAGGATTCCGCGACAGAAGATGGGACTTCGGAGTCGTGACAGGCGGCGTAAAGAGGGACGTGTACCATGCGCAATCGCGTCAAATGGCGGCGGCGAATGTGACAGTGGACCAGTTTCGTTCATTTGGTGTTCAGTCGGAGCGGGCTGAAATCGCGCCAGCGTCAGCCGCTTCGTCCCGCCTGGAAACCTCTTTGTGACATCCAACCGGCTCTCACACGCGATCTGGCTCCTGGGCTTCCTCGTGGTCGGCGCCGTCGCGCCCGCGCGCGCGATGCCCGCGCCGGCCGATGCCGCGCGCATGCTCACCGTCGACGAGGCGTCCCCGGGCGTCGAGCTGGCGCAGGCACAGCCCACGCCGTCCCCCTCGCCCTCGCCGCAACCCGGCGATGCCTCGGCGCCGGCGGACCCGCAGGCCGCTTCCAACGAGCCGATCGGAAATGTCGCTTCTTTGACGGGCGTGGCCACCGTCATCCGCAACAGGGATTCGATCGCGCTCAAGCTCAAGGACGACATCTATCTCAACGACACCGTGGCGACGGCGGCGAGCTCTTCACTCGGCATCACCTTCAACGACGCGACGACCTTTCATCTCTCGGCGGATGCGAAGATCACCATCGACACCTACGTCTATGAGGAGAACGGCGGCAGCAATGCCGGCGTCTTCGATATCGCCAAGGGCACGGTCGCCTTTGTCGCCGCGCAGGTGGCGAAAACCGGCAACATGCAGATCGCGACGCCGACCGCAACGCTCGGCATTCGCGGCACCACGGGCCTCGTCGAGGTGCCGGAAGGCGCGACCGCACCGGGCGCCACCAACAACGTCAACATCAAGCTTTATCCCGACGCGGACGGGCATGTCGGACGGATCGTGGTCAATGACCGGCAGGGCGCGCGTCTTGGCGCGCTGACGCAGGGCGCGAGCGGATTTGCGATCCGCCCGGGCGCGACGGCCGGCGCGCGGTTTGCCGCGGTGCCGCTGACGATCTCGCCGCAGCAGCGCGCCCGCGACCAGGGCTTTGTGCAGCAGGTTCATGCGACGCAGACCGTCGGCCGGCAGATCGTCACCGAGCAGCGCGCGTTCCGCCGCGCCAATCCGGGCCTGAACAACCGCAACGCGCCGCAGCGACCTGGTCAACCGCAACAACCCGGCCGGAATCGTCCGGCGCAGCCCAACCAGCCGCAGCGACCCGGCACGCCGAACAACAAGCAGGGACAGCCGCAGCCTGGTCAATCGCCGCGCCCGGGTCAGAACACGCAGCCCGGCACGCCATCGCGTCCAGGCCAGAACAACACGCGACCGACCACTCCGGCGAAGCCCGGCACGCCGCCGCGGCGTGGCCGGAACAACGCGCTACCGACCAATCCAGAGCAGCCGGGCGCACCGCGGCGGCCTGGTCTGAACAACACGCAGCCGGTCACTCCGGCACAGCCCGGCACGCCGCCGCGGCCGAATGGCGGGCCGCGGGAGCCGAGCCCGCCGCCGCTGCCGCATGGTCAGCCGCTCCTGCGGCAACCGCCCGCACGGCCGCAAGTTGTGCCCGGCGCGCCGCGAACCGGCTTCCAGAACCGGCCGGTGCCGCCGCGGCCAGGGCGGCCACCGCCGAAGGAGAAGAAAGAGAAGCGGTAGTCCTCGAGATCGAGCTGAGCTCTCGGCAGCGACGACGGATCACCTCTCCCGTCGTCGGGAGATGTCTACGGAGCCGATCGCAATCGTCTCGACGCAGGATGCGCTCGCCGCGATCACGCGGCGCGGCCGAGCCAGTTGCGGACTTTCTGCACGAGGCTTTGCCGCTCGGCCGCGGATTCGGGCGAAGCGTCGCCTGATTCCGGTTCCGGTGCTGCGGCCGAAGCAGCGTCATCCTCACCGACATCGGCCTGCGGAATGAACTCGGCTTCCTCGACGAGTGCCGCATCCGGCACGGGTGTTTCCACCGGCGCTTCGGCCGGCACCTCGCGCGCCATCGGCTGAGGCGCCGGCTCCAGTTCGGCTTGCTCCGAGATTTCCGGCAACGGTTCGGATGGCGGGAGCTGTGGCGCGACCGCCGGCACCTTGACGCGGCGCTTCTTCGCCGGCGGAGCCTTCACCGCCGGCACTTGCGCCTTCGCCTTCAGCCTTCGCGACAGCACGCTGACCGCAAGCGGCCCGACATTCTCCAGAAAGGCGCGCTCGGAGAGGCGCGACAACCGCGCGATCGCGGCATCGAGCGGCAGCCAGTCGACCGCTCGAATGTCGCCCATCAACTCGCGCGCCTGGGTGGCGCCCGCCTCCATGCGCCAGTAATGCACGACCTTGGGGCGGCCGCCGGACTCATAGACCAGCGTGCCCAGAAATTCGTGCACGGTGACATTGTGCCCGGTCTCTTCCAGCACCTCGCGCCGGGCTGCCGCGCGAGGCGTCTCGCCGTCATCGAGCTTGCCCTTCGGCAAGACCCATTCCTCGCGCTTGCGCGGGCGCACGACGGCGATCAGCGGCGGCTGATCCCGCCGCATCACAATGCCGCCCGCCGCGATCACCGGCGCTCTCGCCATTCATCGTCTCGCGAAACTAAAAAAATCGAATCCGTGCTCTATAACGGCGCAGTGCCGGAGATGTCACGACAAAATCGAAACTATGCGCGCGGATTGCGCAGCAGCGGTTCGCCGGCGCGAATTCTTCCCCATTCCGAGACATTTGCACAAAATTCGAAATGCTCCGGCGCAAGCACGATGATGGTCGAGCCGTGCTCGAACCAGCCAAGCTCCTCGCCCTTGGTCACATTGACGTCGCAGGGGAACTGAAGCGGCCCGCGCGTCTGGCCGTTGAGCACGAGATCGAGAAAATGTAGGCGGATGCTCGCGACCAGAATGGCCGCGACCGGCACGATGGTCAGCGCATCCCCGGATTTCAGCCGCGTGCGGATCACCGCGCGCTCGTTCTTGCAGAACAGCTTTTCGATCCGCTTCAGTGCGATCGGGTTGACGTTCCAGGTGTCGCCGTGGATCAGCGTCACCTGCTCGACATGCGCATCATGGGGCGCGTGGAATCGGTGATACATGCTCGACGTCAGCCGCAAGGTCACGAACTTGCCGCTCCGGTGCGTCTCGACCAGCGCGGGATCACCGATGAGGTCGATCAGCGAATAAGGCGCGCCCTTGATCTGGAACAGCTCACCATCGCTGATGGAGCCGTGGGCGCCGATGATGCCGTCAGACGGGCTGACCACGATGTGCGGGTCGGCGTCGACCGGCCGCAAGCCCGGCTTGAGCTCGCGGACGAAGCAGTCATGCAGGCTCTTGAAATGGATCTTTTTCGCCTCCGAAAGATCGAGGTCGGAGAACAGCTTCCAGCAGCCGATCGAGAAATCCCTTACGACCGGGTTCTCGATCTTGCTGAACCAGCCCATGAAGCGGGTGAGCGCCGCGCGCGGAATGCGATTGGTCAGGAGGAAGTTGAGGTCTTCCTGCTGGGTCAATGATGATATTAGGCTTTTCACTGTCATGAATCTGTCAGCAGGTCCGGTTAGCGCTGGTGTCATGGATTCGTCGATACCGATTCTTTCGCTCGCCGCGGGCGCCGTCGCGGCCACCGCGGCCGTCGCCCCCCGCGTCAAGGCCCGCATCGCGCTGTCGCGGGCCAAACACCGCTCCCTCGCCGGACATTCGAAGCTGTCGCGCCGCATGGCGCGGCTGATCCCGTTCTACGAGTTCGATATCGACGACTTCTTCAAGACCGACGACGCGCCCAATGAGGTCGCAACCCGCCGCCAGGATAGCTTCTTCCGCCTCGCTGCGCTCTATCGGGAGCGCTTCGGAGAGAGCAGGACGGCGACCGCGGAAGCCGCTCACCAGATCTCCGATCTGCAGTTCACCCAGGCCTACCGGGTGCCGTTCCAGTATAGCCGCCTGGTGCGCGAGAATCTCGGCGCCGGCTCGTTCCTCAAGGCCTCCTCGGGCGTCACGGTGACGGACCTCGACGGCAATGTCTTCTATGACCTCACGGGCTCCTACGGAGTCAACATCTTCGGCAACGACTTCTACAGGGAATGCATCGAGATCGGCGAGAAGCGCGCGCATGCGCTTGGCCCGGTGCTCGGCGCCTATCATCCCGTCGTGGCCGACAATGTGCGACGGCTCTGCGAGATTTCCGGGCTCGACGAAGTCTCCTTCCACATGTCCGGAACCGAGGCCGTGATGCAGGCGGTGCGCCTTGCCCGCTACCACACCAGGCGGACGCATCTGGTGCGCTTCGCCGGCGCCTATCACGGCTGGTGGGGCGACGTGCAGCCGGGCGTCGGCAATCCCATTGCCCCGCACGAGACCTATACTTTGGCGGAGATGAGCGAGAATACGCTGCATGTGCTGCGCACGCGCCGCGACATCGCCTGCGTGCTCGTCAATCCGCTGCAGGCGCTGCATCCCAACTCCAATGCGCCCGGCGATTCCGCGCTGGTCGACTCTTCGCGTAGCGCGCATTTCGATCGCGCGGCCTACACCGAATGGCTGAAGAAGCTGCGCGAGGTCTGCACTGAGCGCGGCATCGTCCTGATCTTCGACGAGGTTTTCGTCGGCTTCCGCCTCGCGCCGGGCGGCGCACAGGACTATTTCGGCGTCCGCGCCGACATGGTGACCTACGGCAAGAGCCTCGGCGGCGGCTTGCCGATCGGCGTGGTCTGCGGCAAGCGCGAGCTGATGCGCCGCTTCCGCGACGAGCGGCCCGCCGATATCTGCTTTGCCCGCGGCACCTTCAACTCGCATCCCTACGTGATGAGCGCGATGGATGAGTTCCTGAGCCGGCTGAAGAGCCCGAACTTCTGCTCGGTCTATAACGGACTCGACGACATCTGGAACGGCCGCGCCAAACAGCTCAACGACATGATGGAGAAGGCGGACCTGCCGGTGCGCGTCGCCAACCTGTCCTCGATCTGGACGGTCAACTACACCACGCCGTCCCGTTACAATTGGATGCTGCAATACTACCTGCGCGCCGAGGGCCTCGCGCTGAGCTGGGTCGGAACGGGCCGGCTGATCTTCAGCCTGAACTACACCGACACAGATTTCACCGAAGTCGCCAATCGCTTCGTCGCCGCCGCGACCAGGATGAAGCAGGACGGCTGGTGGTGGCATGACGGCGCTCTGACCAACAAGGCGATCCGCCGCAAGATCCTCAAAGAGACATTGGCGAGCGCGTTCGGGCGTTGAGATTTGGCAATCCAGACGTAGGGTGGGCAAAGGCGCACTAGCGCCGTGCCCACCGTCTGCGCCGAGGCGATCATTGGTGGGCACGCTTCGCTTTGCCCACCCTACGGACCTGATTTCGGTTCTCATCTACGCTTCCAATTGCGCGTCATTGCGAGGAGCGTCGGCGACGAAGCAATCCATACCGTTTCCGCGGAGAACGTAGGGTGGGCAAAGGCGCGTTAGCGCCGTGCCACCATCTAAGCCACGTCGATACCCGGTGGGCACGCTTCCGCCTTCGCTCTTCGAGCTACGGCGGACAAGTCGCTTTGCCCACCCTACGGCCTCCCCGTCATTGCGAGGAGCGTCAGCGACGAAGCAATCCAGACTGCCTCGGCGGAAAGATTCTGGATTGCTTCGCTTCGCTCGCAATGACGGCAGTCTCATTTTGAATTTTTCTCGTGTCGCCCCGGAATGACAATGGCCGGGACGAGCCCGGCCATCGTGAAGGTAACAGACCTCGACGAACGCTTCAGGCGTGCAGGCCTTCCAATTCCTGGTGCTCGAGGATGTCGAGACCCGGATCGATCAGTTCGCCCCGCAGAAGCGCGAGAGGCGCTTTCCGATAGAGCATGAAATCGTTGAAGGGGTCCGTGATGATCTTGGTCATCCAGACGAGACCGGTCTCGACGTCGCGGATGAAGAAGAGGTGCACGGTGCGGAACAGGAGGCCGCCGATGCCCACGACCAGCCAGATCTTGGCGACCTCACGGACGAAGTCGGCCGGCGTGACCCATGGGGAGACAAGGCCGAACAGTGTCGGATCAGCATACAGCACCACCGGCGAGGCCGCCCAGATCGTCATCAGCACCACCTTGCGGCGGAGATTGTAGCCGACCTTGATCTCTTCCTTGTGCTCGTGGGTCGTCTGGTTGATGTGATCATAGCCGCGCGGCTCGAAGAAGAAGTGGCCGGCCTGGCGCGACGTCATGGAAACCAGCCAGCCGATCAGGGCCGACATCAAGGGATCGAAGAACATCATCACGTAGCCGACCATGAAGCTGACGGCACTGACGAAGTGCAGGCTCTGATTGATCCGGCTGTGGTGATAGTAGCGATGGTCATCCCAGCGCTGGATGCGGAGCTGCTCGAGGAAGTTCTTGATCATTGCGATCCTCAATGGGTGAGTCGTAGCGTCTTTTACAGGAGTCACATTACCGGCGTATGACATCATCATAATGTCATGCCACTGTCACAATCGGCAGCGGTGCAGCGTCAGCGCGGCGCATCAGGCCGCGGCGGCGATTTCCACTTTACGGAAGCGGACCAGGGAGAAGTGGCCGAGCGGCGGGATCAGGCGGCGCTCGACGAGCTCCATGCCCTTGGCGCCGACGAGCCATCGTGTGTAGCGCGACCAGGAAAACTCGGCGGTGCGGAAGCCCAGCCGGGTCACGACCGGCTGCAACTGCCGCTCGATGAAGCGGCGCATGCCGGCATCGGCGGAGACGCGGGTCAGGATGATCAATTCACCGCCCGGCCGCACCACGCGCGCGAATTCGTCCAAAGCGGCTTCCGGGTTCGGCACCGCGGTGACCACATACTGCGCCATCACCACGTCGAAGGAATTGTCCGGGAATTCGAGCTTCTCGGCGTCCATCACCGCGAGCCCCTCGATGTTCTTCAGCCGCGCTTCTGCGACGCGCTGCTTTGCTTTCTTCAGCATCGCTTCCGAAATGTCGGTGCCGAAGATGCGGACTTTCGGCGAATAGAGCGGCAGCGAGATGCCGGTGCCGACGCCGACCTCGAGCACGCGTCCGCCGATTGTGTTGGTGGCCTTGATCGCCGCATCGCGGCCCTTGGAAAACACGCCGCCGAACACGAGATCGTAGATCGGTGCCCAGCGGTCATAGGCCTGCTCGACCGACTCGCGGTCGAAATCCAACTGCCTTGCACCGTCAAGCTTCATCGTTTCCGCCATGTCCAGCTCTCACCTGTTCTGTAGTCATTCTGCAAACGTTGAGGTTCTGATCAGCCACGCACCGGGCTCGAGCCGGCAAGCACCGGCGTTGGCCGCGGCAAAAGGCCGGGCTTGAAGACCGAAAGGTTGCCGAGGAACTGCTTGGCGCAGCGCTCCCACGAGCGCTCCAGCGCAAACGCACGGCAGGTTTCGCGCGACATGGTCAGCGCGCGCAGGCATGCGGCGCGCAGATCATGGTCGAGTGCCCCGATCGGATGATCGGCGATGACATCGAGCGGACCGGTGACCGGGAAGGCCGCAACCGGCGTGCCGCAGGCGAGCGCCTCGAGCTGCACCACGCCAAAGGTGTCAGTCAGGCTCGGAAACACGAACACGTCGGCGGCGGCGATATGATCGGTCAGGTCCTTGCCGGTCTTCTCGCCCAGAAACTTCGCGGACGGAAAGCGGCGCTCCAGCTCGGCGCGTTGCGGGCCGTCGCCGATCACGACCTTGGTGCCGGGCAGATCGAGCGAGAGCAAGGCTTCCAGATTCTTCTCGACGGCGACGCGGCCGACGACGGCGAAGATCGGTCGCGGAAAATCGAGCTCGGCCGGCGTATCGGGATTGAAAAGCTTTGTGTCGACGCCGCGCGTCCAGGGACCGAGCTTGGTGAATCCCCTGCCCGCAAGCTCGGCGCGCAGCGAGTTGGTCGCGACCATGGTGATCGCGCCGGCGTTGTGAAAGCGCCGCACCACCGCATAGCCCCACGACACTGGAATGCCCGTACGCACGGAAATGTATTCGGGAAAGCGCGTGGTGTAGGACGTGGTGAAGGAAAGCCTGTGACGCAGGCAATAGGCGCGCGTCCACCAGCCGATCGGCCCTTCGGTTGCGATGTGGATCGCTTCGGGCCTCGCCGCCTCGATCCGTCGCGCGATCTCGCCGCGATTCGGCAGCGCGATGCGCAGGCCCGGATAGGTCGGCACCTGCATCGAGGGGAAGCCGTCGGGAGTCAGGAATTCGATTTCGGTGCCGAGCGTGGCGGCCGCCCGCGCCAGCGAGGTCAGCGTGCGCACCACGCCGTTAACCTGCGGCCGCCAGGCATCGGTTGCGATTAAGATCCGCATAACAGGGTCCTGAGAACTGGATTGATTCTTACGGACCCTGAAAATCGGTCAGGGATGTATCAGGCGTGTGACATCATCAAACTGTTGCAGAGTTCTTTTCGGCCACGACTACGAGCCTCGGTCGCGAAACCGTCACGAAACAATTCCCTAACGCGACGAAACCGTTTTGCGGCACATGCGCAAACCTCCCGAAACCTTTGGCCTGTAGGGATTCGGCAACGACATGCTGAACCGGCAACAAGCCGGTCAGGGCGAAACAGGGGACGACAGATGCTCAATCTCAACGCATTCGTGCGCAACTCCCACCGCACCGCCGCTCTTGCTGCCTTTACGATCGGAGCGATCGCATTCTCATGCCCGGCCGCCGCCGCTCCGCAGGCCCCGCTCTTCCCGTTCTTCCTGCTGCCGCCGCCCGTGCAGGTCGCCCCGCCGGCGGTGGAAGAACCCCAGCCGCAGGACGACAGCGCCACCTTCCAGCTTCCCGCCCGCCTGCGCCGCCAGGTCGTGGGCTATCCGACGCGCGAAGCGCCCGGCACCATCATCATCGATACTCCCAACACGTATCTCTACTACGTGCTCGGCCATGGCCAGGCGATTCGCTACGGCATCGGCGTCGGCCGCGACGGCTTCACCTGGTCGGGCGTGCAGCAGATCACCAGGAAAGCCGAGTGGCCGGATTGGACGCCGCCGCCTGAGATGATCGCCCGCCAGCCCTATCTGCCGCGCCACATGGCCGGCGGCCCCGGCAACCCGCTCGGCGCGCGCGCGATGTATCTCGGCGGCACCGAGTATCGCATCCACGGCACCAATGCGCCGGAGACGATCGGAACGCGCGTCTCATCCGGCTGCATCCGCCTCACCAATGACGACGTCACCGACCTCTATTCCCGCGTCAATGTCGGAGCCAGGGTGATCGTGCTGCCGATGAACGAGCGCCGCGCCGATCTCTCCGCCGCGATTCATTGACCGTTTGCGCATGATCGCGCCGGACAACCGCTGCACACCCCGCATCAAGTGCGGGGCAGGCTTTTTCCGGATCATGCACTGATATCAACTTATCGTAATCCGCAAAAAGGCCCCGGCATTGCCGGGGCCTTTTTCTATAAGTCCCCCAGCCATCTGGCGTGGCCTCGCCCCGCCCTGTAGAGTCGCGCTTGGAAATCAGTCCGGGGGGACGATGCAACTGCCGTTTCGGCTCAAACTTGCCCTGATCGCGGTCGGCGTGGTCGTGGCCTCGTTTTTCATAAGCCTGAAGATCATGGACTGGCTCTCGCCGGGCACGGCGATCCCGAAGGCGGCGCTGGTCCAGTTGCCGCCGCTGCCGCCTGCCACGAGCAGCTCGTTCGTGATGGCGCCGGTCTCGATTGCCCTGTCGGCGCTGCGCGATGCCGCCGAACACGCCGCGCCGCACGATTTCAACGGCAAGGCCGACAATCCTGCGGCGCAGGTCTTGCAGAACGCGGATATCGGCTGGACCGCCTCGCGCGGACCGATCGCGGCCACCGGCAGCCAGGACGTGCTATCGCTGTCGACGCCACTAACCGGCAAGATCAATGTCACGGGCTCGCTGTCGTCGAAGGCGACCGGCGCGGTCGGCGACGCCATCGGCGGGCTGCTCGGCGCCAATGCCGCCAAGCGCATCAGCAGCATCAACATCAAGTCGCTCAACGCCAACGCCGAGATCAAGGGCCTCGTCACCATCACCGCGCGGCCGAAGCTCGCGGCCACCTGGCGCGTCGAGCCGAACCTGTCGGCGCAGGTTTCTCTCGGCGACACCAGCCTCAACGTCGCCGGCGCCAAGGTCAACGTGCCGACCGAGATCAAGCCCATCATCGACAAGACCGTGGGCGAGCAGCTTAATGCCGTCGGCCAACGCGTGCGCACCGATTCGACGCTGGAGCGCGTTGCCCGCGCAGAGTGGGCCAAGGCCTGCCGCTCGGTGCCGCTGCAGGGCAGCGGCACCACGGCTTCGATGCCCGCGCTGTGGCTGGAAGTGAAGCCGACGAAGGCGCTCGCGGTGCAGCCGACCGTCGATGCCGCCAACGTCACCGTGACCATCGGCATGGAAGCGCAGACGCGCATCACGCCGACCGAGACGCGGCCCGACTGCCCGTTCCCCGACAAGATCACGATCGTGCCGCCGACGCCGGGCGGCGTCAGCATCGCCGTGCCGATCGACCTGCCCTTCACCGAGCTCAACAAGATCCTCGACGCGCAGATTGCAGGAAAGACCTATCCGGAGGACGGATCAGGGCCGGTCGACGTCACCGTGAAGCAGGCCAGCATTGCCCCGGCCGGCGATCGGCTTTTGATCTCGCTCCTGGTGCATGCGAAGGAGAAGAAGAGCTTCTTCGGCTTCGGCGCCGACGCCACGTTGCAGATCTGGGGAAGGCCTGTGCTCGATGAGGTGCAGCAGACCTTGCGCTTGACCGACATCGAGCTTGCGGTCGAATCCGAAGCCGCGTTCGGCCTGTTGGGCGCTGCCGCGCGCGCGGCGGTGCCGAGCCTGCAGGAAGCGCTGTTGCACAAGGCGAGCGTCGACCTGAAGCCATTTGCGAGCAACGCAAAAACCAAGATCGCCGCGGCAATAGCTGACCTGCAGAAGAACGAGGACGGCATCAAGGTGCAGGCCGACATCAACGCGCTAAGACTGACCAACATCGCCTTCGACGCCAAGACGCTGCGCGTCATCGCCGCCGCCGAGGGCTCGATCAGCGCGCAGATCAGCAAGCTGCCGGGGCTGTGACGTCCACCGAAGCGTAGGGTGGGCAAAGGCGAACGCGCCGTGCCCACCGTCCACGGTGTACTGCCGAGAGAAAATCGGTGGGCTCGCTTCGCTTAGCCCACCCTACGATCTCTTTATGCCTCTCCCTGCAAGCGGGGCGAGGTGAGGCAATACCACCAGCTATTTTGCGCATGGCTCGGCCGCCTTCCATAACCTGTGAGCTTTGCCGGGTTTGCCGAATGCGGCTAGAACGGCAATCGCAAACGCAAGCCCTCAACAAGAAGCCAGGGAGAAGAAGAAACCATGAGATCACTCGCAACCGCGCTCGCCACGGGACTGGCGCTCGCCGCCCTGGGCGGCCCTGCTCACGCCCAGGGTATCTCCGACGATGTCGTGAGGATCGGCGTGCTCACCGACATGTCGAGCCTCTATGCCGACGCCACCGGCAAGGGCTCGGTCGCCGCGGTCGAGATGGCGGTCGCCGACTATGGCGGCAAGGTGAAGGGCAAACCGATCGAGGTCATCTCCGCCGACCACCAGAACAAGCCCGACGTCGGCGTCTCCATCGCCCGCAACTGGTACGACAACGAGAAGGTCGACGCGATCGTCGATGTGCCCACCTCCTCGGTCGCGCTGCCGATCTCGGCGCTGACGCGCGAGAAGAACAAGATCAACATCAACTCCGGCGGCGGCTCGTCCGACATCACCGGCGTCGCCTGCTCGCCGAACACCGTGCACTATACCTACGACACCTACGCGCTCTCCCATGTCGCCGGCAAGGCGATGGTCCAGCGTGGCGAGGACACCTGGTTCTTCGTCACCGCCGACTACGCGTTCGGCATGGCGCTGGAGCGCGACGCCGCCGATGTCGTGAAAGAGAGTGGTGGCAAGGTGCTCGGCGACGTGCGCCATCCCCTGAACACCTCGGATTTCTCGTCCTTCCTGCTTCAGGCCCAGGCCTCCAAGGCCAAGGTCATCGCGCTCGCCAACGCCGGCGGCGACACCACCAACGCGCTGAAGCAGGCCGCCGAATTCGGCATCACCCAAGGCGGCCAGAAGATGATCGCGCTTCTGATGCAGATCACCGACACGCACTCCCTCGGCCTCAAGGCGACCCAGGGCCTGATCGTCACCGACGCCTTCTACTGGGACATGAACGACGAGACCCGCGCCTTCTCGAAGAGATTCATGGCGAAGGTCGGCCATATGCCGACCATGATCCAGGCCGGCCTCTATTCGGCGACCATGCATTATCTGAAGGCGATCGAGGCCATCGGCACCGACGATGCGCCGAAGGTGATGGAGCAGATGCGCAAAATGCCGATCAACGACTTCTTCGCCAAGAACGGCAAGATCCGCATCGACGGCCGCATGGTGCACGACATGTACCTGTTCCAGGTCAAGAAGCCCGAGGAATCGAAGGGCGAGTGGGACCTCTACAAGCTGATCGCTACCGTGCCTGGCGACCAGGCGTTCCGCCCGCTCGACAAGGGCGGCTGCCCGCTGGTGAAGACGAATTGATTTGCCTGTCGTTCCGGGGCGATGCGAAGCATCGAACTATGGTGCGCAATTGCGCACCTGAGAACCTCGAGATTCCGGGTTCATCGCTGCGCGATGCCCCGGAACGACGGAAAACAAAAACGCGCCCGGCTTTCCGGGCGCGTTTTGTTTCAAACCCAGGCTCAAGTCCCTTCGAACTTGAATGAGATGTTGAGCTTGGCGCGATAGGCTTCCACCTTGCCCTTGTTGTCGAGCTGCATGTCGAGTTCGACAACCTCGGCGACCCGAAGGTCGCGGAGCGTTTTTGCGGCTTGCTCGACCGCGCCCGCGGCGGCCTTCTCCCAGGATTCCTTGCTGGTACCGATCAGCTCGATCACCTTGTAGACGCTGTCAGTCATTACGTCCTCCCGTTCGGTATGAAGCCGGCAGGCAGCAGGAAGCTCCTGCCGGCATCGAGCCTAACATCGCTACATCGGCGCCGAAAGGATGCGGCGCAGCCTTGCAACCACGGGATGCGGCGAGGCGCAAAAAAAACGCGCCCACTTTTTTGGGCGCGTCTTGTTTCAGCCGGTCAATTCGCCACACTTACTCGGTCGAGTATTTGAACTCCGGCATGTTTTTCAGCTCATCCTTCGCGGCGTTGAAGACGGCGTGATCCGGATACCAGGGATTGGGCTTCGGCGGAGCTGCCGCCGGCGCATTGCTGGTTGAGCCCGTGGTCGTGGTTGATGGCGGCTTCGCCATGCCTCCCGGGCTGGTTGCGCCGCCGCCCGTGTTGGAGGCGGTGGTAGGGGGGGCCACCGGCTCGCTGGTGAACTTGACCTTGTCGTAGGGTACGGCGACCAGCCGCGCGCCCATGCCAAGGAAGCCGCCGACGCTGATCACGGCCGCCTTGATGCTCCCGCTCTTGTCCATCAAGAGCTCGTTGATCGATCCGATATTCTCGTTCTTGTCGTTGTAGACGTTGAGACCGACCATCTTCGAGGCGCGCCAATCGCCTTTATACGAACTGTCGGAAGCGTTGGCTGTCGTACTTGTGCCCGGCGTCGTCGAGGTCTCCGCCGCGAACGCGGCACTCGCAACCAGCAAGGAACCAGCCACAGCGGCCGCAAGATATTTTGCTAACATCTGGATTCTCCTTGATCAGAAACTGATGAGGAGAAAACCCGGATCACGCGCGCACAGTTCCGCGAAACCGCCCTGATTTTGAAGCTGCAGAGCGGCAAGATGAGTTCCCGAAACCGCGTGCGGCGCAGAACGAAAACAGCAGCCGCCCTTCCTTTTTTTCGAAAAGACGGTTTGCGTGGAAGAGGCGTCGCCTCGAAACGATCAGGAGTTGTAGTGGATCAGGAGCACCGAGATCGACGCACTGCCGCTCCATATGCTCGACGAACGGCTGCCGTCATCAAACGTCGACGACGACAGCGATGCCTTTCGATCGCGAACGCAATCGTGCAGGCCCATGGCGGCGCGCTTTCGCTGCACGATCGACAGCCGCACGGGCTCAGGGTGCGAGTTCTGCTACCGTTGATGCAGCCGAGCCAGCGCTCGGCGGCGTGATCTGGGCAATTGTTGGAGCAGGTGATCAGGCAGCCATCGGCCGCTCCGCCTCGTGCTCGTCGAAGATCGCGATCGCCTCGAAGCGGTAGTCGCAGGACCAGCAGTGCCAGAGATAGCAGGCGCGTCCTTCGCTCGTTTCAACCCACTCCGGCATCGCGATCGGCTTGCCACATTGCGCACAGGGATTCTTCCGGGGCAAATCATACAGACCGGTTCGCGGCATGACGCACACTCCCTCTTTGCTTGGCTCTTTCGAGCGCTTTGCTTGGCTCTTTCGAGCGTGCTTGGCGGTTGCGAGCGAAACGTTGACGAGCGAGACGTTCGTTTCGACAGTGCATGAATGAGTCAGGACTGTTGTCGCAACATCCACCTGCCCGGATATTATAGCTCGCATTGAGACTTTTGCACGACGAACTGTTGTCGCAGGCGCAGCGGTTGCTTCGAACTTTAATGTTTGGATGCGCGGGGCCAACGCGAAGTTGAATCGATACAGACGATTCATCTCACATTGTCGATTGCGCGCGTGCCCGATTTTGGCCACATCTGCGCCGTTGAACGCAGCAGGCGCGGCGCAAGGAGTTCATACGCCCGCGCACCTGCCGGGGGTTCCGTTTGACAAAGCATTGGCCGAGATCGGCGAGCGTCGCTGCCCTGGCAGTGTTGACCTTGGTAGCGCTACCGCTGGTGCGCACGGCCCAAGCCGGCGCCAGCGACTATGATGCCCTGGTCGCAAAGCACGCCTTGGCCAATCATGTGCCTGCAGCCCTGGTGCATCGCGTGATTCAGCGCGAGAGCAAATATCACCCTGATCTGGTCGGCCATGGCGGCACGATCGGGTTGATGCAGATCAAGGTCGAGACCGCAAGGGGCCTCGGTTACACCGGCGACGCCAAAGGCCTGCGCGATCCCGACACCAATCTCACCTATGGCGTGAAGTATCTCGCCGGCGCCTACCGCGCCGCCGAAGGCGACCACGCCCGCGCCATGCATTATTATGCAGCCGGCTATTACGAAGCCGCGAAGCGGCTGCGGCTCGAATTGGCAGAAGGCAAGCGTTTCGAGGCGAACGGCAATCCACAACCGCCGCTTGCCGGTGATGCACCGCGAAAACGGCCCGCGAAGGGCACCACGGTCGCCCGCGCCCAGATTTCGCGGCCATTATCGATTGTTCCCGCCGGTGCAAAGGCGGCCCAGGCGCGTTGACACCCAAATCCAAGAGCCTACATTAGCCCTCGTTCCGAGGGGAGCTCCGAGGAGGAGCTGAGATACCGCACACCTGGATGGACGTCCGGGACCGCGGTGACCCTTTGAACCTGATCCGGGTCATGCCGGCGAAGGGACAGGGATGTACCAGAACAAGAATGCTAGCGGGGAATCTCCCGTTTCCATCATCGGGGCAGGCGTCGGCGGCGCCTGGCAGGCGTTGCTGTTTGCGCAAGCCGGCTACGCCGTGACAGTGCATGAGCGCAGTGACGCCGCGATGACGGAATCCACGAGCCATTGGGCCGGCGGTATGCTCGCGCCCTGGTGCGAGGCGGAATCCTCCGAGCCGGTGATCTCTAGGCTCGGCGTCCGATCGCTCGATCTGTGGCGGACGCACTTCCCGCAGACGCCGTTCAACGGCTCGCTGGTGGTAGCGCATGCGCGCGACCGCACCGATTTCGAGCGCTTTGCGAAGCTCACGACCAATCACCGGCGGCTCGATGCATGCGCCTTGAGCGAGCTCGAGCCGGCGCTGGAAGGCCGCTTCCGCGAAGGCCTGTTCTATCCCGACGAAGGCCATGTCGAGCCGCGCCGCATGCTTCCCGCGCTGCATGCAGCCATCGCGAAAGCCGGCGGCACCATCGCGTTCAACAGCAAGGTCGAGGCTGACGATCTCGACGGCATCGTGATCGATTGCCGCGGCGTCGCCGCGCGTGACAAGCAAAGCGACATCCGCGGCGTCAAGGGCGAGATGATCGTGATCGAGACGAGCGAACTTGATCTCGCTCGCCCGGTGCGGCTGATCCATCCGCGATTTCCCCTCTACGTGATCCCGCGCGGCGACGGCCGCTTCATGCTGGGCGCGACCTCGATCGAGAGCGAGGACACCGGCGTCAGCGTCCGCTCGGCGCTCGAGCTGTTGGGGACGGCCTACGCGGTGCATCCGGCCTTTGGCGAGGCGCGCATTGTCGAATTCGGCTCAGGACTGCGTCCCGCGTTTCCCGACAATCTGCCGCGAATCTCGATCGATCAGGACAGGATCGCGGTGAACGGACTTTATCGTCACGGCTTTCTGCTGGCGCCGGCGCTCGCGGAGCTGACGCTCGGCTATGTCGAGCGTGGCGTGATCGACAATGAGGTGATGCGATGCGCGTGACTGTGAACGGCGAGAGCCGCGAGATTTCCTCGGCCAGCGTGGATGCGCTGCTCGGCGAGCTCGAATACGAGGGTACGCATTTCGCGATCGCGCTGAATTACGACGTGGTGCCGAAGGGCCGCTGGGCGGAGACCGAATTGAAGGCCGGCGACGAGATCGAGATCATCACGCCGCGACAGGGAGGCTAGGTTTCGTCATACAAGCCCGGCCATGACGAAGAGCAGAAGCAGAGCAAGAAAATGGTGCGGTTCTACGATAAAGAATTCCCCTCCCGCCTCCTGGTCGGCAGTGCGCTCTATCCCTCGCCTGCGATCATGCAGGCGGCGATCCGCAGCTCCGGCGCAAACATTGTCACGGTATCGCTCAGGCGCGAGGCTGCCGGCGGCAAGACCGGCGATGCGTTCTGGAAGCTGATCCGCGAGCTCGACGTGACCGTGCTGCCGAACACGGCCGGCTGCCGCAGCGTGCGCGAGGCCGTGACCACGGCGAAGCTCGCGCGGGAATTGTTCGCGACGAGCTGGATCAAGCTCGAGGTGATCGCCGACAACGACACGCTGCAGCCGGATGTCGTTGGGCTCGTCGAAGCCGCGACCATCCTGATCAAGGACGGCTTCGAGGTGTTTCCCTATTGCACCGAAGACTTGTCCGTCGCGACACGGCTGGTCGACGCCGGGTGCAAGGTGGTGATGCCGTGGGCTGCGCCGATCGGCAGCGCGAAGGGTATCATCAACCGCGACGCCTTGAGACTGCTGCGCGATCGCCTGAGCGATATCACGCTGGTGGTCGATGCCGGCATCGGCGCGCCCTCGCATGCGGCCGAAGCGCTCGAGCTCGGCTATGACGCCGTGCTGCTCAACACCGCGATCGCGAAAGCCGCCGACCCAGTCGGCATGGCGAACGCCTTCCGCCTCGGCGTCGAGGCCGGCCGCGCTGCGTATGAAGCCGGGCTGATGGAAGCCCGCGATTTCGCCTCTCCGTCCACGCCTGTTATAGGGACCCCGTTCTGGCATGCCGTATCCTGATCGCCACGCGTATCCTGACCGCTTTTATCCCGTCGTCGACAGCGTCGCCTGGGTCGCGCGCCTTGCAAGACTTGGCGTCGGCACCATTCAGTTGCGCGCGAAGAACCTCAACCACGCGGACGCGCTCGCGATCGTGCGCGAGGCGCTGGCGGTGACCAAGGGTACCGGCACCAGGCTTGTCGTGAACGATTACTGGCGCGCGGCGATCGAAGCGAAGGCGCAGCATCTGCATCTCGGCCAGGAGGATCTTGCTGACGCCGACCTGAAAGCGATCCGCGCGGCTGGCCTCTCACTCGGCATCTCGACGCACGACGATGAGGAACTCGCGACCGCGCTCGCCGCCAAGCCCGACTATGTCGCGCTCGGCCCGATCTTCTTCACCACGCTGAAGTCGATGCGCTTTGCGCCGCAGGGCGTTCCGAAGATCACCGAATGGAAGAAGCGGGTCGGCTCCATCCCCCTTGTTGCGATCGGCGGCATCAAGTTCGAGCACGCCGCCGACATCTTTGCCGCCGGCGCCGATTCGATCGCCGTCGTGTCCGACGTCACCCAGAACGCCGACCCCGATGCACGGGTCAGACAATGGCTTGGCGCTTCAGCCAAAGCCGCATGAACGAGATTTCAAGGAGGAACATCATGAACATTCGCTCCAATCCCGACACGACCAGGCCCGCCGTCACCACGGGACCGCTGCCCGCGTCGCGCAAGATTTTTGCCAGCCCCGACGCCGCGCCTGATCTCAAGGTGCCGCTCCGCGAGATCATCCTCTCGGAAGGCGCGGGCGAGCCGAACCTGCCGGTCTACGACACCTCCGGTCCCTACACGGACCCCTCCGTCACCATCGACGTCAATGCCGGCCTGCCGCGCAACCGCATCGCCTGGGTGAAGGAGCGCGGCGGTGTCGAGGAGTATGAGGGCCGCACCATCAAGGCGGAAGACAACGGCAACGTCGGCGCGGCGCACGCAGCGAAGGCGTTCACCGCGCATCACAAGCCGCTGCGCGGGCTCGACGGCCACAAGATCACGCAGCTCGAATTCGCCCGCGCCGGCATCATCACCAAGGAGATGATCTATGTCGCCGAGCGCGAAAATCTCGGCCGCAAGCAACAGCTCGAGCGCGCAGAGGCCGCACTCGCCGACGGCGAGAGCTTTGGCGCCGCGGTGCCGGCGTTCATCACGCCGGAGTTCGTGCGCAGCGAGATCGCGCGCGGGCGGGCGATCATTCCTTCCAACATCAACCACGCCGAGCTCGAGCCGATGATCATCGGCCGGAACTTCCTGACCAAGATCAACGCCAATATCGGCAACTCGGCGGTGACGTCGTCAGTCGAGGAAGAGGTCGACAAGATGGTGTGGGCGATCCGCTGGGGCGCCGACACCGTGATGGACCTCTCCACGGGCCGCAACATCCACACCACGCGCGAATGGATCCTGCGCAACTCGCCGGTGCCGATCGGCACCGTGCCGATCTATCAGGCGCTGGAGAAGTGCAACGGCGATCCGGTGCAACTCACCTGGGAGCTCTACAAGGACACGCTGATCGAGCAGTGCGAGCAGGGCGTGGATTATTTCACCATCCATGCCGGCGTCCGGCTGCCCTATATCCACCTCACCGCCAATCGCGTCACCGGCATCGTCTCGCGCGGCGGCTCGATCATGGCGAAGTGGTGCCTGGCGCATCACAAGGAAAGCTTCCTCTACACGCACTTCGACGAGATCTGCGACCTCATGCGCAAGTACGACGTCTCGTTCTCGCTCGGCGACGGCCTGCGTCCCGGCTCGATTGCGGACGCCAACGACCGCGCGCAATTTGCGGAGCTCGAGACGCTCGGCGAACTGACCAAGATCGCCTGGGACAAGGGCTGCCAGGTCATGATCGAGGGCCCGGGCCATATTCCGATGCACAAGATCAAGATCAACATGGACAAGCAGCTCCAGGAGTGCGGCGAGGCTCCGTTCTATACGCTGGGGCCGCTGACGACCGACATCGCGCCGGGCTATGACCACATCACCTCAGGGATCGGCGCCGCCATGATCGGCTGGTTCGGCTGCGCCATGCTCTGCTACGTCACGCCGAAGGAGCATCTGGGCCTGCCCGATCGCAATGACGTGAAGAGCGGTGTCATCACCTACAAGATCGCGGCTCACGCCGCCGATCTCGCCAAGGGCCACCCCGCGGCGCAGCTTCGCGACGACGCGCTCTCCCGCGCGCGTTTCGACTTCCGCTGGGAAGACCAGTTCAACCTCGGTCTCGACCCCGAGACCGCGCGCAGCTTCCACGACGAGACCTTGCCGAAGGAAGCGCACAAGGTCGCGCATTTCTGCTCGATGTGCGGCCCGAAATTCTGCTCGATGAAGATCACCCAGGACGTCCGCGACTACGCGGCGAGCCTGAACGACAAGGAGCAGGGCATGGCGCAAATGAGTGCCAAGTTTAAGGAGATGGGGGAGCAGGTGTATCTGGATGCGGAGAAGGTGAGGGAGAGCAATCGGGTGTTGTGAGGGCGACACCGGCCACCACTGCTCACATCATCATGCCCCGGGGCTCGACCCGGGCACCCATAGGACAACGAAGGGTCGGGCGAAAGCCCGGCCTTTCCTATTTTTCCTTTGGTTGCTAAACTATCATTCTCTACTTTTGAGACCACGCGGCATACCATTCACGAATTTTCTCTTCATGTTTCATCTGGACGATCTCCGCAAGATCACGCGAGCTACTGGCTTCATTCACACGCTTTCAAGCATTGTTGTGAACGAGTCGATTTTCTATTCAGCCCACCAGATCAAGACCCGCAACCGTTTCGATCTGATCTCGTTTAATGAGGTCGCCCTCCTACTAAGTTTGATGTCTGAGGCTCCGCTCGACCTTTCGTTCCCGGACTCACATGAAGCCGCACGACAATATCAAGCGTGCAAGGCAGCCTTAGACGCCCTGCACGATGAGATATCTTCTTTTTCAAGAGGCGACAAAATAGAAGACCTCTTTACCGCGGGGCAACACTTCATCGAACCAATATTCTACGCTGCAGGAGCAGGATTTTGGTTCGATTATCTGTCCCTTGCCCCGCGCCTCTATGAACTCGACAAACAATTTCTTTTCGAGAGAGGCTACGAAATTGAAGAATTCTCAGCCCTGCTTCGTGAAATGCAGGCAATCTTCAAGACGCGCCTTAGAGATTTCATTCGCGAGCAGCGGAAAAACATAAGAAAGATCGGACTGGTTGCCAGCCCATTCGTCTGTTTCGTTTTCTCACCTTCTGACATCCCTCAGGCCCAGATAGACACCTACAAAAAATTTATTGATAGATTTTCGGTGGAGTTTGGCAAAGGTCCGATCGTAAAGGACCCGCTCGATTATCATCCATGCAAAGCGCGCCCAGCCCTACGCCTTTCGGACACCCAAATATTTGTTCCGCTTGTTCCAATGCTCTGTGAGCAATTGTATGAGTCTCCCTTCTATACGATCGCCCAAGACAAATCATATTTTGCGAGCAATGCGAACAATCGTGGCTTGGCATCTGAGCTGATGCTCGGCGAGATATTGCGACCAATTGAGCATCTTGAGCTAATTCGGGACGTAAAAGTAAAGTACCACGGCAGCGAAATTGGCCAGATCGACTTAGTCGCGGTTTTTGGTGCTGCCGCTATCATCTTCGAGGTAAAGACAAAAAGGCTTACACAAGCCTCAAAAAGTGGAAGTACCAAGGATCTTATCAATGACATTCAAGCAGGTATTTTAGAGGCGCAGCGACAACTCGCTGGAATTAAGTCAGCTCTCCTTTCAAAAGCATATGACAATATTTCGTGGGGATGTCCCGGGTTCTGTTGAATTTCTGAAGAGGTCGGCGTTGCCCACCTTGAGCCGGTAGGCTCGGGGTGCTGATTCCACAAAGGAGAGCAACGCCATGACGAGAGATATCACCCCGGCTGGTTTGCCGGCGACCGG
>NZ_DATGFH010000048.1:0-74443 GCF_035309285.1 Bradyrhizobium sp. | reverse complement strand
CTTCTGCCCTCGCCTGCTCGCGGCTTTCAGCGATATGCCAGGACAACAAGACGCGCCAGTCGGAGCGGCTGATGGTCGTGCCGTATTTCATCGCGGCGTCTTCCGCAAAGCCCCATTGCGTCGGCAGCGCCATCAAACCCTGCGTCGACATCGAGCCCAGCGAAATGATGCCGATGCCGTATTTGCCGGCCAGCGTCATGCCCGACGGCGAGATTTGCGAGGCAACCACAAACGGCATTTCCTCCTGAAGCGGAAGGATCTGCAATGCGGCGTCGTTCATCGTGAACCAGTCGCTTTTCGCGGTCACCCGCTCCCCGCGAAACAGCCGGCGAATAATCGCAATCGCCTCGTCCTGACGGTCGCGTTGGGTCATCGGATCGATGCCGAGCGTATGCGCGTCGGAAGCGAGCGCGCCGGGACCCGAGCCGAAGATGGCGCGGCCGCCGGTCATGTGGTCGAGCTGCACCATGCGCTGGGCGACGTTGAAGGGGTGGTGATAGGGCAGCGAGATCACGCCGGTGCCGAGCTTGATACGCTTGGTGCGCTCGCCGGCCGCGGCCAGGAACATCTCGGGGGAAGCGATCATCTCCCAGCCGGAGGAGTGATGCTCGCCGCACCAGAATTCGTCATAGCCGAGCTCGTCAATCTGCTGCACGAAGTCGAGGTCGCGGCGGAATTGCAGCATCGGATGCTCGCCGAGCGGATGATGTGGGGCGAGGAAGGCTCCGAATTTGAGGCGCGCCATGACGTTTCCCTGGATCGTGATGTCAGTGTTTAGGGGGGCATTGGTAAGCCACCTGCCCCGAGCTTTCAACGTGCTCGCCAGCGCAGCCGCAATGCATTTTCCCGGGCCACGGAAAGTCGCGCGTGGCATAGCGACTAGACGCATATTTTGAGCGCGCGCACTCTGGGCGGAATGCGCCGCCGGTGCGCTACGGCCGGCGTGCGCCGGCACCAGCCAGTCCTGACGAAGCCGTGAAGCTCTCCTTACCTCGGGGGTAATCGCCGATGTGACCGAAATCCGTAATTCATGATGCAACATTCAGGGCGAGGACTTCCCATGCATCAGATGGTTTCGGCCAACCTGGCGACGTCGCACCGCTGGTGGGTGCTGGCGATCGTCGTCGCCGCACAATTCATGTTCGGTGTCGATGCTTTCATCGTCAACGTCGCGATCCCGACGATCGCGACCGAACTGCACGCCTCCACCGCCGAGATCGAATCGGTCATCGCGATCTATCTGGTCGCCTATTCGACGCTGATCGTGACCGGCGGCCGGCTCGGCGACATCTACGGCACCAAGAGCGTCTTTCTTGCCGGTGTGCTCGGCTTCACGCTGACCTCGCTGTGGTGCGGGCTCGCGCAATCCGGACCTGAGCTGATCGCAGCGCGGCTCGCGCAAGGCGCCACTGCGGCGCTGATGGTGCCGCAGGTGCTGGCGACCCTGCATCTGTTGTTCTCGGATCATGCGCGAAGCCGCGCCTTCGGCATCTACGGCATCGTGCTGGGACTGGCCGGCGCGGCGGGCTTTGCGCTGGGTGGCATCCTGGTGACGCTCGATCTTGCAGGTGTCGGTTGGCGCGCGGTGTTCTTCGTCAACGTGCCGTTCGGCATTCTCATTGTCCTGGCTGCGGCGCGGATCATGCCGTCGGTGCCGCGCCGTGCCGGCACGCGGCTCGATGGGTCCGGCGCGACAGTGCTGTTTCTCGGCTTGTTATGCCTGATCGGGCCGCTCTTGTTCGGCCAGGACGTCCATTGGGCGCCGTGGCTGTGGTTGGTAATGGCCGCGGGTGTCGCGATCGTTGTCTGCTTCGTGAAGCTTGAACGGGCCGTCGCGGCAAAAGGCGGCATGCCCCTGATCGACCTTTCGCTGCTCTCCGACAAGCCTTTCATGCGCGGGCTGACGGCCGCGTTCTTTTTCTTCTTCGCCAATCTGTCGTTCTACCTCGTGATGACCATGTACATGCAGACGGCGTTGCAGATCCCGCCGCTGAGAGCCGGCCTCGTCTTCGTGCCGTTGGCGCTTACCTTCGTCGTCGCCTCCCGCATCAGCGGCGAGCGCGCCAAGCATCGCGGCACGCTGGTCCTGATCGAAGGCTGCGCGATCCAGATTGCGGGCCTGGCGGTGCTGGCGCTGACGGTTGCTTTTCTGGCGCCGCCGAGCGCGCTCACGCTCGCGCTTGTCTTGATGATCTTCGGCTACGGCCAGGGTCTGGTGATGGCGCCGCTGTCAGGCGCGGTGCTGTCGAGCGTCAAGCCTGCAAGCGCTGGCGCCGGTTCGGGCATGTACGGCACCACGGCGCAGATTGCGAACGCGGCCGGCGTGGCCGCGATCGGAGCGGTATTCTTTGCCGCCGCCTCCGCGTATTCCGCGCAACAAGCTTTGTTTACCGCCATCGCACTGTTTGCACTCTCGATTGTGATCAGCGCCGCATTGCTGTCATGGATGCGTCGCGCGACGGCCTGATGTGCAAGCGCGGCGGGCGCGTTAACCGTTGCAAATCGGCTGCAATCGCGCGGTTTTAGTGGGGATTGACAGCGCACGGCCTTTTTATTTTGCGACGCAGCAACTATCTTGTCGTGCTCGGGTTCACGATTCACGCGTGAACGAGGTGACGGAGTTGCCGGTGTCGCTCGCCAGTAATGTCGATTTTCTGCGGCGTTTGCCCAAGCTCGATCGTTTTGGTCGGCTGCCCGAGCTTGGGCTGCGTCGGGATATCGAGACTCCCTTGGTGGAGATCCGCGATTTCGGTGCGAATCCGGGTGCCTTGCGCATGTTCGCCTTTGTGCCGGAGAAGCTGCAGCATCCGCACGCGCTCGTCGTGGTGCTGCATGGCTGCGGCCAGACGGCTGCCGGCTACAATCACGGTGCCGGTTGGGCCACGCTCGCCAGGCACTACGGCTTCGCGCTGCTGATTCCGGAGCAAGTTGTTTCCAACAACGCCAATCGCTGCTTCAACTGGTTCAATCCGGAAGATACCGCGCGCGATCGCGGCGAAGCCGCCTCGATCCGGCAGATGATCGCGCGCATGACTGCCGATCACGGCATCGACCAGCGCCGGATCTTCATCACCGGACTCTCTGCCGGTGGCGCCATGACCTCGGTGATGCTCGCGACCTATCCGGAAGTCTTTGCGGCCGGCGCCATTATCGCCGGCCTGCCGTTCGGCGTGGCCAATGACGTGCGCGAAGCGCTGACGATCATGCGCGCCACACCGGTCCGCACGCCGCACAGGCTCGGCGATCTCGTGCGCAAGGCCTCGCATCACCAGGGGCCATGGCCCAGGCTTTCGGTGTGGCACGGCACCGTGGACGGCGTGGTCGCACCCGCCAACGCCCGTGAGATCGTCAAGCAGTGGCTCGACGTGCATCATCTGCCGCAGGCGCCGATGTCGGAAGGCATGGTCGACGGCCATCCGCACAGGGTCTGGTGGAATGAGGAAGGCGAGACGATCGTCGAATCCTACACCATCACCGACATGGCCCACGGCACGCCGCTTGGCATCGCCGACAACGAGCTGCGCTACGGCGAGCCGGGCGCATTCATGATCGAGGCGGGCATTTCCTCCTCGTTTCACATCGCCAAATTCTTTGGCCTGACCGAATGGATTCGCGAGCCGGAGCTCGCGGCGGAGGCGAGGGCGGATGTGAAACCGGCGGCGAGGTCACAATCCAACGGCGCAGCGAAGCCGGCGCGCAAGCCCGCCGCGAAAGCCGCGACGCCGGCCAAAATCATCACGCCGATCATTCCCCCGGTGCCGATGCCCGACTTCACCGAGGTGTTTGATCCGCTGATGATGATGCATGCGCGTCCCGAACCAAAGCCGACGCCAAAGCAAGAACCACGCCGGCGCGGCATCGATGTCAGCGCCGTGATCACGCGCGCGCTCACCGCTGCGGGATTGATGAAGTAGCTGCGGGCTCAGGCTGCGCTTCGCAATTACAATTCGCCGGTGATGAACGGATTGGTCCTGCGCTCCTGGCCGATGCTTGAGCCCGCGCCATGGCCGCAGATGAAGCCGACATCGTCGCCGAGCGGCAACAGCTTCTCGATGATCGACTTGATCAGCGTCTCGTGGCTGCCGCCGGGCAGGTCGGTGCGTCCGACCGAGCCGTTGAACAGGACGTCGCCGACATGGGCGAAGCGCAATTCCCTGTTGAAGTAGACCACGCTGCCCGGCGAGTGACCGGGGCAGTGCAGGATGTCGAAGGTGAGCTCGCCGATCTTGACCTGCTCGCCTTCCTCGAGATAGCGGTCGGAGACGAAGTCGCGCACGCCCGTCATGCCGAAGCGCGCTCCGCTTTCCACCACATGCGCGAGCAAGTACGCGTCCGCCTGATGCGGACCCTCGATCGGCACTTTCAGCGCATCGCGCAATTCCGCGGCCCCGCCGACGTGATCGATATGGCCGTGCGTCAGCCAGATCTTCTCGACGGTGACGCCGGCCTGCTTGACCGCTTCCAGAATCTTCGGCACGTCGCCGCCGGGATCGATCACGACCGCCTTCTTGCTCGGCTCGTGCCAGAGGATGGTGCAGTTCTGCTCGAACAGCGTTACCGGCACGATCATCGCGCCGGCCTTCGCTTGATCTTCAGTGGCCTGGGTCTCGGTTTGCCGTGTCATGGGCGCACTTTGCCCATTTTTGGCGGCCCGCCAAGCGAAAGATTTGCGCGGCAGCCGGCTGAAATCAGCTAGGATGTTGCGATGGAATCGCCCGCCCGCCACATCAACCTGGTTCCCCCGCCGGATGGCCGTCAATCCGAGACCGCGCTCGCGGTCGCGCGCGGCACCGCGCGGCTGTTGCGCTCGCTCGGCTTTACTTCCGTGGCCGAATTGCCGCTGCCGTCAGGCCGCCGCGCCGATCTGGTGGCGCTGAACGAGCGCGGCGATATCTGGATCGTCGAGATCAAATCCTCGGTCGAAGACCTGCGCGCCGACCACAAATGGGAAGATTACCGCGCCCATTGCGACCGGTTGTTTTTCGCCTTCACGCAGGCGCTCCCGCCCGAGATCTTTCCGAAAGACACCGGCCTGATCGTCGCCGACGCCTATGGTGCGCATATGCTCTGTGACGCGCCGGAGCATCGCCTGCCGGCGCCGACACGCAAGCTGATGATGGTGCGCTTCGGGATGGCGGCGGCGCTGCGGATCAACCGGCTGGTCGATCCGCAAGGTCACGCGGAGTTCTAGCGCGGGGCGCGCTTGGCGAGGATCCGCTGCAGCGTGCGGCGGTGCATGTTGAGCCGGCGCGCCGTCTCGGAAACGTTGCGGTTGCACATCTCGTAGATGCGCTGGATGTGCTCCCAGCGGACGCGGTCGGCCGACATTGGATTCTGCGGCGGCTCGGATTTCTCCGTGCCGGTCGAAAGCAGCGCCGCGACGACGTCGTCGGCGTCGGCCGGTTTTGCCAGATAGTCGACCGCGCCCATCTTCACCGCGGTGACGGCGGTGGCGATGTTGCCGTAGCCGGTCAGCACGATGGCACGCGCATCCGGCCGCTTGCGCTTCAGCGCCGAAACCACGTCAAGCCCGTTGCCGTCGCCAAGCCTGAGGTCCACCACCGCGAACGCCGGTGCGGCCTTGCCGATCTGCGCAAGCCCGTCGGACACAGTGTCGCAGGAGGTCACGTCAAAGCCGCGCGTCTCCATGGCGCGTGCAAGCCGCTCCAGGAACGGTTTGTCGTCCTCCACGATAAGGAGCGAGCGATCGGCATGTTCGGTAAGTTCGGCGGTCACGGTCAAGGTTTTGGGTCTCGGTTGAAGGGTGCCTTGGAGATATGGAGTGCGAATAAGGCAGTGCCAAGGTCACCAAACGTCGAATGACTTAAGACGTTGGCACACCGTTGTTTTCGGAAGCCTCGAACCGCGCGCGCGGCCAGGCGATCTGGACCACCGCACCGTGGTCCGGGAATGCATGGTTGCTGAATGACACCCTTGCGCCGGTGCGCTCCAGAAGCGTGCGCGCGATGAAGACGCCGAGCCCGAGGCCACTGCGTTCGCTCGGCGCGTCGTCGCCTGCGCGCCGGCGAGACAGATAGGGCTCGCCGATGCGCTTGAGGATCTCGGGCGCGAAGCCCGGGCCGTCATCGGAGATCATGATCTCGACGGTATCGTCGTTCCACCACGCATTCACCTCGACCTCCTTGCGCGCGAAGTCGACGGCGTTTTCCAGGATATTGCCGACGCCATAGAGGATGGCGGGATTGCGCGAGCCGACCGGTTCGCGGCTTCCCGTAACTGCGATCCTGATCTTGATCGCGACGCCGAAGTCGCGGTGCGGCGCGACCGCTTCCTCGATCAGTGTCGAGAGCTTCATGCGGTCGAACGGCGCGCCGGTCGAGGAGAGCTGGGTGATCTTGGACAGGATATCGCGGCAGCGCTGGGCCTGCTCGCGCAGCGTCTTGATGTCGCCGGCGGCGAACGGATTATCGGCGAGTGTCTTTTCCAATTCGCGCGATACCAATACGATGGTCGACAACGGCGTGCCCAGCTCGTGCGCAGCGGCGGCCGCAAGCCCGTCGAGCTGGGTCAGATGCTGCTCGCGCGCCAGCACGAGCTCGGTCGCCGCCAGCGCGTCCGATAGCTTGCGCGCTTCCTCGGTGACCTGGAACGAATAGAGGCCGGTGACGCCGATCGCGAGCACGATCGAGATCCAGACGCCGACCAGATAGATCGGCGGCAGCATCAGCGGTTCGTCAGAGTCCCATGGCAGCGGCTGGTGAACGAACACCAGCACCGTGGCGCAGGCGACCGCGAGCAGGCCGAGCGTCACCGTCAGCCGCACCGGCAGCGCGGTCGCCGAGATCAAGACCGGCGCCAGGAACAGGAACGAGAATGGATTTTCGAGCCCGCCGGTGAGATAGAGCAGTGCAGCAAGCTCGATGATGTTGAGGGCCAGCAGCGAAGCGGCATGGCGCGGCTCGAGCCGCTGCATCGGGTTGAACGCGATCTGGAGCGCGAGGTTGAGCAGCGCCGACAGGCCGATGATGACGACGCAGGGCACGACGGGGACGTCGAATTCGAGGCCCTGCGACACCACGAAAATGGCCGCGAGCTGGCCGAGCGCGGCAAGCCAGCGCAGCCGCAGAATCGTATCCAGGCGGATGTGGCGCTCTGGATGGCGAAAGGCGGAATCCGCAATATCGGTCATGACGTCCTATTTAGCGGTGTGGCCGGCCGATCACAAATTGGCGGTCGAGGGGGCACGGAGGTTGCACGGACCTGCGGAATGCCGCAATGAACGAGCCCATGGCCCAAAATGATGCAAATCTTGCCTTGCTGTTCGCGGCGGATCCGGCAGGACCCGCAGCGATCGAGGTTGAGCGTCTGGTCAAACAGTACAAGAAGACGCGCGCGGTGGACGATATCTCCTTCCGCATCGCGCGCGGCAGCATCACCGGGCTGCTCGGCGGCAACGGCGCCGGCAAGACCACGACGATTGCGATGATCATGGGGCTGGTGCTGCCGACCTCGGGACGCGTCGCCGTGCTCGGTCATCCGATGCCGCAAGAGAGCGCGCATGTGCTCGGGCGCATGAATTTCGAAAGCCCCTATGTCGACATGCCGATGCGGCTCACGGTGCGGCAAAACCTCACCATTTTCGGCCGACTCTACGCGGTGAAGAATCTGGCCGAGCGCATCCGCGAGCTCGCTTCCGACCTCGATCTCGACGACTTTCTCGACCGCCCTAACGGCAAGCTCTCGGCCGGGCAGAAGACCCGCGTCGCGCTGGCGAAAGCGCTGATCAACCAGCCCGAGCTGCTCCTGCTCGACGAGCCGACCGCTTCGCTCGATCCGGACACGGCGGACTGGGTGCGCGAGCATCTGGAGACTTACCGCAAGACCCATGACGCCACCATCCTGCTCGCCTCGCACAACATGTTCGAGGTCGAGCGGCTTTGCGATCGCGTGATCATCTTGAAGCGGGGTCGCGTCGAGGAGGACGACAGCCCCGACGGCATCATGGCCCGCTACAGCCGCGCCAATCTCGAGGAAGTGTTCCTCGATGTCGCGCGCGGCCGCGTCGAGGTGCCGGCGTCATGAGCGAGCTGGCGTTGCATCGCGGCATCTCGTTCCATCGCATCGGCGCGATGATCCTGCGCTACTGGTATCTTCTGCTGTCGTCCTGGCCGCGGCTCATGGAACTGATGTACTGGCCGATCCTCCAGATCATCACCTGGGGCTTCCTGCAGACTTACATTGCGCAGAACGCCGGCTTCTTCGCACGCGCCGGCGGCACGCTGATCGGCGCGGTCATCCTGTGGGACATTCTGTTCCGGGGCCAGCTCGGTTTTTCCATCTCGTTTCTGGAAGAGATGTGGGCGCGCAACCTCGGCAACCTGATGATGAGCCCGCTGAAGCCGATCGAGTTCCTGGCTGCGCTGATGGCCATGAGCCTCATTCGGCTGGCAATCGGCGTCATCCCGATGATGCTGCTTGCGCTCTACGTCTTCGGCTTCAATTTCTTCGCCCTTGGGCTGCCGGCGATCGCGTTCTTCTGCAATCTGATCTTCACGAGCTGGGCGGTCGGGATCTTCGTCTCTGGCCTCGTGCTGCGCAATGGCCTGGGTGCCGAAAGCATTGTCTGGACGCTGATGTTTGCGCTGATGCCGCTCGCCTGCGTCTATTACCCGGTCAGGGTGCTGCCGCTCTGGCTGCAGCACGTCTCCTGGTGCCTGCCGCCGACCTACGTCTTCGAAGGCCTGCGCGCGCTGCTCACCGAGCACGTCTTCCGCGCCGACCTGATGGCCTCGGCGCTGATCATCAACGCCGCGCTGCTGGTCGCTTCATTCGCGGCGTTTTTGGCGCTCCTGAACAGTGCCCGCCGTCACGGATCGCTGCTTGGAGGTGGGGAATAAGTCAATTTCCCGTGGATTCCCGGACTGTTCGCTGGGCGGTCTGCGTAGATATACCGATCTCTGCATTGACGCGTTGTAAGGCATTGTTCACTATGCTGCGACGCAAAACAGGGGTCTGAGGGTAAGATGCCGATTGGTGAGTTTGGCAGGGCACCGCCGCTGGCGGGCGGAGGCAGTTCGGCGCTGACGACGCCGATGTACTGGATGTACGAGATGGCGCACGCCTCGCTCAATCCGGCGCGCGCGGTGACGGATGCCGCAAAAATCCTGTTTCAGAATCCGCTGAACCCCTGGACGCATACCCAATTCGGCAAATCGGTCGCCGCTGCCTGCGAATTGTTCGAGCGCACCACGCGCCGCTATGGCAAGCCGGAATGGGGCCTCAACGAGACCGAAGTGAACGGCATCCGCGTCGGCGTCGAGATCAAGAGCGTCTGGGAAAAGCCGTTCTGCCGCTTGCTGCACTTCGACCGCGCGTTCGCGCGGCCCTTGCGCAGCCCGCAGCCGCGCGTCCTGATCGTGGCGCCGATGTCCGGCCATTACGCGACGCTCTTGCGCGGCACGGTCGAGGCTTTCCTGCCGACGCACGAGGTCTACATCACCGACTGGGCGGATGCGCGCATGGTGCCGCTGTCGGAAGGGCGTTTCGATCTCGACGACTATATCGATTATGTCATCGAGATGCTGCACGCGCTCGGCGGCAACACGCATGTGATCGCGGTGTGCCAGCCCTCCGTGCCGGTGGTGGCCGCGGTCTCCATCATGGAAGCCAACCGCGATCCCTATGTGCCGACTTCAATGACGCTGATGGGCGGGCCGATCGACACCCGCCGCAATCCGACCGCGGTCAACAACCTTGCCGAGGAACGCGGCATCGAGTGGTTCCGCAACAACGTCATCACCAAGGTGCCGTTCCCGCATCCGGGCGTGATGCGCGACGTCTATCCGGGTTTCCTGCAGCTCAACGGGTTCATTTCGATGAACCTCGATCGCCACATGGACGCGCACAAGCGGTTTTTCGCCAACCTGGTGAAGGGCGATGGCGATCTCGCCGACAAGCACCGGGAGTTTTACGACGAATATCTCGCGGTGATGGACCTCGCGGCCGAATATTACCTGCAGACCGTCGAAACCGTCTTCATCAAGCACGCTTTGCCGAAGGGCGAGATGACGCATCGTGGCAGGCCGGTGGACCCCTCGAAGATCACCCGCGTCGCATTGATGACGGTGGAAGGCGAGAAGGACGACATTTCCGGTCTCGGTCAGACCGAAGCGACGCATGGACTCTGCACGTCGATCCCCAGGCATCGTCGTATTCATTATATGCAGAAGGGTGTCGGACACTACGGCGTGTTCAATGGTTCCCGTTTCAGGTCGGAGATCGTGCCGCGCATCAACGATTTCATGATGTCGGCCGCGAATCCAAAGTCGTTGCTCGCGCTCGCCGCTGAATAGGCGGCGATCCCGACTCGTCGGGGCACGACATCACAGCGTGAGCTCGTCGCGGGGCCGATTCGCTAGAGCGCGCTAACCCACTGAATCCTCTTCCGGAAAGACCAGATTCGGACCCTTCTAAGGAGTGAGTATTAACTCAATCCTTGGGCGGCGTTAGAGGACCGGTTCCACATGAAAAATTCCGGTTCCGGGCCCATCCTGTAGAGACTTCAGGACAGCCAGCCCCTGTATATTGGGCAAATGATTTGTTTTTGCGCCGAACGATTTCCATGGCGGCGGATATGGCAGAATCCGGGCGAATTGCTCCTCCCCGGACTTACCGACATGGCCACCCGCGCGCTCCTCTACCGGCGCCCCACCGAACCCTCGACTCTTCTCGTCAGGCACGGCTCGCAAGTCTTTGCGATCCGCCTCCGCCGCCATCGGCGTGCGCGGCGTTACACCTTGCGCATTCATCCGACCGACCGCGAAGCCATCCTCACGATGCCGCCACGGGGCACCATCATGGAGGCCAAAGACTTCGCGCAGCTCCACGGCGGCTGGATCGCCGCGCGTCTCGGCCGCCTGCCGAAGGCTGCGCCGTTCCAGCCGGGCACCATCGTTCCGCTTCGCGGCGTGCCGCACCGGATCGTGCATCGCTCCGGCGAGCGCGGCACGGTGTGGACGGAGACGCGCGAGAGTGGCGACAAGGTCCTCTGCGTCGCCGGCGGCTACGATTTCATCGACCGCCGCGTGCATGACTTCCTCAAGCGCGAGGCACGGCGCGAGCTGCAAAAGTCGGCGCAGGACTACGCGCATGAGCTCGGCGTTCGCGTCAAGCGGATCTCGATCCGCGATCAGTCCAGCCGTTGGGGCTCCTGCACCTCGGCCGGTTCGCTGTCATTCTCCTGGCGGCTGATCCTGGCGCCCCCTTTTGTGCTCGACTATCTCGCCGCCCACGAGGTGGCGCATCTCGTCGAGATGAACCATTCGGCGCGGTTCTGGCGGGTGGTGGCGCGGATTTGCCCCTCGGTCGAGCGCGCCAAAAAATGGCTCGACGCCTACGGTAACGATCTGCATCGCTACGGGATCGAGGATTGATCCTCACCGTCGAACGATCCTCCGCTGTCGTCCCGGCGAACGCCGGGACCCACAACCCCAAGCGTTCGTTGGAGCGGAAGGCCCTCTATCATCCGACAACACGGATAGATGCGCGTGTATGGGTCCCGGCTTTTTGCCAGGACGACAATGGTATTTGCGCCGCGCCTACCGACGCCCGCCAAACAGCCGGTCCATCAGCCAGCCGTCGAGCCCGGCCGCCGCCTCGGGGCGCACTGGCGCGTGCGCGGACCTTGCGCCGGGACCCGCTTGAATCGGCGCGGGCGGCGCAGGCGCCGTGATCTGCGAGGCGATCTGCGCCAGCGTCGAACCGCCGCCATATTGCGAGCTCGGCAGGCTCGCGACCGCAACGCCCTGATGAGCCGCGCGCATGAAGCGCGTCCACACTTCCACCGGCAGGCCGCCGCCGGTCGCCTTTCTGGTCGGCGAGTTGTCGTCGTTGCCGAACCAGACGCCGGTGACGAGATCAGCGGTGTAGCCGATGAACCAGGCGTCGCGGAAATCCTGGCTGGTACCCGTCTTGCCGGCGGCCTGCCAGCCCGGAATCTCCGCTTTCCTCGCGGTGCCCGAGATCAGCGTCTGCTGCATCATCACGTTCATCATCGCAACATTGCGCGGGTCGATCACCTGGTTTGCTTCGTCGGGCGGACGCACATAGAGCACCTTGCCGTCGAGCGTCTTGATCCGCGTTACCACATGCGGCGAGACGGCGAGCCCGCCATTGGCAAAGGGCGCATAGGCGCCGACCATCTCGAGCACCGAAACTTCCGAGGTGCCGAGCGCGATCGAGGCGTTGGGCTCGAGCTTGGAGGAGATGCCGAGCCGGTGCGCGGTCCGCACCACGTTCTTCGGCCCGACTTCGAGCCCGAGCCGCACCGCGACCGTGTTGAGCGACATCGACAGCGCCTGCGTCAGCGTCACCGGGCCGAAATACTGGCGGGTATAGTTCTCGGGCCTCCAGCCCTTGATATCGAGCGGGGCGTCCTGGCGGATGGTGTCGGGCGTGAGCCCGGCCTCGATCGCGGTGAGATAGACGAAGGGCTTGAACGCGGAGCCCGGCTGGCGTTTGGCCGTGACGGCGCGGTTATACTGGCTCTCGGCATAGTTCCGTCCGCCGACCATGGCACGCACGGCGCCATTCGGGCTCATCGCCACCAGCGCACCCTGGCTGACATTGAACTTCACGCTTTTCGCGGCAAGCTCGTCGATCACGGCGGCTTCCGCGATGCCCTGCAGCTTCGGATCGATCGTGGTTTCCACCACGATGCTCTGGTCGATCTGGCCGATAAGATCGTCGAGCACCTCGCCGATCCAGTCGGCGACGTAGTTGATGGTGCCTGCGCCCTCCGGCTTCACCGAGATCGCGGGATGGACGCTTGCAGCCTGCGCCTGGGCCTGCGTGATGAACTTCGCGTCCGCCATCGCGGCCAGCACGATCTTTGCGCGCGCTTCGGCGCCTTGCGGGTTGCGGTTCGGCGCAAGCCGCGAGGGCGATTTGACGAGGCCCGCCAGCATCGCGGCTTCCGCAAGCGTGACGTGCCGGGCGGACTTGCCGAAATAGCGTTGCGCGGCGGCCTCCACGCCATAGGCGCCGGAGCCGAAATAGACGCGGTTCAGATAGAGCTCGAGAATCTCGTTCTTGGAATATTTGCGCTCCAGCCACAGTGCGAGCTCGGCTTCCTGCAGCTTGCGCGCCAGCGTGCGTTCCTGGGTCAGGAACAGGTTTTTGGCAAGCTGCTGCGTCAAGGTCGAGCCGCCTTGGGAGACGCCATGGTGCAGAAGGTTGGCGATCGCGGCGCGCACGATGCCGTAGGGGTCGACGCCGAAATGCGAATAGAAGCGGCGGTCCTCGATCGCGATGAAAGCCTTCGGCAGGTAGGGCGGCAGGTCCTTGAGCGCGACATTGGCGCCGGCCATCTCGCCGCGCTGGGCGAGCATGGTACCGTCGGCGCCGACGATCTCGATGGTCGGCGGCCGCTTGGGAATTTCCAGCGACTGGATCGGCGGCAGATGCGCGCCGGCCCAGATGATGACGCCGACGACGGCGATCGCGCCCCAGAGCCCCAGCACCGCGCCCCAGTAGATCAGGCGGGAGAGGCTCAGGCGCGACGATGATCTCGCGCGTCGATTGCTGCTGCGGGACGCTGTGCGGGACTTTCGTTCCACCGGCGGTTCCTTGTCGTCATCATCGCCGGGCTTGCGCTTGGCTGCCTTCTTCGGCTTGTCGTCGCCGGCTGTGGGGATGCGGTCCTTCGGGTCGAGCCGCAGATCGGCAAGCGCGGCCGCGAGCCCAAATCGCGGCTCTTTGCGTCCACCCGCCTTTTTCTTTCGTCCCCACGCCATCCGCCACGCCACGCACACCAGGCCCGGCGCACGCTAACGCCGCAGGGTTTAAGGCGCGGTTACGGAGAGGTTAATTCGTGATTAGGGGGTGGGGCAGCGCGCTTGCTAAAGCTTGGCGCGAATTGATCAGAAAAAGGGGAGCGCCGCATGGGCCACATCGATCCGACCAGGGAAGTTTTCGCCTTATTCCGGGACAACAACCGGCCTGGGCGGATCCATATGCTCAACCTGGTCCGGTTGCGCAAGGAAGCCGCCTACCCCGATGGCCGCAAGGCAAGCGGCGCGGAAGCCTATGCCGCCTATGGGCGCGAGAGCAGGCCGGTGTTCGAACGGCTCGGCGGCCGCATCGTCTGGCGGGGCCGGTTCGAATTGATGCTGATCGGCCCGCAAGAGGAACGCTGGGACCATTGCTTCATCGCCGAATATCCAAGCGTCGCCGCGTTCGTCGAGATGATCCGCGACCCCGTCTATCGCGAAGCGGTGAAGCATCGGCAGGCGGCGGTCGAGGATTCCCGCCTGATCCGCCATGCCGTGCTGCCGGTGGGGAAGAACTTTGGGGAGATTCCGGAGTGATGCCGCCGGCCGTCGCTTTTCGCTCGTCATGCGCGGGCTTGACCCGCCTGCGGGGCCGAAGCCCCTTCGGCGCGGCGAAGGCCCGCGCATCCATCGAGTGAAAGGCGCATTTTTGAAGATGGATTGCCGGGTCAAGCCCGGCAATGACGAGCGGAAAAAACAAATCGGCGGCCCCGGTGAGGCCGCCGATCGTTTCACGGATGGTCGTCGTGCTTACCCCGTCGCACCCGTGTCCTCGAGGATCGGGCCGAACAGCTCCCAGCGCTCGCCGTTGAACTTCATCATCTGGAGCTGCTTGTTCACCCGATAGTCGGTGGGCGTGGTGTTGTTGAGGACGCCCGGCAGCGTCAGGTCGAGCTGAACGTTCTTCAGGTGCGTCGCCTGCTTCATCACGTTCGCGCGGGTCAGGTCGTCGCCGCACTCCTTGAGAACGTGGATCAGCAACTGCGTGGTGATGTAGCCGTAGACGTTGAAGTTCGATTCCTTGTCGCCATCGGGATAATACTTGGCCATGAAGTCGAGATATTTCTTCATGCCGGGATCGTCCTTCCAGGTCGGATCGGCCGGATCCTTGGCATAGCCGGTGCTGATCACGCCCTTGGAGGCCTCGAGCCCCGCCGGCTTCATCACAGCGCCGACCGAGGTCGCATTGATGTCCAGGATCTGCACGGGGTGCCAGCCGAGCTCGTAAATCTTCTTGATCGCCTGCGCAGCCTGTTTCGGCGTCGTGGCCGAGAAGAACAGATCGGCGCCAGAATCCTTGATTTTGAGGATCTGCGAGTCGATGGTCGGATCGGAGACTTCGTAGGAGGCTTCCGTCACGATCATGCTCTTCGCCTTGTCGCCAAGGCCCGCCTTGAGCCCGTTCAGATAGTCCTTGCCCAGATCGTCATTCTGGTAGAGAACGCCGATCTTGGCGTTCGGGTGGTTCTTCAGAATGTACTGTCCATAAATGCGCCCCTCGACGAAGTAGTTCGGGTTGAATCCCATCGTCCAGGGGTAGTTCTTGGGATCGCTGAACCTGGATGCGCCGGTCGCCGCGAACAGTTGCGGCACCTTCTTCGCATTGAGATATTTCTGCACGGCCGCATTCGGTGGCGTGCCGAGGAGCTGGAACGTCAGCAGCACCTCATCGCTTTCAACGAGCTTGCGCACCTGTTCGACGGTTTTCGGCGGGCTGTAGGCATCGTCATACTGGATCAGGGTGATCTTGCGGCCGTTCACGCCGCCCTGATCATTGATCATCTTGATGTAAGCGGCCTGCGTCTTGCCGATGGTGGCGTAGGCGGAAGCCGGGCCACTGAACGGATTGGTCTGGCCGATCTTGATCTCGGTGTCGGTGGCGCCGGTATCGTATTTCTTTTGCGCGAGCGCCGAGGTCGCCGACAGGGCAATGGCCAGTGTGGCAGCGCCGGCGAGACGGAGAAAAGTACTACTCATATTGATGCGTTCCTCATGTGCAGGTCGTGATGGTCCGATGGTCTTGGCCATCGTCGCGGTGGATGATGGAGGAACCTATGCCGCAATGCAAGATGTGCAGCGCAAAAATGTCCATAACCTTATGCCAAACAAAGCAAAATCGACGTGATGGCAGGAGGCCGCGGCCGGCAGGCGCGACCAACGCGCTCGCAGTTTTCGGGTGGACGCCAGCATGAGCGACGGAGAGAGTGCGGCGGTCTTGCGCACCCGTCGGATCGCACAAATGACCATGTCCGAAAACCGCGAGACAGCACCACTGCGATGGATGATGGTTCGCTGATGAAGAAGACCTACGGGACGGTCGACGCCGATCGACGCAAGCAAATGAGCGGCCTGGAATTTGTCCAGGGGCTCGCCAACGGATCACTGCCGCTCAACACCATCGCGCAGACCCTGGGCTACGATATTGCCGAGGCGGAGAGCGGGCGCGTCGTTGTCACCGCACAGCCGAGTGACCGCCATCTCAATCCCGCGGGTACGGTGCACGGCGGCTTTGCGGCCACGCTGCTCGATAGCTGCATGGGGCTGGCGGTGCAGTCCACGCTCGAGCAGGGCGTTGGCCAGACCACACTCGAGTTCAAGATTTCGCTGGTGCGGCCAATCACGCCTGAGACGGGGATGATCAAGGCGGAAGGCGTCGTGCTGACCCGCGGCCGTCGCGTCGGCACCGCCGAGGGCAGGATCACCGACGGCGAGGGACGGTTGCTGGCCCATGGAACGACCACATGCCTGATCTTTCAGAAATGACGGCCGCGCTCCACGGGCGGAAGCGCCCCGCAGATGAGGGCGATCGCTTGGTGATGGATATGGACCGTATCGCCTGTTACCGCGCGATCTCGACCCGCGACGCCCGCTTCGACGGCCGCCTGTTCGTCGGCGTGAAGACCACGGGCATCTATTGCCGGCCAATCTGTCCTGCACGCACGCCGAAGTTCGAGAATGTTTTCTTCTTCGCCTCGGCGGCGGCCGCGCAGGAGGCGGGCTTTCGTCCGTGCCTGCGCTGTCGCCCCGAAATCTCGCCGGAGCTCGCGTTCTGGCGCGGCACTTCGAACACGGTGTCGCGGGCACTGGCGCTGATCGAGGCCGGCGGGCTTGACGCCGATGACGTCGAAGGGCTCGCCGATCGGCTTGGCGTTGGCGCCCGGCAGCTGCGGCGGTTGTTCCGCCAGCATGTCGGCGCCTCGCCGATTGCGATCGCGCAGACGCGGCGGGTGTTGCTCGCAAAGCAGCTCATTCACGAGACCTCGCTGTCGATGGCGGAGGTCGCGCTCGCCTCGGGCTTCGGCAGCGTCCGCCGCTTCAACGAGACGTTCCGCGACCTGTTCGCCCGTCCACCCGCGAGCTTGCGCAGGACGCGCGACAAGGCGCGGCGCGAGGCGGATGCGCTTTCGGTTCGTCTGGCCTATCGGCCGCCCTATGACTGGGAGGCGATGCTGTCGTATCTCGCTGCCCGTGCGATCCCCGGCGTCGAGCTGGTCGCGGGCGAGAGCTACCGGCGCAGCATCGCCTTCGGCAAGCGCAGCGGCGTCATCACGGTGCGGCCTGCCGGCAAGAACAGCGCCGATGTCACCGTGCGTTTCTCCGACATGGCGGCGTTGCCGTCGATCATCGCGCGCGTGCGCCGCGTCTTCGATCTCGCCGCCGATCCCGACCAGATCGGTGTGCATCTGGCGCTGGATCCGAGGCTCGCGCCGCTCGTCGCTGCGCGACCCGGCCTGCGCGTGCCGGGCGCGTGGGACGGCTTTGAACTCGCCATGCGTGCGATCTGCGGACAGCAGATCACGGTGCCGGCCGCCACCAAGCTGCTTGGCCGGCTGGTGCGGGCTTATGGCACGCCGCTGCCGGCTTCGATGCGTGATGGCGAAGGCCCGAGCCAATTGTTTCCATTGCCGAAGGCCATTGCAGCCGCTGATCCCGCAACCTTTGCCATGCCCGGCGCACGGGCGCGGGCGTTGATTGCGCTGGCGAAAGCGATTTCGGATGATCCCATGATTTTCAGCCGCGGCGCGAGTCTGGAGCAAGCGATCGCCAAGCTGCGCCGGCTACCGGGAATCGGCGAATGGACCGCGCAATACATCGCGATGCGCGAATTGCGCGAGCCGGATGCGTTTCCGGCTGCCGATGTCGGTCTGTTGCGGGCGATGGCGGATGCCGGCGGGCGCCGGCCGTCGCCCGATGAACTGCTCGCCCGCGCCGAGCGCTGGCGGCCCTGGCGGGCCTATGCGGCGCTGCACCTGTGGGCCGCGGGCGCAGCGTCCGCTGCCGCGCCGGAGGACGAGGTTGATGCGCGGAAAGCCGCCTGAACATTTTGCGGTCGATCGCCTCAAGACCCCGATCGGGCCGGCGCTCATCGTCTCCGACGGCGACGGCACGCTGCGCGCCTTCGACTGGGAAGACCATGCCGAGCGCATCACGGAGTTGCTGCGGCTGCAATATGGCGCGGTCGAATTGCACGAGGCGCGTGCGCCGAAGGCGATCCGGTCGGCGCTGACGGATTACTTCAGCGGCGATCTCAATTCGCTGAAGACCATCGACTGGCGCATCGCCGGCACGTCGTTCCAACGCAAGGTCTGGACGGCGCTGCCTGAGATCCCTGTTGGCTCGACCATGACCTATGGCGCGCTCGCCGCAAGGCTCGGCTCGCCGAACGCGATGCGCGCGGTCGGACATGCCAATGGCTCGAACCCGATCAGCGTGGTGATTCCGTGCCATCGTCTGATCGGCGCCAATGGCGCGCTGATCAAGTATGGCAGCGGGCTCGCGCGCAAGCGCTGGCTGCTCACGCATGAGGGTGTGGAATTGAAGCCCGGCGCATAAAAATGGTCAGGTCCGCAAACCGCCAGACGGTTTTGCGCAGCGCCGCTAGCGTCTCCATCATCTCGAACAGGGAGACGACGACATGACCACCGAAGACGTGCAGGATTTCGTGACGCGCTTGGCTGCGGCCTTTGCCGCGCTCGACGGCAACGCGTTTCTCGAGCTTTGGCATCCCGACGGCACCTTGCGCACGCCACTGGTCGATCGGCCGATCAAGGGCAGCGAGCTCGCAAAGCTGCTGGACGTTCAGATCGCGTCGGCGCCGGATTTCGTCTGGCAATTGCTCGACTGGACCTCGCGCGGCGATGTCGTCATCGTCGAATGGCAAACCACGCGCAATGTGAACGGTGCGCGTTTCTCCTGGCGCGGCGTCGACAAATTCCGGATTCGCGACGGCAAGATCGCCGAAGAGGTGGTCTACAGCGACACCGCGCCGCTGCGCGCGTTCCGCTCCGGCGAGAAGCTCGAGCCGATCACGAAGTTCTGAGCGTTTGTCATTCCGGGGCGCGCGAAGCGCGAGCTATGGTGCGCAATTGCGCACCTGAGAATCTCGAGATTCCGGGCCTGGTCCTTCGGATGATTCCGGAATGACGGACCAGATAGCTCAAGCCGCGGGCTTCGCCACCGCGTCGTCGCTCGACAACAGATGCAAGAGCGCGCTCTTGATCGCAGCCTGCCGCGTCGGCGCATTGATCTGTGCCCCGAGCAGATCGGTGACATAAAACACGTCGCGCGCCCGCTCGCCGAAGGTCGCGACATGGGCCGAGGCGATGTTGAGGTTGAGCTTCGAGAGCGCGGTCGTGAGCTGATAGAGCAGACCCGGCCGGTCGAGGCCGGAGACCTCGATGACGGTGTAGAGTTCCGACCACTGGTTGTTGATGGTGACTTCCGGCTCGACGACGAAAGGCCTGAGCTTGCCGCGGCCGGCGGCGCGGCGCGCCACGGCTTCCGGCAGGCGGAGCTTGCCCTCCAGGACCTCCTCGATCATGTCACCGATGCGGGTCGCGCGCCGGCCCTCGTCCTCGTCGCGATCGTACTCCCGCGAGATCGCAATGGTGTCGAGCGCGCGGCCGTCGGTCGTGGTGTAAATCTGGGCGTCGACGATGTTGGCGCCGGCGGAAGCGCAGGCGCCGGCGATGATCGACAACAGCCAGGGATGGTCCATGGCGAGGATTGTGAGCTCGGTGACGGCGCGCGTCTCGTCAAAACCGACATTGATCGCGAGCTTGTGGCCGGCCTGTTCGCTGGCGCGCACGAATTTGGCGTGACGGATCTTGCGCGGCAGCTCGACCTTGAGCCAGTAGGCCGGATAGTGCCGCCCGATATAGGCGTCGACTTCGGCCTCGGGCCATTCGGTGAAGGCGGAGCGGAACTCCGCCTGTGCCGCGGCAATGCGCCGGGCGCGGTTCACTTCCGAGAAGCCGCCGGTCAGGACCGGCTCGGTCTCATAGTAAAGGGTGCGCAGGAGCTGTGCCTTCCAGCCGTTCCACACGCCCGGGCCGACGCCGCGGATGTCGGCGGTGGTCAGGATCGTGAGCAGCTTCATCTGCTCGACCGATTGCACGACGCCGGCGAAATTCTCGATGGTGCGGCGGTCGGAGAGGTCGCGCGATTGCGCCACTGTCGACATGGTCAGGTGCTCTTCGATCAGCCAGGCCACGAGCTCGGTATCGCCCGGCGAGAAGCCAAGCCGCGGACAGAGCCGCCGCGCCACCTTGGCGCCCGCGATCGAGTGATCCTCGGGCCGGCCCTTGGCGATGTCGTGCAGGAGCACAGCGATATAGATCACCAGGCGATGCTCGGGCCGGCTCTTGCGCATCAGGTCGCTTGCGAGCGTCAGCTCCTCGTTGCTGCCGCGCTCGATGTCCTGCAGGAACCCGATGCAGCGGATCAGATGCTCGTCCACCGTATAGTGGTGGTACATGTTGAACTGCATCATCGACACGATCTTGCCGAAGGCGCGGATGAAGTGACCGAGCACGCCGGTCTCGTTCATCCGCCGCAGCACGGTCTCGGCGTCGTTCGAGGTCAGGATCTCCATGAACAGGCGGTTGGCTTCGGGATTTTCCCGAAGCTCGGTATTCACGAGCTTCAGCGAGCGCGTCACCGTGCGCATCGCGTCGGGATGGAAGGCGAGGTTGTTCTTCTGCGCCAGCCGGAAAAACCGGATCAGATTGACGGGATCGTGCTTGAACACGTCGGGCGCGGCGAGATTGATGCGGTTGTTGTCGACGATGAAGTCGTCGCTGTCGGGCACGCGCCTGCGCGCGGTGCCGGGGCGCAGCCGCGCCATGAAGCGGCTCAACACCGGCGCCGGCTTGGCCTGCTGGTCTTCCAGCTTGGCGCACAGGATCGCGGTGAGGTCGCCGACGTCCTTGGCTACCAGGAAGTAATGCTTCATGAAGCGCTCGACGTCCTGCATGCCGGGATGAGAGGTATAGCCGAGCCGGACCGCGATATCGCGCTGCAGGTCAAACGACAGCCGCTCCTCGGCGCGGCCGGTGAGGAAATGCAGGTTGCAGCGGACCGACCAGAGGAAATCGGCGCAGCGGCGGAAGATGCGGTACTCATGGGCGTCGAACACGCCGCGCTCCAGGAGCTCGTCGGTCTCGCGCACGCGGTAGACATATTTCGCGATCCAGAACAGGGTGTGCAGGTCGCGCAGGCCGCCCTTGCCGTCCTTGACGTTGGGCTCGACCAGATAGCGCGACTGTCCGGCGCGGCGATGCCGCTCCTCGCGCTCGGCGAGTTTTGCGGTGACGAACTCCGTGGCCGTGCCTTGCACCACGTCCTTGTCGAAGCGCGCGACCAGCTCATCGTAGAGGGGCTTGTCGCCCGCGAGGTATCGCGTCTCCAGGATCGCGGTGCGGATGGTCATGTCGCCGCGAGCCTGCCGGATCGATTCATCGACCGAGCGGGTGGCGTGCCCGACCTTGAGCCCCATGTCCCACAGGCAATACAGGATCGCTTCCGCAACCTGCTCGCCCCAGGCGGTCTGCTTGTAGGGCAGGATGAACAACAGATCGATGTCGGATTCGGGCGCCATCAGCCCGCGGCCGTAGCCGCCGGTCGCCACCACCGCCATGCGCTCGGCGCCGGAGGGCACCGGCGAGCGGTAGAGGTGCTGCGTCGCCGCCGCAAACAGGATGCGGATGATCTCGTCCTGCACGAAGCAGAGCCGCTCGGCGCAGCGACGGCCGTGGCGGTCCTTCAGGAGCTGCGCCTGCGCCGCAGCGCGCGCGGCGGTCAATTCGGCCTTGAGCATCTGCGCGACGGAGGAGCGGAACACGTCCTCGCGGCCGGCGTGCTTCTCCGCCAGCGCGTCGACCGCGGCCGCGACCCGTTCGGAGTCAAAGCCGGTGTCGGTGCCGGGTGTCGGTTTTGCGACCAGATTGTCCATCATTTATCCGGATATCGGACCCCGTCCGCGCTGTCACGGGGACATTGTTGAAAAGCGGCTTGGCGGCCGGCCATTGCGACCTTGCGCCGGCCGGTCGAGCGCCGATTCTTGCGCGACACCAAATTATTGAATTGGCGGAAGATTTTTCAAGAGCGGGCGATCCCGGATCGGATGGCATGATCCTGCTGCAGCGGGGTGCGGCGTGGCCGGCGGGCTGACACGTTCGTGTGTGGCCGCTATACCCGGCAACAGACAAAAGCCGGGAGAACAACGATGGACGCCGCCGAACTTCGCGCGATGCAGGCCCCGATCAAGGAACGCTACAAGCAGGATCCCTCCGCCGCGATCATCACGCTGAAAGCCAAGGGCTCGATCGAGAGCGAAGGCCTGAGCTGCAAGGTCGAGACTGGCCGGGCACTCGCGGTCGCCGGCCTTCATCCTGCAACCGGCGGCTCCGGGCTCGAGCTCTGCTCGGGCGACATGCTGCTGGAAGCGCTGGTCGCCTGCGCCGGCGTCACGCTGAAATCGGTCGCGACCGCGATCGACATGCCCTTGAAGAAAGGCCTGGTGTTCGCCGAAGGCGATCTCGATTTTCGCGGCACGCTCGGCGTCGACAAGGAGGCGCCGGTCGGCTTCGAGGAGATCCGCGTCCGCTTCGAGCTCGACACCGACGCGCCGCAGGACAAGCTCGATTTGTTGCTCAAGCTCACCGAGCGCTATTGCGTGGTCTATCAGACCATCAAGCACGGCCCGAAGGTTTCGGTGAACATGAAGCGGATCTAGTCCGCCGTCGTCCCGGCCAAGCGAGCACCTTGCGGCGCGTAGCGCCGTCAAGTAGCGAGCGCCGAGCCGGGACCCATAACCACAGGCAGTGGTTATTGCGACGGCTTTTAACCCCGCCGTCCTAAATCGAAACGCGGCGGGGGATGGGTCCCGGCTTTCGCCGGGACGACAGAAGAGAAATGTCCCCCGACCTGGCCTATTATCTCATCCTCGTCTTCCGCATGATCGTCGCCGCCGCCTTCGTGGTGTCGGCGTCCTTCATCACCGAGCATTCGGGGCCTGTGATCGGCGCGCTGGTGGCGACGCTGCCGATCTCGGCCGGGCCGTCCTACGTTTTCCTTGCGCTGGATCATGACTCCGCCTTCATTGCGCAGGGCGCGCTTTCGAGCCTGCCGATCAACGCCGCCACCATCTTTCTTGGGCTCACCTACACGCTGCTGGCGCAGCGGCACGGTCTTTTGATCAGCTATGGCGCGGCGGCCGCGGTGTGGATCGCCATTGCCGCCGTCGTCGGCTCGTCGCACTGGTCGCTGACCGGCGGCCTAATCATCAATGCGCTGGCGTTTGCGATCTGCACGCCGCTGATGCAGCGCTATCGCCACGCCAGGATGCCGCCGATCGCGCGCCGCTGGTATGACGTGCCGCTGCGGGCGTCGCTGGTCGCAACACTCGTCGCTGCTGTCGTCACGCTGTCGGGCCGTGTTGGCCCCAGCGTCAGCGGCATCCTCGCGCTGTTTCCCGCGGTGTTCTCCAGCATGATGCTGATCCTGCATCCGCGCATTGGCGGACCCGCGACCGCGGCCGTGATCGCCAACAGCGCCTGGGGCTTGATGGGCTTTGGCCTTGCGATTGCCGTGCTCCATCTCGGCGCGCTCAATCTCGGCTCCGCCTTGGGCCTGAGCCTCGCGCTTGCGACCTGCGTGAGCTGGAATTTGATGCTGTGGTGGATCGGGCGGAGGCGGAGGAGAGTGGTCAGATAGAGAAAGCGTAGGGTGCGCAAAGGCGCGCCAGCGCCGTGCCCACCATTCTTCGTATTGCACGAAAGCGGTGGGCACGCTTCGCTTTGCCCACCCTACGAATCACCTTCACTCCGCCATCCGCGCGAATAGCTCCCAATAAAAGCCGCACGACACCGCGATCGAGATGAGCGCAATGATCGCAGGCACCACCGGCTCGACCCGGCGCAACGCGCCGATCTCCTGCATCAGGATCAATGGTAGCAGCGGCAGCAGCATCAACATCAGCACGAGGGGGATCGCCCAGCCCGACGAGAACAGCATGACCAGACAAATCAGCACCTGCAGCAGGCCGGTGGCGAGCGCGAGCAACACCAAAAGCCATGCCGCGAGCCTCATGGCGTCTTGTCCGCGAGTGATTTGAGCCGATACAGCGCCTCCAGCGCCTCGCGCGGCGACATCTCGTCGGGATGCAGCGCTTTCACCGCCTCGGCCAACCGCTCCGCCTCGCTCGGCGGCGCGGCTTCCGCTGCCGCGCGCGAGGGGACGGCGAACAGCGGCAGATCGTCGGCGAGTGCACGTGCCGTCTGGCCGCGGTCTTGTGCTTCCAATTTCGCCAGCACCGCTTTGGCCCGCGCAATCACCGGCGGCGGAAGGCCGGCGAGCCTGGCAACCTGGATGCCGTAGGAACGATCGGCCGAGCCCGGCAGCACCTCGTGCAGGAACACGACGTCGCCCTGCCATTCCTTGACGCGGACGGTGGCGTTGAACATCCGCGGCAGTTTTGCGGAGAGCGCGGTCAGCTCATGATAGTGTGTGGCGAACAGGGTGCGGCAGCGGTTCGTCTCGTGCAGATGCTCGATCGCCGCCCAGGCGATCGAGAGCCCATCGAAGGTCGCAGTGCCCCGGCCGATCTCATCCAAGATTACCAGCGAGCGTTCGCTCGCCTGATTCAAAATCGCCGCGGTCTCGACCATTTCGACCATGAAGGTCGAGCGGCCGCGCGCGAGATCATCCGCGGCGCCCACGCGCGAGAACAGCCGGTCGACGACACCGATCCTGGCACGCGCAGCCGGCACGAACGATCCGATCTGCGCGAGCAGTGCAATCAGCGCGTTCTGGCGCAGGAAGGTCGATTTGCCGGCCATGTTCGGGCCGGTGACCAGCCAGAGCTGGCCCGCCCCCACCCTACCCTCCCCCGCTTGCGGGGGAGGGTAGGGTGGGGGTACGGGCGACAAGTCACACGTGTTGGCAATGAAGGGCTGGCCCTCGCGCTTGAGCGCCTGCTCGACCACCGGATGGCGGCCGGCCTCGATGGCAAAGCCGAGCGAGCCATCGACTTCCGGCCGCACATAATTGTCGTCGATGGCAAGCTTGGCCAGAGCGGTGGCGACATCGAGCAGCGCAAAGGCATGCGCGGCCGCGCGCAGATCGTCACTCGCTTCCAGCGCCTTGGCGCACAGCCGTTCGAAGATTTCGAGCTCGAGGTTGAGCGCCCGCTCGCCGGCGTTGGCGATCTTGGCCTCGGTCTCGCCGAGCTCGGCAGTGGTGAAACGCACCTGACCTGCCAACGTCTGGCGGTGGATGAAGGTCGCGTTCAGCGGCGGAGACATCAGCTTGTCGCCATGCTGCGCGGTGACCTCGACGAAATAGCCAAGCACATTGTTGTGCCTGATCTTCAAGCCCTTCACGCCGCTGTCGTCGGCGTAGCGCGCCTGCATCGCCGCCACCACAAGCCGCGAGGCGTCGCGCAGGCTGCGCGCTTCGTCGAGAGCCCGCTCATAGCCTTCGCGCACGAAGCCGCCGTCGCGCTTGATCAGCGGCAGTTGTTCGGCCAACGCGCGGCCATAGTCGCGCGCCAGCTCCCGCGACGGCCGCCGCAGTGCCGCGATCACGGATGCGATTTCCTGCGGCGGCTGCTCCAATTCTTCGAGCCGCGCCAGCGCCTGGTCGGCGGCCAGGATGCCGTCGCGCAGGCCGGCAAGATCGCGCGGACCGCCGCGTCCGACGGAGAGCCGCGCCAGCGCGCGCGACATGTCGGTTGCCCCGCGCAGGATGGAGCGAATGTCCTCGCGCGCGGCGCCGTCGACAACGAACGCGCCGACCGCATCCAGCCGGCGTGCGATCTGCGCGGCGTCCGTGAGCGGCGCCGCGAGCCGCTGCGCCAGCAGCCGCGAGCCCGCAGGCGTCACCGTGCAATCGATGGCATCGAGCAGCGAGCCGCGCCGCTCGCCCGCGAGCGTGCGCGTCAGTTCGAGATTGGCGCGGGTCGCCGGATCGATCGCCATGGTGGTGCCGGCCGCTTCGCGCGCCGGCGGCGACAGCGGCGGGCGCTTTCCCACCTGGGTGCGGTCGATATAGGTGACGGCCGCGGCCGCAGCGGTCGCTTCCAGCCGCGACATCGCCGCAAGCCCATCCATGGTCGCGACCGCGAAATAATCGCACAGCCGCCGCTCGGCAGTGGAAGAGTCGAAGACGTCACGGGTCAGCGGCGTCACGGCCGATAATTCATTGAGCCGCGGCGAAAGCTCGCTGTCACTATAGAGTGCGTCGGTGACGATCGCCTCGTTCGGATTGATGCGCGCCAGCGTCGCCTGCAACTCACCGCCCGCGCACTCCGTCACCATGAATTCGGATGTCGAAATATCGATCCAGGCGAGCCCAAAGCGATCGCCGCCGCTGGAGGAGCGGGCCCGCGCGATCGCGAGCAGATAGTTGTTGGTGCGCGCATCGAGCAGCGTGTCTTCCGTCAGCGTGCCCGGCGTCACCAGTCGAATGACGTCGCGCTTCACCACGCTCTTGGCGCCGCGGGCGCGCGCAGCAGCAGGATCCTCGGTCTGTTCGCACACGGCGACGCGGTGACCGGCGCCGATCAGGCGGTGCAAATAATCTTCGGCGCGCTCGACCGGCACGCCGCACATCGGGATATCCATGCCCTGGTGCTTGCCGCGCTTGGTCAGCACGATGCCGAGCGCCTTGGAGGCGATCTCCGCATCCTCGAAGAACAGCTCGTAGAAATCGCCCATCCGGTAGAACAGCAGCAGCCCGGGATGGGCCGCCTTTATTTCAAGGTATTGTTCCATCATCGGCGTGACGCGTGCATTGGCGTCCGCGGACGGCGCGGGCTCAGCGGGCGGGGCAGGCGGAACAGGCACGGGCTGCTGAACAGTCATGGCGGCGCAAACTAACCAATTTCGCGCAGCCCTCCTATCGCTTTGCCGCGTCGGGCCGGGTTTTCCACCCCCGCCATGACATGACGGGACATGCGCGAAAGCGAGGCTCGCGGCAAAAGCCTCAATTGACCTCGATGGGACGCACTCCTACAACTCGCCTGAAAATCCTGTCCAAACACGGCATTGAGGGAGAAACCGATGCGTGATGTCTATGTATGCGATGCCGTCCGGACCCCGATCGGCCGCTTCGGCGGCTCGCTCGCCAAGGTGCGCGTCGACGATCTGGCCGCTGCGCCGATCAAGGCGCTGGTGGCGAAACATCCGAAGCTCGACTGGTCGCAAGTCGACGAGGTCTTTTTCGGCTGCGCCAATCAGGCCGGCGAGGACAACCGCAACGTCGCGCGCATGGCACTGCTGCTCGCAGGTCTTCCGGATTCGGTTCCTGGCCAGACCCTCAACCGTCTTTGCGCCTCGGGCCTCGACGCGGTCGGCGCGGCGGGCCGCGCGATCCGCGCGGGCGAGATTGATCTCGCGATCGCGGGCGGCGTCGAGTCGATGACGCGCGCGCCGTTCGTGATGGGCAAGGCTGCGGAAGCGTTCTCGCGCTCGGCCGACATTTTCGACACCACGATCGGCTGGCGGTTCATCAATCCCTTGATGAAGGCGCAATATGGCGTCGACTCCATGCCGGAGACCGGCGAGAACGTCGCCGAGGAATACCAGGTGTCGCGCGCCGACCAGGACGCGTTCGCGCTCCGCTCGCAGCAGCGCGCAGGACAAGCGATGGCTTCCGGCTATTTCGCCGAAGAGATCATTGCCGTAACGATCCCCGGCGGCAAGGCCGGTCCCGTCGTGGTCGACAAGGACGAGCATCCGCGCCCGGATACGACGGCGGAGGGCCTCGCCAAGCTGAAGCCGATCGTGCGCAATCCCGGCACGGTGACTGCGGGTAATGCGTCGGGCGTCAACGACGGTGCGGCGGCGATGATCCTCGCTTCGGAAGCTGCGGTGAAGAAGCATGGCCTGACACCGCGGGCGAAGATTCTCGGCCTCGCTTCGGCCGCGGTGCCGCCACGCATCATGGGCATCGGCCCGGTGCCGGCCACCCGCAAGCTGATGGAGCGGCTGGGATTGAAGATTTCCGACTTCGATTTGATCGAGCTCAATGAAGCTTTCGCCTCGCAGGGCATTGCGTGTCTGCGGCAGCTCGGCGTCCAGGAGGATGCCGATTTCGTCAATCCGCATGGCGGAGCGATCGCGCTCGGTCATCCGCTCGGCATGAGCGGAGCACGGCTCGCCATGACCGCGGTGCACGGCATGGAGAAGCGCGGCGGAAAACGCGCGCTCGCCACCATGTGCGTCGGCGTCGGCCAGGGGGTCGCCGTCGCGATCGAGAAGCTGAATTGAAGCCTCACTCCTCCCCCTCTTCCCGCTCTTCGCGGGGAGAGGGGGAAGAAAGGGAAAGGGCTTTTCCGGATTAGTTATATCCTATAATGATCGGGGAAGCACGGGCCTCAAGGCTCCGGAGGAAACTGTCATGGGCTTTGTCTATCCCACCAAAAGCAACGACGCGCATCCGTTGCCATTGTCGCCGGACTACAAGAGCTCGATCCTGCGCGCGCCCTCGAGGCCGCTGGTCCCGATGCGGCATACGCTGTCGGAATTGACCGGCCCGGTCTACGGCCACGAGACCGTGCGCGCGGGCGACAACGACCTGACGACCCAGCACAAGGGCGAGCCGCTCGGCGAGCGCATCATCGTGCACGGCCATGTGCTCGACGAGGATGGCCGCGGCGTGCCGAACACGCTTCTCGAGATCTGGCAGGCCAATGCCTGTGGCCGTTACATCCATGTCCGCGACCAGCATCCGGCGCCGCTTGATCCGAACTTCACCGGCGCCGGTCGCGCGCAATCGGATGCGTCCGGCTATTACAAGTTCATCACCATCAAGCCCGGCGCCTATCCCTGGGGCAATCATCACAACGCCTGGCGGCCGGCGCACATCCATTTCTCGGTGTTCGGCCATTCCTTCGTCTCGCGCCTGGTGACGCAGATGTACTTCCCCGGCGATCCCCTGTTCGCCTTCGATCCGATCTTCAATTCGGTGCCGGACGAGAAGGCGCGCGCGCGGATGATCTCGTCCTTCGATCTGGAAAACACCCAGCCGGAATGGGCGTTGTGCTACCGCTTCAACATCGTGCTGCGCGGCAAGAACGCCACGCCAATGGAGAACAAGCAGTGACGGGGATTACGCCATCGCAGACCGTCGGTCCGTTCTTCAAATACGGTCTGACGCCGGACGGCAAATACGACTGGAACGACGCGTTCACGAGCAACCTCGTCACGCCGGATGCCTCAGGCGAACGCATCCGCGTCGAAGGCCGTGTGTTCGACGGCGAGGGGCAGCCTGTGCCTGATGCCATGCTGGAAATCTGGCAGGCGGATGCCCAGGGTCGCTTCGCCGACCCGCAGGACAAGCGCGCGCTGCCGAATGCGACATTCCGCGGCTTCGGCCGCTGCGGCACCGACGCCAATGGCGTCTTTTTCTTCGACACCATCAAGCCGGGCTCCGTGCCCGATCCCGACGGCAAGCCGCAGGCGCCGCATCTTCTGCTCGCCGTGTTCGCGCGCGGCATGTTGCGCCATCTCTATACGCGGATCTATTTCGGCGACGAGAAGGGCAATGCAAGCGACCCCGTGCTGGCGCTGGTGCCGCCAGACCGCCGCGCGACGCTGATTGCCGAACGCGAGGCCGGCAACGGCAGCGCCGTCTACAAGCTCGACCTTCGCTTGCAGGGCGAAGGCGAGACGGTGTTTTTCGACGTGTGAGTTGGCGCACGCTACCGCCACACCTACACTCGTCATGGCCGGGCTTGACCCGGCCATCCATCTTTAAAAGGATTCCTTTGAAGTTTGATGGGTGCGCGGGTCAAGCCCGCGCACGACGAATGTTATTTGCCGCAGCAACTACTCCAGCACCGCGTGCTCCGGTCCGGCAGGCTGCTTGCGCAAGCTCGCCTTGGTCGAGCCGATCATGATCGCGAGCGGGATCGAGCACAGGATGAAGATCATCACGAGCTGATAGTCCTGCGAGAAGGCGATGATCTGCGACTGCACATTGAGCATCACATCCGCCATGGCGCGGCCCTTGTCGGTGCCCAGGTTGATCATGCCGGAGACGTCGGGCATCTGCAGGGCGTGATTGAACGGATTCACGTTGTCGTTGAGGATCGCGTAGATGCGCCGCGATCCCTCCGTGAGCTGCGCGATCACGATCGAGATGCCGACCGAGCTCATGACGTTGCGCACCAGGGTCAGCATCGAGGTGCCATCGGTGCGCAGGTGCCCCGGCAGCGTCAGGAACGCCACCGTCGACAGCGGCACGAAGACGAGGCCGAAGCCAAACCCCTGGAAGACGCTGATGGTGATGATCTCTGGCACCTGGGTCTGGTCGGTCCAGCCGGTCATCTGGTACAGCGACAGCGCCGTGATGGAAAGGCCGCAGGTGATCAGCGTGCGGGCCTCGATGTAGCGCATCAGGCGGCCGACGATCATCATCGCGACGAAGGTGCCGCAGCCGCGGCTGGCGAGCAGCACGCCGGCGGTGATGATGGGATAGCCGATCACGTTCTGCAAATAGGGCGAGGCCAAGGCCATGGTGGAATAGAGCACCAGGCCCATCACGCCCATGAACACGCAGCCGGTGACGAAGTTGCGGTCCTTGAATAGCGCGAACTGGACGAACGGCCGCGCGGTCGTGAACGAATGCGCGAGGAAGTAATAGAAGCCGACGGCCGAGACGATGAACTCGACGATGATCTCGTTGGATTCGAGCCAGCCGAGCTGCTCACCGCGGTCGAGCGCGAGCTGCAGCGCGCCGATCGCGACCGCAAGCGCGGTGAAGCCGAACCAGTCGAAGCGCAGGTTGAGGTCCTTTTTGGTCTCATCCATGAAGATGATGAGGCCGAGCACGGTGATCGCGCCAAAGGGCAGGTTGACGAAAAACACCCAGTGCCAGGAATAGGTCTCGGTCAGCCAGGCGCCGAGCGAGGGCCCCATGATCGGGCCCATCATCACGCCCATGCCCCAGATCGACATTGCTTTGGCCCGCTCCTGCAGCGTGTAGGAATCGAGCATCACGGCCTGCGACAGCGGCACCAGCGCCGCGCCGAACACGCCCTGCAGGAGACGGAACAGCACCATCTGGTTGATGTCCTGCGCGAGCCCGCACAGCACCGACGCAATGGTGAAGCCGCCCGAGCAGATGATGAAGATGCGCTTGCGGCCGAAGCGGTTGGCGATCCACCCCACGGGCGCGGTCATGATCGCGGCCGCGACGATATAGGACGTCAGCACCCAGTTGATCTGGTCCTGCGAAGCCGACAACGAGCCCTGCATGTAGGGCAGCGCCACGTTGGCGATGGTGGTGTCGAGCGCCTGCATGATCGTCGCCGTCATGGCGCAGATCGTCACCATGTTCCGGCGCAGGCCCGGAACCATGGAGGCGGCTGGCACCGTGGTCGGCGACATCGCTGTTATTCCTGCGCGGCGGTCGCCGGCGCGAGGCCGAACAGGCCTGCCAGCGTGCGCTTGTGGCCGGTGTCGATGGTGGCGTAGACGCTCATGCCGGCTTTCAGCTTTTTGACGAACGGATCATCCTTGTCGAAATAGATCCGCACCGGCACGCGCTGCACCACCTTGACGAAATTGCCGGTAGCGTTCTGCGGCGGCAGAATCGCGAATTGCGCGCCGGTGCCGGGCGAGAGCGAGCCGACAGTGCCCTTGAACACGTGGTTCGGGAAGGCATCGACGTCGATCGTGACCTGCTGGCCATCCGCGACATAGGTAAAGTCGGATTCCTTCGGGTTGGCGTCGACCCAGGGATTGTCGATGTCGATGATCGAGAACACCGGCGTGCCGGCGGCGACGAAGCGGCCGAGCTGGATCTGCTCGACTTGTGTGGCGACGCCTGCCATCGGCGCGCGCAGCACGGTGTGGTCGAGGTTGCGTTGGGCCATGTCGAGCTGCGCCTTGGCCTGCGCATAAGCCGGAAATTCCACCATCGGCAGGTTCGGATTGCCGAGGAGCTGCGCCTTTGCGTTGGAAAGATTCTGCTTGACGAATTGCATCTGCGCCCCGGCGGTGACGAGGCCGGCGGCGGAATTGTCGAGGTCGAGCTGCGAGCCGACCTTCTGCTCGACGAGCTGCTGCTTGCGCGTGACGTCGCGCTGCTTCAGGTCGACGCCCTGCTGGGCGAGATCGGCCATCTGGCCATAGATTTTCACATTGGCGATCAAATTGTCATAGGTGGTCTTGGCCTGCTGGAGCTGTGCCTTGGCCTGGTTGAGGGCGAGCTGGAACGGCTCGGGATCGATCTCGAACAGCTCGTCGCCTTCTTTGACATTCTGGCCTTCCTTCACAACGACCTTGACGATCTTGCCGGAAATGTCGGGGGTGATCAGCACCTTCTGCGCGCCCACATAGGCGTCGTCGGTGCCGACATAGCGACCGCCATTCAGATAGAAGACGAGTCCGCCGATGGCGGCCGCGAGCGGCAGCACCACGAGCAGCAGGACGCGGCGGTAGCGGCGCATCGCCGCCAGCAGCCGGCGGCGCGGCTCCGCGGCGAGCTTCTTGGTCGGCCGGCCAGAGGGAGCGCCCTTCTGCTCGGGCGGGAATTTCAATACGGGGTCAGCCATAGCGCTGTTCTTTCTTCGGTGCGTCCGCCTCGTGGTTCTGGATGGCGTGGCGCACGTTTTCCTTGATCAGGTCGAGTTGGGTGAGGAGGCGGATGGCGTCCGCCGGGGTGATGCCGTCGAGCGCGGTCGCCGTGATCTCCGAGCGAAGGCCTGCGAGCTTGCCGAGGAGCTGGCGCCCCGCCTTGCGCAGATAGAGCCGGTTGACCCGGCGGTCGGTTTCATCGCCGCGCCGCTCGATCCAGCCGCTGTCGCAAAGCTTGTCGATCAGCCGCGTCAGCGTGATCGGCTGCATCTCCATCTGCTCGGCAAGCTCGGTCTGCTTCATGCCCTCGCTGCGTTCGACCTTGGCGAGCACCGCCCATTGCGCGCGGGTGATGCCGTAGCGCGCGGCCGCCCGGTCGGCATAAGCGCGCATCAGGCGCTGCACCTCGGCGAGGGTGAACAGAAAATTAAGGTCCACGGAACCCATAAGCCTGGTCTCCAATAAGCCTCGGATATAATAAGCTTGCTCATTAATTTTTGATGGTGGGTTAACAGGCCTCAGCTGCGCTCCCAGCACATGGCTGGTGGGTGCAGGCTTTGGGATCGGACCCCGAAATGCTAGAAATTGGCGTGATGACCCCGACAAAGCCGGCCTTTCCTGCGCCTGATCACGATCACCACCGCTGCTCGGCGGAGGCGATCAGCCATGCGGAACTGGTCTGCCGCGAGCGGGGACAGAAATTCACCCCGATCCGCCGCCAGGTGCTGCAGGCGCTGTCGGCGAGCCACCGGCCGCTCGGCGCCTACGAGGTGATCGACGCGCTCGCCAAATCGATGCCGCGGCCGGCGCCGATCACGGTCTATCGCGCGCTCGATTTTTTGATGGCCAACGGCCTCGTGCACCGCATTGAGAGCCGCAACGCCTATCTCGCTTGCGCGCACGACCATGACGCGGCCTCGCTGGTGGCGTTCCTGATTTGCGAGCGCTGCGGCTCGGTCGGCGAGATTCCGTCGGCTCCTGTGGCGCAGAGCCTGTCCACAGCCGCGCGCGCGACAGGTTTTGCGCCCAGACTCTCCGTCGTCGAAATCACCGGCACCTGCGCGCACTGCCAGAAGGCCGCATAACAAACACGGCGCCAAGCCGGTCATCAAGGAAAGCAATGCCATCAAATAAAGTCACGCCCGACCCCGGGCGGCCGCTCAGCCCGGGCGCCGTCGCACTGATGCTGATCCTGTGCCTGTCCTGGGGATTCAACCAGATCGCGGTCAAGCTCGCGCTTCCTGACATTCCCGCGATGATGCAGGCGACGTTCCGCTCGACGGTTGCACTGCCGGTGCTGCTCTTCGTGGGCTGGGTGCGCGGTGTGAAATTCTTCGAGCGCGACGGCTCGCTTTGGCCCGGCGTGCTCGCAGGCCTGCTGTTCGGCTTCGAGTTCGTGCTGATCTATCAGGGGCTCCGCCTCACCACGGCCTCGCGCGCCGTGGTGTTCCTCTACACAGCGCCGTTCTTCGTGGCGCTCGGCTCGTTTCAGTTGCTGGGTGAGCGGCTGCGGGCTTCGCAATGGGCCGGGCTCGGCTTGAGTTTTGCAGGCGTTGCGCTCGCGATCGGCGTGCCGCAGGCCAATGTCGATGCGAGTGTGCTGTGGGGCGATCTCATGATTGTCGGCGGCGGTGCGATGTGGGGCGCGACCACGGTCATCGCCAAGGGCACGAGACTGCGCCTTGCCGCGCCCGAAAAGGCGCTGGCCTATCAGGTCGCGATCTCGATCCCGATTCTCGCCGCAGCGTCCCTCTTCTCCGGCGAGAAGCTGACGCATGTGCCGGGGTGGCTTGCGATCTCCGTCGTGACCTATCAGGCGATCTGGATCGTCGGGCTGACCTTCACGATCTGGTTTGCGCTGGTGCAGTCCTATTCGGCAAGCAAGCTCTCCGCCTTCACCTTCATCACGCCGCTGTTCGGCGTGGTCGCAAGCTATCTCATCATGCATGACCAGCTGACGCTCGCCTTCGGCGCCGCCGCGGTGCTGGTGATCGCAGGTCTCTATCTCGTCAACCGGCCGGAGATGACAGGACCGAAGGTGGTGCCCGACCCGAATGTGCCGGCCTAGCGTTTCGAGGGGATGCTCCTTTCCTTCTCCCCTTGTGGGAGAAGGTGGCGCGGACAACGTCCGCGCCGGATGAGGGGTCTGCATCCGCGATAACAACTTGCCGAGTGGAGAGAACCCCCTCACCCGGATTGCATCTAGCGATGCAATCCGACCTCTCCCACAAGGGGAGAGGTAGACCGTCACGGCCGCGCACTTAACCCGTCTCGATCGGCAACTTGTCATCCGTTGCCCATTCGCCCATCGAGCCGTCGTAGAGCGTGAGCTTGTCGTAGCCGAGCCGGTGCAGCATGAAGAGATCGACGGTGGCCGAAATGCCGCCGCCGCAATAGGCGATCACGCGCTTGTCGCGGGAAAAGCCTTGCGCCGCGAACCTTTGTTCCGCGTCGGCCAGCGGTACGAATGCCTTCGTTTCCGGATCGGTCATCGTCGCCGCGGAGACATTGCAGCTTCCGGGAATATGCCCCGGCCTTCCATGGCGGCTTGGCTCGAGACCTCTATGAAGCTGCGCGTTGAGCGCGTTGACGACGACCGTGTTGCGGTCGCCTCGCGCGGCCAGCACCTGGTGCCTGTCGACGAAAAATCCGTGGCGCGGTTTTGCGGTGAACTTTGCGGGCGGATAGCCTTTCGCTGGTCCGGTCTCGACCGCGCGACCTTCGGCTTTCCACTTGTCCCAGCCGCCGTCAAGCACGGCGACATCATTGAAGCCCAGCGATTTCAGCATCCACCAGAACCGTGTCGCCCACATCGGCGTCGCGATGGAATAAAGCACGACAAAGCTGCCTTCGCCGACGCCATGACGAGAGAACGCCGCCTCACACCGCGCGCTATCCGCCATCATGAAGCGGAGTCTGGTGTTGGGGTTCGAGAACTCGCCCTGCAAATCCAGGAAATCGGCGCCCGGCACGTGTCCGGCCTCGAAGGTGTGGCGTCCGGGCACGACGTTGTAGGGCGCGTCGCTGCCGGGCGGCAGATATTCGAGCGTCGTCGTGCAATCGAACAGGCGAAGGTTGGGCTGGCCTAACATAGTGGCGAGTTCCGCTGTAGAGATCAGCTCGCTATGCCCTGCCATGGCAGCCTCCCGCTCTGCTTTCCGGTGAGCCTAGGGTGCGCCAGATCACATGAATAGACGCAAAATTGCTCTTTGATTTCGCCCCATGCGGCCCAATATAGCGGTCATGCCCGCCGCCTCCTTTTGGCTCGGAATCGACGGTCTAAGCTATTGAATTAACGATGCAAACATTCAGTTCCGTCGAACCCGCGATGTGCCGCCACACCCCCTTGGTGAATGTCATCAAAACCTGATATCCGGTTGCCCCATGAACAGACCAGAAAAACTCCCTGAACTCGACATCGCCGGCCCCAGCGCCCGGCACACAACCACGCAGGTCAAGGTCGGCGGTGTTGCCGTCGGCGGCGGCGCCCCGATCGTGGTGCAGTCGATGACCAACACCGACACCGCCGATGTCGAATCGACCGTGGCCCAAGTCGCAGCGCTCTCGCGCGCCGGCTCCGAGATGGTGCGCATCACCGTCGACCGCGAGGAGGCCGCCGCTGCCGTCCCGCACATCCGCGACGGCTTGCGCAAGAAGGGCATCAACACGCCCCTGATCGGCGACTTCCATTACATCGGCCACAAGCTGCTCGCGCAATATCCGGCCTGCGCCGAGGCGCTCGACAAATACCGAATCAACCCCGGCAATGTCGGCTTCAAGGACAAGCGCGACACGCAATTCGCCGACATCATCGAGATCGCCAACAAGAACAGCAAGCCGGTGCGCATCGGCGCCAATTGGGGCTCGCTCGACCAGGAACTGCTCACCCGGTTGATGGACGAGAACACGGCCTCGCCCAATCCGCGTGACGCGCGGGCGGTGACGCGCGAGGCCATGGTGCAGTCGGCGCTGCTCTCCGCCGCGCGCGCGGAAGAGCTGGGCATGCCCAAGAACCGCATCATCCTGTCGGCCAAGGTTTCGGCCGTGCAGGATCTGATCGCGGTCTATCAGGATCTGGCGCGCCGCTCGGACTATGCGATCCATCTCGGCCTCACCGAGGCCGGCATGGGCTCGAAGGGCATCGTGGCGTCGTCCGCGGCGCTCGGCATTCTGCTGCAGCAGGGCATCGGCGACACCATCCGCATTTCGCTGACGCCGGAGCCCGGCGGCGACCGCACCCGCGAGGTGCAGGTCGGCCAGGAGCTGTTGCAGACCATGGGCTTCCGCACCTTCGTGCCGCTCGTTGCGGCCTGCCCGGGTTGCGGCCGCACCACCTCGACCACGTTCCAGGAGCTGGCGCGCGCGATCCAGGATTTCATCCGCGACGAGATGCCGACCTGGAAGACCAGATATCCGGGCGTCGAGGAGCTCAACGTCGCCGTCATGGGCTGCATCGTCAACGGCCCCGGCGAATCCAAGCACGCCAATATCGGCATTTCGCTGCCCGGTACCGGCGAAGCGCCGGCCGCGCCCGTGTTCGTCGACGGCAAGAAGTTCCGTACCCTGCGCGGACCCACGATCGCCGCCGATTTCAAGGCGCTGGTGATCGACTACATCGACCAGCGCTACGGCAATGGCGGCAAGGTGGCTGAGAGTGTGACGGCGGCGGAATGAATCTCCGCTGCGGGGTAATTCTCCGCTGTCGTCCCCGCGACCCGCCTACGCCAGAGGCTTCGGCGGGGTGAGGTCTCGGGGCGCCGAAGCTTCGGCGAAGGCGCCAAGCGGGGACCCATAACCCCAGGCTTCTGTGGTTAGGCAGGCTGTCACTCCGAGTCTTCGCAAAACTCCACCCTGTGGTTATGGGTCCCGGATCGGCGCTCGCTCACGCTCGCTTGTCCGGGACGACAGCGGAGTATGTTGCGCTTCCTCCGCTTGACGCTACGATGACCCAACAACAAGCCGGGAGGAACTTCCATGAGCTCGCTGTCAGGCAAGCAGGGACCCCGCTATCGTCACGTCGCCGACGAGTCCGAGCCTTACGAGACCATCGGCGTCGAGAAGCTCACCCCGATCATCGGCGCGGAGATTTCGGGCGTCGACATCGGCACGCTCGTCGACGGCGATGCGCGCTCCAACCGCCAGATGGACGAGATCCATCGCGCGCTCGCCGAGAATCTCGTGATCTTCTTTCGCGACCAGCACATCAGCCCGCAGCAGCATCTTGCCTTCGGCCGCAAGTTCGGCGAGCTCCATATTCATCCCGCGGCCCCGCATGATGAAGAAGATCCTGCGTTGATGAAGATCCATGCCGACAAGGATTCCCCGCGCGCCAATGGCGAGGGCTGGCACACCGATGTGTCCTGCGACCTCGAGCCGCCGATGGGCTCGATCCTCTACATCAGGCAGTGCCCGCCGCGGGGCGGCGACACGCTGTTCGCCAACATGTACGCGGCCTATGAGGCGCTGTCGGATCGCATGAAAGTCTATCTCGACGGACTCAAGGCGCTGCACGACGGCGAGTCCACCTATCGCGGGCTCTACGCCAACTATGGCGTCGCGGACAAGCCGAGCTATCCGCGCGCGGAGCATCCGATGGTGCGCACCCATCCGGTGACAGGAAAGAAAGCGCTCTACGTCAACCGCGGCTTCACCCGCCACATCATCGGCATTCCCCGCGACGAGAGCGACGCCATGCTCGCCTATCTCTACCAGCACGCGGAGAACCCGCTGTTCCAGTGCCGCTTCCGCTGGAGCGAGAACGCGATCGCATTCTGGGACAACCGCTGCGCCCAGCATCGCGCGATGTGGGATTACTGGCCCCACACCCGCGCCGGCACCCGCGTCACCATCAAGGGCGAGCGGCCGGTGTAAGCGCCCCCGAGGCCGAGAAACCCCAGCCGGAGCCATCCACAAATCTGTCCGGTTTCGACGTACCCGTGGCACATCGGCGCGCTCCGCGCAGCGCGCGCGGGGCCCTCCGTACGCTCTTGAGCGTCGGCGTGTTCGACGAGTGGTGAAGGGAGGCGGACCGGCAGTGTGGCGCTACCTTCAGTCGTATCCGTGGCCATCCAAACGCTCAATGACGCGTTTATTGCCGGCCGCCAAACACATTATTGATTGTAAAACGCTGATTTATTTCGCTTTAATTGTAAGCAGCCAATTTAACTAATTGCCAAGCGTTAATTTAATTGCTAACATTTAATTCTCATTCTTTGTTTCTAAGCGCTAACTTTATTGCCGAGCGCCAACTTTTATTGCTGCGCTGCCCCAAAGAGTTAGCCGCGGTCCTCCCTGGAGGATTGGTTTCGCATGAAGCGGCACCGTAATTTATTAATTTGTCACGACAGGCCATATCACCAGGCGGCTGCAGGGGATGTGGATGCGCGCGGAAGCCGAAGGGTCGTCATTCCCTGCGAGGACGGGAATCCCTCCAACGGAATTGAGGTTCGGGCGTATCAAGCGGCCTTCCGCCAGAGGTCAGGGAGCCGCCTGTCGCCGGCTAGAACCGCGGCGCTGTTGCTGACTGCAGTCTTCTTCGCGACGACGTGGACGCTGGACGGGCAGGCGCATGACGACGGCCGGAGCGGCGACACATCCGCGCGCCTGGCGCAGACCAGCGATCCGCCGCAATCCCAAGCCGCCGAGGAGCAAGAACGCCAAACAACCGAGATGCAGGCGCGCGAACTCGCCGCCACGAAGCGCGATCTGGAAGTGCTGCTGAGGCTCCTGAACAGGGCGTGCGGCGAGTCGACTCTCGCCACGCAGGCGGCCGACAGAGAAATCGCCGAATTGCGAAAAGCCCTGCAAGATGAGCACGACCGTGCCGAGCAGATGGAGCGGGATCTTGCATCGCGCCGCAGTGTCGGGCCGCCGGGGGTGTCGGTCACCACGACCGACGACAAAGTCGGCCCATCAATACGGGCGGCGGACGCAGGCACGGCCGATTTGCGCAAATCGCTGCAGCAGGAACACGACCGCGCAAGCCGGCTGGAGCAGGATCTTGCGGCGGCACGGCGCAATGTCGACACGCAGACCGCGCTCGCGGCCAAGGCGGCGGCCGAAGCGAACCGACTCAAGACGGCGTATGCAGGCGCGGCGGATTTGCAAAAATCGCTGCAGCAGGAACACGACCGCGCGGGCCGGCTGGAGCAGGACCTCGCGGCGGCGCGGCGCGATGTCAAGACGCAGACCGCGCTCGCGACCAAGGCGACGATCGAAGCAAGTCAACTGAAGAAGACGGCGGACGCAGGCGAGGCGGATTTGCGTAAATCCCTCCAACAGGAACACGACCGCGCAAGCCGGCTGGAGCAGGATCTTGTGGAGGCGCGCCGCGATGTCGAGACGCAGATCGCGCTCGCGACCAAGGCGACGACCGAAGCAAGTCAACTGAAGAAGACGGCGGACGCAGGCGAGGCGGATTTGCGTAAATCCCTGCAGCAGGAACACGACCGCGCGGGCCGGCTGGAGCAGGATCTTGTAGAGGTGCGCCGCGATGTCGAGACGCAGACCGCGCTCGCCGCCAAAGCGGACGAGCAAGCCGCGCAGTTGAAGCAGGCGGCGGAAAAAAGCTCCGCGGAGCAGAGGCAATCGCTCAAGCAGGAGCACGACAAGGCCGAGGCCCTGAAACAGGAGCTCTCGACGGCGCGAACAAAGATCTACGCCTACGAGGCTCAAGCGCTCCAGGCCAGCGATCAGGTGGCAAAGCTCAAGCGGGCGGCGGAAGACGGCACGGCGGATTTGCGAGAGTCCTTGCAGCAGGAACGCGACCGGGCGGCGGCGCTGGCGCAGGAGCTCTCAGCAAGCCGGCACGATGTCGAGACGCAGACCGCACTGGCGACCAGGGCGAATGCCGAAGCCAGCCGACTAAAGCAGGTCGCGGATGGTGATTCCGCGGAATTGAAACGATCGCTACAGAAGGAGCACGACAGAGCCGAGGTGCTGGCACAGAACCTCTCGATGGTGCACGCCGCGATCTACGCCTACGAGGCTGAGGCGCGGATGGCCAGCAACCAAGCGGTCAAGCAGGCGGCGGACAGCAGCGCCGCAGAGCTGCGAAAGTCCCTGGCGCAAGAGTGGGAGCGTGAAGCGCGGCTGCAGCAGAATCTCGCAGAAGCGCGGCGCAATGTCGACACGCAGACCGCGCTCGCAGCCAAGGCCGCAGCCGAAGCGAACCGACTCAAGACGGCGGACGCAGGCGCGGCGGATTTGCGCAAATCGCTGCAGCAGGAACACGACCGCGCGAGCCGGCTGGAGCAGGATCTTGCAGCGGCGCGGCAAGATGTCGAGACGCAGACGGCGCTCGCGGCCAAGGCCCGCGACGAAGCCGCCCGGCTGTGGCAGGCGAGCGAGGGCGGCTCGGCGGAACTGCGCCAATCTCTGCAACAGGAGCGTGAGAGGACGGCGCAGCTGGAGCGCAACCTTGTGTTGGCACGGCGCCAGGCGCCTGCGCCTTCCATCATCGCCGCCGATCAGATCAACGCACAACAGGCGGTGGAAGCGGCCAAGCCGATCGCAGCAGAGCAGGCGGCCGTCTCAAGCACTCAACCCAAAGCGGAGGATACGGCGGAAACCACGAGGTTGGTGGCGTACGCGCGCGTGCTGCTCAGTCGCGGCGACATCGGGTCAGCGCGAATCGTGCTTCAGCGCGCCGCCGAAATGGGCAGTGCACAGGCAAGTTTCGCGCTCGCGGAAACCTATGATCCGCTCATCCTTTCCAAATGGAGAACCTATGGGACGCGCGGCGATGCAAAAAGGGCGCTTGATCTCTACGCCAGGGCTCTGGCCGGCGGAATCAAGGAAGCGAAAGAGCGATCCGATGCGCTGCATCGATAGTAGAACGTAGGAACTTTTCCATGAACAAATCTGTGGGATCACGCCCGCTGCTTGCGCTCGCAGCATTGGCTGCGCTGCTGCTGGCCATTCCGCCTTCCCTGGTGGATGCGCACGCGAAGCATGCTCGCACCCATGCTCACTCGCATCCGCCGCCGAGGCCGCAAGAGACTGCGGTCGCAAGACCGCAGGAGACCATCAACGCGTGGACGGTCGGCCTCGCCGGAGGCCTCCTGGAGGGCGCGCCGATACGCTTTGCCGCGGAAATGGCGCGCGTGGTCGACGATGGCGACAATCTGCATGTCCTGCCGGTCGTGACCCGCGGACCGACAGAGAACGTCAACTCACTGCTCTATCTGCGAGGCATCGACGCGGCGATCATCAGCGCAGACTCGCTCGACGAGTACAAGAACCAGGTGCCGGATATTCAGCACAAGATCGCCTACGTGCTTAATCTGTTCCCGTCCGAGCTGCATGTGTTCGTGCGGCCCGAGATTCAGAGCCTTGCCGACCTCGCCGGCAAGAAGGTGAACTTCAATACGCTCGGCACCGCCGCAGCTTATTCGGGACCGCTGATCTTCTCTCGTCTCGGTCTCGACGTCGAGAAGACGTTCATCCCGCATCAGGTCGCGCTGGAGCAGATGCGCAAGGGCGAGAACGGCATGGCGGCGGTGGTGTTCATCACGTCCAAGCCGGTTGACGCGTTCGTGCGCAGGCGGTTCGAGCCCGGCTTCAAGTTCCTGCCGGTCCCCTACAACGACAAACTGGAGGACTACTATCTTCCCTCGACTCTCGATGCGGCCGACTATCCCGGCCTGATCAAGCAGGGCGAGCGCATCGAGACGATTGCGGTCCCCACCGCGCTCGTCGCGTTCAATTGGCCGACCAATTCGAACCGCTATGAGCGCGTCGCGCGCTTTGTCGATCACCTGTTCTCCCGGCTCGACAAGCTGCAAGGGCCCGGCTTCGATCCGAAATGGAAGTCGATCAATCTCGCCGCGTCGGTCCCAGGTCTTGCGCGCTTCTCTGCGGCGCAGGCCTGGCTCGATCGCCATGCGCACGAAAGCCAGGCATCGCAATGAAAGCCGCGGCTCTCCCGTTCCCGATCGTCCTCGCGCTCGTGAGTGGGGTTGCCTCGGCGCAAGCTGCAAGCGACGCGACGCCGCAGCTTCGCGCTTGCCTGCAGATGGAAAGCGCGAAGGGGCAGGAATGCCAGGACAAGCCAGCGCGTGCGATAACATCGCCGATCGAGCTGGCGCTGGCAGGCGATGGCTGGATCGTGAGCGAGACAACGTCGCCCGTCGACTATTCGCCGATAGCCACCGCTACGACCGCATCGCGCAAGGTCGCGGGCGGCGTGGCAATGCAGCTATCCATTCGCTGCCGCGGCGGTCGCACGGAACTTGCCGTGACTGGAGCTGCCATCACCGGCCGCGGCGACAACTACTACATTTCTTATCGCGTGAACGGCGGCAACCCGGTGCAACTCGCGGGCGCCGCGGCGGCATCTGGCGACGGCGTCGCGTTCAAGGGAGACGTGGTCGCCTTGCTGCAGTCACTTCCGGATGCGGGGGAGCTCGCGGTCCGGCTGCTGCCCCTTTCGGGAAATGAGCTGGATGGAAGTTTCGCGCTCAACGGGCTGGAAGCGTTGCGGACAAGGATCGGCACGACGTGCAAATGGCCACACGCTATCGCCAAACCCAATGACCAATAATTCACGGCGTGGCGTTCTTCGAGGGAGGTGACGATGGTCAGGTTTCGGTATGTCGCGATAGCAGCAATGGCGGGCGCGGTCGCGCTTCTGGTCACGACGGCGCTGGCCGCGGCGCAGGATGTTGAGCAGAAGCTGAGGCCGATGCCGAGGCCGAGGCCTCATCTCATCGTGAAGAGGCACGTTGCCGTGAAGTCCGTAAGGCCCGCCGCTACCGCGCAGGCGAAGAAGCCGTCCGCTCCTGCCGAGGCCTCCCCGCAGAAAACGGAGCACCACCTGATCCTGCAGGTGAATACCAATGATCCGGCTGCGATGAATCTGGCACTCAACAACGCAATGAACGTGACGCAATATTACAAGGAGATCGGCGAGGACGTGAAAATCGAGGTGGTCACGTTCGGACCGGGCCTGCACATGCTGCGCAGTGACACCTCGCCCGTGAAGGCCCGAATCGAGACAATGGCGCTGAGCACGCCGGAGATTTCATACAAGGCCTGCGGCAACACGCAGGAGAACATGCACAAGGCGGAGAACAAGGACATCCCGATCATTCCCGAGGCCCAGGTGGTGAAGTCCGGCGTCATCCACATCATGCAGCTGGAGGAGCAAGGCTGGACCTACGTCAAGCCGTGAGGCCCCATTCCATCAACACGCACTGGGCTGCAGGTTCGGCGTACCGGCCCGTTACCCCATCTACGCATGGACCTGCCTCAGAAACTCGATCATCGCGGCGCTGACTTCGGACGCGCGTTCCTGCTGGGTCCAGTGTCCGCAGTTCGGCAGCATGATCGGCGGCCGCAGCTTTGGAATGAGCGTCGATTGCAGGGCAATGGCTGATCGAAACGCTTCGGCGAGCAGGTCGCGCTCGCCCACCATATAGAGCGCGGGCACGTTGACCTCCGCGCCATCAAGAGCGGCCATCAGCTCCCAGCCGCGATCGATATTGCGCCACCAGCTCAAGGGGCCGCGCCAGCCGCTGCGGGTGAATTCCGCGACGTAGACATCGACGTCGGCCTCCGTGATCCACGCCGGCAATGATGCCGGTTCGGTGAAGGCAGCGCCCTTGCGGGGCACCATCCCGGCTTGAGCAACGCCTCCGTTCGTGGACGCCGGCCTGTCGGCGGAGAGCGAATAGAACTGCGAGCGGAACGTGCGGCGCATGTCGCGCGAAAGCGCCGCCTCGGCCGCCGGAGTCTGCAGGAAGAGCTGGTAGAACATCGCATCCCTGGTTTGCGGCATGACGCTTGTCGGCGGCCCCTCACCGCCAAACGCCCGCGGCCGGAATGGCGGGCCGAGCGCAATCACACCCTTGAAGCGGTCGGGACGCAGCAGCGCGGCTTGCCATGCGATCGTGGCGCCGATGTCGTGGCCGGCTATGACAGCTTGTTTGACACCGAGTGCGTCGACGAGACCCACGACGTCGCCGACGTCATGGAGCACCGTGTATTTCTCGACCTCCTCCGGACGATCGCTGCGGCCATAGCCGCGCAGGTCGGGCGCCACGGCGTGGAAACCGGCCTTGGCGAGTGCCCCGAGCTGATGCCGCCAGGAATACCAGCACTCTGGAAAGCCGTGGCAGAGGATGACGAGAGGACCCGTGCCCTGTTCGGCCACGTGGATCCGGATGCCGTTCGCTTCAATCATGCGATGCGTCACCTCGGGCATCGTCGGATCCGCCCACGATGACGCATCGGCGCCCGCTGCGCTCGGCCGCGGCTCTGCCGCCTTGAGCGGCTCCGCCAAGGCAGCGACGAGGGGCAGCGCGCCCGCCGCAGCGCCGAGTAAATCGCGTCTGGAAAATCTGGTGCTTTGCATCGCCGTGCTCCCATCTCGTCGCAAACCGAAGTCGCCGTGACTTCTGATCTGCGAGCTGGATGTACGGGCGCGTCGGACGAGCGACTATCGGCGATAACGTTGACGGGGCATGAAGCAGAACTTCACAGTCGGCCGGAGCTTTCGCCGGTCGGCCGCGCACACCTCGTAAAAGTCTGTAGAGCGGATCGGCGGAAGCGTAATCCGCCTCTTTTGCGCGGGAGCTGGCGGCTTACGCTTTCGCCTTCGCTCGTCGAGCTTCGCCCGCCCGACGAGCTATTTCGGCATTTGCAGGGTTACCCCGTAACGGCCGTAGATTCGGCCGATCGTGCCGTCGGCTTTTAGCTTTTCCATGGCGCTATCGACCGCGCTCTGCAAGCTGCCGTCGGGCCGGACCATGCCGACGGCGATATTCCAGTTGAGGTTGGGCTCGCTCTCGTCGAGATCGAGGATGCGCACGGCCTTGTCCGGATGCGTCAAGTTGAAATAGCCGGCCATCGCCGGCGTGACCGCCGCCGCGTCGATCTCATGATTGGCAAGCGCGTCGAGCATGTCGACCTCGAATCCGAATGTCGACGTCGACACGTGACGTTGACCAAGCGTCATGGCCGCCATCGATCCGACCAGGACACCGACCTTGGTGTGCGCGTCGAGGCTCTTGAAGGACGTGATCTGGCTCGACGCCGGCACGGCCAGCGCGACGCCAGTGCGATAGTACGGCTTTGAAATCCTCAAATGGGTTTCGCCCTGCGCCTGCTGGTCGGCAATGACGTCCAGGACGATGTCACAGGCGGCGCTGTGCAACTGGTACTGGGTGATGATCCAGTCGAGGCTCAACGAGACGCCAAGCTCATGCGCCAGCGCCTTGCCCAATTCGACCTGAAATCCCGGCGGGTCGCCGGCCTTGCTGGCGAATGGCAGCGAATTGGGGTGGGCGCACAGTCCAAGCGCGCCGGACTCGCGGATCGCATCGAGAGATCGGGCCTGCGCCGCGCCGACAAGTCCAATCGCGGCGCCGACCATGAGAGGGAGAATGATTTTCATTGTCTGTGCATGCCCCGTTGATCAATCCTGCCGGCTCAGCCTTGGTCCGGTTTCAGGTTACGGATGTATTTGATGATCTGGTCGATCTGCGCATCGTTGAACATGCCACCGAAGGCAGGCATCGCGCCTTCCTTGCCGTTCTTGATGCGGTTGCGGATGAAGTCGTCGTCTCGCTTGGTGTCCATGAGCTGCGGTCCCTTGCCGGCGACGCGACCGCCGTCGGAGTGACACCAGCCACAGGTGGTCGCAAACAACTGCTTCACATCGAGCTGATCGCTGTTCGCTGCCGGGGCAGCGGGTTGCTGCGCGGGGGCAGCAGGCTGCTGGGCGCGGCCCGGTGCGGCGGAAAACGCCAAGGAAAACACCGGGAAGACGGCGAGTATCAGCGGCCGCCACGTTGTGATCTTCGCACTCAATCTCATGAGGGCCAAACCCATTCATCTGACGGGAGTTCCAGTCAGCTCGCCTCAATACGCGGGGAGCGGCGTGGTGCGCCGCTCCTCGCAGGCTGTCGCACAACCTATTTCAGGCTGTAGACGATGAGCGCGCCGTCGTCGCGCGGCATGCTCTTGTAGACGCCGCCGAACGTCGGCGCGTAGTCATCCGAAGCCATGCCGCCAAAACCGGCAACGACCGCGATGTACTGCTTGCCGTTGACGGCGTAGCTGATGATGCCGCCCTGGTGGCCGGTGCCGTCGGAATGATTCCACAGCTCGGTTCCCGATTCTGCGTCATAGGCGTGAACCGTGCCACGCGAGTCAGGGACGAACACCAGATTGCCACCGGTGGACAGCACGCTTGCCAGCGGAGGCTCGGGGAAGCGGACTTCCCATTTCTTGGCGCCCGTGATCGGATCCCGCGCGTCGAGATGACCATAGATCTGGCCGCCCGGGGGCGGCGCGATCTTGAAGTCTGCGCCGATGTTGAGCTGGGCCTGCGGCGTCACGATCGGGGTCGTCTTCATGACAGTGAGGGTCATGCACCATTCCTGACCGAGCTTGTAGTAGAGGCCCGTCTTGGGATTGTAGGAGCCCGAGTTCCAGCTCACGCCGCCGGAAATGTGCGGGCACAGCGGCTCGTCGACCTTGCCGGCCGTGAAGTCGCGGCGTCCGACCAGCTCACCCGTCTTGGGATCGATGTTCTTGACGAAGTTGCTGTTCTGGGTGATCCGCCAGACGTTCTTGAGGCCCAGATTGTGGTCATAGACGAAGATGTATCCGCTCTTGTTGGGATGCACGATGTACTTCTGGCCATCGCGATCCAGCATCACGAACTCGCCGACCGCGCTGTCGAAGTCCCAGGTGTCGTGCGGCAGCTCCTGATGATAGAATTTCAACTTGCCGGTATCGAGGTCGAGGCCGATCACCGAGCTCGTGTAGAGATTGTCGCCCGGGCGGGCGCCTTGCGTCTTGTAATCGGCTCCCGACCAGTCATAGAGCGGTGCCGGGTTGGCCGTTCCCCACAGAACCGTGTTCGTATCGGATTCGTAGGTGCCCGGCATCCAGCCGCCGCCGCCGCCGGTGCGCCAGGAGTCATTGCCCCAGGTCTTCATCGCGTCGTCGGTGCCGGCAACGGTCAGGAATTCCCATTTCTTCTTGCCGGTGGCAGCGTCGACCGCAAAGATCGGTCCGCGGCCCGGCCATTCGCCGCCTTGCGCACCGATGATGACCGTGCCCTTGGCGTAGAGGGGCGCGCCGGTGAAGCCGACGGTCAATTTCTGGGAATCGATCAGCTTGGTGTCCCACATCACCTTGCCGGTCTTCATGTCGAGCGCGATGAGCCGGCCGTCCACGGTGCCGACATAGACCTTGCCCTCGCCGATTGCGACGCCGCGATTATACGGCGAGTGCGTCTGCCGCGCGACCAACGCTTCGTCGAGTTCGGGGAAGTAGGACCAGATCACCTCGCCGGTGGCGCCGTTCAGCGCGAAGACGCGACTGTAGGAGCCGGTGTAGTAGAGCACGCCATCGGCCACCAGCGGCATCGACTGCAGCCCGCGCGTCGAGCGTCCCGGAATATGGATCCAGGCGACACTCAGGTTATTGACGTTGCTGGTGTTGATCTGGGCCAGGGGGCTGTAGTGATAGGACTGGTACGAGCCGTGATAGGTCAGCCAGTCATTCTGACCGCCGGAATCGATACGCGCAGTATCGACGCCTTGAGCAAACGCCGACGACGCGGCGAATGCCGCGACCGCGACCGAAATACAGAAGCTAGAGCGACGCCAATGCTTCATCATGCGCACTTCCTCCCTTTATATTTCATTTTTTGCAGATGTGAACGCGAGCGGTGCATGCAGTCGAGTGTGCATCGGTCTCTTGTTGCGCGCGCAACCCATCGATACGCGCGACCCCCCGGCCAACTTCGCCGGTGATTATTTTCAGCCTGGGCTAGCTGCTGATGCACACCCCTTGCCCTACATCGATAGCGTAAGGCGAATGACATTGACGACCAATGATGGAAAACCGATGACACCCATGTCATCTTGTCAGACGGTCAGTAGTGCTGACCGTTTTTGCCACTTGCAAGCGAAGACCCAGATCGCGCGCAAGTAAAGCGCGGGCTGCACGCGGGCCGCGCTGCTTCGCGATGAAGTCAGTCACCAATCCCAATTGCGAGATCGATGGTGCGCCGCCGAAGTAGAACTTCACAGTCGGCGGCGATGACCTGCGCAGTCCCGCAGTAAGTGTGGTATTTTTCGAGGTGTGTTCGGCGTGGCCCTGAGTTCCGGGGGCCCCATGAGACGACGCGCTCTTATCAAGATGATTGCTGGTTCGCCGGCGATTTACGTTCAGCGCGAGTTTGCGGTGGCAGGCGGCCTCATCGGCTACGGAACCAATATTACCGACGCTTACCGTCAGGCCGGCACCTACACCGCCCGGATTCTCAAAGGGGCCCGGCCGGGCGATCTGCCGGTGGTGCGGCCGACCAAGTTTGACTTCGTCATCAACCTCAAGGCCGCAAAAGCGCTTGGTCTCGACATTCCACCAACGCTGCTGGCGCTCGCCTCCGAGGTCATCGAGTGAGCTGGGCCAGGTCCGGAGATGGACCCGGAGCGAGTGTTCGGCCGTGGCGCGGAACTCTGGATTTGTATAAGGTTAAGCATCGTTCCGACCCACCCGGGGGAGCGAAATGCCGCAACGCGGAAGCGAACATCCGAGCAAGGGGCTGCGTCCGAGTAGGCGCAAAACGCCCGAACGATCGACCGCTGTTCCGTCCATTGCCCACCTGCAAAAGCAGGTGCGCACGCTCACCCGCGAGCTGAAAGAGGCGCGTGAGCAGGAGACTGCGACCGCCGAGGTGTTGCAGGTCATCAATTCCTCGCCCGGCGATCTCGCGCCGGTGTTTCAGGCGATGCTCGGGAAGGCGACGCGGCTGTGCGGAGCCGGATTTGGCGCTCTCTGGACCTATGACGGGGAGCGATTCAGCATAGCCGCCACCTACGCGGTGCCAGCCGCGCTCGCCGAGTTTGTCCGCGAGCCTGTACCTGTAGCGGCTTCGGCCAGTCTTGTGGAGATCGTCCGCGGTCAAAATCTTGTTCACATAGCGGATTTGGCAACGACCGAGCTGTACCGAGCCAGCAACCGCGTGCGCCGCGCCTATGTCGACCTGGGCGGCGCCCGCACGCTCGTCAATGTCGCGCTCCGCAAGGACAACACCCTGCTCGGCGTCTTCAACATCTACCGTCAGGAGGTGCGACCATTCTCCGACAAGGAGATCGCGCTCGTGCAGAACTTCGCCGCGCAGGCTGTGATCGCAATCGAGAATGCGCGGCTTCTCGGCGAATTGCGCCAGCGCACCATCGACTTGACCGAATCCCTGCAGCACCAGACCGCCACCAGCGACGTGCTGAAGGTCATCAGCCGCTCGACTTTCGACCTTAAACCGGTGCTGGAGACGGTCGCCCGGACAGCGGCAAGGTTATGCGAGGCAGAGATGGGGTTCGTCTCGCGGCGCGACGGCGACGTCTTCCGCTATGTCGCGGCGGTCGGCTTGACGCCTGAAGCGTCGGCCGGCGCCGTCAGATTGCAGAAGTATCTTGATACTCATCCGGTTTCCGGGCGCTCGGGCCGACGCACGATGACCGGGCGGGTGGTCTCGGAACGTCGCGCTTTGCAAATCGCCGACATCACTGCCGACGCAGAATATCAATTTCCCGAGATCTTCGAACTCTCGGGAGCACGCGCGCTCCTTGGCGTCCCGCTGCTGCGCGACGGCGAGCCGATTGGTATGATGAGCTTGGGGCGCCAACGACCCGAGCCATTTACCGAGCGGCAGATCGAGCTGGTGCGCACCTTTGCCGATCAGGCGGTGATCGCCATCGAGAACAGGCGGTTGCTGACGGAGCAGCGCGAAGCGCTCGAGCGGCAAACCGCGACCGCCGAGGTGCTGCAAGTCATCAATTCATCGCCCGGCAATCTCGCGCCGGTATTCGACGCGATCCTGGTGAAGGCACACCGCCTCTGCGGCGTCGCTTATGGCAGCTTGCAGGTCTATGACGGCGAACGCTTCAGCGCGGTCGCGGTTCATAATTTGCCACAACAATTCGCCGATCTCCTGCGCCGGGGATTTCGGGGCTCTGACCATCCGGTAGGCCGGGTCTTGCTCGCCGGCGACCGTCTCGTGCACATTTCCGACTGCGCGGAAATTGACCATCCGGTCATGCGGAGTGCGGTCGATCTCGCCGGGATTCGTACCGCGCTGTTTGTGCCGCTGCGTCGAGACGAGACGCTGCTTGGACTGATCGTCTCCGCCCGACGCGAAGTCAGGCCCTTTTCCGAGAACGAGATTGCACTCCTGGAAGGCTTTGCCGCGCAAGCAGTGATCGCCATCGAGAACGCGCGGCTGTTGGGCGAGTTGCGCGAGCGGCAGGCCGAGTTACGTACCACCTTCGACAACATGGGCGACGGCGTCGCGATGTTCGACGCCGCGGCGCGCCTGGCGGCATGGAACCGCAATTTGCAGGAGATGCTCGATCTGCCGGACGCCTATCTTGCCGAGCGGCCAGGCTTCGCGGAGCTCTTCCGTTATCTGGTTGCACGAGGGGAGTTCGGCTCGGCCGATCTCGAAGCGCAACTGAGAAGCTCCCTCGACGATACCAGGCGGGAGATGCGCTACGAGCGGACGCGCCCCGACGGTCGCGTCGTCGAGGTGCGCCGCAACCCGGTGCCGGATGGCGGCTTCGTGCTGATCTATGCCGACATCACCGAGCGAAAGCGCGCCGAGCAGGCCATTCGTGCGGCGCGCGATGCCGCCGAAACTGCGTTGCGCGAGTTGCAGACGGCGCAGGACCGTCTGGTCCAGACCCAAAAGCTCGCGTCACTTGGCCAACTCACCGCCGGCATCGCGCATGAGATCAAGAACCCGCTCAATTTCGTCAACAACTTCTCGAGCCTATCGGTCGAATTGATCGACGAACTGCAGAAGGCTTTGGTGCGAGTGCAGGTCGACGATGAGACATCGACCGAAATCGCCGAGTTGGCGGATGTCCTGCGCGATAATCTCGGGAGGATCGTGCAGCACGGCAAGCGTGCCGACTCTATCGTCAAGAATATGCTGCTGCACGCGCGTGAAGGCTCGGGTGACCACCGGCCCGTCGATATCAATGCCCTGGTCGAAGAGAGCCTCAATCTCGCCTATCACGGGGCACGGGCGGAGAAGCAGGGATTTAACATCACGCTCGGGCGGTCATTCGATCCAGCCGTGGGGCAGGCCGATGTGTTTCCTCAGGAGATCACGCGCGTCTTGCTCAATTTGATCTCAAATGGCTTCGATGCGGTCGTTAGACGCAGCCGTGAGGTCGACCGGGATGATTTCGAGCCGATGCTTGCGGCGGCAACCCGAAACCTTGGGGATTGTGTCGAGATCACGATCCGGGACAACGGAATCGGCATTCCGCCCGACGTGAAGGAAAAGATGTTCAATCCGTTCTTCACCACCAAGCCCGCCGGGGAAGGAACGGGCCTTGGCCTTTCAATCAGTCACGACATCGTCGTCAAGCAGCATGCAGGATCGATAGAGGTCGATACCTGTCCTGGCGAGTTCACCGAAATCCGGATCGTTCTTCCGCGTGTCAGTGCGTCCCTCACCTGAAGGACAAGCATGATCACCCGGACATTTCGTGTCGCGGGAATGCGGTCGCATGTCCTGGTGTCTTTATCAATATCTTTGCGCGCGAAACGAGAAAGTCGGCCATGGTTAGCCCGGCGCCTCCCACCCACCTTTGTCCATCGCACGGCAGAGTAGCCATGACCGCGACGACGCGCCGGAAGCTTGCAGCGGTCCTGCTCTCGACGGTGATCTTCGCCTGCCTCGGCGCCTTGACCACCGCCGCGGTCGGACGGCCGGTCGAAATCGGCACCATGAATGCGCTTCTGATCGGCGCCGGCATCGGCCTGTTCGAGGAATTCTATGTGCAGGGCCCGCGCGGCAACTGGATGCGGGCGATGCATCCGCTGCGCTCGATCTTCATCTACATCCTGGTGGTGATGGCGCTCTATCTCGTCGCGCTGCACATCACCCATGTCGTGCTCGGCCGGCTCGACGATCTGCCGGTGGTATATCGCCGCCTGCCTTACGGTCTTGCCTTCTTCACCGCCTTCTCGATTCCCGGCATTCTGATGATGCGCGTTGCGCACTTCGTAGGCCTGCGCACGCTGCTCGATCTCATCCTCGGCACCTATCATCGCCCTGTGCAAGAGCGAAAGGTGCTGCTGTTTCTCGACATCAACGGCTCGACCGCCCTCGGCGAGCGGCTGGGGGCGCTGACCATGCGCGCCTTCGTCCGCAAATTCCTGTCCGACCTCTCGCAGCCGATCGTCGACCATGGCGGCGAAATCTATCTCTACAAAGGCGATGGCCTGATCGCGATCTGGAATTGGTCCGACGCAATCAACGATGACGCCATCCTGCACGCGATCGACGCGATGTTTGCGGCGGTGGCGCGGGAGGGGAAAGCCTATGCGCGCGCATTCGGCGTCGTGCCCGGCTTTCGCATCGGGGTCCATGGCGGGGACGTGATCGTGAGCGAGCAGGGTGACGCGAAGCGTTCGATCGGCATCTATGGCGATGCCATCAACATCGGCGCCCGCATGGAGGAGGCCGCGCGGACCCACGGCGTTCGCTGCGTCATCTCGGAGATGGTGGCCGATGCGTTGTCCGATCGCAGCCGGGTCCGCGCCCTCGGCTCGGAGCAGGTCAAGGGCATCTCGACGGCGATCCCGATTTGCGAATATGCGCCGGGATAGAGGTGGGGCAGCACGCCTGACGCAACCTAAACGTGATGTACTTCACCATCCTCGTGGCCTGATGGCGCTATGATCGCCTCGGAACAATCGGTCTTCTCGAGCCGGACGTGCTCGTTTTGGCTGAGCGCGATCTGAGGTGAGACAGCCCGACATTGCGCGTATTTGCCGATTTCATTGCTTTGCATGGAGTACGCCCATGGCCGATGGAAGACTTCATCTATTCCTGAGTTATGCAATCGAAGACCGGGATCTCGCTCTCGCCATCGCGGAAGAGCTGCGGCGGACTTTCAATCCTGCTGTATTCAAACTGACGATCGACGTCGACTTCAAGCTTGGCGCCAATTGGCGCACGCAACTGAAGGCCGATCTCGACGACACCGACATCCTGCTCGTCGTTGCCACGGGAAGGCAGAAGGCCAGCCACTCGTTCACCGGTTTCGAGGTCGGATATTTCGATGCCTCGATCAAGCATTCCCGGAAGATGGCGAGCTTCCCCACCCAGGACCGCTTCATGCTTCCGATTGCGGTGCTCACCCGCACGCCGGAAACGCTGGCGGACATCGAGGCGCTTCAAATCGACGATCCGGTGCTGGTCGACCCGGCCGCGCTGAAGAATCCCGCCGCTCCGTCGAAAATCGGCAACGGAAGGGACCCTATTTTGAAGCTGTTCAAGCGCATCCAGGGGATACTCAATCCGCCCAACCTCACTGATGAGGACCTGGAGGCGTTCAACGGGTCCTTGCACATTTCCGCCTCACGCCTGACCTCGATCATCCATGACGAGCTGCGCAAGCGCGTCTATCTGGAGAATTTTCCGGAGCGCAAGATCGTTATTCGCACGCCGAACGCCGAAGGGCGGTCCGGTGGTCTCCTTGCCGACTCCACGGTCGAGTTCTTCGGTCATTTCGATGCCTTCGGCTTCGACGCACCGGAGGCGGGAAAGCCCATTCCGTGGGCCGGCTTCGTTGCCGGCATCGCGGAGGAAGATGTCGCCCGTTGCTGGGCCGACACCGTGCAGATGCTGGTCACGGCCGCGATCCGGGGCGATTTCCGCGAGAATCGCCAGACAGTGACGTCGCGGGAGCGGGACCGTGCGTTCAGGATGTTTGTCGCGCGCAGCATCATCTTCTACAGCGGAGTGCACGAGATCCACATTTATATCTTCGAGATCAAGCACAGGGATTTCGGCGACCCCACCACCAGCATGCTGCTCAAGGCGATTTCCGTTGGATCGCAATATCACTTCATGTTCCTCGAGGGGAAAGCCAGCGAATATTCGCCCGAAGCCTTCAACGCGACATTACAGGACGAACTGCGCGGCAAGATTGCCGAGATGATCCAGCAGCTCGATTACCTCCTGTGGTACAGCCGGGACGCAGGCCTGAGAAAGCCCGGCAGCATCCTGCACATTCTGGGTGACGTGAAGCCCGGCGAGATCGAGAAGCGGGCGGCGGCCTGGGACGCTGCGAAAGCGAAACTCTTTGCGTCGGCGCAAACCGTGCTCGGTTCGAAGAGCGACCAGGAGCTGCTCCAGAACAAGATCCAGTTCGTGCGCGTGCTGAAGGCGTTCTGCGACAGCACGAGGGTCTGGAATGAGGACTTCACCGCCAAGGTGATGATCGCGCTCGGCGCCGCCGTTGGCGGCAAGGATGCTCCGCCAATGGGGAAGGTGGCCTGAACGCGCTCCAACAAGGTACGAAGGCACCACAAGTTGTCGCTCAGGCCGCGCTTAGGTCAACGCTGCTGCATTTTTCGAATCAACTCGGAATGATCAGCTACCCGAAACTATTTTGGGGGTGCGTTTTGATAGTCCGAATTGTGTTTGGGTTTCTGATTTCAACGAGCTTGATCCTGACCGCCTATTTCGGGGCCGAGGCCTGGCGTCTCTCCAATGATCAGCAAGATGAGAGAACGGGACCAGGCCGACCTTTCCACCAGGTTCGTTTTCAACCGCCATGATTCGAGTTCAACAGCCATGATTCGAGGACTTGGGAATGCCCTTATCATTGTGGCGATCGCCTCGTTGCTGGACCAATATTTCTATGCGGGGCGCTACACTGACGCGGCGTTCGCCATGCTGCGGCAGATCAGGCATTCGTTCGGGCTGTGATTGCGCATGATGCGGACGCGCATTTGCATCTAAGATATAGCGCGCTTTAAGGCTTGCCCGGCGTTGGAACGCGCCGCGGCCGCTTTTGCGCAATGTTCGCGTTTGCGCCTGGTCCATTCACCCTGAATCAATCAGCCTGAACGTCAACCCAAGCCAACTCTGGATTTGGCCCCGAGCAGCGTTAGGGGATGTCTGATATTCCGCCGCTGTGAGAGGATGAGCGGACTTCCGGCAAATTGGCCAAAAATGACGCGACGACCCATATCAGACGTTCGGCAAGTCGCAAGTAGCGATCGGAAAAGTTCAGCAAAGGTTCTGAGTTGCCGCTCTTTTCCTATTTACCCGTCGGAGGGGTTGGTAAGAGCTTGTACTGCCCTTCTTGGTCCTTACACAACTCGAAAACGCCGTCGCTATAAATGTGCTTGCAATCAGGTGTGTCTGGCTGAAGCGGGTCCGATATTTTCCGCAGATGATACTCCATGACTGCTTTCTGCGCTTCCGAGAATTGCAGAAGTGACAGTTTCATTTTCTCGGAGGATGGACGCTTTCCAAGCGCGTCCTTCAGTCCTTTCTTCTCCAAGAGAAGATGCATCAAGGCAGCCAAGACCACGTCAAAATGTTCGTGGTATGACGGCTCATCGTCGAGTGTATTGATCCGAATCTGCGGGAAAGATGCTGTGAAGGCGAGAAAGGGAGCCATAATATTGAACGTAAACAGAAATTTTGTTCGTGGCGACATCGTCGAATATGCCTTCACTTTCGGAGTCACTCTTGTTTCCACCATTGCGGATATGTCCGGATCCTCGAAGCTTATGGGATCCATTCTGTGCGCAAAAGCGTTGCGGACCTCGCGAATAAGATGAAGGGATTCCCTTCGTTCTTCGTTGAATAAGCCGAGAGCAAAGCCAAGCTCAATCTTAGACGACAAGGTTGATAGTGGACCGTTTGACTGACAGAACAACGCCTTTTTGCGATTGGAGGAGAGGTCTACGAGTCGAGCGATAATAAGATGCTCCAAAATGCCATCGATGACGGATGCAGCAATCATTGCTGCGCCGCGATCTGTTTGTTTCTCAATCTCATCAACAACTGCCTGCATCTGCTCGCGCGTATACGGGAACACTGGCGCCTCCGGTCACGGGCCTGCCGCGATCGGGCAGACTTAATTGCGCATTCTCTGTTTGGCCATAGCCGACGTTTCAACTGCTGAGCTACGCTTCCGCATCTGACGCTCTCACTCAGGGCTCAACCTAGTGGGCTGACTTGGATGGCCGACGACGGCCGAATCAGTTTTGCGATTTTCGCGCGTCATCGCCTCATGCGCTCGCGCAAAGCCCTGAAAATTCGTCGCGCCAAAACCGCAGTTTTTGCGAGCGTTTTCAATCTGATTTGGCCTGTCCAGCCCTGAAACGAAAAATATTTGTCTTCCGTTTTTCGGAAATGTGTGGTTGTCTCCGCGCATCCCGCCTTGAGCAGAGGGGCGTTCGGCCAATCGTCACCAGACGCGAGACGGGGATGCGATGGACGTGTGGGCTGCGCTAGACGAGCGCTGACCAATACGGACGGCGAAATCGTGCGGTCCCGACGCCCCGACGCTGGCGTCAACCGCCGGGTCACGAGCCCGGGGGGACGGAGGCTAACAAGCCCGGTACTCCGAGGAGACCACGTATAAGCCGTAAACCATCGCGCAGGGAATGCCGGAGTGTGTTCGGTTGTACCTGTGGATGACTCGTGTGCGTTTTTTGCGCATTTGCTGCACACGAGGCTCGCGGGTGCAACGGCACCCGGCATTCCCTGCGCCCTCCTTCTCGAAGGGCGCCGCGTTTTGGCGTCACCCGGGCATTTCGTGCCGCGGGAATGCCTAGGTTTGCCTGTTTGATAGCCTTCCGCGTTGACGCCCACCGTTGGTCGCGTCAATCTCGCGGAAGTTGCTTCGCCCGGAGATCGATCATGCTGCGCGCCGAGGACAATAGGTTCCTGACCGAATCGGGTGCGGGCACCGGCATGGGCGAATTGCTGCGGCGGTTCTGGATTCCGGTGCTTCTGTCGGAGGAATTGCCGGACGCCGATGGCGAGCCGAAGAAGATCGTGGTGATGGGCGAGGAGCTGCTCGCCTTCCGCGACACCAGGGGCGTGGTCGGCGTCATCGACCAGTATTGCCCGCATCGCGGCGCCAATCTCTGGTTCGGCCGCAACGAGGAATGCGGCATCCGCTGCGTCTATCACGGCTGGAAGTTCGACACCGACGGGCGCTGCGTCGACATGCCGACCTCCTACCCCGACCTCAACGCCAAGGACAAGATCCGCATCAAGTCCTATCCGGTGCGCGAATGGGGCGACATGATCTGGGCCTATATGGGTCCGGCGGACGCGATGCCGGAATTGCCGGATCTCGAGATAGCGCTGGTGCCGCCCTCGCACCGCTACGTCTCCAAGAAATGGCAGGACTGCAACTGGGTGCAGTCGGTGGAAGGCTCGATCGACACCGCACATTTCACCTTCGCCCATCTCTCCTTCGACAAGGAGGAGAACGAGATCCTCGACATCAAGAAGCACTTTGTGAATCCGCTGGCGCGGATGTCGACCGATCACATGCGCTGGATCGCCGAGGATCCGCGGCCCGTGATCAAAATCAATCCGCATGATGCCGGATTGACCATCGCCGGCGGCCGGCTTACCGGATCGGACAACATTTATTGGCGCATCGCGCAGTTCCTGATGCCGTTCCATTCCTACGCCCCGAGCGCGATGCCGGGCGAGAACATTTTTGGGCAGACTTTTGTGCCGGTCACCGATGCCAATTGCTGGATCTATACCTACGCCTGGAATCCGGAACGGCCGCTGACACAGGCCGAGCGCGACGGCTACGCCAAAGGCAACGGTGTGATGGCCGAGGTCGACGAGAACTACGTGCCGCTGCGCCACAAGGGCAACAACTATCTGATCGATCGCACGCTGCAGAAAACCAGGAGCTATACCGGCATCAAGGGCGTCTCGGAGCAGGACGCCGCGGTGCAGGACAGCCAGGGCCCGATCGCCGACCGCACCCGTGAACATCTTGGGCCGACCGATCTCGGCATCATGCATTTCCGCAAATTGATGCTGGAGGCGGCGCGCGCGCTGCAACGCGGCGAGGCGCCGCCGCATGTCGCGCACCAGGATCGCTACGCCGTGCGCTCCGGCGCCTGCGTTACCAACAAGGCCAAGGAGCTCACCGCCGTGATGGTCGAACGTTTTGGCGATCCCACCGGCTTCGTCGGCCGGCCGCGAACCGTAGCTGCGGAGTAGCGCTTGCGCTCGCGCGTTCGCACATCACGCAGCATCAGCCTGGGCCAATGGCCCCGGCGCGGCGCGATCGTCGCTGCGACAATCTCGCTCACGCTGCTGCCGGTCGGCGCGAGCAAGGCGGGCTGGCTGTCCGATCTCTTCAAGGGCTCCTCCAAGCCGGAGCACAAATCCAGGCAAAAGCACACCACTGCGGCAAAGCCTGCGCATCATCCCAAAGCATCCAGCTCGTCAACGTCCGCTTCAGTGAAGTCGGAGGAGCCGGCCAAGCCGCGCACTGCCGAGAAGCCTGTTGCGGAGAAAAAGGCCGCGACGGGTCCGCGCGCAGCGAAATGCGAGCCGGCGAAATTCCACCTCATCGTCGATGTCGGACACACCAAGAAGTCGGATGGCGCGATGAGCGCCCGCAACGTGCCCGAGTTCGAGTTCAACCTGAATCTCGCAACGCGGCTCGTTGACAAGCTGAAGTCCGAAGGCTTTGCCTGGACCCGGCTGATGGTGACGGAGGGCAAGGCGCGGCCGAGCCTCGCCCGGCGCGTCGCGACCGCCAATAACTCGGGCGCGGACCTGTTCCTGTCGATCCACCATGACTCCGTGCCGGATAAATTCATGGAGAACTGGGAGTTCGATGGCAAGAAGCTGCAATACAGCGATCGCTTTTCCGGCTGGTCGGTGTTCGTCTCCCACGAGAATCCGGATTATGATGACAGCCTGGCGTTTGCCAGAATGATAGGCAAGCGGATGAGCGCACTGCGTCTGCATTTCGCCGACCAGTATTCGCTGCCCGTCATCGGCGTCAGATACCGCCATGATCTCCTGGACAAGGATGATGGCGTCTATCGCTACGACCAACTTATTGTCCTGAAAGACACCCGAATGCCGGCGGTGCTGCTCGAGGCCGGCTCGATCAGCAACCGCGACGAGGAACTGCGGATGGCCTCAACCTCGCGCCAGGACAAGATCATCGGGGCGGTGACATCAGCGGTGAAGGAATATTGCGGGCCGCTTCCCGTTGCCCCGGCGCAGGAGCCGCAAGTGAGCGCCAATCAATCGGCGCCGGACTCCAGTCGGATCGGTGGCGCCTCGCAGAAGCAATGAGGATCGCGATTTAAACTATTGGATGCCGGCTTGCCGCTCACTTGGCCCGGATTCTGCTTTGACAGGACCGGGTCAAGCTGATCCAATTTCTCTCTGACTCCAGGCTTCCGCATGGAGAGGTGAAGTTGAGTATCGGCAACACCGCGGAGCAATCCAATGAACGAGCGGGAACTTCGAAACCTGGTTGGCGACGTCAAGGCCGGGCGCCTGACGCGACGACAATTTGTGCAACGCATGGTAGCCCTTGGCCTCACCGCACCGATGGCCGGGATGATCCTGAGCCAGTCGGGCGTCGCCCAGGCCGCGACTGCGATCCCCTACAAGCCGACAAAGGCCGGCGGGGGCGGCACGCTCAAGCTGCTCTATTGGCAGGCGCCGACGCTGCTCAATCCCCATTTCGCAGTCGGAACCAAGGATCAGGAGGCATCTCGCGTATTCTACGAACCGCTGGCGGGATGGGATGGGGACGGCAATCTGGTTCCGGTCCTCGCGGCCGAGATTCCGAGCAAGGACAATGACGGCCTCAAGGAAGACGGCCTCTCGGTGGTCTGGAAGCTGAAGCAGGGCGTCAAGTGGCATGATGGCACGCCGTTCACGGCCGACGACGTGGTGTTCAACTGGGAATATGCGAAGAATCCCGAGACAGCCGCGGTCACGATCGGCAGCTACAAGGATATCACGGTCGAAAAGGTTGACGATCATGCGGTCCGTGTCGTCTTCGCGAAGCCGACCACGTTCTGGGCCGACGCGTTCGTCAGTGCGATCGGTATGATCGTCCCAAAGCATCTGTTCGCGGACTATACCGGGGGCAAATCACGCGACGCGCCAACCAATTTGAAACCGGTGGGTACCGGCCCCTATCTGTTCGTCGATTTCAAGCCCGGTGACTCCCTCTCGGCCAAGCGCAACCCCGACTATCATCTCCCGAACAGGCCTTATTTCGACACGCTCGAGATCAAGGGGGGCGGCGACGCCGTTTCGGCCGCGCGTGCCGTGCTGCAGACCGGCGAGTATGATTACGCCTGGAACATGCAGGTGGAGGACGAGATCCTGAAGAGGATGGAAAACGGTGGCCAGGGCAAGGTGAAAATCGTTCCCACCGGCAACATCGAGTTCATCGCGCTCAATTTCACCGATCCGACTACCGAGGTGGACGGCGAGCGCGCCAGCGTCAAGACCAAGCACCCGTTGTTCTCCGACCCGGCGGTGCGGCAGGCGATCAACCTTTTGATCGACCGTGCCTCGGTGCAGAAGTTCATCTACGGCCGCACCGGTGTCGCCACCGCGAATTTCGTCAACAACCCCGAGCGCTTCCGTTCGAAGAACACTCACTTCGAGTTCAACATCGACAAGGCCAATCAGATCCTGGAGGCGGCGGGCTGGAAGAAGGGCTCGGACGGCGTGCGTGCCAAGGACGGCAAACAGCTCAAGTTCGTGTTTCAGACATCAATCAATGCGCCCCGACAGAAGAACCAGGCTATCGTCAAGCAGGCCTGCCAGAAGGCCGGCATCGAGGTCGAGCTGAAATCGGTGGTGGCCTCGGTGTTCTTCTCGTCCGATACCGCCAATCCTGACACCTATTCGCATTTCTACTGCGATGCGGAGATGTACACGACGACCATGCTGCAACCCGATCCGGATCGCTTCATGAATCAGTTCGTGTCGTGGGAAGTCGCGACCAAGCAGAACAAGTGGCAGGGACGGAATATCTCGCGCTGGCAGAACAAGGAATATGATGATCTCTACCGCCAGGCCGAGAACGAACTCGACGCCGTGAAGCGCGCGGCGATGTACATCAAGCTCAATGACATCGTGGTCGGCGACAATTATATCCTGCCCGAAGTGTACCGGCCGCGGGTGACCGCCCTGAAAGGCGGCGTGGTCGCGCATCTCAGCGGCTGGGACAACGATCTTTGGCAACTGGCGAGCTGGTATCGGGAGACGTGAACAAACCGCGCCAGACGCCGCCAATGACCGGCCAACCATTGTGAGGGAAGAGCGATGGGCAACTACCTGCTCAGGCGTCTCAGCATCGCTCTTCCCAGCCTGCTCGGCATCAGCCTCATTCTCTTCGTCCTGCTGGCGCTGGCGCCCGGCGATCCCTTCGGCGAGCTTGCGACCAATCCCAACATCCCGCCCGAGGTGCGCGAGGCGCTGCGGCTGAAATTCGGGATGGATGATCCGATTCTCGTGCGCTATCTCCACTGGCTGGTTGCCATGCTGCATGGCGACTGGGGCTTCTCCTTCGCCAGCCGCGTCGATGTCGACACGCTGATCCTGCAGCGCCTCCCGACCACGCTCTATGTGATCGGCACGTCTCAGCTCGTCGCGCTTATCGTCGCGCTCCCGGTCGGCGTCTATGCGGCGATGCGGCCCTATTCGGTGTTCGATCGGATCGCCAACACCGTTGCCTTTATCGGCTTCTCCCTGCCGACCTTCTTCACCGGCCTGTTGTTGATCCTGATCTTCAGCGTCAATCTGGGCTGGCTGCCTTTCGTGTATCGCGCCGACATCACCGCTACCGGCTGGCAATGGTACTGGGAATATATCAAGCAGGCGATCATGCCGGTGACGGTGCTCGGCCTGTTCCAGGGGGCATCCTACACGCGATACGTCCGCGCCGCCGTGCTGGACGTGATCCGGCTGGACTACGTCACGACTGCCCGCGCCAAGGGCCTCGATGAAAGCAAGGTCATCGTCAAGCATGTGGTGCGCAATGCGCTGATACCGGTGGTCACGCTGGTCGCGCTGCAGATGCCGAGCGTGTTCGGCGGCGCCATCGTCACCGAGCAGATCTTCCGCATTCCCGGGATCGGATCGCTTCTGATCAGCGCCATCCTCGCCAACGACACGCCCGTCATCATGGCGGTGACGTTCGTGTTCGCCTGTCTCGTCATTCTCTTCAACCTGTTGGCCGATATCATCTATGGCTGGCTTGACCCACGTATCTCCTACCGTTGAGGCGGCGCCCGCTTCTCGGCCTGCCAGCCGCAAGCGGCGCTTTTCGCCGTGGGGCGAAGCGTGGCGGCGGTTCCGGCGCCATCGCCTCGCCGCTATCAGCGTCGTCGTGCTGGCGTTGCTTGCGCTCTCGATCCTGATCGGGCCGCTGCTTTGGCGCGTGGCGATCGACGATATCGACTTCACCGCCCGCCTGAGCCCGCCGTCATGGGACCATCCGTTCGGCACCGATGATCTCGGCCAGGATCTTTTGGCGCGAATGCTCTACGGCGGACGGATTTCCCTTGCGGTCGGGTTCGCGGCCATGGCGGTCTCGATGTTCTTCGGCACTGTCGTCGGCGCCGTCGCCGGCACTTCGCGAGGCAGTGTGGATGCGGCGCTGATGTGGGTCACCGACCTTTTCCTGTCGCTGCCGCAACTGCCGTTCCTGCTTCTGGTAACGTACCTGTTTCGCGACGCCCTCACGAAGCTGGTGGGTCCGGAGAGCGGCGTGTTCATTCTGGTGGTGCTGGTCATCGGCATCTTTCGCTGGATGACGGTGGCGCGGCTGGTGCGGGCGCAATTCCTGTCGCTGCGCGAGAAGGAGTTCGTCGAGGCCGCCCGTGCGCTCGGCGCGTCCAACCTGCGGCTCGTCGTCAGGCACATCCTGCCGAACGCGCTCGGGCCGGTCATCGTCGCCGGCACCATCGATGTCGCGGCCGCCATCATCGCCGAATCGACCCTGTCGTTTCTCGGCCTCGGCTTTCCGCCCGATACACCGACCTGGGGCCGTCTGCTCTTTGACGGCAAGGACTATCTCGACATCGCGCCGCACTGGGCGCTGTTCGCCGGCGGTGCGATTTTCCTCACCGTGATCGCCATCAACTTCATCGGCGATGGCCTGCGCGATGCGCTCGATCCGCGGAAGGTGATGTGATGGATGCGGTCAATCGCGCAGCGGGCGGCGCGCTCCTCGACATCAGAGGGCTCAAGACGCATTTCAAGACGGACGAGGGCATGGTGCACGCGGTCGATGGGGTCGACCTCTCGATCGGGCACGGCGAGACCGTCTGCGTGGTCGGCGAATCCGGCTGTGGCAAGACGGTCACCGCGCTTTCGATCCTGAAATTGATCGCGATGCCGCCAGGCCGCATCGTCGGTGGGCAGATTCTCTGGCAGGGCAGGGATCTCGTTCCGCTGAATGCGGATCAAATGAATCGCGTTCGCGCCGGCGAGATCGCGGTGGTGTTCCAGGAGCCGATGACCTCGCTCAACCCCGTCTATACGATTGGCGACCAGATCTCCGAGGTAATCCAGCTTCATCAGGGCTTGAGCCGGCGCGCGGCCTTGAAACGCACGATCGAGATGCTGGCCCTGGTGCAGATTCCAAATCCGGCGCGACGCGTCCACGATTACCCGCATCACTTCTCCGGCGGGATGCGGCAGCGGGTGATGATCGCGATGGCGCTGTCCTGCAATCCAAAACTCCTGATTGCCGATGAGCCGACGACGGCGCTCGATGTGACGATCCAGGCGCAAATCCTCGATCTCCTGCAGGACATGAAGTCGCGCCTCGGCATGTCGATCATGCTGATCACCCACGCGATGGGCGTGGTGGCTGAAGTCGCCCAGCGTGTCGCGGTGATGTATGCGGGCAAGGTCGTGGAGGAAGCCCCCGTCGGTCGCTTGTTCGGCAATCCGCGCCATCCCTACACGCAGGGCTTGATCCGCTCGATTCCGCGGATTGATCTCGCCGCCGCCCGCAAGCGGCGGCTCGATACCATAGCGGGCGTGGTGCCGAGGCTGATCGACCCGCCGGTGGGATGCCGCTTTGCGCCGCGATGCCGGCTCGCCGTCGACGAATGCCGCCGTGTTCAGCCGCCGCTTCGCGAAATCGAAGCGGGACACAAGGTCGCCTGCATCCGCGCGGAGGAGACCGCCGTCACATGAGCGAAGCGTTGCTCAGCGTCAGCAATCTGACCAAGGCGTTTCCGATCCGCAGCGGGCTCTTGCAGCGCCAGACCGGGAGCGTCCATGCGGTTGACGGCGTGGATTTCCACGTCGAGGCCGGCGAAACGCTCGGGCTGGTCGGCGAATCCGGCTGCGGCAAGTCGACCACGGGCCGCTGCGTGCTGCGCCTGATCGAGCCGACATCGGGTGACATCCGATTCGACGGCAAGGACGTGCGTGCACTGGACGGCGGTGGGCTGCGTGCGCTCCGCCGCGACATCCAGATCATTTTCCAGGACCCCTATGCCTCGCTCAATCCGCGCATGAGCGTCGGCGCCATCATCGGTGAAGCCCTGATCATCCATCGGCTTGCGAACAGCCGTCGTCAGTTCGACGATCGGGTTGTCGAACTGCTCGAGACGGTCGGCCTGCAGGCGGATCATGCGTCGCGCTATCCGCACGAATTTTCCGGCGGCCAACGCCAGCGTATCGGGATCGCGCGCGCGCTCGCGGTCGAGCCGAAGCTGATCATTTGCGACGAGCCGGTTTCGGCACTTGACGTGTCGATCCAGGCCCAGGTGATCAATCTCCTGGAAGACCTGCAGCAGAAGTTCGGTCTCGCCTTTCTCTTCATCGCCCATGACCTGTCGGTGGTCGAGCATATCAGCCGTCGCGTTGCCGTGATGTATCTCGGCCGCATCGTCGAGACGGCCAAAAGCCGCGATCTCTACGCTTCGCCGAAGCACCCCTATACCGAGGCGCTGCTGTCGGCGGTGCCAATTCCGGATCCGAAGGTCAGGCGTCGGCGCATCCGGCTGGGCGGCGAGGTGCCGAGCCCGATCGCGCCGCCATCCGGATGTCACTTCCACACGCGCTGCCCCATCGCGCAAGGCATTTGCAGCCAGGAGGCGCCGAAGTTGAAGCAGACGGCAAAGGGACATTGGGTGGCCTGTCATTTTCGCTGAGCGTTCACTGGAATTGCGGCGCTTCACACGGAGGCGCGGTATTCGCGGTTGGCGAGGCTTGCTTCCTCGAGATCAAGGTCGCGCTCGATGTGGCGCCGCGTTTCATCGGTGATCTTGCCGTCGCGCAGCATGGCGTGGATGAACTGGCGCTCGGCGGCAATCAATTCGCGCGTGAGCTCGATGCCCGCCGCCGAGACGTCGTGGGTTTCCGGGTCGAGCGTATCGGGCAATTGACTGGCGCGGATTTCGTGCCGCGCCCGCAAGAGGCTCACGGCCTCGTCAGGCAGCTCGCATTTTTCAATCAGGGCATCGAGCGAGCTCAGCGCCGCATCGAGTGCCGCGCGCCGCGCGGCGATTTCAGCTTGATGCTCGGCGACAAGCTCGGCGTGGCCGGCGTTCGCTACGCCGAGCCAGCGCACCACCATCGGCAGGCTGAGGCCCAAGCCCACCAGCGTCACGAAGATCACGCCGAAGGCAATGAACAGCACGAGGTCGCGATCGGGAAAGGCGTCGCCGTTCGCGAGAGCAAGGGGTAGTGCCAGCGCGGCGGCAAGCGACACCGTGCCGCGCACGCCGGCAAAAGACAGGATGAAAACCCATTGCCAGGGTGGCGACGGATCGCGCTGACGCAGGCTCCTGCTCAGCCATCGCGGCAGATAGGTTGCGGGATAGACCCAGACAAAACGCGCGACGATGACGATGGCCGCGACCAGGGCGGTCGCGATCAGGATGTCGTCGAGCGGAAACGCCTTCGACTTCTCGTAGAGAATCCGCATCTGAAAGCCCGTGAGCAGGAACAACAGGCCCTCGATCAGGTAGATGATCAAATCCCAGAAGAAGATGCCTTGCAGGCGCGTCGCGGCGGAAATCCACAGCGGGCCGTTCCAGCTCATATAGAGCCCGCATGCGACCGTTGCGATCACGCCGCTTCCGCCGAGATGCTCCGGTACCCAGTAAGCGAGATAGGGCGTGATCAGCGACAGCGTGATCTCGATCTGCGGGTCGCGCGCATAATGGCGCGTGCGCAGCGAGAGCCAGCCGACGGCGATGCCGAACGCCACTTCGCAGGCGACGATCGCCAGGAAGGTGCCGGTCGCCTTCGACAGCGAAAACGAGCCGGTCGTGATCGCGATCACCGCGAAGCGGTAGAGGATCAGAGCAGTGGCGTCGTTGGCAAGGCCTTCGCCCTCGAGAACCACCAGGATGCGGCGGGGAATGCCGAGCCTGCGGGCGATCGCGATCGGCGCCACCGCATCCGGGGGTGCGACAATGGCCCCCAAGAGGAAGCCCACATTCCAGGGCAGCCCGATCAGGTAATGGGTTGCGGTCGCGACCGCGACCGCCGTGAAGATGACGCAGCCGACCGCAAGCAGGGTGATCGGCCGCAAGCTTCGCTTGAACTCGCGCCAGCTCATAGCGACGCTCGCCGAATAGATCAACGGCGGTAGCACCACCAGCAGCACCAGCTCCGGCGGCAATTCGAGCGTGGGCATTCCCGGCACGAAGGCTAGCGCAATGCCCGAAAGCAGCAGCATGATCGCGGGCGCGATATTGGTCCGCCGGGCGAACCAGGCCGTGCCGGCAAGGACGGCAAGCAGGAACAGAAAGATCTGGAATTTGGCTTCCATGAGCTCTGGTTTGGCAGGGAAGGCCTTCCCCCGTCAACGCGGTCGCCACCCGCACCAGGTTTCACGGCGTATCGATGATGGTGTCGTGAACGCCGCGCGCAAATGTCGCAGAACGGATCCCGCACCCACTCCGTAACAGCCTCAACCTTTCGCGATGGCGGAAGACTAACGGGCAGGAGCTCTTCATGAAGCGGTCCGGCGAGCATGCGATCGTGATCGGCGCCAGCATGGGCGGATTGTTGGCCGCGCGCGCCGTTTCGGAGTTTTATGACAACGTCACTGTCCTGGAGCGCGACGCTTTTCCGGCCTCGGATGTCCCGCGCAAGGGTGTGCCGCAGGGCCGGCATGCCCATGGCCTGCTCGCGCGCGGTCGCGATGTGATCGAGGCCTTCTTCCCCGGCTGGACTGACGAGGTCGTCGCTTCCGGAGGCAGGCGAGGGGACATCGCCGGCGACGTGGGATGGATCGGCCATGGTGTGACGCTGAAATCGGCGCCGAGCGACATGGTCGGCGTGCTTGCCTCGCGTCCCGCGCTGGAAGGCCACGTTCGGCGCCGGCTGCTCGCGCTCTCCAATGTACGTGCGATCGAGAACTGCACCGTGCAGGGCCTGGTTGCAACGAATGACAACGGGGCCATCCAGGGCGTTCGAGTCAGGATCAACGGCGGCGCAGAGCAGGAGCTGCTCGCCGACCTCGTGATCGACGCCGCCGGACGCGGCTCGTCGAGCCCGGCATGGCTTGAGGGGCTTGGCTATGCGCCGCCGGAGGAGGAGCGGATCGAGATCGGCATCGGCTACACCACGCGCCTCTACCGCCGCCACCCGACCGACCTTCGCGGCAAGGTTGCGCTGGTCGTCGCCGGCAGCGGCCCGAACTGGCGCAACGGCGCGGTGTTGTATCAGACAGAAGACTGCTGGATCGTCTCGATCGGCGGCTATCTCGGCGACCATGCGCCCGACGACGAGCAGATGTTCGCGGCCTATGCGCGTTCGCTGCCGACCTCCGATATCTACGACATCGTCTCCCACGCCGAGCCGGTCTCGGATTTCGTCAGCTATCGCTTTTCCGCCAACTTGCGGCGGCGCTATGAGCGGCTGCCGCGCTTTCCCAAGAGCTATCTGGTGTTCGGTGATGCGCTGTGCAGCTTCAATCCGGTCCTTGGACAGGGCATGACGGTCGCCGCACAGGAGGCTTCGCTATTGCGCGAGTGTCTGGCCGAGGCAGGCGACACCGATCTCGCGCGGCGTTTCTTCAATGCGGTGCAGGGCGCGATCGACATTCCCTGGGACATCGCCGTTGGTAACGACCTGCGGCATCCGCAGGTCGCCGGGCCGCGCTCCGCAAAAGTCAAGTTCATCAACTGGTACATCGGCAAGCTGCACAGAGCCGCGCAGTATGACGGCAAATTGGCGACGGCCTTCCTGCAGGTCGCCAACCTCAAGGCGCCGCCCGAGCGGCTGTTGCACCCGGCCATCGTGCTGCGCGTGATGCTGGGCAATCTCGCGCGTGGCCGCGGTGATGCGGCCACGACGAAAATGAGCGCGCAGACCTGACTATTCCCGCAGGTCGTAGCGATAGGATTTCGAGACGATCTGCCAGCCGTCCTCAAGCTTCATCGCGACCAGATAGTCCGTGAAGTAGCGCGGTGGGAGCTGGCAGCGCACCTTGATGAAGGCGGTCTGCTCGTCGGAACGGTCGATGGTGACGATGAAGTCCTCGCGCGGCTTGCCTTCGGCTTTTGCCGACGGCCGTTTCCGGATCAGGCCCAGCCAGTCGGGCACAGTGAGAACCTTCAGCTCGCCCTTTTCGACCCAGCGCAGGTCGGCCGAGGGGTGGAAGACGGCGCCCATCTTGTCGGCATCGCCGTCATAGAGCGCGTCGAAATAGTGGTTGACCACGGCTTCGACAGATGAACGGTCATGGCTCACGATTATTCTCCTCCAACAATTTCGAGATTTCTCAGGTGCGCAATTGCGCACCATAGTTCGATGCTGAGTTTATCATCGGGCCGCGCCTTTTGCGTGGACCCGTTGGCATCCCTGGAATGACTGCTTCGCGTCACATCAAGAACACGCCCTTGCCGTCGACCTGCTTGTCGAACAGCTTGTAGGCCGCCTCGGCCTGGTCGAGTTTCCAGCGGTGGGTGAACAATCTGTCGACGTCGACGCCGCGCTCGACCGAGAAGCGGGCGCATTCGGCCTGGATGATGTTCGAGAAGGTCCATGACGCGATCAGCGTCAGTTGCCGGCGCAGGAGATGCGGGCTGACGTCGATATGGACATTGCCGCCCTCGCCGACAAAGCACATCGTGCCCCACACCTTGGTGGCGCGGATCGCGTTCAGTCGCGCATCCGGATTGCTCGACGTATCGAGCGTCAGATCGGCATAGCGGCCGTGGGTCAGGTCCTTGATCGCCGTCACCGGATCGTTGGAGCCGGGATTGACGACCGCGTCCGCCCCGAACTCCCTGGCGCGATCGAGCCGTTGCTGGCTGATGTCGAGTGCGATCACGCGGCCGCCCATCGCCTTGGCGTATTGGGTGGCCGCCAGTCCGACCGGCCCCTGGCCGAAGATCGCAATGGTGTCGTTGCCGGAGAGGTTCATGCGGCGCAGCGCGCTATAGGCGGTGCCCGAGCCGCACGCGATCGCCGCACCCGCGGAGAACGACAACTCGTCCGGCAGGTTCACCAGCGTATTCGCCGGCACTTTCAGGTAGTTCGCATGCCCGCCATGGGCGTTGTTGCCGTAGACCTTGACCGGCACCTCCTGGCAAAGTTGCTGCCAGCCGGAGCGGCAATGGTTGCACTGGGTGCAGCCCTGATAATGGTGCACCATCACGCGCTGGCCGATCCGCGCCTCCTGCGGTCCAACCGCAGAGCCGATTGCCACCACGACGCCGCAGGGCTCGTGGCCGGCGATCACATGGCCCTCGCGCATCGGAATGCCGCTGGGCTGGCTCTGGCCCTTGGGCCGCCGGTATTGGTGCAGATCGCTGCCGCACATGCCGGAAGCTTTCATTTCGATGACGACCTCGTGCGGATCGGGGCTCGGGTCGGGGAACTGCATCAGTTCCAATTCGCGTTCGCCATGAAACACCACCCCGCGCATCGTTGCCTCCGATCGTCTTGATTGTTCCGCCCATCTTGAACGGAAAAAGTGCATCCGCAAAGAGCGAACCTTTGGGGTCTCCGGCGAGACTTATCATGAGGGAAGCTCCGCGAAAAAACCCAGATTCCACCAAGGTTTGCTTCGTGATCTGGCTCACAACATGCGAATGCTGAGTCTTGCTAGACCATTCCCCGGGGCGGGAGGCCGTCGTGCCGTCGGAGGCGCCGTCATGCGTGTGCGTGGATTGTTGGGATCGCTGAAGTTCTGGCTCGCTGCTCTGCTGATCCTCATCTCTCAGCCCGCTCTTGCCGAAAAGCGCGTGGCGCTGGTGCTCGGCAATGCCGCCTATCAAAACGTGCCGCCGCTCGCCAATCCCGTCAATGACGCCGCACTGATGGCCGATACGCTGCGGCGCGCCGGCTTCGACGTCGTCGATTCCCGCAAGAACCTGTCGGCGCTTCAGACGCGGCGAGCGCTGCGCGAGTTCGCCGACAAGGCCGCCGATGCGGACATTGCGGTGATCTATTACGCCGGCCACGGTATCGAGGTTGACGGCTCGAACTACCTGATTCCGGTGGATGCGAAGCTCGAGCGCGACACCGATGTCTATGACGAGGCGTTTTCACTTGACCGAGTCCTGGTGGCGGCCGAGTCGGCCAAGAAGCTGCGGCTCGTCATCCTCGACGCCTGCCGCGACAACCCCTTTGCCCAGACCATGAAGCGGACCCTGGCGACGCGTTCGATCGGACGTGGCCTCGCCAAGCTCGAGCCGTCGAGCCCCAACACGCTGATCGCCTATTCGGCGAAGGCGGGCTCCACGGCGGAGGACGGCGCAGGCAGGAACAGTCCTTTCACAATCGCGCTGTCCAACCACCTCACGACGCCTGGCCTCGACGTCCGCCGCGCCTTCGGCTTTGTCCGCGACGACGTGCTGAAAGCGACCTCCAATCATCAGGAGCCCTTTGTCTACGGCTCGCTTGGCGGCGACGACGTGCCGCTGGTGCCGGCGCCCGCCACCGCAGCGTCCCCTGCGATCCAGCAACCGGCGCCCAATTCGCAGGCCGACATCCGCCGTGACTATGAGCTCGCGCTCCAGGTCGGCAACCGCGCGGCGTTCGACGCGTTCCTCAAGCAACATCCCGACGGCTTCTATGCGAGCCTCGCCAGGCTTCAGCGCGATAAGTACGTGGCTGACGAAGCCCACGCCGCTGCGGTCGAGAAGGCGAAGCAGGCCGAAGAGGAGCGGCAGCGGCTCGCCGCCGCCGGCGCCGAGAAGGAGGCCCAGGACAAGGCCGAAGCCGATGCGGAGGCCGCCGAGCAGGCGCGGCTCGATGCCGAGAGGGTTCGAGAGGCCACGCAGCAGCAGGCCGCCGAAGCCGAGCGCAAGCGCATGGAGACCGCAACGATCGCGCCCGCCGCCCCGGCGACGGCTGACAAGAAGGTCACCGTGGCGTCGCTCAACCCCGCCCCTGACCAGACCGAGATCACGAAATCCGTGCAGAGCGAGCTGCGCCGCGTTGGCTGCTACGCGGGCAACGTCGACGGCGATTGGGACAATGCCTCGCAGCGCTCGCTGTCGCTGTTCAACCGCAATGCCGGGCTGAAGCTCGACGTCAAGATGGTGAGCGCCGACACGCTGGACGCGATCAAGCAGAAGACATCGCGGGTCTGCCCGCTGGTCTGCCAGCACGGCTTCAAGGCCAACGGCGACCATTGCAGCAGGATCGTCTGTGCCGAAGGTTTCTTCATCAACGACGACAATGAATGCGTGAAGCAGCGGGGCAAGGCCACCGCCACGCGCAACGAGAATGACCGCTCGAGCCGCCATGCGCGCCAGGATCGTCTAGATAGCCGGTCCGATGCCGGCTATGGGGCCACGCCGCGGCGCTCCGAAACGCGGCCATCGCGGGCGCAGGCCCAGGGGTCAGGACAGATTTACTGCGACAACGTCGGCTGTCGTCCGGTCCGGCCTGGCTGCCATCTCGGCTACCACGGTGGCGGCGGCCCCGGCAACATTGCCAATCCGGAGATTTGCAATTAACCGCGCTCGCGATGACGTTTTAACTCGAAATCGCGCTTGCTGCGATGTTGACCATCAGCGCCACGAGCGCGGTGTTGTAGACGAACGCGATGATGCCGTGCACGGTCGCGGTGCGGCGGATGGTCTTGTCGGTGATGCCGACGTCGGAGACCTGCGCAGTCATTCCGATGACGAATGAAAAATACATGAAATCCCAATAGTCGGCGTGATCCTGCGTCTCGCCGCTCGGAAATTGCAGGCCGCCCGGCTTGATGCCGCGGTAGTAATCATGCGCGTAGTGCAGCGCGAAGGCGGTATGCACCACGGCCCAGGACAGCACGATGGTTAAGGTCGCGATCGTAAGCTGCGGCACGGCGTGATGCGTGCCGCCGAGCTCGAACACGATGGCTGCGATGCTGGCGAACGCCCCGACGGCGGTCACCAGCAGGATCAGGAAGCGGCCATCGTCCTGCAGGATGGCGTTACGGCGGATATGGTGGCGGGTGCTCCGCCACATCATGATATAGACCAACACCAGATAGAACGCGGCAAACACATCCCAGCCGATGAGCAGCCGGGTCACCAGCCGCGACGAAGCCGGTAGAGCCAAGAAAGCGACGATGCCGAGCACGATCGAAATGAAGGTGCGCGGTCGCGCATAGACGACCCGCGCCGGCTTCGGCAGCTTGCGGAATCGAAGAACGGCCTCTTCCAGCTCGTTGCCGGGCATCAGTGCCTATGATTCCCAGTTAAAATCCGCGCATGATCTCTTCGGGAAACCTGTTTCCACTTTGCGCTAGCTGTGCAGCCCTCCGGGTCCGGATCATGCGTTAATTCTTGCGCTCCGCGACAAAACGCGAAGTGGCGCGCAGCACGTCGCCCCTGGCGCCGAAGATCGAGAGCGCGGCATCGCCGCGCGCCAGCAGGTCGCGCACGCGCTGTCTGGCGCCGTCGATGCCGAGCTGGGTCACGAAGGTGGTCTTGCCGAGGGCGGCGTCCTGGCCGGACGGTTTGCCCAGCGCCGCCGCGTCACCCTCAACGTCGAGCAGATCGTCGGCGATCTGGAAGGCTTCGCCGAGCGCTTTGCCGTAGTCGTCGAGCGCCTGGTACTCTTTCTCGGACGCCTGGCCGAGCAGTGCGCCGGCGATGCAGCCGAAGCGGAGCAGCGCGCCGGTCTTCATCTGCTGCAGCCGCGCGACATCGACCGGCTCGCGGTCGCCGAAGCGGCCTTCGCCGGCGAGATCGAGTATCTGCCCGCCGACCATGCCGCCGATGCCGGCGGCGCGCGCCAGCGCTCGCGTCAACAGCAGGCGGACCGAGGCATCGCGGTGGATCTCGTCGCGGGTGATGATGTCGAAGGCGAGCGTCAACAGGCCGTCACCGGCGAGGATCGCGGTGGCGTCGTCGGTCTTCTTGTGCAGGGTGGGTCGGCCGCGGCGGAGATCGCTGTTGTCCATCGCCGGCAGGTCGTCATGGATCAGCGAATAGCAGTGGATGCATTCGAGCGCCGCCCCCGCCAGCAGCGCAGCCTCGCGGGGAACGGAAAAAATGGCGGAACTTTCCACCACCAGAAACGGCCGCAGGCGCTTGCCACCGCCGAGCGTCGAATAGCGCATCGCATCCATCAGCCGCTTGGGCCGCGCGATCTCGTCAGCGAGAGGCGCATCGCCCAGAAGCTTTGCGAGCAGCGCCTCGGTATCCTCGGCGGTCTGGTCCAGTCGCTTGGCAAAGTCGGCAGGTGGCGTGGCGGTCGTCATTTACGAAAAGCTCCCAATCGAATTGGCCGGACAATCGTTGATGACGCCGCCCGCGTCAATTGCGCCCAGGCGATCTCCGGGTGCCTTAAAACCGTTGAAAAAATAAGGGATTATCAGACAGATAACGGTCACGCCGAGATATTGAGCCAGAAACCGTCGATTTTGCGCATTGCCCGAAATTTGCTTCTGATCCTGCTGGCCGTGTTGTTGCTGCCCTATTTGCTGGTGCCGCTCTATCGCACCGGCCATCCGGCCTCAGCCTTGATGGCCTGGCGCTATCTGAGGG
>NZ_DATGFH010000047.1:0-25889 GCF_035309285.1 Bradyrhizobium sp. | reverse complement strand
GTAAGCACCCAGCCGCATGCTGCCGCCGAGGTCACTGCCTTCGTTGCGCCGCTCGACCACGTTGCCACGCATCCATTCGGTCATCAGCCCGACGACCGGCTCGTCGGTCGGACCGAATTCGGTGGAGTTCGCCCCGGCAATGCCTGCGAGGTTGCGCGCCCCTTCGATCACCGCCATCTGCATGCCGAAGCAAATGCCGAAATAAGGCACGTTGCGCTCGCGCGCGAACTGCGCCGCGCGGATTTTGCACTCGGCGCCACGCTGGCCGAAGCCGCCGGGCACCAGGATGCCGTTGACGTGCTCCAGGAACGGCGCTGGATCCTCGTTCTCGAACACCTCGCTCTCGATCCAGTCGAGATTGACCTTCACCTTGTTGGCGATGCCGCCATGCGACAGCGCTTCGATCAGCGACTTATACGCGTCCTTCATGCCGGTATATTTGCCGACGATGGCGATGGTGACATCGCCTTCGGGGTTGCGGATACGCTCGTTGATGGTGTTCCAGCTTTGCAGCGCCGGCGGAATCCTCGGCGCAATTCCGAAGGCCGCCAGCACCTCGTCGTCGAGGCCGGCGGCGTGATAGGCCTCGGGCACGGCGTAGATGTTGTCGACGTCGCGCGCTTCGATAACGGCGCTTTCGCGTACGTTGCAGAACAGCCCGAGCTTGCGCCGCTCCTCCTTCGGGATTGCACGATCGGTGCGGCACAGCAGGACATCCGGCTGGATGCCGATCGAGCGCAATTCCTTCACCGAGTGCTGGGTCGGCTTGGTCTTCAATTCGCCCGCGCTGGGGATGTACGGCAATAACGTCAGATGGATGTAGATCGCGTGATCGCGCGGCAACTCGTTCTTGAGCTGGCGGATCGCCTCGAAGAACGGCAGGCCCTCGATGTCGCCGACCGTGCCGCCGATCTCGACCAGCACGAAATCGTAGTCGTCATTGCCATCAAGGATGAACTCCTTGATGGCATTGGTGACATGCGGCACCACCTGGATCGTGGCGCCGAGATAGTCGCCGCGCCGCTCCTTGGTCAGGATATCCTGGTAGATACGCCCCGTGGTGATGTTGTCGGCCTTGCTGGCCGGCCTGCCGGTGAAGCGTTCGTAATGGCCAAGATCGAGATCGGTCTCGGCGCCGTCATCCGTCACGAAGACTTCGCCGTGCTGATACGGCGACATCGTGCCGGGATCGAGATTGAGATAGGGGTCGAGCTTGCGAAGCCGGACCTTGTAGCCACGGGCCTGAAGCAGCGCGCCCAAAGCCGCCGATGCCAGACCCTTTCCGAGCGAGGAAACCACGCCGCCGGTGATGAAGATGTACCGCGCCATGGGACTTTACCTTTAAGGCCAGCGGGCCGATTCGCCAAAACGATTCGCCGCGCGCGACCAAGTTTTTGCGCGGCTGTGGGTATGCAAGAAATGAAAGTTCTATCAGCGGCTTGATGGGGATTCCTGATGCAGGAAGCTAGCCCAGCTTCCCGCATGGCCACCCTGCTTTATTGTGACTGCGGCGCCTGCGGCGCGGCCGGTGCCTGCTTCTGCTGCTGCTCGGCCTTCTTGAGGGTATCGAGCACGCCGCCTGAGGTCGGCGGCTTGACCGGCGTAGCCCCGCCCGGCTGGGTCTGCGACGCCGGCGCCTGCGCACCGATGATCGAGGTCGGCTTGCGCTCAAGACCGGCGAGCCACGACAGAAGAAGGCTGGTGACAAAGAAGCCCACTGCCAGGATGGCCGTCGTCCGCGTCAGGAGATTGGCCGTGCCGCGACTCGACATGAAGCCCGCGCCACCCCCCATACCGAGGCCGCCGCCCTCGGACTTCTGCAACAGCACCGCGCCGATCAGCACGGCGACGATCATGAGGTGAACGACGATGATAACAGTCTGCATCTCAACCTTCCGTCACAAGCCTAAGCGTGGCCGGCCTCCGGCTCGTGGACTTGCAAGGCTTTCGTGAAGTCGCGCGGTGTTACACGATTGCACCGGGATTTGTCACCCCCGACATAGGCGCGACGCGCCGTCTCGCAAGCAATTCGGGGCCGCGACTTTCGGGCCTTGAACGCCCCACCCATTCTCTACTATAATAGACGAATGGATACTTTGATAGACGATCTGAGCCAGCGCCTCGCGCAGCGTTTGCGGCTGGAACGTGACAGCCGCGGCTGGTCGCTGGCCGATCTCGCCGAGCGCGCGGGCGTGTCGAAGGCCACCATCAGCAAGATCGAGCGCGCCGAGGTCAGTCCGACCGCGGTCGTGCTGGTCCGGCTCGCCAGCGCCTTTGATCTCACGCTGGCGGGCCTGATGCTCCGCGCCGAGAGCCAGGGCGGACGCCTGTCGCGCGCTGCGGAACAGCCGGTCTGGCGCGATCCCGAGACCGGCTATCTGCGCAAGCAGGTGTTCAGCCGTCCCGATCATCCCGTCGAGATCGTGCGGGTGGAATTGCCGCCGCGGCAGCACGTAACGCTGCCAGCGTCCTCTTACGCCCACATCCGTCAGCTCGTCTGGGTGCAGAGCGGCAACCTCGTCATCACCGAGGGCGGTGAGCGGCATTCGCTTGGCCCGGGCGATTGCCTCGGCTTCGGGCAGCCCACCGACACCACCTTTGCCAATGAAACCAACACGGCGTGCGTCTATGTCGTCGCGCTGGCGCGGACCTAGCCGATCATGTTGGAGGTCGAGATCCCCGTTGGCCACAACGGCGGTCCGCCGCTCGACGAAGAGCACATGCCGGAATGGGGCAACGGCGGCATCGGTAATTACTTTTACTGGAAGGCCGCGCACCGCGCCGCCTGGCACAACCCCTCACCCGGAATTGTCGCGTTTCGCCTTCGCAAGGCCGAGCGGCTGGGGCTCACCTATGAGGAGTACACGCTCGAAATTCTCGAGCGCGGCCGTCATCTCCAGCTTGAGGACGTCGAACGGATCGCCGCGATCAAGCAGAGACGAGGTAAGCCGGTCAAAACTGAATTTCCTGCAAGGACCGTCAACGTCGGGAGTTAATCGTCGTGCGGCACATCCAGATCAAGGCACTCAGTCCCTCGCCCGACATCCTCGCCATGCTGAGCGACATGCTCATTGAAACCGTCGCGCACGGCGGCTCGGTGAGCTTCATGCATCCGCTGCAGCCAGAAATGGCCAATGCCTTTTGGGAGAACTCGCTCGCCGCCGCTACGCGCGGAGAGCGGATCGTTCTGGGGGCCCTCGATGGCGATTTGCTGGTTGGAACGGTGACGCTGCTGCTTGATCTTCCGCCGAACCAGCCGCATCGGGCCGAGATCGCAAAAATGATGACGAAAGTCAGCCATCGCAAGCGAGGCATCGCGACCGCGCTGATGCGCGCGGCCGAGCGGATGGCCTTCGCACGCGGACGCACGCTGCTCGTGCTCGACACCGCCGTCGATGAAGGCGCCTCGCCGCTCTACGAAAGCCTCGGATTCAACCTGACCGGGATCATTCCAGACTACGCGCTGAAGCCGCATGGCGGCCTCACGGGCACGATGATCTATTGGAAGCGCATTGCTGCCTAGTCTAGCAGCCCGCGGCAATCGCCAGGAAATCCGACGCCTTCAGGCTCGCGCCGCCGACCAGCGCGCCGTTGACATTGGCAACCGCCATCAGTTCGGCCGCATTCGACGGCTTGACCGAGCCGCCATAGAGGATGCGGATCTTGCCGCCCTCCGCCTTGAACCGGCTTGTGAGCTGATCGCGGATAAGGCGATGAACCTGTTCGACATCCTGCGGCGTTGGCGTGAGCCCGGTTCCAATCGCCCAGACCGGCTCATAGGCCACCACCAGATTGGCTGCCGTTGAAGCGTCCGGCAGCGAGCCCGAGAGCTGTGCGCCACAGATGTCCAACGTCTTGCCGGCGTCGCGCTGCTCGCGCGTCTCGCCGATACAGACGATCGCGACAAGGCCGGCGCGCCAGGCGGCCTCCGCCTTCTGCCGCACCAGCGCGTCGCTCTCACCGTGATCGGCGCGCCGTTCGGAATGGCCAACGATAATTGCGGTCGCGCCGGCATCGGCCAGCATCTCGGCCGAGAGATCGCCGGTGTGGGCGCCGGAGGCCTTGGGGTGGCAATCCTGCGCTCCGACCGCAAAGGCCCTCGTGCCCTGTACTTTCCCGGCAAAGGCGGCAATCAGGGTCGCTGGTGGACAGACCAGAAGATCGGCCTTGCCGGCAACCTTGGCCGCGCCGGCGAGCATGGCATCGAATTCGCCCAGGGAGGCCCTGAGGCCGTTCATTTTCCAGTTGCCGGCGATCAGCGGCCGGATGGCATCCGTCATGGCGCGATTCCCAGTTCATTCAGTGCGCAGCGCTAGCAGAGCCGCCCCGGCAGTTCCAGACCGGCCGCCCGACATTAACCGTTTCGCGCGGGATGCGGTCAGGCGGTCGTTCCGGAGGGCTTAAGGTTGCGACCGGGCGACTGCCACTTTATGATGCTTTATCAATTCGGTGACGCCCGTTTGCGAAGTCCGCTATAAGGCGCACCCTTTCCCTCCTTAAGACAAGTTGGACCTATGCTTCGAGGAATACGCAAAGCCTCATCAAACTGGCTCGGCAAGGCGATTATGACGGTTGCGATGGGCGCGCTGATCGTCAGTTTCGGCATTTGGGGTATTGCGGACATTTTCCGCGGCTTCGGGCAGTCGACGCTCGCGAAAGTCGGACATACCGAGATTTCGCTGAACGAGTTCCGCCAAACCTATACCGACCGGCTCCAGCAGATCGGGCGCCAGTTTGGTCGTCCCCTGACCCAGGAACAGGCGCACGCCTTCGGCTTCGACCGCCAGGTACTGCAGCAGACGCTGGCCGAAGCCGCGCTCGATGAGAGGGCGCGTCAGCTTGGCCTCGGGCAATCCGATGCCGAAACCATGCGCGTGATCTTTGCCGATCCGAACTTCAAGGGGATGAACGGTCAATTCGACCCGGCCCGCTTCGAGGCCATCATCCGCAACTTCGGCTACAGCGAAGCTCACTATCTCGCCGATCAAAAGCGTGTCTCGCTGCGCGGCCAGCTTGCGGGAACGATTTCCGCGGGCCTTTCGCCCTCGAACACGCTGATGGATGTCTTGTACCGTTTCCAGAACGAGCGGCGCTCGATCGAGTATGTCAGGCTCGGCCCGGCCCAGGCCGGGACGATTGATCCGCCCTCGCCGGAGGTGCTTGCCAGCTACTTCGACAAGCACAAGGCGCAATTCCGCGCGCCCGAATACCGCAAGATCGCCTTTGTAGCGATCACGCCGGAAGAGATCGGCAAATGGTCCGACGTGTCGGATGAGGACGCCAAGAAGCTGTTCGAGCAACGCAAGGACAAGCTCGGCACGCCGGAGAAGCGTCAGGTCTCGCAGATCGTCTTCCCCAATGTCGACGAAGCGCAGGCCGCGCGCAGCCGTATCGCCTCCGGCACGTCGTGGGACGATCTCGTCAAGGAGCGCAAGCTCAAGGAGTCCGATGTCGATCTCGGCCTCGTCGCCAAATCCAGCATTCTCGATCCTGCAGTTGCGAACGCCGCGTTCTCGCTGCCGTCAGGCGAGATCAGCCAGCCGGTACAGGGCCGCTTCGGCGTGGCGCTGGTCAAGGTCGGTGTGATCCAACCAGGGATCAAGCCGGACTATGCGAGTGTGGCGCAGGATCTGAAGAAAGAGATCGCCATGGAGCGTGCCCACGACAAGGTCGGGGAACTGCGCGACAAGATGGAGGACGAACGCGGCGGCGGTGCCAGCGTCGTCGAGGCGGCGAAAAAGCTCGGGCTCGCCTCCGTTACCATCGACGCCGTCGATCGTTCCGGCAAGACGCCGACAAGCCAGCCGGCTACCAAAATCCCTCCCGGCCTCGACGTGGTGTCGCAGGCTTTCAACAGCGACGTCGGCGTCGACAACGACCCGATTTCCTATCACGGTGGCTACGTCTGGTACGACGTGCTCGGCATCACCCCACCGCGCGACCGCACGCTGGATGAGGTGAAAGACCAGGTCGAGACGCGCTGGAAGGATGACCAGATCGCAACCCGCCTCCGCACCAAGGCGACCGATATGGTCCAGAAGCTCGGCCAGGGCGGCAAGCTTGCCGACGAAGCGGCAGGCATCGGCGCCAAGGTCGAAACCGCAGCGAGCTTCAAGCGCGAGGATTCGCCGCCCGGCGTGCCCTCGGGCCTGATTGCGGCCGCCTACCGGACCGCAAAGGACGGCGCCGGCCAGACGCCGGGTACCGGCCCGACCGAATGGATCGTGTTCCGCGTCACCGACGACACGGTGCCGCCGATCGATCTCAATTCGGCCGACATGAAAAAGCTGAAGGACCAGCTTGTGCGCGGCCTCGCCGACGAGCAGGTTGCGCTCTATGTTGCCAAGCTCGAAAAGGAGATCGGCACCTCCGTCAACGAAGCCGCTTTCGCGCAAGTGACCGGCGCCCAGCAATAACCGAGTAAGTTCCGAAAGTACGCGATGGACGAGCTTAAATCGATCATTGGAAAAGTCGCCACCGGCGCCACGCTCTCGCGGGAGGAATCGGCCGCTGCTTTCGACAGCATGATGTCCGGCGAAGCCACGCCCTCGCAGATGGGAGGACTGCTGATGGCGCTGCGGGTCCGCGGCGAGACCGTGGACGAGATCACCGGCGCTGTATCGGCGATGCGTGCCAAGATGCTGCGGGTGACCGCACCGCCCAACGCGGTCGATATCGTCGGCACCGGCGGTGATGGTTCGGGCTCGGTCAACGTCTCGACCTGTGCCTCCTTCATTGTCGCGGGCGTCGGTGTTCCGGTCGCCAAGCACGGCAATCGCGCACTGTCGTCGCGCTCGGGGGCAGCGGACGTGCTCGCCTCGCTCGGGGTCAAGATCGACCTTAAGCCCGAGCAGGTCGGGCGCTGCGTCAAAGAGGCCGGGATCGGCTTCATGTTCGCGCCGTCGCACCATCCCGCGATGAAGAATGTGGGCCCGACCCGTGTCGAGCTCGCCACCCGAACGATCTTCAACCTGCTTGGTCCCCTGTCCAATCCGGCTGGCGTCAGCCGCCAGATGGTCGGCGTGTTCTCGCGGCAATGGGTGCAGCCGCTCGCGCAAGTGCTGAAGAATCTTGGCGCGGAATCCGTCTGGGTGGTGCATGGCTCCGATGGCCTCGATGAGATCACCCTCACCGGGCCGACCTTCGTCGCGGCGCTGGAGAACGGCAGCATCCGCAGCTTCGAGGTAACGCCAGAGGAAGCCGGCTTCACCCGCGTCGGCGGCGATGCGTTGAAAGGCGGCGACGCCGACGCCAATGCGGTCGCGCTGCAAAGCGTGCTCGACGGCGAACCCAGTGCCTATCGCGACGTAGCGCTGCTCAACGCGGCGGCGGCGCTGATCGTCGCCGGCAAGGCCAAGAGCCTTGCCGACGGCGTCGCGCTTGGCAGGCAATCGCTCGACAGTGGAGCAGCGGCCGCGCGGCTGAAGCATCTTATCGCGGTCTCGAACAGCTAGCGGCAAGGCGGGCGATGTCCGACATCCTGACCAAGATCGAAGCTTATAAGCGCGAGGAGATCGCGGCCGCCAAGCGCGCCCGCCCGCTTTCAGACGTGGAGGCTCGCGCGAAAGCCGCCTCGGCGCCGCGTGGTTTCCTTCGCGCCATCCGGCGCAAGCTCGCCGTCGGCGAATACGCGCTGATTGCCGAAGTCAAGAAGGCTTCGCCCTCCAAGGGGCTTATCCGCCCCGATTTCGATCCTCCGGCGCTCGCGAAGGCCTATGAAGCGGGCGGCGCGGCGTGCCTCTCGGTGCTGACCGATGCGCCTTCCTTCCAGGGCCATCTCGACTTCATGGTGGCTGCGCGTAAGGCGACCAGCCTGCCGGTGCTGCGCAAGGACTTCATGTTCGACCCCTACCAGGTCGCGGAAGCGCGTGCCCATGATGCCGACTGCATCCTGATCATCATGGCCGCGCTCGACGATGCCGCGGCAAGGGACATCGAGGACGCGAGCCTTGCCTACGGCATGGACGTGCTGATCGAAATCCATGATCGCGCCGAACTCGAGCGCGCGCTCAAGCTTCGCTCGCCGATGATCGGCGTCAACAACCGCAATCTGCGCACCTTCGAGACGACGCTCGCGACCAGCGAGGCGCTGGCGCCGCTGATTCCCAAGGACCGCGTGATCATCGGCGAGAGCGGCATCTTCGCCCCGTCCGACCTGTCGCGGCTCGCGCACGTCGGCATATCCACCTTCCTGGTCGGCGAAAGCCTGATGCGGCAAGCCGATGTCGCGGCTGCCACAAGCGCGCTGCTCGCGCGCAGTGAAGCGCTTGGCTCCATGGGCGCGCGCTGATGGCGCGGCAATCCTTCAAAGGCCGCGCCCTCACCCATATCGATGCCGGCGGCGAAGCCCGCATGGTCGACGTGTCCGAGAAGTCCGCCACTGAACGGACCGCGATCGCCGAAGGCCGCGTCGTCATGAGCAAGGCGACGCTGAAGCTGGTCCAGTCCGGCAACGCGAAGAAGGGCGATGTGCTCGGCGTCGCGCGTGTCGCCGGCATCATGGCGGCGAAGCGGACGCACGAGCTGATTCCGCTCTGTCATCCGCTGGCGCTGTCGAAGGTCACGCTCGATATTTCACCGGACCCAAAACTTCCGGGATGCCTGGTGCGCGCCACCGTCAAGGTGACCGGCCCCACCGGCGTCGAGATGGAAGCGCTCACCGCGGTATCCATCGCCTGCCTCACCATCTACGACATGATCAAGGCTGTCGAGCGCGGCGTGCGCATCGAAGGCATTCACCTCGTCGAGAAAATGGGCGGCAAGTCGGGCCACTACCACGCCTGAACGCCGGGCTCATCGCGCAAATTTCTTCGGCAAGTTATCGTGACCTCTCCCTCACGGCAGGAGCGGAGCGACCGTTCACTGCCCAACTCGCGCCAGACGGCTCACGTTGCAGATGGTTAAGTTTTGGTGAGCACCGGCGCGCAAGGAGGCTTGTTCCCTGTTCGCCACCTCTCGCCCGGCAACGGCCGCTGCGCGCTATCGTGCTGCGCGATATCAGCCGCAATTCACGACCTGCGGTTAACCCCCGATTTACCGAGATTGCTAACGCGGGCTCCATCTGGGCGTCGTAGCTTGCGCGCGCGACGGTGCGTCGACGGGCGCCCGCTCAACAAAGCCTCGGCCAGACCAGACGCATGATGAAGAATGCCAACGCCTCGATCGACGTGAAGAGCTCCGCGCGCGGCGGCCCGATCCGCGGACTTGTCGTCGGCGGACTGCTTCTGATTGCGGCGATCGCGATCGGCACCACGATCATGGCCGGCAATTTCCGCGAGCGTGCGCTGGAAAGCGCGGAACGGCAGCTCGAAAACACCGTGCTGTTGATGGCCCGTCATTTCGATCAGCAACTCGAGGACTTCATGAGCATCCAGCGCGAGATCGTCGCGCAACTCGAGGCGTCGCGCATTCCGACGCCCGAGGCCTTCCGGGCGCAATTGTCGACCCGCGAGTGGCACGAGATGCTTCGCATGCGGCTGCGCGCCTATACCGACGTCGCAGGCGTCAACGTCTTCGATTCCAACGGCGCGTTGATCAACTCGTCGGAATACTGGCCGGTCCCCAATGTGCGGATCGCCGATCGCAATTTTTTCAAGGCGTTCAAATCGGGCTCGCCCTTTGAACGGTTCAGGGTCCAGCTGGTGCAGGGCCGCTTCCAGCGAGGCTGGGCAACGGTATTCGCCTGCAAGGTCACCGGGCCGAACGGCGAATTCCTCGGCGTCGTGACCCGCGCCATCACGCCGGCCGACTTCGAACGGTTCTTTGGCTCCGTGACGCTGGCGCCGGGCTCGGCCATCTCGATGCATCACCGCGACGGCACACTGCTCGCGCGCTATCCTCATGCGGACGGCATGGTCGGACGGAATTTCAGGACCGGTCCGGATGGCCAGCGGAAGGTGTTCGAGCTGAACGAGTATGCCGGGCGCCTCAAGAGCCCGATCGACGGCCAATACCGCCTCGTTGCGTCGCATGCGCTCAGCGAGTTCCCGATCGTGGTCGTCGCCAGCACGACGATGGCCGCCGCGCTCGCCGACTGGCAAGAGCAGATGCGCTTTCTGATCAGCGTCGGCGCCGTATCGGTGCTGCTGATCGCAGTCCTGCTCTTTATCGTCGTGCGCCGGCTGTCGCGCGATCACGCAGCCTCGCAACGGCGCCTCACCCTTGAAAAGCAACGCCTCGACAAGGCCATCGACAACATGACGCAGGGCCTGTTGCTGTTCGATTCATCGAGGCGACTGGTCGTCTGCAACCAACGCTATGTCGAAATGTACGGGCTTTCGCCTGCGATCGTGAAACCCGGAGCGAGCCTGCGCGAGATCATTGAGCATCGCAAAGAGACCGGTTCGTTCGTCGGTGACGCGGACGAATACGTCGATACCACGCTGCGCGAAATCGGTCGCAAGAAGATTACCGTCATCGAGACGCCCGACGGACGCTCGGTGCAGATCGTGAACGAGCCGCTTGCCGACGGCGGTTGGGTCGCGACCCACGAGGACATCACCGAGCGCCGCCGCACCGAGCAGCGCATTGCCCATCTCGCTCACTATGATGCGCTGACCGACCTGCCCAACCGCGCGCTGTTTCACGAGCGGCTGAAGCAGGAGCTGACGCGGATCCCGGTGGGGCAACAGATCGCCGTCTATTACATCGACATCGACGAGTTCAAGAGCGTCAACGACTCCCTCGGCCACCTGATCGGCGACGAGCTTCTGAAATCGATCGCCGTCAGTCTGAACCGCTGCGTCGGCTCCGCCGGCTTTGTCGCCCGTCTCGGCGGCGACGAGTTTGCGATCGTGCAGACCGGCGTCGACACTGCCGAGGACGTCATCGATCTCGTCACCCGTGCCTTCGAGGCGATCCGCGCGCCGTTTGAGTGCCTTGGCCACCAGCTCACCGCCGACGCTTCCATGGGGATCGCGCTGGTGCCGGAGCATGGCACCGATCTCGACCAGATCCTGAAAAACGCCGATCTTGCGATGTATGCCGCGAAGGCCGCAGGCCGCCGCACGTACCGCTTCTTCGCGCCCGAGATGGACGCCCAGGTCCGCGCCCGCCGGCAATTGGAGGTCGACCTGCGCCAGGCAATCACAGCCCGCGCGCTCGAAGTCTACTACCAGCCTTGCGTCAGTCTGCAGGAGAACCGCATCACCGGCTGCGAAGCGCTGGTGCGCTGGCGGCATCCGGAGCGCGGGATGATCTCGCCGGCCGAGTTCATTCCGATCGCCGAGGAAACCGGACTGATCAACCAGCTCGGCGAGTTCGTGCTCACCACCGCCTGCGACGAGGCCGCGACCTGGCCGAGCGACATCCGGCTTGCCGTCAACGTCTCGCCAGTGCAGTTCAAGAGCGGCACGCTGGCGTTGAAGATCATGGCGGCGCTCGCCGCGTCGGGCCTTGCGGCCGGCCGACTGGAGCTGGAAATCACCGAGGCGGTGTTGATCCGCGACGACGAGGCCGCGCTCGCCATCCTGCACCAGCTTCGCGCCATCGGCGTGCGTATCGCGCTTGACGACTTCGGCACCGGCTACTCGTCGCTGAGCTACCTGCAGCGGTTCCCCTTCGACAAGATCAAGGTCGACCGCAGCTTCGTCAAGGACATCACCGAGCCGGACAAGGGCTCCTGCAGCATCGTGCAGGCCGTGGTCAACATCGCCGCCTCCCGTCACATGGCGACGACGGCGGAGGGCGTCGAAACCGAAGCGCAGCGCCAGCTCCTCGGCGAGCTCGGCTGCTCGGAGATGCAGGGCTATCTGTTCAGCCCGGCCAGGCCCGCCGCGCAGATCAGGGAATTATTCGGCTCGCGCCACAGCGTCGCGGCGTCGATCACAATGACGGAGAGCAGGAGACGGCGGCCAAAAACAGCGTAAAAAAGCTCGCAGTTCACCTCCAAAAACATCAGGGCGGCCCCGGGGCCGCCCTGATCATTCAAAATCCCGATCGACGTTCTGTCAATTCGGCACAGACTGCTTGGGCTGCGGCTGCACCTTGGCGTTGACGACGACGCCGCGCAACGTGTTGTAGGCCGCGCCCAGCGCCTTGTCGTCCTTCTCGTCCGGCGGCACGTAGGATTGCGAGCCGCTCTTCTCGGTGCCTTCGGCCGACAGATGCCCGCGCATCGACGCCTCGCCCTTCATGTCGGCACGGCCCTTCATATCATCCGGCACGTCCTGCAGCACCTCGATGTCGGGCTGAATGCCGAGCGCCTGGATCGAGTGGCCGGACGGGGTGTAATAGCGCGCAGTAGTGAGCGCCAGCGCGCCGTTGCCGGCGCCGAGCGGAATAATGGTCTGCACCGAGCCCTTGCCAAAGGACCGCGTGCCGATCAGGGTTGCGCGCTTGTGGTCATGCAGGGCGCCGGCGACGATCTCGGAGGCCGAGGCCGATCCGCCGTTGATCAGCACAACCAGCGGCTTGCCCTTGGTGAGGTCGCCGCCATGGGCGGTGAAGCGCTGGGTTTCCTCCGGATTGCGACCCCGGGTCGAGACAATTTCGCCGCGCGGCAAGAAAGTGCTCGCGACCGAAACCGCCTGATCGAGCAGCCCGCCCGGATTGTTGCGCAAATCCACAACGTAGCCTGCGAGCTTGTCTTGCGGAATTTGTTTCTGGATATCGGCGACAGCCTTGTGCAGGCCGTCAGTGGTCTGCTCATTGAACGAGGTGATCCGGATGTAGCCGATATCGCCGCCGTCGGTGTGATAGCGCACAGGCTTTACCTTAATGATCTCCCGCGTCAGGGTCACGTCGAACGGATCCTTGCCCTTGCGGATGATCTTCAGCTTGGTCTTTGTGTTGACCGCGCCCTTCATCTTGTTGACGGCCTGCTCGAGCGTCAGCCCCTGCACATTCTCGTCGTCGATCTGACTGATCAGGTCGCCCGACAGAAGGCCAGCCTTGGCCGCCGGCGTATCGTCGATAGGAGCCACGACCTTGACGAGGCCGTCCTCCATCGTGACCTCGATGCCGAGACCGCCGAACTCGCCGGAGGTGGTCTCCTGCATCTCGCGCCAGGCCTTGTCGTTCATGTAGCGCGAATGCGGATCGAGCGAGGTCACCATCCCGTTGATCGCGCCTTCGATCAGGTTGGTGTCGCTGGGCTTCTCGACATAGTCGGAGCGGACGCGCTCAAAAACCTCGCCAAAAAGATTGAGCTCGGAATAGGTATCGGCGGCATTGGCCGCAGCCTTGGCCCGGGCAATCCAGTGCTCGCTCTCGGGCCCCGTGACCAGCAGGGTCAAACAGGCGCCGGTCAGCGAACCCACGAGAAATAGGATATTTTTCCGCATATGATGTCCGCCGCCTTCCGCGCTGGATTTGTTGCCCAAATGGGGTCGAAACAGGAGACTCACAACACCTTTCTGGTTTCTTCAAGGCCGACTTGCAAGCCCACCTGATAGGTCGACGGTTGCGTCCCGAATCCTCGCCTGGCCCGTGTCCCGAGCCACCAGCCGAATTGCGGCGGCACGTTCCGGAACGGACCCTCGGCGCCCAATTTCAGGGCAGCATCCATCGGCCAGTTCGGATTATTGAGGATTTCGCGACCAACGGCGATCAAATCCGCCTGACTTTCCCTTAAAATATCTTCCGCCTGGTCGCCATGAATAATCAAACCGACTGCCATGGTCATGATATCGGCGTGGCGGCGGACATATTCCGATAGCGGTACCTGGTAACTGTACTTGATCTCGCGTCCGAGAATCGGCGCCTGATCGGTGATTCCCCCGGACGAGCAATCGATGACGTCGACGCCCTTGGTTTTGAGGATTTTCGCCAGCCGGACACTCTGCTCGGGGCCCCAGCCGGCATTGTCCTCAACCGACAGCCGTACGAACAGCGGCTTGCGCTCGGGCCAATGGGTCCGCACCGCCTCCGCGATCTCGATCAGGAAGCGCATCCGGTTAGCTTCGGAACCGCCATATTCGTCGGTGCGCTGATTCGAGCGCTCCGACAGGAACTCATGCACGAGGTAGCCGTGAGCGCCGTGCAGTTCCAGCACCTCGAAACCTGCTTCATGGGCCCGACGCGCGCCGCGGCCCCACGCCTGCACCAAATCCTTGACTTCATGGCGTTCCAGCGCCCGCGGCACATGCCACTTTTCGCTGTGGGCGATCGCGCTGGGTGCAACCGGCGTCCAAGCGTCCCAATCCTCGACGTTGGGCCGCCGTTGCAACGGCCCGTCGCCCTCCCAGGGCCGGTTGGCGCGCGCCTTGCGGCCGGAATGGCCGAGCTGGATGCCGGCGACCGCGCCCTGCTCGTGGATGAATTTCACCAGCCGCTTCAAGGGCTCGATGAAGGCATCGTCCCAGATGCCGAGATCGCCCACCGTGCCGCAGCCGCGGCGCTCGACCTTGGTTGATTCGACCACGACGAGACCCGCGCCACCGGCAGCGAATTTGCCGGCATTCATCAGGTGCCAGTCGGTCGGAAATCCCTTCACTGCCGAATATTGATGCATCGGCGGCACCACGACCCGGTTTTTCAGCGTCACGCCCCGGATCGAGAACGGGGAAAACAGCATCAAGGAGGACATGATTTCCTCGCGGCATTTTGCTTGAGCCGACGATATCGGCGGCGGGGCGCGCCGCAAAGCCGGAATTCCCGCCGCTGCCAAGCGAGCCTCGCCCGCAAGCCATGCAATTTTGGGATGGCGTGAAGCCGCCGGAAGCGATAGGCGAGAGAGAAACAACAGCCCAACGAAATCATGGGGGGAGCACGTCATGAACGAAGCGATCCGGCCAGCGCGCAATATGGAGCTTGGGGCAAGCAACGAGCCGTTCCAGAACCTGCACGAGTTCGTCCGGAAAGCGCGTGCCAACCTCAACCAGAACGCCTGGGACTACATCGTCGGCGCCGCCGAGACCGAGACCACCCTGCGCCGCAACCGCATGGCGCTGGACGAGATCGCCTTCCGCCCGCGCGTGCTGCGCGACGTCGCCAAGGTCGATGCTTCGGTCGAGCGCTTCGGCCGCAAGATGCGCCTGCCAGTCATGCTGGCGCCGGTCGGCGCACTTGAAATCTTCGATCCCGCAGGTGCCGCCGCGGTCGTGCGCGGCGTCGGGCGGTTCGGCGCCGCGCACATGCTGAGTTCGGTGTCCGACCCCGGTCTCGAGAAGACCGCGGAAGCCGCTCCCGACGCACTCCGCCTGTTCCAGCTCTATGTCCGCGGCGACGACGCCTTCGTCGAGGATCATGTGAGCCGCGCGATCGCCGCCAAATACACGGCCTTTTGTCTGACCGTCGACACCGCCCATTACAGCCGGCGCGAGCGCGACATCGCCAAGCGCTATGTGCGCGAAAGCCGGATGCGCTCGACCGGCGGCGATTACCAGAAGGGGCTTTCGTGGCGCACGGTCAAGCTGATCAAGGACAAGTTCAAGATTCCGCTGATCATCAAGGGCATCGCCACCGCCGAGGACACGAAGATCGCGCTCGATCACGGCGTCGAATGGATCTACGTCTCCAACCATGGCGGCCGCCAGCTCGACCACGGCCGCGGCGCCATGCATGTGCTGCCGGAGATCGTCGAGGCGGCGAAGGGCCGCGCGAAAATCATGGTCGATGGCGGCTTCTGCCGCGGCTCCGACGTCGTGAAGGCGATCGCGGCCGGCGCCGACATCGTCGGCATCGGGCGGCTGCAATGCTGGGCGCTGGCCGCGGCCGGCGAGGCTGGCGTCCTGCGCATGCTGGAACTCCTGGAGGACGAAGTGATGCGCTCGCTCGGGCTGCTCGGCGTCACTTCGTTCAAAGAGCTCGATAAATCGTATCTGCATCCGGCAACCGCAACCAACATGCCGAGCGTGTTCTCGGCCTATCCGCTGCTCGACATCGAGCCCTATCGTTATTGAGCACGCGGCCGGAGCGAATGGCGTGTCATCATTGTCACGCCAATCGGCTTTGTGTATCTGACCGCCATGACCGCTCCCCGTCTTTCCCCGGGCGATGCCGACGCGCTGCTGTTCGATCTCGGTCGCGTCGTGTTCAAGATCGAATTCGACAAGGCGCTGGCCTGCTGGGCCGGCCATGCCGGCTGCGCACCTGCCGACATCGCCTCGCGCTTTGTGCGCGATGACACATACAAGCATCACGAGGTCGGTGCGATCAGCGACGAGGCCTATTTCGACAGCCTGCGCCGTGGCCTGGGCATTACCATCTCCGACAGCCAGTTCCTCGAAGGCTGGAATGCAATCTTCGCCGGCGAGATGGACGGAATCGCGGGGCTGCTGGCGCGCGCCGCGGAACATCTTCCGCTCTATGTCTTCTCCAACACCAACCGCGCGCATGTCGAATATTTCAGCAAGGCCTATGCGCACACGCTAAAACCCTTTCGCGAGCTCTATTACTCCTCCACGATCGGCCACCGAAAGCCGGACGCGGCTGCCTTCGATCACGTCGTGGGCGCCATCGGTGTGCCCGCTTCGCGCATCGTGTTCTTCGACGATATCGGCGAGAATGTCGAAGGCGCGCGGGCTCGCGGCCTGAAGGCGATCCAAGTCAACTCGTCGCGCGATGTTGCCGATGCGCTGACGGCGCTGGGCATTTAGGCCGCCTACTCGTAACCGCTGTTGCGGGATACACCGAAGTGGATGTCCGCCGGCTGTCGCAAAGCACCACGTCCATGTTTATTCTGCCTCCGGGCTGCAGACAGGCGTAACGGTCTTACCGGCCAAAACCGCATCGGCGAACCGAATGGCTTGCGGGAGCAACCTGGTTACGGCCTCATTGTGCGGCGCGCCTGCGTAGAGGTGAGCTTCGATTGTCGTTCCTGCGTTGCAGGCTTTTTTTGTTAGGGCAAGCTGCAGGCTGGCAGGAGCGTCCTGGTCGAGTTCTCCAATGCCCATGAACAGCGGCGCTGACAACTTCAATGATGGATATTCGAGCAGGTGAATATTGGCTAGCAGCGCACGCTCGAATCCTGGCTTGACGCTTTCCGCTCGTGTCAGATGAGAGGAGAGAGCTTCGAGCACGAGCTGCCATACGCAGGCTCGGCGGGTCATCTCGAATAGCGGCATTGCCTTCTCGCTAAACATATCGGACGCTTTCAACGTTGGATCCGACTGTTGAGCCATCAGCCCCAGGTAGAGCGGGTAAACAAGGAGGTAGCTGACCTGCGCGGCAGTGTCGGCGCGCATGGCCGGCGCTGTTTCCGGCGTCATATAGGGGGTCCCCGTTGCGATGACGCCACGCAGGTCGAGTTTGGGCGCGTAGGACGACTGAAGGGCGGCTGCTCCAAACGCTGCCTGTGCTCCTTGCGAATAGCCGGCGAGCAGGACTTTTTTTCCGATCACAGGAAACGATTGCTGCACTGCCCGAACGCTGTCGAGAACCCCATACGCTCCGGGGCGGACGGCCAGGTACGGGTGCGGTCCTAGCGTGCCGAGACCTTGATAATCGGTCGCGACGATAGCGATGCCATGCGCGAGCCAGGTGTTTAGAAACCCTTCGATGCTGGTCGAATACCCAGCCCACGAGGGCGCGCAGATATCAGCCATTCCGGCCGTCTCGTGCGCCCAAGCCATCAAGGGCCAACCGCCGGCCGGTGGCTTGCCGTGCGGCAGGAACAGCAAGCCCGAAACGACAATAGGGGATTTTCCATCTATGCCGTCGATCGAGCTGTACAGGATTCTCAACTGCGTGCCGGCATTCGCGAGGCCCAGCGTCGGCTCCACCTTCTCTTGCCGCAGTAGCTTACCTGGTCGAGGAATTGTCCCCTCCCAACGATAGAAGCGCGAAACGCGGCCGTCTCCCTGGAGTGCGTCTGGCATGCCATTCTGTCCCGCACGAGCCGGCAGAGTCGAGAGAAGAATGGTCGTAAGGAACGTGCCCAGCGTGACCAATATTCTCCTTCGATGAAGGAAGCTGGCGTTCCGCGCCGTTGTCGACATTGACGGCTCCTCTCACGTCGGAGTTGAACGCGTTGCCGCGAACATACCCAATGCGGCACCAGGGTTCGTTGCGACGAGCATTCACGTTCTCGCGACGTGATTTGTCCGAGTCTTGCGCGAATGCCCTCGAAAATCGGAGGGCGCAGGGAATGCCGGGCGCCGTTGCACCCGCGCTCTCGTGTGCTGCAGAAACTTAGAAGAACGCACACGAGTTGGTCACAGGTACAACCGAACACGTCCGGCATTCCCCGCGCGATGTTTGACGACTTATACCGTGCTCTCCTCGGCGTACCGGGCTTTGTAGTCACCGTCGCCTGCAATCAACTCGCGGACTTGACACCAGCATCGGGGTGTCGGGACCACACGGCTTCGTCGGACGCATCACACGCGCTTCGTCCTTGCGCGCCGACAGCGTCCATCGCAACCCGCCTCACGTGTCGTGACGATTGGCCGAACGTCCCTCTCCTCGAGCCGGGCTGTCGGGAAGGATGGGGTTATTTCCGATTTTCGGCAATAGCCTGAAACCTGCGACAAAGTAACACGACGGGCAATTCGCGCATGGCGGATGTGTGCGAATTGCCAGTCGTGTCGAATCGTCCACATGATGGGGATTGCAAGATGCGTCCTGTCCTCACCTTTGCTTCGCGCCATCCACTCCGCTAAAACTCGATCATTCGAGACTTTTGGAGTGCTGCCGTGGCGCTGATGCCGGTTACCGACGCCCTTGCCGCGATCCTTGCCGGCGCCGAGCCGTTGGGCGAGGAGATGGTGGCGCTGGAAGGCGCCCATCATCGCGTGCTTGCGCGCGACATCGCAGCAAAGCGCACCCAGCCGCCGCAGGCGATGTCGGCGATGGATGGCTATGCGGTGCGCGCCGCCGACGCCGCGCAGGTCAATGCCAGGCTCAAGGTGATCGGCGAAGTCGCCGCTGGCCGTCCTTTCGACCGCGCGATTGGCGAGGGCGAGGCGGCGCGCATCTTCACCGGCGGCGTGATCCCCGACGGCGCCGATGCCGTCGTGATCCAGGAAGACACGGTCGCCGACGGCAACGCCATCACCATCACCGAGGCCGCTGCAAAGGGACGGCATATCCGCCCCGCGGGCGTCGACTTCAGGGAGGGCGACGTGCTGCTGTCCGCCGGCAGCCGCCTCACCGAGCGCGATTTGTCGCTCGCAGCGAGCATGAATTATCCGGAACTGCCCGTGCGGCGGCGACCCAAGGTCGCCTTGCTTGCGACCGGCGACGAGCTTGTCATGCCCGGCTCGAGCCCCGGTCCCGGCCAGATCGTCTATTCCAACGGCTATGCGCTGCGCGCGCTCGCCCGCGCCGAGGGTGCCGAAACGATCGACCTCGGGGTTGCCGCCGACACAAAGGAGGCGACCACCGCGGGCATCCGCCGCGCCCGCGAGCTTGCCGCCGATATCCTGGTCACGACCGGCGGCGCCTCCGTCGGCGATCACGATCTCGTAAAGGAATCGCTGGAAGCCGAGAACGTCAGCATCGCGTTCTGGAAGATCGCGATGCGACCGGGGAAACCGATGATGCATGGCCGGCTCGGCGCGATGCGCGTGGTCGGCGTGCCCGGTAATCCCGTGTCCTCCTACGTCTGCACGCTGCTGTTCGTCGTGCCGCTGATTCGCGCTTTGTCCGGCCGCAAAATGATTCACCACGTGCGTGAGACGGCCGTTCTCGGTCGTGATGTCGGCGCCAACGATGTCCGCGAGGACTATCTGCGTGCGCGGCTCGAAGAGCGCGATGACGGCACGCTGATCGCAACGCCCGTCAATCACCAGGACTCCTCGCTGCTTGCGAATCTCGCTGCGGCGCAGGCATTAGTGATACGCGCACCGTTTGCGGAAGCGGCGAAAGCGGGCGCTGGTTGCGAGATCCTTCGGCTGCCGGAATAGGCCTCTGGCCGAGTTCCGACCGGCGCGCTCGCCAAACTTTCGCATGTTCACCTGATATTAAATGGTTGCGGAACACATATCGAACATATAGTGTCCGTTCATGATTTGTTTCGAGGGCTAGTACCGGGAGACCATCTCCCAAGTTTCGAGACTCTTGTCTCGAAATAAGAGTCTCGGAATCGAACGACACCTTTTGAACCCCGGGGGACTGCTCGAGATGCTCACGCGCAAACAGTATGAACTACTGCGTTTCATCAACGAACGGCTGAAGGAAGCCGGCGTACCGCCCTCCTTCGATGAGATGAAGGATGCGCTCGATCTGCGCTCGAAGTCCGGTATCCATCGTCTCATCACGGCGCTGGAGGAGCGCGGCTTTATCCGCCGCCTGCCCAATCGCGCACGCGCCATCGAGGTGATCAAGCTGCCCGAGCTTTCGCCCGGCGGCAGCCGTCGCGGCTTCACGCCGAGCGTGATCGAAGGCAACCTCGGCAAGGTGCGCGGCGGCAACGCCAATGTCGACGACGGCGAACGTCCCGTTGCGGTGCCCGTGATGGGACGAATCGCCGCGGGTACGCCGATCGAGGCGCTGCAGACGAGGAGCCACACCATCAGCGTGCCGCCGGATATGCTCGGAAGCGGCGAGCACTATGCGCTCGAAGTGCGGGGCGATTCGATGGTCGACGCGGGCATCCTCGACGGCGACATGGCGCTGATCCAGCGCAACGACACCGCAGATACCGGCGACATCGTGGTGGCGCTGATCGACGAGGAGGAAGCAACGCTGAAGCGTTTCCGCCGCCGCGGCGCTTCGATTGCGCTCGAGCCCGCCAATACCTCCTATGAAGTCCGCATCCTGCCGCCAAACCGCGTCAAGATTCAGGGCAAGCTGATTGGGCTCTACCGCAAATACTAAGCTCTACCGCAAATACTAAAAAGTGCTAAAGTCGCCGCCGGAGCCCTCCGGCGGCTTTTTTGTTTGTGCGTTTGCGCGAGCCTAGGAACCAAAGGGCTTCAACAGATTTGTGATTAAAGGCCCGAAGGGCCAGCCGTGAAATTGCCTATAACAAGGCTGAGCCTTACGGGGCTGGTGACCACGCTGATAGAGGCCTGTGCCTCAAAGAGCTTGCTGCTCCAACAGTGACAGAGGCGCGGGTTGGCTATCTCGAATGAGGAGCAATCCGATGTGTGACTATAGTTTGCATGCCGTAGCTTCGCGCCCCGCCCAGGTCGGCGAGACGCTGATTACGACGACCTTCCGCGGCACCTCGACCCGCGGTTTCGCATCAGAAAGCGACCCGACCGTCGCCGTCTGCATGCTGCCGGGCACAGAGCTCGCCTTCGAGGACGAGGTCAAATACGACAACCGCTGGATCTGGACGCGGACCATCAATTCCCGCGTTGGAAAGTTCGGCAAGATCGATCCGCACATTCACGATCGCCATCACGACGCGATCGAATTTCCGGATGGAAACTACGTGCTGGTAACCCAGCTTTGCGAGGGACAGCGCGTGAGCGTGCTGCAATTGCCGGTGACCGAGCCGGTGAAGCCGCCGATGCATACGGCAGCCGCAACGGAAGCTCCGGCCGCACAGATTCTTCCGGTCGAGTAAGCTTGCCGGGCTAGACAAGATCTCGCGAAGGTGCCGGCGGGCTCGCGTCCGGCGGCACCTTTTGCCCACAACAAGCGCGGGCGTAGTTGATGGTGAACAAGATTACCTGGCGTCGGGCCGGTGGGGTCACCGAGCCCGGGCGTTACATGTTTACATTCGGCTGGCTCACGGTCACCGAACAAGATCTCGCGATCTGGCAGCAATTTCCCGAAGCCTCATTCACTCTGGTGGAGTTGCCGGCGTCGTCCCGGGAGAGCGGCGAGCCCGACGAGCTTCAGAGTGAGGAGTTTCATCTCGGCACATTCGAGCTGCCGATCACTTCTCACTGAGGCAAGGTCCGCCAAGGCAACGCCAAGCGCAGCTCCGCAAAACAGAGCTCCGGCCAGCCTCGGTTATTCGGCCGTTTGCAAATCCGCTTCCGACGGCGTTGCATCCCGCGCGCGCCGCGGCGGCGGACGTGTTGCGATGAAGCTGTCAGCCCCGTCATCGCCCTTGATGGCGGGCGACCACGGTCGGTCGAATCCGGGGGGCTTTGTTGCTTCCACGTCGAATCCGCCCGCCTTGCGCCACAAGGCCAGCGCGCCCTGCCGGCGCAGCCGCTCGCGGTCGATCACCGACGCCGCGCAATCCAACGGCGGCTGACGGGTGGTCACGACAAGCGTGGCGCGCTCGCAATCGTCCTCCAGCGCGTCGCTACGGAGCGCTTCTGCGACCAGGCCGCCGCCTTCCATCTCCACCACACAGCCCGCATCATCGCAGGAGACGCCATCGGCGAGCGCCGCGTCAGTGGCGCTGCGCGCATCGGCGTCGGCGGCGAGCCATTCCTTGATGAGGAATGCGTCCTTGCTGGTGCGCATCATGTGAAGTCCGCCGTCCTTGCCACGGACGGCGATGGCGTGGCCGTCGCCGGACACCAGAATATCCGGCTGCCGCACGGCAAGCGCCCACACGACCGAGGCTGCAAACACCAGCGCACCGGACCAGCGCAGCGGGGTGCGCAACAATCCCATCAGCACGAGGCCGGCGCTTGCCACGATCATGGGGCCGACGCCGAAGGCCGCCATGCGACCGACCGCGCCGGGCAGGCTTGCGACCCATTGCGTGACCACGATCATCCAGTCGATGCCGATCCCCATCAACCACCAGAAGAAGCCGTCGAGGCCGAAGGGCATGGCGAGCAGACCGAGCAGGCCTGCCGGCATCACCAGCGCCGAGACCACCGGCATCGCCGCGAGGTTGGCGAGCACGCCGTAGGGGGTGACGCGATGGAAATGGAAGGCGGCATAGGGCGTGGTCGCGAATCCTGCGACCAGTGAGGCGAGCAACAGCGTGACGAGCTCGCGCCCACCCCAGAGCGCGACGCGCGCGGTCGCCGAATGATCGGGCTTTGCGAACAGCCGCGGCATGCCGATCTGCACCAGCGCGACGAGGCCAAGGGTTGCCGCAAACGACATCTGGAAGCTCGGATGCACCAGCGCCTCCGGCTGCATTGCGAGCACAATCATCGCTGAGACCGCGAGCGTGCGGAAGGTGATGGCGCGGCGGTCGACGATGACGGCAATCAGCACCACTGCCGTCATGAAGAACGATCGCTGCGTTGCGACATCGTTGCCCGACAGCAAGAGGTAGAAGGCCGCGGCGACGAGCGCGGCGGCCGCCGCCCATTTCTTGATCGGCGCGCTGACGGCAAGGCCGGGGATCAGCGCAAGCAGCGCGCGCACGGCGAAGAACACCACGCCCGCGACCACTGCCATGTGATAGCCGGAGATCGAGAGCACGTGGCCGAGGCCGGAGATGAACATCGCGTCGTTGACGGGCTGGGTGATGGCGTCGCGCCGACCGGTCAGCAGCGCGGTTGCGATCGCGCGCTCGTCGCCGTCGAGGCGCGTGTGGATGCGCGCGTCGACTGCATCGCGCAAGTTCTGCATGAAGGCGTCGTAGCGCAAGCCAAGGCCGCCGCTCTCGGCCGGATCGACGATCTTGATCGCGCCCATCACGAAGCCGGAGGCGCCGATGCCCTGAAAGAACAAATCGCGGGAGAAATTGTAGGAGCCCGGCCGCAGCGGCGCGAGCGGCGGCATCAGCCGCGCCTTCAATTCGACGAAGCTGCCGACATCGGGCGCGGTGCCCTTCTTCACCGAAAGCCGCACGCGCTCAATCCTGGTGGAGAAGCGCGGTGCGTTCATGGTGGTCACGCGCAGCACGAAGCGGTCGGTGCGCTCGCGGATGTCGCGCGTCTCGACGAAGCCGGAGAGCGAGACCGAATAGAGCGGCCGCGCCAGCACGGCATGGCCCACATACGCCGTCCTGCTTGTCGCGGCCGCAAAGCCTGCGGCTATCGCCGCGATCAGCACAGCGCTGACGAAGAACCGGCTTCGCCTGAGCAGGAAGGCGGCGAGGCACAGCACGGCTGCCGTGACGATGGCAACCGGCAGCACGGGCTCGTGCGCGGCAGTGAAATAAAACGCGATGCCGATGCCGAAGGCGACCGGGACCCACGGCATGAGGCGCCCGGCGCCGGCTTCCGCGCGCACCAATGCCCGCAGACGTTCGAGGAAGTCGGTCCAGGCCGGAGCGCCGGATGGCGCCAGCAAGCCCGCCTGCGCGGCCCCGCGCGGCGGCCAGGTTCCCGCAACGCCCTGCGCGCGGCGCCGTGGCCCGTCCCGCACTGCCATACCGCCAATACCCCGCTATTGGCGCGGAGACTACCGGAAGTTGAGGGAACCGGACTAGAGAACAAAAACGGAATCGCGCAGCAGAATCTCGTGCCTGGCCTTACGCCCGGAATGTGTCGGGCGCGACCGGCAATCGCGTCACCGGCGGCGCTTTCGGTGCCGCTTCGCTCGGGTGCGCCTTTTGTACGCCGTGGTGGGTGACATGCTTGCGGTGGAGCGAGCTCGCTGCGCCGGCCGAGAACGCCGGCAGCAGCAGGAAGATGATAGCCAAGGCAACGGACTTTTTCATGGGGGCCCCCTTCAAGGGAGGATCGTTATCTAGGGCCTGGGGCCTGCGTTCGCGTGTGATCCAGATCACGAACGCTGCGATGATGGGGCTTAGCTCTTTCCAACTTCCTTTGCAAAGGTGTCTCGCAAGCCAATGGTTCGGTTCAACACCAGTCGCTCCGGCGTGGAATCCTTGTCACGGACGAAATAGCCCTGGCGCTCGAACTGCATCGGCTCGCTGGAGTTGCTTTCCGCGACCGCAGGCTCGATCCGGGCCTCTTTGAGGACCTCCAGCGAGGCCGGATTGAGGTCGGCGGCGAAGTTCGCGGCATCCGGGCTCGGCTTGGCAAAGAGCTGGCCGTAGAGGCGGATTTCGGCAGGAAGCGAGCAAGCGGCCGGCAGCCAGTGCATGGTCGCCTTGACCTTGCGGCCGTCGGGCGCGTTGCCGCCGCGGGTTGCGGGATCATAGGTGCAACGGAGCTCCGTGACCTCGCCGGCCGTGTTCTTCACCACACCCGTGCACTTGATGAAATAGGCGTAGCGCAGCCGCACCTCATTGCCCGGAGAGAGCCGGAAGAATTTCTTCGGCGGGTTCTCCATGAAATCGTCCTGCTCGATATAGAGCTCGCGGCCGAATGCGATTTTGCGCGTGCCGGCATCGGGATTGTCGGGGTGATTGACGGCCTCGATCTCCTCGACCTGCCCTTCCGGATAGTTCTCGATCACCACTTTGAGCGGCCGCAGCACCGCCATGCGGCGCAGCGCCGTGCGGTTCAGCTCCTCGCGGATGCAGAAATCCAGCATGCTGACGTCGACGACGCTGTTCGCCTTGGCGACGCCAATGCGCTTGACGAATTCGCGGATCGCGGCCGGCGGCACGCCGCGACGCTTCAGCCCGGCAATCGTCGGCATGCGCGGATCGTCCCAGCCTGCGACATGGCCATCACGCACGAGCTGGGTCAGCACGCGCTTTGACAGAACCGTGTAGGTGAGATTGAGACGCGCGAATTCATACTGGTGCGGTTTCGACGGCACCGGCAGTTTTTCGATGAACCAGTCATAGAGCGGCCGGTGATCCTCGAACTCCAGTGTGCAGATCGAGTGCGTAATGCCCTCGATCGCATCCGACTGGCCGTGGGCATAGTCGTAGCTCGGATAGATCGACCATTTGTCGCCGGTGCGCGGATGATGCGCATGCAGGATCCGGTACAGCACCGGATCGCGCAGATTGATGTTGCCCGAGGCCATGTCGATCCTGGCGCGCAGCACCCGCGCACCATTCGGAAACTCGCCCGCCTTCATGCGGCGGAACAGATCGAGGTTTTCCTCCACCGTGCGGTCGCGGAACGGCGAGTTCTTGCCGGGCTCGGTCAGCGTGCCGCGGTTGACGCGGATATCGTGCTGCGTCTGGTCGTCGACATAGGCGAGGCCAGCACGGATGAGACCCTCCGCCCACCCGTAGAGCTTTTCGAAATAGTCGGAGGCGAAGAAGAGGTTCTTGCCCCAGTCATATCCAAGCCACTTCACGTCGGCCTGAATCGAGTCGATGA
>NZ_DATGFH010000046.1:0-20317 GCF_035309285.1 Bradyrhizobium sp. | reverse complement strand
TCCTTGCGGTTAGCGCACCGTCTTCAGGTAAAGCCAACTCCCATGGTGTGACGGGCGGTGTGTACAAGGCCCGGGAACGTATTCACCGCAGCGTGCTGATCTGCGATTACTAGCGATTCCAACTTCATGGGCTCGAGTTGCAGAGCCCAATCCGAACTGAGACGGCTTTTTGAGATTTGCGAAGGGTCGCCCCTTTGCATCCCTCTGTCACCGCCATTGTAGCACGTGTGTAGCCCAGCCCGTAAGGGCCATGAGGACTTGACGTCATCCCCACCTTCCTCGCGGCTTATCACCGGCAGTCTCCTTAGAGTGCTCAACTAAATGGTAGCAACTAAGGACGGGGGTTGCGCTCGTTGCGGGACTTAACCCAACATCTCACGACACGAGCTGACGACAGCCATGCAGCACCTGTCTCCGGTCCAGCCGAACTGAAGAACTCCGTCTCTGGAGTCCGCGACCGGGATGTCAAGGGCTGGTAAGGTTCTGCGCGTTGCGTCGAATTAAACCACATGCTCCACCGCTTGTGCGGGCCCCCGTCAATTCCTTTGAGTTTTAATCTTGCGACCGTACTCCCCAGGCGGAATGCTTAAAGCGTTAGCTGCGCCACTAGTGAGTAAACCCACTAACGGCTGGCATTCATCGTTTACGGCGTGGACTACCAGGGTATCTAATCCTGTTTGCTCCCCACGCTTTCGTGCCTCAGCGTCAGTATCGGGCCAGTGAGCCGCCTTCGCCACTGGTGTTCTTGCGAATATCTACGAATTTCACCTCTACACTCGCAGTTCCACTCACCTCTCCCGAACTCAAGATCCTCAGTATCAAAGGCAGTTCTGGAGTTGAGCTCCAGGATTTCACCCCTGACTTAAAGACCCGCCTACGCACCCTTTACGCCCAGTGATTCCGAGCAACGCTAGCCCCCTTCGTATTACCGCGGCTGCTGGCACGAAGTTAGCCGGGGCTTATTCTTGCGGTACCGTCATTATCTTCCCGCACAAAAGAGCTTTACAACCCTAGGGCCTTCATCACTCACGCGGCATGGCTGGATCAGGCTTGCGCCCATTGTCCAATATTCCCCACTGCTGCCTCCCGTAGGAGTTTGGGCCGTGTCTCAGTCCCAATGTGGCTGATCATCCTCTCAGACCAGCTACTGATCGTCGCCTTGGTGAGCCATTACCTCACCAACTAGCTAATCAGACGCGGGCCGATCTTTCGGCGATAAATCTTTCCCCGTAAGGGCTTATCCGGTATTAGCACAAGTTTCCCTGTGTTGTTCCGAACCAAAAGGTACGTTCCCACGCGTTACTCACCCGTCTGCCGCTGATGTATTGCTACACCCGCTCGACTTGCATGTGTTAAGCCTGCCGCCAGCGTTCGCTCTGAGCCAGGATCAAACTCTCAAGTTGGACTTGAAACTTTGAGCCGGCTGATCACAACGTTTGACGAGGTCCCACCATATTGACCGAACGCGATTCACATCGCTTCCGATCATGGTGTTTCCTTATTCAAAACGTGTACCGCCGAAGTCTTTCGTCCGGTCCCGATTTACGAAAACTTAGAGGTTTCCGCGATCGAGACCCGCAAGGACTCCGCCGTCCACGTTTCTCTTTCTTCATCTTCACTTGTCAAACAGCCCGGGGCCAAAGCCCCTCTCCCATGAAAGGGAGACGTGTCAGCCCCACATTCGACGGCAAATGACAACCGATGACAATCGGTTGTTCTTTCACTCATCAAAATGAGGAGCTTGATGGGCGCGAAAACTCACCTTGGCCAAGGGCCAAAGCAGCGCCGCGCTCAGTGGGGCGGGTTATAGGCCCGCCCGATCTTGCTTGTCAACGGTCATCGTCAACAAATCGTCGCATCGCCTCGATTATTTTTGCGCTGCAAAGAAGCCGCTATTTTTGCGGGTATGGCGCCGCACTTGAGCCACAATCCTGCGACGTTCTGACGTATAGATAGTATTTGAATCGCCGGATGCCAGTGGGGGCTGCCGGCGTTCACTCAATTGGGGGATCGGCGAGCAATGATGAACCCGTCGCCTGTTCCCAAAAGCCTGGCTGCATCGAGAGAACTTAACCGCATTTTCGTTCGCAATTTCGGCCTCGGAATTGGCCTCTGATTGTCGGACGGGGATGGACCGCCATGTTTCCGAAAGCCCGAATGAATCGGGAAAGAGGTCGGTGTGGTGCGAGCGTTAGGTTTCCCCGTGCGGCTCGGCCGGTAGTTGGGGGGACACGGGGTTGAACCAAAGGACGTCACGGGGGGGCGGATATGGACGCGAGGTCGGCATGATCGATCTCGGCCATGAGCCACCGCTTTCGGTCGACGGTTCTGAAGCCGCGGTGATCGACCGCCGCCGCGTGTCCGTACAATGGTTCAGCGGCACTATTCTGACTGGCCTGTGCGGCGCGGCTCTGATCGGCGGCGCCGTTTTCGCGTCTCTTGACGGTGAGATGACCTTTGCGCGGGTGCCGGAGCGGGTCGAAAGCGCGCTGCGCGGGGCCTTCGGCACCGGCGATCACACCGTGAGCCTGCACAAGAGCGACCGCCTGCCGCCGCCGGGCGAAGCCACCGCTTCGCGCAGTGTGATCCGCGTCTCCACCGTCACCCGCGTCGGCAATCGCGACGTGATGCGGGCGCGACCGTTTGTGCGAATCTCCGGCAATCTGTCGATGACGACGAGCGATCTCTCGGCAAAGATCCCGCCGTTCAACGCCCAGCGCATGCTGACCGATGTCGGCTCGGCGCCCTCCTCGTCCAACGATCCCGACGCGGACGCGGATGCGGCCGCCGAACCCGATGCCGAAGTTTCCTTCGTCACCAAGGATCTCGGCACGGTGCTGCCGAAGGCCAGGATCGCCGCCACCGTCGCGCTCGACGACGTCCTCATGCGGGTCAAGGACGCCGCCAACTGGCACGGCAATGGCGGCGGCGTCCGCTATGCGCTTGCCAACGTCACGGCGGATGCGACCGGCGCCACGCAATCCGACATGAAGATGGCCTACGCTACCGAGGGCCCGCCGCAGCCGGACCCCTATGCCGGCTTCGAGACGCGCGTGGTGCCGGAAAATGTCACGCTGCTGCCGAAGACTCATGACCAGGTGACCGGCGGCAATCCGACCGGCGAACGTATCCATCTGGTGAAGAAGGGCGATACCATCACTTCGGTGCTCAAGGACCTGGGCGCGACGGCCGACGAGTGCAAGGCGATCGCCGCCACGCTGGGCCCCCACGGCCGCGATGGCGGCTTGAAGGAAGGCGAGAAACTCCGCATCCTGATGGCGCCCGCGACTCCCGGCGCACGGCTGCAACCGTTCCGCGTGATCGTCGCCAACGACACGACCGTCGAAGCGGTCGCGGCCCTGTCGGACCTCGGCAAATATGTCGCCGTCGACGTCTCCAGCATCAACACCGCCACCGATTCCGCAGACAACAAGAATACCAACGACGATGACGATGATGACGGCAGCGGCGTGCGGCTCTATCAGAGCATCTATGAGACTGCGCTGCGCAACAAGGTGCCGATGCCGGTCATCGACGACATGATTCGCATCTATTCCTACGACGTCGACTTCCAGCGGAAGGTGCAGCCGGGCGATTCTTTCGACGTGTTCTACGCCGGCGAGGACGAAGGCAGCGCTGCCACCGATAAGAACGAGGTGCTGTACGCAGCACTCACCCTCGGCGGCGAGACCAAGAAATACTACCGCTTCCAGACCCCCGACGACGGCGTCGTCGACTACTATGACGAGACCGGCAAGAGCGCGAAGAAGTTCCTGGTGCGCAAGCCTGTCAACAACGCAATCATGCGCTCCGGCTTCGGCAGCCGCCGCCACCCGATCCTGGGTTATGTGAGGATGCACACTGGCGTCGACTGGGCCACCGCCTATGGCACGCCGATCTTTGCGGCCGGCAACGGCACGATCGAAAAGATCGGTACCGAGAGCGGCTACGGCAAATATATCCGCATCAAGCACAACAACGGCTACGAGACCGCATATGGCCATATGTCGGCCTTCGCCAAGGGCATGGACGTCGGCAAGCACGTCCGCCAAGGTCAGGTGATCGGCTTCGTCGGCTCGACCGGCCTAGCGACCGGCCCGCACGTCCACTTCGAAATCCTCGTCAACGGCCGCTTCGTCGATCCGTTGCGCGTCAAGCTGCCGCGCGGCCGTGCGCTGGATGGCGCGATCATGGCAAGCTTCGAGAAGGAGCGCGATCGGCTCGACGCGATGATGAACGGCCGCAACGGGTCACACATCTCGGATGCCAACGGCGGCCCGCTGCAGATGAGCAACCGCTGATCTCTCTTCGCCGGGCTACATCGACGCGCGCACGATCGCAAAGACGATGCCGATCGCCGTAAGGCCGAACGAGACAGCGATCAGCGGCAGCAGGACGTCGATCGCAGCATGCGCGCCGTGAAGTTTCGCGCCCCAGACCGCGAAATCGCCATCGCGCCAATCCTTGAACGATGTTTGCTGCGGATGCCGTTCATACGGCAGCTGGTATTTCTTCCAGACCAGCGACATCAGCCAGGGCACCAGCACCGCAACCAGGAACAACACGCTGACGAAGATCAACGACAGGCTTGTTTCAGCGTTGCGGTCGAACAGCACCCAGGCCATCAGCGCAAACCAAGCGATGAGGCCGACAGCCACTGCATAGATCCTTGGATGAAGCTGATCGAATACAGGCTTGTTGTGCGCGACGAGATCCCGTGACATGGCAACTCCCTTGACAACTCCTTGGCAACTCCCTTGGCAACTCCCTCACAGGCTCTGGATGTAACCGGCGTCGCCGATCTTGCCTGATCGCGGGCAAGCGCGATCGAAATGGCTTTTGCTGCGGCGCAACGCTTCTCGCGCGATCCAACCACCGGCAATGGTTAACGGGCGTTGCACCGCCACAGTTGCATTAAATTTGGCTCACCTCTCTTGGAACAGACGCGGCGATCTCCACCTTGAATTTTGGGGGGCACCTCAATGGAGGGTGTGATGGAGAATTGGACGAACGCAAGATATTGCGACGTCGCCAACCTGATCCTCGGCGCCTTTCTGTTTGTGTCACCCTGGATCTTCGGATTTGGCGGTACCACAGCCGCCCAGAACGCCAATATCGCCGGTATCGTGATCGCAGTGCTTGCCATCGCGGCGCTGGCGGCGTTCGCGGTCTGGGAAGAATGGCTGAATCTGATCGTGGGCCTGTGGACCCTGGTCTCCCCTTGGGTCCTGGGCTTCCACGCGGAAACCACAGCCATGACGATCAGCGTTATCGTCGGCGCAGCGGTTGCTGTGCTCGCCGCGATCGAGCTGTGGATGATGTCGCATTCCCCGCCGCGGCTCACTGCGGGCCGCTAGCGCGCAATACGACAACTGCGACCCCGCCAATGGTGGGGTCGCATAAGCCGAACGGGAGCGCTTGGCCATGAGACGCATCACCCGTGACGACGCGATCAACGCCGTCGGCGGCGCCGACGATTTTGTCATTGCGCAAATCATCGGCACCGGTGCGACCATCGACGAACTGGCCGAAGCGCAGGCCTGGATCGCCAATGACGAGCCATTGATGAACGCCGGCAGGCCGCTGCCGCGCGGCCGTGTCGGCGAACTCGTGGAAATCCTGAACGAGCTTGCAGCGGATGAGGACGACCGCGAGCCGAATGCAGACGCCGTCATCAAGGAAACCTGAGCGCGTCCCATGGCGCAGAAGAAAAGGCGCGGCCTTGGCCGCGCCTTCCTTCAGCTTGCGCATCAATTCAATTTGCGCTTCGGCACCGCCGCTTCGAACTGGGCAATCTCGGCGGTCTTCGGCGCCTTGCCGTTGAAGGTCAGCACATTGCCCTTGCTCGAGATCGCGACGCTGTCGCCATCCTTGACCTCGCCGGCCAGGATCATCTCGGCGAGCGGATCCTGCAGGCTGCGCTGGATCACCCGCTTCAACGGACGTGCGCCATAGGCGGGATCCCAGCCCTTGGCCGCGAGCCAGTCGCGCGCCGCGGCATCGAGCGCGAGCGTGATCTTGCGATCTTCCAGAAGCTTCTGGAGACGCGCGAACTGGATCTCGACGATCCGGCCCATCTCGCTCTTCTGCAAGCGATGGAACAGGATGATCTCGTCGACGCGGTTCAAGAACTCCGGCCTGAAATGCATCCGCACGATGCCCATCACCTGGTCGCGCACCGCGGTGGTGTCCTCGCCTTCCGGCTGGTTCACCAGAAACTCCGAACCGAGGTTCGAGGTCATGATGATCAGCGTGTTGCGGAAGTCGACGGTGCGGCCCTGGCCATCGGTCAGGCGGCCGTCGTCCAGCACCTGCAGCAGCACGTTGAAGACATCCGGATGCGCTTTCTCGATCTCGTCGAACAACACGACCTGGTAGGGCCGGCGCCGCACCGCTTCGGTGAGCGCACCGCCCTCGTCATACCCGACATAGCCCGGAGGCGCGCCGATCAACCGTGAGACCGAGTGCTTCTCCATGTATTCGCTCATGTCGAGGCGGACCATCGCGGTCTCGTCGTTGAAGAGATATTCGGCGAGTGCCTTGGTGAGCTCGGTCTTGCCGACGCCGGTGGGACCCAAGAACATGAAGGAGCCCATCGGCCGGTTCGGATCCTGCAACCCTGCGCGCGAGCGGCGCACTGCGGTTGCGACCGCATGCACGGCTTCGGCCTGGCCGACAACGCGCTTGCCAAGCGAGTCCTCCATCTTCAGGAGCTTGTCCTTCTCGCCTTCCAGCATCTTGTCGACGGGCACGCCGGTCCAGCGCGACACCACCTGCGCGATGCGGTCGGCGGTGACCGCCTCCTCGGTCATCTCGCCGGCGCCGTCATTGGCCTCGATCGCAGCGAGTTTCTTCTCGAGCTCCGGAATCCTGCCATAGGCGAGTTCGCCGGCGCGCTGGAATTCACCGCGGCGCTGCGCGTTGGCGAGCTCCACGCGCAGCGTATCGAGCTCGGCCTTCAGCTTTTGCGCGTTGGAGAGCTTGTTCTTTTCCGCGCTCCAGCGAGCGGTCAGCGCCGCCGAACGCTCCTCGAGTTCGGAAAGCTCCTTCTCCAACGCCTGCAGCCGGCTCCTGGAGCCCGGATCGCTTTCCTTCTTCAGCGCCTCCTGCTCGATCTTCAGCCGGATGATCTCGCGATCGAGCGTATCCAATTCCTCCGGCTTGGAATCGACCTGCATCTTCAGCCGCGCCGCCGCCTCGTCCATCAGGTCGATGGCCTTGTCGGGCAGGAAGCGGTCGGTGATATAGCGGTTCGACAGCGTGGCGGCGGCAACCAGCGCGGAATCGGCGATGCGAACGCCGTGGTGCTGCTCGTACTTGTCCTTCAGGCCGCGCAGGATCGAGATCGTATCCTCAACGGTCGGCTCATCGACATAGACGGGCTGAAAGCGCCGCGCGAGCGCTGCGTCCTTTTCGACGTGCTTCTGATACTCGTCGAGCGTGGTCGCACCAATGCAGTGCAGCTCACCGCGCGCCAGCGCGGGTTTCAGGAGGTTCGACGCGTCCATCGCGCCGTCGGCCTTGCCGGCGCCGATCAGCGTGTGCATCTCGTCGATGAACAGGATGATGCTGCCCTCGGCGGAGGTGACCTCCTGCAGCACGGCCTTCAGCCGCTCCTCGAACTCGCCGCGATATTTCGCGCCTGCAATCAGTGATCCGAGATCGAGCGCGAGCAGCTTCTTGTCTTTGAGGCTCTCCGGCACGTCGCCGTTGATGATGCGCAGCGCCAGGCCCTCGACGATGGCGGTCTTGCCGACGCCGGGCTCGCCGATCAGCACGGGATTGTTCTTGGTGCGGCGCGACAGCACCTGGATCGTGCGACGGATCTCCTCGTCCCGGCCGATGACCGGATCGAGCTTGCCGTCGCGTGCGGCCTGGGTCAGGTCGCGGGAATATTTCTTCAGCGCGTCATAGGCGTTTTCGGCCGTGGCGCTGTCGGCGGTGCGGCCTTTGCGCAGGGATTCGATCGCCGCATTCAGGCTCTGCGCGGTGACGCCGCCCTTGCTCAGGATGCTGCCGGCCTCGCTGTTCTTCTCGAGCGCGAGGGCGAGCAGGAGCCGCTCGACAGTGACAAAGCTGTCACCGGCCTTGTCGGCCGCCTTCTCCGCCGCGTCGAAGGCACGCGCCATCTCCGGTGCAAGGTACACTTGCCCGGCCCCGCTTCCAGAAACCTTTGGTAACTTCTTGAGCGCGTCCTCGGTCGCTTTCAGGATCGCGCGGGAATTGCCGCCGGCGCGGTCGATCAGACCTCCGGCGAGCCCCTCGCTGTCGTCCAGCAGCACTTTCAACAGGTGCAACGGCGAAAACTGCTGGTGGCCCTCGCGCATCGCCAGCGATTGCGCAGACTGGATGAAGCCGCGCGACCGCTCGGTGTATTTCTCGATATTCATGTCATTCCCTCAGCCTGCCGCCTGACCCCGAAGGCACCAAAGCAGCATCTTCATTGGGTTTTCGACGGCCGCATTGACGTTCCTCAATCAGCCGCCGGTCGTCGCCATCCTCTGTCTGGCTTGTGGCAGATGTGGGCACGGCCCTCCGGTTCCGGAAGAGCCCACCTCACAAATTCGTGTGCGGTGGCGCGAAGCCCCGGAATCTCCTAGTGAAAGCCGATGTCCATGCCTCTGCCCGCCACGATCACCGGCCTTTACCGCTATCCCGTCAAAGGCCTCACCCCAGAAGCCCTCCAGACGGTGGCGTTGCAGCCTCGCCAGACGTTGCCGGCCGACCGCCGCTATGCGATCGAAAATGGCCCAAGTGGCTTTGACCCGACCGCCCCGACCTGGCTGCCCAAAACCTGTTTCCTGATGCTGCAGCGGGACGAATGGCTGGCGGCGCTCGAGGCCCATTTCGACGATGCGACCAGTGTCCTGACGCTGAAAGAGGATGGCGCGGTCGCAGCCGAAGGCAATCTCGAGGCGCCGGGCGGCCGCGCCGCGATCGAGCGCTTCCTGGCCGAGCGGTATGCCAGCCGGATCAAGGGAACGCCAAAGGTCCTCGTGAGCCCCGGCCACAGCTTTTCCGACGTCGCCAAAAAGGTGGTCTCGATCATCAACCGCGCGAGCCTTGCAGCGATCGAGAACATGATCGGCCTTCCCGTCTATCCCTTGCGCTTCCGCGCCAATCTGTATGTCAAGGGCTGGCCCGCCTGGCACGAGGCGAGCCTCGTCGGCGAGACGCTTGCGATCAGCACGGCGCGCCTTCACCAAGGTCTGCAGCTCCTCGCGGGCCGCATCGTGCGTCTGACTCGGCGCATCGCTGAATGTCTCGGCGAACCAGGCGATCATCTCCGCATCGATCACATCGTTCTTGGCCAGACGTCCGGCCGACAGCGCAAAGCTGCGGACCCGCTTGGGGTCGACGATCCGAACCTCGATGCCGGCCTCGCGCAGCACCTTGGCCCAGGGCCGCTCATAGCCGCCGCTCGCCTCCATCACCGCCTTGCTCACCTGGTGCTTGCGAAGCCAGGCCACCAGCTTGCGGTGACCCTGTGCAGTGCTCGGGTACGTCTGCCGCAGCGACAACGAGCGAATGCACGCATCCACCTTGTCCTTGGCCACATCGATGCCCACGACAATCACTTCATTCTGTGCCATCATCCACTCCCTTCCTTGCTCGGTTCGGGCTCGAAGCCCTTGCAACTGTTCGGGTTGAGGAAGACACCGGAGCTGTCCCTCGCTCTGATACAGACTCTGTCGCCTTAGGGCGCAACGGGCTCAGTTCCAGCAACGGGCGGTTCTGATCCAACCGCCCGTTCGCACATTCTGGCAGATTTTGCAGACACAAGGGCGCAGGGAAGACCGGATGCTGGCCGCACCCGCAGCCTGGTGTGCAGCGGTAGTCCGCATAGAACGCACACCAGTTGTCCGCAGGTTCGACCGGAGCGACCCGGCCTTCCCTGCGCGATTGGTTTTAACGGCTGCTCCGTGCTCTCCCCGGGGTGCCGGGCTTGATAGCCCCCGTCGCCTGCGAGCTCGTTACTCGCAAGCTTGATCCCAGCGTCGGGGGATCAGGACCACACGGCTTGGCCGTCCGCACAGCGCGCTCGTCTCGCGCAGTCCGCACGTCCATCGCATCCCGCCTCAACGTCCGTGACGACGCGTCCGCCCCTCTTGCCGAGTCGGGATAGCGGCGCATTATGCACACTTTCTGATATTCGTAAAGAGGAAATTTTCGATTCGCAGAATTTTATTGGAAGACCTACCGGACGACCGACCCGTCATTGAATCGGCTCGCGAACTTCGGGTTTTCCGTGCTCCACGGACGGTCAGCAGCACCTGCGTCGGACGCGCCAGCAAGGCTAACGTTTATGTGAGGGGACCGCCGAACGGTCGCTTGTCCTTGCAGCGACTGCACTTTTCGAGTTTCGCGAGCTCCTGCTCCAAAAAGCCGACACGCCTGACGGAATAGAAAGCCGCCCGGCACGTCACACCTCCAACACAACCATTCACGGAGTTCAAAATGCATCGCCCGTCATCCCGCGGCGTCGCGACGATGCTCTCACGGAACCTTCCGAGATCAGGTCTCGGTACTGCGTTTCTTGGCGCGCGCCTTCTTCTCGCATTTGCCCTGCCATCACTTGTGCTTGCGCACGAGCCCCACCCGCCTGCGCCGCCGGCCGCTGCCGTCGACGAGGCTGCGTTCCTGAAAGAGAACGACGACGCGATGACCAGGATGATGAATGACATGACGATCAAGCCGACCGGTGACGTCGATCGCGATTTCGAGGCGATGATGCTCCCTCATCATCAAGGCGCGATCGACATGGCGATCAGCGAGCTGCGCTACGGCAAGAACGAACAGCTGCGGCGCATCGCACAGGAGATCATCGTCGACCAGATGCAGGAAATCGCGGCCATGAAACTCGCGATCGGTGAGCCGGCCACGGAGTCCACGCCGGCTCCGACGCAACAGCAGCCGGCGGCGAGAAGCGAACACCATCACACGGGCATGCAGATGGACATGTCCTCTGGCATGAAGCACTAGGAGCAGACCATGACGATCTGGAAGATCACTCTTCTCGCAAGCACCATTCTCGCGTCGTGTTCGGGGGCGTGGGCGGGACAGGCACCCGACGCGTTATCCGCACCCGATATCCCGATCAGCCATCACGACCGCGTCTACGCCGCCGAGCAGTTCTCGAACACAGTCTCGGTGACCGACCCGGTCGACAACAAGCTGCTCGGCGTGATCCGTCTGGGGGATCCGCAGCCGGGCAATTTCAGCCCGCTCTACAAGGGTCAGGTTCTCGTCCATGGCATGGGCTATTCACCCGATCATCGCGCGCTGGCCGTGGTTTCGATCGGGTCGAATTCCGTGACCTTCATCGACACGGCTACGAATGCCGTGAAGCACGTGACTTATGTCGGCCGCTCGCCGCACGAAGCCTTCTACACGCCCGACGGCAAGGAGGTCTGGGTCACCGTGCGCGGCGAGAACTACATCTCCGTGATCGACAGCAAGACGTTCATGGAGAAGACCCGTATCACCACGCCCAGTGGCCCCGGCATGCAGATCTTCTCGCCCGACGGCAAGTACGGCTATATCTGCTCATCCTTCAACCCGGAGACCGACGTCGTCTCCGTTGCCGATCACAAGATCGTAGCGAAGGTCAAGCAGGCAAGCCCGTTCTGCCCGAACATCGCGGCAACGCCGGACGGGAGCCAGGTCTGGTTTACGCTCAAGGATGTCGGCAAGACCCAGGTGTTCAACGCAAAGCCGCCGTTCAACCTGATCAAGGCGATCGATACAGGCCCGATCACCAACCACGTGAACTTCGCCCATACGGCAAAGGGGACGTTTGCATATGTTACGATCGGCGGCACGAACGAGGTCAAGGTGTTCCGCACCGACGACTTCGCGCAAGTCGCGACCATCCCGGTCGGCAATCTGCCGCACGGCGTGTGGCCGTCCGGCGACGGCTCGCGCATCTATGTCGGACTAGAGAATGCCGATGCGCTCGCGGCAATCGACACCGCAACCAACAAAGTGATCGCCAACATTCCGATCGGACAGGCGCCGCAGGCAATCGCCTATGTTCCGAACGCTGCGCCAAATCCCGACAATCGAGAGAACCTGCAGCCTCTCGGCCTCGCCGGCCAGGTCTCGCACCTGGCGCTGGCGGCGAAGGACGCAGCCAAGGACGGACAGACGCCGACCAGCGTGTCGCTGTTCGATCAGGGACTGATCCAGGTGTTGCAGGCCTCAGTCACCGGGCTCGAGCCGAAACAGAAATATGTGCTCGCGCTGGCGGACCGTGCGGACGGCGGCGGTTCCCTGCAACCGTTGGCAGCGTTCATGACCAATCCGGCAGGCTCCGCGATCGTCAACGCGACGGGCCCGATCCGGCAAATCGTCCACGATGGCGCAAGCACGGAGCGGCGCTATCTGGTCGTTGCGCGCGGCGATGCGACGGCGTTCGGGCCGGCAGTACAGGTGCAAACCCGATAGTGGTAGATTGAGAGAAGCCGCAGGCGGAGCGCGCCATGAAAGACATGCTGCTGCAGGTCGAACCGCTGATACCCGCGCTCCGCCGCCATGCCCGCGCCCTGGTTCGCAATCGCGCCAATGCCGACGACCTGGTGCAGGATTGCCTGGAGCGCGCCGTCAGCCGCTGGTACCAGCGGCGCGACGGCAATGTTCGCGCCTGGCTCTTCACCATCCTCCACAACCTGGCGATCAACCAGTTTCGCCAATCGGCCACACGCGGCAGGCATGTCCCGATCGACGAGACCAATGAAGACGATTTCGGCGAGGCCGCCGTGCAGGAACAAAAACTGATGTATCAGGACGTCATGAACAAGCTCGCGAGGCTCCCCGAGGACCAGCGTGCCGTACTGTTGCTTGTTGCGGTCGAGGATCTCTCTTATGCGGATGCTGCGAAGGTGCTCAACATTCCCTTAGGCACGGTGATGTCGCGGCTTTCCCGGGCGCGCGAACGACTGCAGCAGGAGATCGACGGAATTGCGAACAAGGAATCGATCAACGTCGTGTCACTACGGAGCGGGAAATGAGCCATCGACCGATCACGGAAGATGATCTCCACGCTTATGTGGATCGTGCCCTTGAGCCCGAGCGGCAGGCAGAAGTCGCCAACTACTTGAGCGAACATCCCGACGTCGCCAAACGCATCGCCGCGTTCTCGGGCCAGCGCGACCTGTTGCGCGCGGCGCTCGCGCCGATCGCCGAGGAGCCGCTGCCGCCGGAGCTCAATCTCTCGCGGATCATCGAGAACCGCACGCAACGGCCTTCGGTGGTCCGGTGGGCGATGGCGGCCATGCTGCTGTTGAGCATTGGTGGTCTGGGCGGCTGGGCCATGCGCGGCGCGCTGCAGACGCAGCCGGGCGGCCTGGCGGCGCTCGCGCAGGAGGCGTCCGTTTCCTACAGCGTCTACGCACCGGACCACGTCCGTCCCGTCGAGGTTCGCGCCTCGGAGACAGGCCAACTCGTGCAATGGGTGTCCGACCGGCTGCATCGGCCGGTGAAGGTGCCGGATCTGTCCACTTCGGGCTACCGGTTGATGGGAGGCCGCCTTGTCCCCACCGAGCACGGCCCCGCCGCCATGTTTATGTATGACGACGACCACGGCAGCCGGATTGTCGTGCTGACGCGCCCGATGAGCAGCGCGGACCAGAACGCGCCGATGACGCCGCAGGCGCAGGGCGACGTCAAAGGCTTCGCCTGGGCTGACAATGGTCTGGGCTACAGCCTGGTCGGCCAGGCTGCGCCGGAATCGCTACGGCCGATCGCCAATGAGGTTCGCAGGCAAGCGCGGCCATTGTGAGCGCGGCGGCCGTTCCGCCTGCCCGGCTATGAGCGCACGAGCGCACGCAGCCGCGGATTTCGATGCGGCAAAGCGAACATAAGCGGCCAGCAAACCTGCTGAATCGGTCGAAAGCGCCTTTTCAACCCTGGATGACATGATAAGTATGCGCAATTCGAGAGAGTGCCCTGAACATTGCGCCTATGGGCGGGGTAGAAGAAGGTTTCGGTTTGGAAGTTGGGGGAATATGAATGAAGAGGCTCAGCATTGCCGCTCTTTGCATTCTAGTGCTGCCGATCTTGGTGGGAGCTGCCCGTGCCGCATCCACTATCAATCTTTCTCTGCAAAACCTGGGCTCACCAACAGATCAGGACGTGCCATTGGGAGAAGTCCCCGGATACGTTCAATACAGAGTGTTCGCTAATGACGCTGAACTACAAGAGCTGTTTAAGTTGATCGCCCGAGACAAATTCAACAGCAGTACGGACGGGACATTTCTCGTCACGTTGGCTCTCACAGCGCAGGCAAAACGATCGCCGAGCGAACACTCATGCAGGGCGCTATCAAGAGCAGTTCGTTCCTCTGGTTCACTAAGTCTAAGCAGGTCGAGCAGATGGGTTACCTCGGAGGTCAACTGCTTTACGGATTGACAGTCGATGAACCTAATAACCTTTTTGGAGTGCAGCTCCGGGCTTATAAGACCGACAAAATCGATTATGATCCAACGGAAACACAGACGCTGCTGAAGGATGCTTCTAAACTCACGCCGCTATTGGCAATACCCCAAATCGCCACGGGAGCTTTGGAGGCCGTAAACGGTCTCGCCGCTCAGATCCTCACAACGTCCAATTCGCAGGACTACACATTGGGTGAGGGGATGCAGTTCATTAAGGCAGGGCAGACCAATCCACAACCAAATCACGTGAAGTTTCGACTGGATGGCTATGACAATGGCCAGCTTGCCGTAGTAATCTATATCGAGGTGTCAGCGAACACCCTGCCGTCAAGGCTCGGGATCTACGACGCTGCAAAAAACAATGACGGGAGCCGCAAGGGATTCGCCAAATATGTGAGTGAAGGGCATAGTTTTTTGGATGCTGCGAATTTTCAGGTTGGCAATCAGCAGATCAAGCTGTGGGACATCCTGGAGACAAGCGGCCCGAAGCAAATAACTACGGGAATTCGATTGCTTGAGAACGGCGCCTACGACGAGAAGCAGAACGAAGGAGCGAGCATCAGCACGTTCTGCCGGAAAGTCTACGAAGCGATCAGCGATGTATACGCCAATCGAGACGCCACCGCCTTGTACTGGGACGTCTTGCATCGTCTCCACGAAGGTCTGGCCAAGTCGCAAGGAAGTATGAACTGCCTCACCGATCGTGAGGCACAAATGAAGGCTCACGGACTTCCAACTGAGGACCTGCACAGCCTGCTGCACCAATAGTGGGACAATACTCCTTCGGGCGCGCCGCCATCTCATTGGCGATACCCGCCCGTCCTGATCACGATGGAAGAACGCCGGCGGATGGCGAAACTCGGGCTTCAGCATGACGGCGTGCCTGACATGGGTTCCCGATCTGGACCTGAGATCAAACGGGCGTGACGGGCATCCGTGTTCCGCGCAACCCCTACCCCAAACGCGGCGTTGATCACCCAAAGCTGATCCGCTTTCAGACGGTTCATTCAGCCACCACAAAACAAACGTCCGGAACATAGCCATGGCTCTCCGTCCAATCGTAAAGCCTGTCGTGAAGAGGAAGATACATCCGGCCGCGGAACGTACGCCGAAGAGCCACAAGGCGATTGGCGGTCATGATACGGCCAAGCCGCGGCGGGAGAAGACACGGCAAAGGGTGCGCCAGTCGCGCCTTGCACGCAATCATCCGGAGAAGCTCAGAGCGAGCTCCGTGTCGGAGTTCGCCAGCTCGTGAGCATTTTCGGAGTTCGCCAGCGTGTGAACGACCATCGCGTAGCGGCCGCCTCGATCGTCGCCGGCTTCGGCGTCAACTCACCACAGCGAGAAAACACCACTCCTCCAGCTCCATATGGGGCGCACAACGGGCTTGCTGCAAGACCCGGCTCATCCCGTAGAACCGTCGCCGAAACGAGGGGAGCGTGGCGATGGCAAATCATGCGGTAGTGATCGCGGGAGGAGGTCCGACAGGACTGATGTTGGCGGGCGAGCTGGCATTGGCGGGTGTCGACGTGGCCATTGTCGAGCGGCGCCTGAACCAGGACCTCGCCGGGTCGCGTGCAGGCGGGTTGCACGCACGGACCATCGAGATTGTCGATCAACGCGGAATCGCCGACCGCTTCCTCTGCAAGGAAAGGTGGGCCAGGTCGCAGGGTTCGCCTGGAATCCTCTGGACATCAGCGACTTCCCGACTCGGCACCATTACGGGCTCGCGCTCCGGCAAAATCAGATCGAGCGCATACTCGCCGACTGGGTCGGCGAGCTGGCAGTGCCGGTCTATCGCGGACGTGAGGTGACGGGTTTCGTGCAGGACGACAACGGCGACGACGTGGCGCTGTCCGACGGCACGCCGCTGCGGGCGGATTATCTCGTCGGCTGCGACGGCGGACGCAGCCTGATCCGGAAAGCGGCTGGCATCGAATTTCCTGGCTGGGATCCGACAATCAGCAACCTGATCGCCGAGGTCGAGATGGCCGCCGAGCCGCAATGGGGCTTGCGCCGCGACGCCCTCGGTATCCATGCCCTGAGCAGGTTGGAGCCGCGCTCGGGCTTGCCGCGGCGTTGACCACGTGGTTCGGACTGCCTGCTGCGGCGTAGCGGCGCTCGTCACGGCTCTTTCCGCTCAAACGTCGGTGCGGCGACCAGGACTGGAAAGCTCCCAAATAGAATTGGGATGAGTGCGGCATTAACGTTGCCTGCCAGGTCCCATGCAACTCCGGAAAGCAACGAAATCAGCATGGCGAAGCCGTAGCTGATTGCAAAAGCTGCTGCTGACGTCAGCGCAACGTCGTCGGGATTGTTGCAAAGCAGTGGGGCGAGCGCCAACGCCAACACCAGCGAAGCGGCAAGTGAAAATCCGGCCAGGCCCGCCCAGAACACGGTCCATGCGCTCGCAGAAATCATGATTCCCACCACGCAACTGGAAAACAGCGCTCCTAACGCCAGGAGTGGCCACCGTTTTCCCTGCAGCTTGTCGGCGGTTATCAGCAGGAGAAAAGATGCCGGAACCTGCCCGGCATTCAGCGCGGTAAGGGCCGCGCTGACGAGATCCTGGCGGCCGTTCCCGTTCAAGAACGCAGGCAAAAACCCGTTGAGGCAGAAGTAGGTGCTCGTCGTGCTCCCCAAGGTCAGACCAATGCGCCAATTGAGCCTGCTATTCCATTGCGGGAGCCAACGCCCGGCATGGCTTGTACTGACGCTGGCTGCCGACTTGGGAGCGAACACCGCGACCACCACGGCAGTGGCGATCAAGGGAAAGGACCACACTCCCAACGCCGGGCGCCAGCTTCCGTCGAAATAGGGCAAGACCAGGGGAAGCATCGTTGCGACGGGGATGATCTCACCCAGGATCAAGCCGTTGGTGTACACGGCCGTGCCAAAGGCCGACCGCTCTGGCATCCACTCGCGCACCGCTGCCGCCATGGCCGGCTGCATCACGGCAATTCCGGCGCTCATGAGCAAACTCGTAAGATATAATTGCCACGCGTTTGACACCCCGATCCGAAGCAGCGCCCCGCCTGCCGCAACCAAAAGACCACACACCAACGCGCCGCGCACGCCCATTCGCGCAACGACGATTGATCCCGGAGCCGCGAAAATACCAAATACGACAACGGGTATGCCGGATAGCAGTCCGATTTCGGTGCCCGAAAGATTGAGATCTCGTTGCATCAGCGAAATCACGGGCGGCACTGCCAGCACGGTCAGGCGAAGACTCGCCCCGCAGATCCACAGCAGAAAAAAGGGTGCGCGCGCGGTGATGGATTTATTCACCAAGTAACACCTCTTTCAGTTGACCTCTCTATCGCCGGCGGGACGCTTTTTGCACGTCTCCTATCGTGCCGTCCATCGCTTGCACTGCGACGACGGCGGATTCCTTTTCGGAAACGGTGAAGCGTCATCAGAGACATACCTCACGATGTCGGCGCGGGGCCATCAAAAGTCGTTCGCCATCGGAAGCAATTCCAGCTTCGCAGATGATTTTTCCAGCAACCAGGCTTGGGCCATGCGCCGGGGATCATTCCGATAATCTTGAAAGTCCGCATCGGATGCGAAGCTGACGATGTGCACCTCTCTGGTGCCATCTGGATTTCGAAAACGACGCTCCAGACGTCCGTTAAACTCGGGCAATAACGGCAAGACGGCATCCTCGTGGGCCCGAAAGTCCTCGATACCCTCAGGAGGTATTCGGGCAATGAGCACGAACGTTACGCGGTTAGCTTGATAGGCGGTCACGGCAATCCAAGCCAGGATAGTCGAGCATTGAAGACGCTGTATCCTGCGGTCACTGCATGACAGCGTCAATGTCGGCTCGGGGTCCTGGTTGGGCGCAAACGGCTGGCTCGGGATCGGCCGTGGTCGCCGATCGCTGCGGGCCATCACTCGCGCTCGCTTTCGATCGGATCCTCATCCCCGACGATCGGCCGTTGTCGCGTGCCCGGGACCGGACGGTTACCGAAGTCGATGGCTGATTTGCGCAGGATGTGGCCTTCCAGGTCCGTGCACACGCGCGCGCGGCGATTGCGATAGAAGAAGCTGAGGCGGATTTCGCCGGCGTGCTCATCGACGCCGCGTTCGCAGACGCTTGTGAGCCTTCCCGAACGCATCAGGGTCTGGACCCGTGAGGCCGGAAGATGCAGCAGCTCGCCGATGAGTGCTGCATCGACCACGAAGGTATCGTCACGAAACTCGATTCTTTGCTGACAGAGCGAGCCCGTGGCGCCGCGATGGCTCTCGATCATCGCAATTTTTCCTTGTCGAAACGCGCCAAAAGATGTACAAAAAATATATCTTTTTAACCGGAGGTCAACCCATGACCATTTCCGTTCCCGCGACAATATGGCGGCATTGCCCGCTTCGACGACATCTCATGCTTGGGAAAGTCGATCGTTCGCCGGACTTCGGCAAGGGATCACCCATGATCGAAAGCAATTACGGCGTGGACGCAGACCGCGACGGATCGACAAGCCAGGGCGAAAGCACGCTCTTGCCGATGCTGATTGGGGGTTTGGTCTCGATCATTGTCGGTCTCACCATCGTAGCGTGGTTTGTCTGACGTCGCCCGCGCTCCCGGCTCGCGTTGCCTTTCAGCCTGCGGATACGCCTGTCTTCGCCCGGCTTATTCCAAGAGTCAGAATGCGATGCAGCAGGGCCAGGTAATCGAGTCCGTCATGCTGGGCCGCTGTGGCGAACTCCTGGCTCTTTGCGATTTCGGGATTGGGGTTTGCTTCAATGAAATACGGGGTCCCGTCGGCAGAGAGGCGAAAGTCGATACGCGCGTATCCATCGAGCCCCAGCGTTCGGTAGATGCGTTTCGCCGTTCGCTGAATACGGGCGTACACCTCCGGCGCAAGGTTCTTGGCCGGCCCATCTACAATTCCGACACGCTCCTGATAACTGGGATCGTGTTTGACCTTTTCGGTGGCTATCAGCCGAGCACCCTGGTCGCCCATGGTGCCGAATTTCAGTTCCCAAACCGGTAGCACTCGCAGCCGACTGTTGCCGAGCACGCCGACATAGAGTTCACGTCCCTCGATATATTGCTCGGCGATGGCGGCGGTTCCGATCTGCTCGTGGATGAAGGCGACGCGCTCCGCGAGCTTCTCGTCCGTATCGACGACGGATGCCTGCGAGATACCCCGCGATCCATCCTCGTTCAGGCTCTTGACGATCAGCGGCAGCGCAAGCCGCGCCGGCCGCCTGACCTTGCGGCGCATCGGGAACACGGCAAACGCCGGCACCGCGATCCGGCGATGGTGCACCAATGTCTTCGACAGGTCCTTGCCGCGCGCCAGGATCAGGCCGCGCGGATTGCATCCGGTATAGGGGACCTTCATCAGCTCGAGAAAGCTCGCGACGTGCTGGTCGTACACGGGTTCGTAGTGAAACTGCTCCAGTAACGTGAAGACCACATGCGGCTTGAAATCCTCGATTGCGTCGCGCAGCGGCTTGATTTCCTCCTGCACGCCGAGCGGGCGGACATCATGGCCGGCTTCGCGCAGGGTGCTCACGACGTCGTATTCGGTTTTCCATTCATTGATTTGCCGCGTGGTGTATCCGTCGGTCGAGTCCGGCGGCACCAGGTCCGGACGCATCAGCACCAGGATGCGCAGGCGTCTCATAGGGCGATCCACTTGCGGCGCGATGGACCAAACAGCACGTGCATCGTCTTGGCGGTCAACAGCACGGTGAAGTCCATCACAAGCTTCCGTTCTGAGCCGACGGCGCGCAGATTGAGCTCGCGGCAGCGGGAGATCATGTCGTCAAGCACGGCATCGAGGGTGAGCTGGTTCTCGCCTGTCCAGCGCGCGACCAGCTGCCTGATGTGGGCGCGGTGACGCCTGATGAAGACCGAGGCCGGTTGC
>NZ_DATGFH010000045.1:0-95285 GCF_035309285.1 Bradyrhizobium sp. | reverse complement strand
CCCACGGACAGGCTCATGGCGTTTCTCGCTACCCTGTGATTATGCCGAGTCACGCGTGCCAAACTGCTCGACTCCTTAAGCGAACCGACGCGATAAAGCCGGGTGCTCGGCATAATCGAGCACTCGGCATAAGAACGCTTATGCCGTGCTCGGCATAAGCTTCCATCCCTGACGCAATTCAGGAACTAGGAAGTGGGAAGCGTCAACCACAAACTGAGTGGGCAGGATTTATGGGCACACGCCCATCATCATGGGCGAGCTGCCGCAGCGGTTGCGTTTCGCATCTCCGGGTTCATTGGAAAGCGTTCGCCGTCAGAACGAGCTCGTCTATTCGCGCCAGAAGCCGCCCTCAGGTTCTATACTCAACGATGACCATTTTGGCCTGCTCGTACGAGGCGGCCCGGCATCGCGCCGGTATGCTCGCCTCGCTCGAAGATGGGAATGCCCGCCGCAAGCGTTGCTTCATATCCATCGACCCGTTGCACGAAACGCCGGCCGCCAGCCGGCATGTCATGCACGAGCTCTGGCTTGTGCAGCCGCAGACGGTCAAAGTCGATGATGTTCACGTCTGCGCGCAAGCCCGGCACCAGCCGACCGCGATCCGACAGACCGAAGAAGTCGGCGGTTTCGCTCGTTTGCCGCTTGATCAGATGCTCGAGGGGCAGCCGTGGCCCGCGGCGGCGGTCGCGCCCCCAATGCGCCAGCATGAAACTGGGCAGGCCTGAATCCACAATCGAGGTGCAGTGCGCGCCGCCGTCGCTCAAGCCGAGCAAGCAAGCCGGGTCGCTGAGCATTTCGCGGATCGGCTCGTGGTCGCCCGCCACGTAATTTACCACCGGGAAGTACAGGTACTGATTCTCTTCGATGATGTAGTCGTAGGCCACTTCATCGGGCGTACGCCCCGTGCGCGCCGCGATCGCCGCAACGCTCTTTTCCGAATCTGGCTCGTAATCCGGCGGGTCGCCCATCGTAAAGAACTTGTCCCAGCGCCTGGTGATAAGCTGGCGGAACTGAGCGAGCTTCGCTACCTCGGCGTCGGAAGGCTTCTCGGCGAGGATTTTCCGTCGCAGCTCGGGATCGCGCAGCCGCTTGCGCTGCTCCGCCATCGGAAGGGTTTCGAGCGCCTTGTAGCTCGGCCGCACCGTGAACGGATTGAGCGCGGTGCCGATGCCCATCATCACGCCAATCGGACGACCGGCAATCTGCGCTGTGAGCGGCAGTCCCTCGGAGCGCGCCGCATGCACCGCTTTCATCAAACGCCGCCAGCGCTCCGGGTCCTCATAGCGATCGGTGAGCAGGAACCAGACCGGACGACCGGTTTCCTTGGCGAGCTTTCGCATCCAGCGCAGTTCATAGTCCTCGTCGTCGAAGTCGCTGTTCATGCCGAACGCGCCGGTGCCGGTCTCGCCCAGCGCAGAGCCGATACCGAGCAGCTCCAAATCGTCCGCATTGCGCGAAGGCACGAGCTCGCCGTCAGGGGTCTTGTGCGAATCCGTGCGGGATGTGGTGAAGCCGAACGCGCCGACACGCAACGCCTCGATGGTGAGCTGCCGCATTTGCGCAATGTCGTCCGCAGTCGCAGCTTCCCGGCGGATTGCGCGATCACCCATCACATAGACGCGCATTGGCAAGTGCGCGGCCTGCGCTGCGATGTCGATGACGCGCTCGCGGCGCTCCAGCGCATCCATGAAATCAGGAAAGCTCTCCCACTCCCAGGTCAGTCCTGCGGCCAGCACGGGGTTCGGAATTTCCTCTACCCCTTCCATCAAATCCATCAAGGCCTGGCGATGATGCTTCTTCACCGGTGCGAAACCCACGCCGCAATTTCCGAAAACGACGGTCGTCACTCCATGCCAGCATGAGGGCGCAAGCAGCGGGTCCCACATCGCCTGACCGTCGTAGTGCGTGTGCACGTCGACCCAGCCAGGCGTAACCATCAGCCCCGTGGCATCGATCTCGCGCCGGGCTGGTCCCTGCTTGCCGCCGACCCCGACGATCCGGCCTTCTGCAATGGCAACGTCGCCGCTAAATGCGGCCTTGCCGGTGCCATCCATGATCGTGCCGCCACGAATAACGATGTCGTGCATGCCAACCTCCCGCATGGGGTCGCGCGGCCGAGGCCGCACAGAAGTCTGTTTGCGTTCGACGAATATCGTCTGACAGTCGGGCGGGAAACTTGTGCTTGTGGATGCAGTTTCCCTCCCTTGCAGGGAAGTACGCCAATTTCCACAACGCGAGAAGTCGCGCGACCGCTGCAGCGCTATGCGCTAGCGGCTGGCCATTCTGCTTTGTCGTTGCCGAGCGGCGCCGCGGGCCTCGCCCAAAACGCGGGCGTCTGCGACAACTTCGCGGAATGGCGCGCGGCGCGGAGCTGACCGAAGCCGGAAGTCACGTCCTCCATCAACGGGCTGACCGATTCCTCTTTCAGGTCATCTTCCGCAAAAGCCATTGGCGACGCAGCCGAGATTCCAGAGCCAGCGTCCGGTCTGCGCCAGCGAGACGCGCACATGGCAGCTTCCGTCTTCTTGCGCCTGCCGCGCTTTCGGTATCGAAAAAATACTGGTGCTGGTTCGTTTCTTCACGCCGCGGCATGCTGGCGTCGCGGCAGTCGTACCGTAAATTCGGTGAAGCGGCCGATTTCGCTATCGACCGTGATCGTGCCGCCGTGCTGCTGGGTGACGATCTCGTAGCTTATCGACAGGCCGAGTCCCGTACCTTCGCCGGTCGGCTTTGTTGTGAAGAAAGGCTGGAACAGCTTCTCGCAGTGCTCCGGTGGAATGCCGACGCCGTTGTCGCGCACCCGGATCTCGACGCCTTCGCCGAACTCGCGGGTTGCGATCTTCAGCCACGGACGAAAAGCGCCATCACCCTGACGGCCGCGTTCGGTGACCGCATAGAAGCCGTTGCTGATGAGGTTGAGCAGCGCGCGGCTGACATCCTGAGAGACAAGCTCGATTGGAGCGAGATTGCGGTCGAGATCAAGCTCCAGCGCGATCTTGAAGTCCTGATCCTGAGCTCGGGCGCCGTGATAGGCAAGGTTCAAGCTCTCTTCGACCAACGCGTTCACATCGGCCGCCTGCCAGTCGCCGGTGCTGCCGCGCGAGTGCTGCAGCATGCCCCGGACGATGCCATCGGCGCGACGGCCATGCTCGGCGATCTTTGCGAGATTGCCGGTCAGCATCCCGATTGTCTCGAGGATCTCCGCCCGCTTGCCGGAATGGAGCGAGCCGATTGCCTCCGCCGTCGCTCCCTTCAATTCCTCCAGCAGCTCGACCGAGAGCCCGGCAAAGTTGTTGACGAAATTGAGCGGGTTCTTGATCTCGTGCGCGATGCCGGCGGTGAGTTGTCCGAGCGCAGCCATCTTCTGGGCATGGACGAGGCTCGCCTGCGCCGCCCGCAACTCGCGCAGCGCAGCCTCGGCGGCGTCGCGTGCGGCACGGATCGTCTCCTCGGCGCGCTTCCTCTCGGTAATGTCGGCGTAGATCAGCACGAAGCCACCACCGGGCACCGGATTGCGACGCGCTTCGATGACGCGTCCGTCCGGACGCGTGCGCTCGAGACGCAATTCGTTGCTCGTATCGTCTATGGTGCGGCTCAGTTCCGCCTCCAGATCGGCCGAGTACTCGCCGCGCTCGGCGAGATAGCGGAAATAGTCGGCGTAGCTCGGCCGCTGGGCGAGGAAGGCGTCGGGCAGATCGAGTATTTCCTGGAAATTGCGGTTCCATGCGGTAAGGCGCGAGTTGGCGTCGAACATCACAACACCATCGCCCATGTTGTCGAAGGTGACGCGCAGCTCGGCCTGGCGGTCGCGCAATTCGTCGAACAGCCTGGCATTCTCGATCGCGATCACCGCCTGATCGGCGAAGGTGGTGGCGAGCTCAATCTCCTTATTGGTGAACGGCTCAACACGCGTGCGGGTGATGTTCAATATGCCCACCAGTGTGTCCTCGCGCAGCAGCGGAATCCCGAGTAGCGTGCGGTACCCTGCAATCTTCTGTCCTTCCTGATAAGTGTAATCGCGGTCCTGCAGAACGTCGGGGATGTGGACCGCACGGCGCTCCAATGCAACACGGCCAGCCAAGGTGCCGCGGTCTGCCGCCAAGGGATGCCTGCGAAAGAATGCCCTTGACTCGTCGGAAAGGCCGCAGGACGCGATTAGGTGAAGCGCGTCATCGCTCCGGCGGAACATTCCTGCCTGGTCGGCGCGGCAGAGGCGCGTTACCGTTTCCACCAGCGTCTCGAGCACCGTCTGGAGGTCGAGGGTGGAGCGGCTGATGATCTTGAGCACATCACCGGTTGCCGTGAGCTCGTCGACCGAGCGGGCGAGCTCGGCCTGGCGGTCGCGCAATTCGTCGAACAGCCTGGCGTTCTCGATCGCGATCACCGCTTGGTCGGCGAAGGTGGTCAGGAGCTCGATTTCCTTGTCGGTGAATGGATCGGCGCGGTTTCGACAAATGGCAAACACGCCGATCAGCGTGTCTTCGCGCAGCAGCGGCAGTCCAAGTAACGTGCGAAAGCCAGCTATCCGCTGTCCTTCCGTGTAGGTGTACTCGGGATCAGCAAGGACATCGGGAATGTGGATCGGTCGACGTTCCAAAGCCACCCGGCCGGTCGCCGTTCCGCGATCGGGCGCAAAGGGATGAGACTCGATGTACGCCTTTCCTTCCTCGGACGCGCCGTGCGCGGCAATCAGGTGATGCAGGCCATCCGCATGGCGGCGGAACATATAGGCCTGGTCGGCGCGGCAGAGGCGCGCGGCGGTTTCCAGCAGTGCGTCGAGCACCGTCTTGAGCTCGACCGAGGAGCGGCTGATGATCTTGAGCACGTCGCCGGTCGCGGTGAGCTCATCGACCGAGCGGGCGAGCTCGGCCTGGCGATCGCGCAGCTCGCCCAGCAGCCGCGCGTTCTCGATGGCGATCACCGCCTGGTCGGCGAAGGTGCGCACCAATTCGACCTGCTTCTCCGTGAAAGGCTCAACCCGTGACCGGCCAAGTGTTATGACGCCGATCAGAGCGGTCTCCCGGACCAGCGGCACGCCCAGCATCGTCCGTTGATGGCCGAGTTGCACCGCTTCCGCCCGGGTGTATTCGGGGTCAGCCGCCGCATCTTCGATCTGCACTGTGCGCTGCTCCAGAACCGTCCGACCCGCCAACGTGCCGCGGTCGGGTACGATCGGATGGTTTATCTGAAACTGCTTGTACTCCGTCGGTATGCCGAACGAGGCGACCGTATGGCAAAGGCCTTCGCGCAGCCTGAAAATGAATCCTGAATCGGCCCGGCAAATCCGCGCCGCCGTCTCGACAAGTGTGTCGAGCACCGGCTCAAGCTCGGCATCCGACTGGCTGATCACCTTCAATACGTCGCTCGTCGCGGTCTGGTATTCCAGGGACTCCTCAAGATCGATCGTACGCTGACGCAGTTCGCCCAGCAGTCGTGCGTTCTCGATCGCGATCACCGCCTGGTCGGCGAAGGTCGTGACGAGCGCGATCTGGTTGTCGGCGAAACCGCCGGGCTCGCCCCGATAGATCGAGAAGTTCCCGATCAGCTCGCCCTTCTTCAACAGCGGGACCGCGACAAAACTCCGCACGCCACCGAGCTCGATTGCCGCTACGCGCAACGGCTCTCCCTGGGCGTAGGAAGCGTCAGAGAACATGTCCGTAACGTGAACCGGTGCCTTGCTCTCAACCAGGCGACGGAAACCGGTGTTTGCGTCCGGCGAGAAAGACCTGCCGCGGAGCACCCGAGCATAGGCTGGCGGCAAGTTTCGGTCCGCCACGACAGTGAATGCCTTGCCGTCATAGAGAAAGAGAGTGCCGAACTTGGCGTCGCACAGCGCGATCGCCTTCTCCAGCATGGCATCGAAGACCGGCTGCAGGTTTTCGGGTGAACTGGCAACAATGCGCAGTACTTCGCTCGTCGCGGTCTGAAATTCGAGCGCCTCGGCCAGCTCGTCGTTGCGATGGCGGATCTCTTCGAGCAGCCGCGCGTTTTCCATTGCGATCACCGCCTGCGCGGCGAAGTTCTGCAACAGCGTGATCTGCTTGTCGGTGAACGGCCGCACTTCCTGGCGATAGGCGGTCATGTAGCCGAGCAGGCTGCTCTCCTTGCGCAGCGGCACAAAGAGCAGGCTCCGGAATTTCGTCAGCTCGGTGGCAGCGCGCGTTTCCGGATTTCCCGGCTGGTATCCGGGGTCCTGCAAATCGGCAATTTGAACAAAACTTTCTCCGTGCAAAAGCCGCGCGCGGGGACCGGCGGCGGGGCCCGCTCCACGCGGCCGGCGCAACACTTCGGCGAAATCCCGAGGCAGGGCGTGTGTCGCGACGGCGCGAAATTGCTGACCATCGTACGTCACCAACGCGCCTGCTGCTGCCTCGCACAACAAATGCGCCTTTTCCAATATGGCATCGAACACCGGCGCGAGGTCTCCGGGCGACGAATTGATGACCTGCAATACCTCTGCGGTCGCGGTCTGCCGCTCCAGGGCTTCGCGGGTCTCGGTGATGAGCCGCGCGTTCTCCATGGCGATCACCGCTTGCGCGGCGAAATTCTGCAACAGCGCGATCTGCTTGTCCGTGAACGGCCGCACCTCCTGGCGGTAGACGGTGAGGACGCCACGCACGACATTGTCCTTGAGGAGGGGCACCCAGAGGATCGTGCGCGCGCCGCCGAGCTCGACTATCGCTCGGCGCCGGGGGTCGCCCGAGCGATAGAGGTCATCGCCCATCAAGTCGACGATCTGAACGACCCGCTTTTCTTCGAGTGCGTGCGCGGGTCCAGGCCCCGCCCCAGGATTCCTTTTTCTGAACTCGGAATACCCTGCTGGCGTCCCTCGCTCTGCCGCCGCCTGGAATCGGGTACCGTCATGTGTGTGCAGGATGCCGAAAGCCGCATCACAGAGCCGCATCGCCTTCTCGAGCATCGCGTCGAACACCGGCGCGAGATTGCCGGGCGATGAATTGATGACCTGCAGCACCTCGGCGGTCGCGGTCTGCCGCTCGAGCGCCTCGCGCGTCTCAGCGATGAGCCGCGCGTTCTCCATCGCGATCACTGCCTGCGCAGCAAAGTTCTGCACGAGCGCGATCTCCTTATTGGAGAACGGCCGGACCTCCTGGCGGTAGATCGTCAAGGCACCGAGCAGTTCCTCTTCTTTGCGCAGGGCTACGGTGATGAGGCTCCGGCCGTGGCCGATATCCACAAACCTCCGCGCCGATTCATGACCGGCGCGGTAGAGATCGCTATCCATGACATCAGCGAAATGGACAACGCGCTCGCCGCGCACGATCCGTGGCCATGTGACGCCCCAGGTCGGCGGCTGGGGTCCATACGCCAATTGCGCCGCGACAAAGGCCGTATCACCATGTGCGGCGACAAAGCGGAAGAACTCTCCGTCATAGGTAGCAAGTTGACCACGTGCGGCCTCACACAACCGCGTGGCCTTCTCGAGCATGACGTCGAAGACCGGTGTGAGATTGCCCGGCGAGCTGTTGATGACCTGCAACACCTCGGCGGTCGCGGTTTGCCGCTCGAGCGCCTCGCGCGTCTCGGTCAAGAGCCGTGCGTTCTCTATCGCGATGACCGCCTGGGCTGCGAAGTTCTCCAGCAGCGCGATCTGCTTGTCTGAGAACGGCCGCACCTCCTGACGGTAAATCACGAAATCGCCAACAAACGTCTTCTCCTTGCGCAGAGGAACTGCGAGCAGCGTGCGGCCGCCGCCCAGCTCGACGAAAACACGGCGGATCGGGTCGCCAGACCGGTAGGCCTGGTCGTCTGCGACATCGAGAATGTGTACCACCGGCTGGCCGTGCAGCAGACGGGCATGCGCGTTATCGCTTCCCACCGGATGCGGACATCGCGTCAGAAACTCCGCCATTGCTGATGGCAAGCCCCGGAGCGCGGCCGCATGCATTCGCTCGCCGTCATAGGTCCAAAGGACACCGAAGGCCGCCCCGCACAATCCCAACGCCTTATCGAGCATGGCTTCGAACACCGGCGCCAGCTCGCCCGGCGAGGAATTGATGACCTGCAACACCTCGGCAGTCGCGGTTTGCCGCTCGAGCGCCTCGCGGGTCTCGGTGATGAGCCGCGCGTTCTCCATGGCGATGACCGCCTGTGCCGCAAAGTTCTGCAACACCGCGATCTGGTTTTCCGAGAAAGGACGGACCTCCTGCCGGTAGACTGTCAGCGAGCCCAGTAGCACGTCATCCTTGAGTAGCGGGACCTGAATGGCGCTGCGGGCGCCAGCGAGATCAACCAAGGCACGCCGCACAGGGTCACCGACCCGATAGGGTTCCTCGTCGGCTACATCGGTGCTGACGATCAGGCGCTCACCGCGCAGCATGCGGCCAAGTGGATTGGTCGGCAGCGGGCGTACCGGCTTGCGCGCGATCTCGGCATAGGCCTCGGGCACGCCATGCGGAGCAGCAGCATGAAATTGCTCGCCATCGCGGAGCCACAGGATTCCAAACGCGGCTTCGCACAATTGGGTCGCCTTCTCGAGCATAGCGGCGAATACCGGCTCAACGTGGCCGGACGAGGAGTTGATGACCTGAAGCACCTCGGCGGTCGCGCCTTGCTGCTCCCGCGCCTCTTTCAACTCGCGGGTCAGAACCCCTAGCTGCTTTTGCAGCTCGACAATCGACGGGTCTGCAGTCGTGCGAGCCTTGGGTTTCTCCCTGGGCTTGTCCGCACGCCGACCCTTCACCGGTTGCTCGCTTCCACCACGTTGTCGCATTGCGCTCGTCTCGGGTGGGTCACGACGAAGCTCAAGCTTATCCAACTCCCGGGTTTCATGCCATGCCGGGAAGTCCGGTTCGGGCCAAAATCGACGGTCGTCGAGGAAAGTCGTTTCCGGCCTGCCCCTGGGGTCGCGATCGGGATATCGCCCTCGCCAACGGCGCACGAAAGATCTGCCAAGGCATCCGCTCGCGGGGCCCGCGCCGCGCTTGCGCGAGGGGCTCAAAACCTGAATGATTTCCCTTGTTCCGACGCACGGATCGGATCGCGGTTGCATGCTTTGCGGCCTTTATCGGAGCTCCGGACATGTCGACGCTCATCCCGCATGGCGCGTGCCTGCAGTGGAAGCCGGAATTGATCTGGCTCAATGTCGCTTCGGATGCGACGGCCGCCCTCGCCTTCTTTGCGACCGCCTTCGTTCTCGCCTTCTTCGTCTTGCGGCGCCGCCGCGACGTTATGTTCCGCAGCGTCTTCTGGACCCTGGCGATCTTCACCGCGATCTGCGGCGTGACCCGCCTGGAGTCGATCCTCACCGTTTGGGTGCCGGCCTACGACATCGAGGCCGTGACCAAGGGCTTGCTCGCGCCGATCTCGCTTGCGCTCACCGCGGCCGTGCTCTTGATGCTGCCGCGGCTGCTTGTGGCGCCGACGCGCATTCAACTTGCGGAAGCCTATGCGGCGCTTGAGGAGGAAGTCAGGCAACGTCGCAAGGCCGAAGCCATGGTCAAGCGCTTTCAGGAGATCGAGGCCAACGAGGCCCAGGTCCGGCAGGCGCAGAGGATGGAAGCCATCGGCCAGCTCACAGGTGGCGTCGCGCACGACTTCAACAACATTCTGACCGTGATCACCGGAACTATCGAAATCCTGTCTGATGCGGTCAAGGATCGTCCGCATCTCGCCCAGATCACCGATCTGATCGGTAGCGCCGCAGCAAGGGGAGCCGACCTCACCAAGCATCTGTTGGCCTTCGCCAGAAGACAGCCGCTGCAGCCGCGCAGTACCGACATCAACGCGCTGGTCATCGATGCAGCGCGCTTGCTGCGGCCGACGCTGGGCGAACACATCGAAATCGAATCGATGCTGGCGCATGATTGCGCGCCGGCCCTGATCGATCCCAGTCAGCTCTCGACCGCGATCCTGAACCTTGCCCTGAACGCCCGCGACGCCATGTCCGACGGCGGCAAGCTGACGCTGGAGACCAAGAACGTGGTGCTCGACGAGGCCTATGCTCGCCAGAATAGCGAGGTGAGGCCCGGCAACTACGTCATGATCGCCGTAAGCGACACGGGACAGGGTATCCCTGGCAGCCTGCTCGACAAGGTGTTTGAACCGTTCTTCACGACCAAGGACACCGGGAAGGGATCGGGGCTCGGCCTCAGCATGGTCTACGGGTTCGCCAAGCAGTCGAACGGGCACATCAAGATCTACAGCGAAGAGGGTCACGGCACCACCGTGAAGCTCTACCTGCCGCAGGCCACGGGCGTCGCAGAGCCAATAGCCGCCGAAACAGTCGCATCCGGTGTCGAACGTGGCGACGAATCCATCCTGATTGTCGAGGACGACCGGCTGGTCCGCGAGTATGTCGTGACGCAGATCAAGCGTTTCGGATACCACACGCTGGCCGCCGGCAATGTCGCCGAGGCGCTGGCCATCATGGACGGGCCCGAACGCATCGATCTCTTGTTCACCGATGTCATCCTCCCCGGCGGAATGAATGGCCGTCAGCTCGCGACCGAGGCAGTCAAGAGACGCCCTGGGCTCAAGGTGCTCTACACCTCCGGTTATGCCGAGAACGCCCTCGTGCACCATGGACGTCTCGATGCCGATGTGCAGCTTTTGCCGAAGCCTTATCTCAGCTCCGATCTCGCGCGGATGCTTCGAAGCGCGCTCACATCGTGAGTTCTTCGAGCGTGATGGGATGACACACGGCGCGGAGCTTACGTCCGCGCCAGTGTTCTCCGCCTGGTCGAATATCTAAGCCGCAAGCAGCAGCACCGGGTCAGCAATCGGATTTCGCCTACAAGGCACAGACATTCTCATGCATGAGTGGACCGCGCTTGATCCACAGGCGCGCCCCCTTATGTGTTGCCTGGGCATGCAGAGCCCCGCCCGCCGGCAAGCGGCCCCAGGCTTGCGGCTCCAGTGTCTCGCCGTCCACCATCAGGCCACCGCTGAGCAGGAGAAACTCCAAACCCCTGGTGTTTTCGACAATCACGTTGCCTCCCGCCTGCCAATCTTCGAAGCGCACTTCCTCATGTCCGTCGTCGAACAGAATTGTTGCGGCCGCCGCGCCAGCTTGAGGAGGAACTTGCTGTCCTTCGCCCGGTTGGCGCACGGTCTGGGCTCGGTCATCCGCGCGAAACTGCCAGAGACGAACGAAGATCGTGCATCCGTCCTTCGAGGCGGGTACATGCGAAGTCCCTGGCGGGTTGCGGATATACGCGCCAGCCGGATAGTCGCCATGTTCGTCCTGAAAAACGCCGTCGAGGACGACGAATTCCTCGCCACCGGTGTGGGTATGGCGCGGAAAGGCGCTACCTGGCGCATAACGCACGATCGAGGTGGCGCGAGCCTTTTCCTCGCCGATGCGGAACAGCATGCGCCGGTGGACACCTGGGGCCGGGCTGGGGACCCAGTCTTTCCTGGCCGCATGCACGATGACGGGACGGGTGAAATCATCGTTGATACGCATGGTCAAAGCTCCGCTGGTTCACCATCGATAATCGTCTGGCCGATTGCGTTGTCTGCCACCAAGGGTGTCTCGAAATATAGCACCACTGGCTCGCTACTGTAGGTGCGGCGGACCGGCGGCGATCCGATCCGTCTCTGGAAGCTGCAGCGGTCCCGCGCTAGATTCCGGCGACCGGAACGCCGCTCGCCGCATTGCGAGGTCGTCGCGACACGATCAGGCGTCGCGCTTCGTCCGCGCGACCACTGCGCAGCAAGGCGCAGGTCACGGAATATTCCAGGAGGTCGCGCTGGGCGCGGCTGCCTCCTACCCTTTCGTGGGTCTGTAAGACAGGCTTGAGTTCATCGACGACCCGCGTCCAGTCGCCCCTCGCTAAACCATCGAAGCCGCGGGCGATCGGTACCAGAATGTCCGCAGCAGGTCCCCTGGGGTGTTCGATGATTCGCCCAAGCGCATCCATATCGCCTGCCATTGCAAAGGCAAGTGCACTGTGCATATCGGCAAAGATGATCCCTGAATTCGGAAACCACTTCGCCGCATACTGGCTGATTTCTCTCCACAGCTCCGGAGACCGCGGCTCGCCTGCCATCTCTGCTCGTGCAAGGAACGAAGCGCAGTCCGTGAGGACGTTGATCTGCGGGCCCCACGAACCGCCCGGATGCAGCGCTTCGCGATAGATCTTCCATGCCTGATCCCGCCTGCCGGTCTCCAGGGACCAGAGGGCAAGATGCCAGCTTATATGGCAATGCAGTTGCCCCTCTCGTGGATAGGTGGCGTTCCATTGGCCGAGATAGGTTAGTCCTTCTTCGCGCTGCCCCTTCTCATAGAACAGATGGGCCTTGATATGCGCAGCATGTGCATTGCGAGGAAAACCGCGAAGTGCGGCCTCGATGTTTTTGAAACCACTATCGTGCTTTGCCAGCTCGATTTCGGCAAACGCGAGTACCGTTCGAAACCACCAGTCATCGCCATAATGCGTGGCAAGCGGCTCCAGCATTGCCAGCTGCTCGACTTCGCGCCCGGACTTGCCGGAGAAGCCGATCAAACCGAAAACACCGGTGGCAGGGGCCAGCACCATGGCGTCGCGCGGCCAATGTTTCATATGTTCGGCGATCATCGAAACTGCTTCGGCGCCTTGACCATTCAGGATCCTGGCAAAGATCCCGATATGACTTTGCTCGCGCGCTGTCGTGGCCGGCGCGAGCGCCAGCGCACGTTCCAGCGGAGCTCTTGCTTCGCCACCCCGACCAAGCACTTGCAACGTTCGCGCAAGCGCGATGTGCGCCAGGGCAAAACCTTCGTCGGCAGCGATCGCGTCGCGGAACGGCTGGTCAATTCCGGAGCCGGCCGAGAGCAGCTTGTCGACACCGACCACATAAGCGTCGCGGGCGGCGTCGGAGCTTGTGCTCAATTTGTTGCCATAGCGGTCATCAAGAACGCTCACACGATTTCTCACCGGGTTCTCAGTCATTCCGACGACACTCCCTCGGCAGTGGCCTGTTTGGCTTTTGCCTGCCGCAGGCGACGTTCATCGCCCAGTTTGAGCAGCCGCTCTCGGTTGTCCGGATCCACTCGTCCGTATCGAGTCCGCCAGATGGCCCCTTCTTCGCTCCAGGCAAATGGCGCCTTGACGGTCGTTCGTGGCGCTTTCGATGTCCCAAAAAGGGCGAACGCCTGACGCACGATCTCGCGCTGCATGTCGCGCCGCCAGGGATGCCCGCACGGATTTCCCAGCGGAAAATCCGTGAAGTAGAACCTTGGAACGCCGCAATGCTCCACAACGTCCAGCGCCGAACCGATGATGACGGTCGCAATCCCATTCGCTTCGAGATGCCGAGCCACCAGGCTGACGGTCTGGTGGCAAACGGGACAAAGCGGGCAAAGGATTGCAGCATCCGCTCCATCCTGTCGAACGCGCTTCAGGATTTCAGGCGCATCCTCGGTCTTCGTTTTTCGTTGACTGTATTCTGTCGGTACACCATGAAAGTGCGGGGTCAGCCCGGCGAACAGTCCTTCGCCCGCCAATTCGAAAGCGGCTTCTATTGGCAAAAAGCTGCTCCGGTCGTTGGTGTGGGTCGACTCCTTGTCCCACGCAACATTGTCAGTGAACAGCTTCGCCGGCGGCGGCGAAACAACGCCTGACCACACCCGCTTCACGCCATCGAAATCCGGCGGACTGGCCGTGGTAACCAGTGCAACGCGAAGGTCCGACAGTGGTTTCGCAGGTGCGGTGAATGGGACATGATCAAATGACGCCCAGACATAATCGTTGTCGTAACCGAGAGCACGGTAATAGTGACGCGTTCGCTCCATATATTGAACTGGCGCTTCCGCTACAGTCATGTCGAATCTCCTCGAGACGCTAGGTTTGTCGTAGGGTGGCCCTGTACGAAAAGCCAACGAGTGCGAACAACGCGATCAACAGCGGCGCGAACGACAACGCTAACACAGTCGACCAGCCGAAGGACGACAGCAGTCCGCCGGAGAGGAACGAACCGACCGTCATCGTGCCAAAGACCACGAAGTCATTGAGCGATTGGACCCGCGCCTTCTCCTCGGGACGATGGCACTCCAGAACCATCGCCGAAGCGCCGATGAAACCGAAATTCCAGCCGATCCCGAGCAAGCTTAGCGTCGCCCAGAAATGTGCCACGTCAATACCGAGCAAGCCCACCGATGACGAGGCCGCGATGAGCGCGAGCCCAGCGGCGACGATAGCGGATGCACCAAACCGCGTGATCAGGCGCCCCGTCCAGAAGCTGGGGGCGTACATCGCGATGACGTGCCACTGCAGGCCAAGATTGGCCGACTCCTGGGACAGCCCGCAGAACTTCATCGCCAGCGGGGCTGCCGTCATGAGGAAGTTCATGAGCAGGTAAGAGACGGCCCCGCAGATCACCGCCAGGATGAAGCGCGGCTGCCGGGCGATGATAGCAAGCGGCCGTCCAGCGCTTCGATCGGCTATCGTTGCCGGAGGAAGCTCGACACCCGCCAGAATGACCGCGGACAGAGCCGCAACCGCCGCTTGGCCGACGAACGTCGCAGCAAAGAGATGGGGCGCCCACAGGTTCATGGTGTGCGTCACAAGCTGTGGGCCGATGACACCGGCGAAGACACCGCCGGCCATCACAGCGGAGAGCGCGCGGGGACGCCGTTCCGGCGTGACGCAGTCGGCGGCGGCAAAGCGGAAGGAAAGCACCACGGCTGCGTAGACGCCCCCGAAGAAGGTCGCCGCGCAGAACAGCCAGAACGATGCGTGGAGGACCGCAAGGAACGCGATCAAGCCCGCGAGAACGCCGCTGCCTGCGCCGAGCAGGAATGCTGCGCGTCGGCCATACCGTTCGGCCACGGCGCCCGCCGGCAGCGTGCTGAGCGCCATGCCGACGACAAAAACGGAAACCGGCAGCGTCGCCATCGTCTGGGTGGGCGCCAGCATGTCGCCCACGACGGCGCCGGTTGCGTAGACGACCGTGGAATTGGCGCCTGCGAGGGCCTGGGCGACGGCAAGCCTCACGACGTTGCTGCGCTCCCTACCGATTGCCAACGCTGCATCCCGGCCAAGAGAGGGGAAACTGACAGTCATGTCGAAATAGGCAGGCCGCGGCTATCGGTGCGCGCCATGGCAAGCTCCTGCAATGAACCGAAGCTGAGCTGCCGCCAAGGGCGGCATTCCGGCCCTCGATACCAGTTCGGCATTTGGCAAACTTTCGATATTTTGCCATATTATATAGACTACCGGACAAAGTGAGAGCACCATGCGTTGGTCAACCGTTGTCGCGCCGCCCGACGTTGCTCCGCCGCGCCCCATCACCATGCGCGCGCAAACGATTCCTCCCCGGCACCATTTTCCCGAGCATGCGCATGACTGGCATCAGCTTGTTTATGCCGTGGATGGAACACTGACGGTTTCAGTGGACCGGCGAACGTTTGTCGTCTCACCGGATCAGGCTGTGTGGCTTCCGACCGGCGCGCCTCACTCGGTCGGCTCTCTGCTCGGTGCCGAGTTTCGCAGCTTGTGGATCGCAAACGAGGCTGGCCGCTCGCTTCCCTCAAGTCCAACCGTGTTGGCCGTCTCGCCGCTCCTGAAAGCCCTTATTGTCGAGGCGGCTGAAATCGACGGCAAACGCCTGGCCGATGGTTATCCTGACCGGATCGCAGCGATGATCCTCGATCAATTGGGCCGGGCTCCCAAGCTTCCCACGGCCCTGCCCTGGCCGAAGGACCGACGTTTCTTGGCGCTGTGCGAAGCGCTGTATCTCGATCCATCGGATGAGCGGAATGCGGAGGAATGGGCAAGGGAGCTCGGCATGTCCTCTCGCACATTGACGCGACGCTTCGAAGCGGAACTGGGGTTGCCGCTGCGTTCCTGGAAACGAAGGTTGCGGCTCTTTCGCGCGATTGAGCTTCTCGGAGGAGGGCTATCAGTCACCACGACGGCGATGGAACTGGGCTACGGGTCTGCCTCCGCATTTGTCTTCGCCTTCAGGTCCGAATTGGGCTGCAGCCCATACGCCTACATGAGTCAGAGGGCCAGCAGTCCCTCTTCCCGCTAGTCGGTCATGATGTTTAACCTGGTCATGGTGCCTGGCCCCGCGCGCCCAACGCGGCAAGTCCGCATCGGTTCGATCAACTTCCGTGCGAGACTTCGGGCTCGATCGAACTATCCCCGCTAGTCTTGTTCTGCGACGTTTCCGATCACGCGCTAGGAGGGGGCAGAAGGCCATTCGGCCTCGTGGGTGCCGAGCGGCACTGCGGGCCGCGCCCAGCTGGCTGGGGTCTTCGACAGGATCGCGGAATGGCGGACCGCGCGGAGCGCGCCGAAGCCGGACGGCACGTCTTCCATGAACGGGCTTACTGTTTCCTCTTTGAGATCAGGCTGCGCAAAGCCATTGGCGACGCGGCCGAGATTCCAGAGCCAGCGGCCGGTTTGCGCCAGCGAGACGCGGACATGCCAGCTTCCCCCCTCGCGCTTCTGTCGCGCCAGAGCCATCATCGCGCCGAACGCCATCAGATAGCCGGCGGCATGGTCGAGCATCTGCGCCGGCAATTCCTTCGGGCCCTCGATGCCGGCGGCCACACCTTCGGCATGGTTGAAGCCGGTCGAGGTCTGCACCAGCGAGTCGAAGCCGCGCCGCCCGGCCCAGGGACCGGCATGGCCATAGGCGGACAGCGTCGCATAGACGATGCCGGGCGAAATTTTGGCCGCCTCTTCCGGCGAGAAGCCGAGTTTGGCGATCGCCTGCGGGCGATAGCCTTGCGAGAAGATGTCGGCATCAGCGAGCAGCTCGCGCATCCGCACCCTGCCCGCTTCGCTCCTGAGCTCGATGAAGGTCGAAAGCTTGCCGCGCCCGGTGTCGATGGTGAGCCACGGGATTCCCGGCACGTCGGGGCCGTAGACCAGGAGCACGTCAGCCCCATGGGCGGCGAGCGTGCGGCCCGCGACGGGCGCGGCGATCACCCGCGACAAATCGAGCACGCGCACGCCGGATAGCGGACGTTTGCCGGTAGGCCAAAGTCTCGGCGGCGCCTCGCCGATCTTCTCAATCGTCAACGCGGGAAGCTCAGTCAAGGCCTTCGCATGTGGCGAGGCCTTCCATTCGTCATAGGAGCGCATTAGCGAGACCACGGCGCCGCCGGCATAGGCCGCTGTCTCGAACGCCGCGCCATCCCAGCCCATCAGCGCTGCCTGGATCTTCTCGCGCTCCGGTTCGCAGGAAAGCACCTTGCACACGGCTGCGCGATGATGGGGGAAATTGGTGTGCAGCCGTACGTAGCGCGCATCGCGCGTCCGGTAGATGCCGGCGGTCGGGTCCCAGGTCGGCGGTGGCGGTTTGCCGTCGCGGCGCAAATATCGCTCGGAGCGGCACTCGACCATGGCATGGACCATGTCGACGGAGACATTTTGCGTCTCGCCGGAGCGCTGCTTCCAGATCTCGACCGCAGCAAGCGCGCTCGCCGCTATCGATGCTTGCGCCGCGGCAGCGACGCGGAACGATGACGGCAGCACCGGCTCTGCGCCGGTGAGCGTTACCGCATCGAGCGCGGAGGGATCGCCGCCGGCGAGGTGCCAGAGGGCGGCGAGGATGTCGCGGGGAGATTGCATGTTTCAACTCGTCATACGCGGGCTTGACCCGCGTATCTATCTTCTTTGAAGAGTCCTTTCAAAGCGAGATGGATGGCCGGGTCAAGCCCGGCCATGACGAGCATAAGGGGCCCTCGAACTCAGTCCTGCTCTTTTACGCTGCGCGGGACGGCGTTGGTGTCCCCTCGTCCAAATGCCGCCATTTCTTCCCTGGCGAGATAGGACCACCGCTCCGCCATCGAAAGCCAGAGGTCGCGGTGCTCCTCGTCGGTTAACGCATGGATCCTGCACAGTGCCTCTTGGGCACGACAATCCAGCAAGTTGGCCATACCCCCACCCCCGTGAAGGCCATTCAACGAAATCGAGATTACTCCCTTTCCGGTTGATTCGCATTTCCCTGAAAGCGGGACGGCGGATGGCGGCCGATTGCGCCATGCGGTGGGACTTGACGATCAGGTTGCGACTCACTGCTGCGCTCCCGGCCCAAGCAATCCCAGGAGCGGCATCAAGGGGCCGACCGGAATGTATTCGTGATCCACCAACTGCTCTTTCGAGAGCGGGAGCGTTTCCATGACCGCTCGCGCCGCATCCTGGGTCTTCGCGTCGATCAAGAAGACGGTGCCTTTGCCGTCGGCCCGCGAAAACCACTGCTGGATCTTCCCTTCGAGATAGAGCTTCACGGTTTCCCTTATCTCGGATGGCATCATGGCCATGATCTGTTGGCGGGTTACACCCGGCTTGACAGTGAGAATGACCATCACTTCGGTGGTCTTGGGTGGCGCCGCGCCGGGCGTCGGTGCGGACTGCGATTGCGCAACGGCCGCGACCGGAAGCGCCGCGACGAGAAGCGGGATCATGAATTTCATCGGTTCACCTCTATGCGTCTGGTTACGTTCTTCAGTCACCGTTCACGTCGTTCTTCCTGAGCCTCCGCCATTACCCAGCGGCCGCAAGCCGCAAGCCATCGCGCGCCGCCTGGCGACGCAACCGGCGCAGCGACAGGCCATGGAGAATGAGCGACAGCGGCACCACGAACGCCGGCGTCAACGCGATCGGATAGGCCCCGACGACGAGATTGGAGTGGTCCGGCGCGAGCGCCTGCAACTGCAGCGGGCCGGGCGCCGTCAGCGCGCCGAGTGTCACGGCGCTCACGACATCCGCGATTCCGAGCAGGTTCCAAGCGACCCCGACGGCGCGGCCGCTCTGCGTGCCGGATGCGACGGCGACGGCGGCCGGCAGCGCGAGAATCCCAACTGCCAAGTCGCCGAGCCCGGCCGGCAAGGCCCAGGCACCGGGCAGCGCTCCCAGCGCCCAAAACACCACAAAAACTCCGCCGAATACGCGATAGACCTGCAGCCCGACCAGCCAGCTCGACGGGACCGCGTCGATCGCGGCGCGAATCCGATCCGCGCTGCGCAGCGCGACGAAGCCGATGATCAACGGCAGGACTATTGCCGGCGGCAGGAGCGGGATCGGCATGCCGGGCTCGAACGCGCCAACGCCAGCGAGGAGCCAGACGGCGACGAGCCAAGTGATGAGCACCCCGGCGACGGTGAGCCACGTGGCCTGTCGCGCCTCCGGCGCGGACATTGTCCGCCCCAGGCCGATCCACAGTCCCCACAGAATCGCTGCAACGATGGCGGAACGCTGAAGCGCGACGAGCGCGCCATACGCCGCGAGGAAGCCGCTCACATCGCCACTCATGAGGCGCCTCCATTGGGTAAGAGCGTTCGAGGATGCCAAGTCTGGAATCGACCCTCGCCTTGCAACGGATCATACGGCCGCCTCAGACGGGGACTATTCGTGATAATGTTGATGGGGTATGAAGCCAGGCTTCACAGTCGGGGTGAGGCGCACGCGACGGCTGGAAGCGCTTGCCCGCGTCGCCCACACAGAGGCTTTCACGTGTCCCGTCGCAGCATCGGTGCACCGGCGAACGCCTGCATGTCCAACGTGCTCGCAGGCAGACGTGTCAAGCACGGAAACGCGGTGCCATCGCTGACGGGAACCCAACGCTCGCTTCCACGTTGCTTCTGATTGCAATGCCGGAGTGGCGGCCATGAAACAGGTTTTCGATCAGCTCTTGAGGTTCTTGCACGAAGGCATTGCGGCGATCTTTCATTTCGTCGAGCTGATCTGGAGCTGGTCGGTCGACCAGATCACGAGGCTCATGGCCGTGCCCTGGCAGGATTGGCCGTTGTGGAAGCAGGTCCTGCTGGTGCTGATCATCGCTGGCGTGGTTTGGGCACTCTACCGGGCCGGCATGGAACTTCTGGCGGCAGGTGCGGCGATCCTGGCTTCCTTTGCACGCCTTCTTGGCGCGCTGGTCCAGACGTTGCCTCACGTCTTCCTGGCGGGGGTTATCGCGCTGGGCGGCGTGTGGCTTGTCAACCACCTCGACAATTCGGCGTTACGGATACCGAGCTGGATGCAGGCAAGCCGTGAACAAAACAGCGCACCACCGAATAGCGAACAAAGTAACCCGCCACCAAGCAACCAACAAACCAGCCCGCCCACAAATAACCAGGGCAGCACGCCTCAGAACCACTAGCCGTTCACGCCGCGAAATCCTACGACGGCGACAGCACCCGCGGATTGCGCGGAGCTTGTGGCTCACGGGGATCGCTTTATTGTCAGCCGCAACTTAAGAATAAACCGCGGCGACGTTCGCCGGCCGGCCCTGAGAGGATTCTCTGATATGACATCGCTTTCCGCGTTGCCGCGTCGCGCCCTCGGTCGAACGGCGCTGAAAGTCTCCGTGCTTGGTTTCGGAGGCGCACCGCTCGGCGATCTCTACGGCGAGCTGGATGACGCCGCGGCTATTGCGGCAGTCGAGCGCGCGTTCAAGCTTGGCATCAACCTGCTCGACACGTCCCCACTCTACGGGCATGGCTTGTCGGAGCATCGCTGCGGCACCGCCATCCGGCGCGTGCCACGGCGGGATATTGTCGTCTGCACCAAGGTCGGCCGCTGGATGGATCCGTTTCACGCGCGCGGCAGCGGGTCGGGCTATGTCGGCGGACAACCTCACCGCGCCGTCATCGACTACTCCTATGACGGCACCATGCGTTCGGTGGAGCAGTCGCTGCTTCGGCTTGGCACCGACCGGATCGACCTGCTGCTCATCCATGACGTCGATGTGTGGACCCACGGCCGCGATGCGATCGAGGACCGCTTTCGCGAAGCCATGACCGGCGCCTATGTGGCGCTCGACCGGCTCCGCGGAGAAGGTGTGATCGCGGGCGTTGGAGTGGGCGTGAACGAGGCCGAGATGTGCGTGCGCTTCGCCAACGCAGGATCATTCGACGTCATGCTGCTCGCGGGACGTTACTCGCTGCTGGAGCAGCCGGCGCTTGTGCAGTTTCTGCCGCTCGCAGAGCAGAAGCGCATCGCGGTGCTGCTCGGCGGCGTGTTCAATTCCGGCATCCTCGCGACGGGCGCAGTGCCTGGCGCCAAATACAATTACAAGGACGCGCCGCCCGAGATTTTGGACAAGGTGGCACGGATCGAGCGGGTCTGCGCGGCCCACGGCGTGGCGCTATCCGTCGCCGCGCTCCATTTTGCGATCGGAGCCCCGGCTGTCGCGAGCCTCGTGCTGGGCGCACAAAGGCCGGAGGAAGTCGAGCGCAACGTCAACGCCCTGCTCGCCAAGGTGCCGGATAAGCTTTGGGCCGACCTCAAGGCCGAGCGCTTGCTCGATGCGGACGTGCCTGTGCCACGAGCGGACGCGGCATCATGAGAATAGACGCCCATCATCACCTCTGGCGTCTTGCCCGCGGCGACTACGGCTGGCTGACGGAAAAGCTGGCGCCGATCTATCGCGACTTCGAGCTGTCCGATCTCACGCCCCTGCTCCGCACCGCGCATATCGACGCAACGATCCTGGTCCAGGCCGCGCCGACGGAAGCGGAAACCCACTTTCTGCTCGACATCGCGGACACCGCTGACGCGGTGCGCGGCGTGGTCGGCTGGGTCGATTTCGATGCGGCCGACGCGGTCGCGCGCATCGATGCATTGGCGGTGCGCAAGCTCCTGGTGGGCTTGCGCCCGATGGTGCAGGACATCAGTGACGACGACTGGCTCTTGCGCCCGGCATTGGCGTCGACATTTGCGGCCATGGTCAAGCATGATCTGGTGTTCGACGCGCTGGTGTTGCCACGGCATCTGCCCAGGCTTCTGTGCGTCGTGGATGAGCATCCCGGTCTGCAGTTCGTGCTGGACCATTGCGCCAAGCCGCGGCTTGCGGCGCGCGAGATTGCTGATTGGAAAGCCAGCATCGCGTTGCTGGCGCAACGCCCCAATATCGTCTGCAAGGTGTCCGGCCTCGTCACCGAGGCCGCGCCGGATTGGCAGGTCGTCGATCTCAAGGAAGCGACTGACCATGTGCTCGCGCATTTCGGACCGCAGCGCCTGTTGTGGGGAAGCGACTGGCCGGTGGTCAATCTCGCAGGCGGCTATGAAAGATGGCTTGCCGCGGCCGAACAATTGCTGGTTCGCGTCTCGGCGGAGGACAAGGCTGCCATCTTTGGCGATAACGCCGCGCGCATTTATCTCTCGCACCGCGGAAAGCGCGTCGCTTAGAGTGCGAAACGCCTATCATTCTCTCTCTGGTCTGAACATCTTCGCGGGGAGAGGTACAGTGGTCGTCTACTTTCCGGCACCTGTGGTCAAGCCAGAGACGATGTAGCGCTCAAGGAAGATTCCGACCAACACCAGTGGCGCGATCGCTGCCGTCGACAGCGCGGCCATCGACCACCAGTTGATGCCCTGCGACCCGGTCTGGCTCGCCACCATGACTGGCAGCGTCTTGGCGTCGGAGCTCGTGAGCAGCGCCGCGAAGAAATATTCGTTCCAGCACAAGACCAGCGACAGGATGAAGGCAGCCACCATGCCGGGAAGGGCGAGCGGCAGGATGATGCGCAGGAAGGCGCCCCAGACCGAGAGGCCGTCGACGAACGCGGCTTCATCGAGCTCGAGCGGGATCGAATTGAACTGGTCGCGCATGATCCAGATCACGATCGGCAACACCGTCAAGGTGTAGAGCATGATCAGCCCCACCCTGGTGTCGAGCAGCGCCAGCGCCTTGTAGAGGACGAGGAACGGCAATGCGAGCACCACCGGCGGCAGGATGAGCTGCGACATGAAGAAGAACAGGATGTCGTCGTTGCGCATCCAGGCAAACTTGTAGCGGAATCGGCTGAGCCCATAGGCCGCCAGCGATCCCAGCACGAGCGCGAGGAAGGAGGCGCCTGCCGACGTGATGACGCTGTTGGTGAACCGGCTCAGGAATTCCTCGCGCGGATTGGAGAACTGCCCGATCGTATCCGGCGACAGGCCAATCGAGCGAAAGCCCTTCCAGTCAGGCTGAAAGTCGAGCCAGGGAATCAAATGCCCCTGCGTCACATCGACCGCGGATTTGAACGAGGTCGTGACCGTCCAATAGATCGGAAACAGGCAGATGAATGCCCAAAACAGCAAGGCGCTGTAGATCAGCACGCGCGCCAAGGTCCGCTTCGCGCGGTGCGCCGTGCGAGCCTTGCGGATCGGGGTCGAGGCGGAAACGAGAATGGCCAAACGAGCAGCTCCCTCAAAAGCTCAGGTGACTTTCTGGGTCCAGCGGTGAGAAAGGCGAAGCAACAGCGTCAGGAAGACGATGATCAAGAGCAGATAGAATATCGCAAGTCCCGTGCCGTATCCGACATTCGATCGGTCGCGATAGACCCGATAGATGAAGCTCGAGACGGTATCGGTGGCTCCGCCCGGTCCTCCCGCCGTCACATTGATGATGATGTCGGCGAGCTTCAGCTTGAAGATGATCCTGATGATGACGACGGTGATGCTGACCGGCAGCATGATCGGAAACGTCACGTGCCGGAACGACTGCCAGGCGTTGGCGCCGTCAACCTTCGAAGCTTCCAGCACCTCCTTCGGCATCGCCTGGAGACCTGCGAGCAGGATGATCAGGATGAAGGGGATCGAAACCCAGGCATCCATCGCCTCGATACTCAGGCGCGCGATCCACGGAAAGGCGAAGAATGCGGGATTGTCCCATCCGAGATCCCGCGCCAGCGTGGCTGCCGGGCCGAAGCGGTACTCCAAAAGCGACTTGCCGATCATCCAGCTTACTGCGACCGGACTGAGCATCATCGGCAGCAGGAAGACCACGCGAAAGAACTTTCGGGCCCGTATCTCGGCGTTCAGGAGCAGCGCGAGCCCAAAGGCAATCGCATACTCGCCAAGCACGGCGATGGTGTAGAACACCATGTTGCCGAGCGCGTTCCAATAGTAGTCGTCGTGGAACAGGGCGATAAGATTGTTGAGGCCGTTGAAATGCGGGCCCTCGAGCGACGACAGGTTCCAGTCCAATGTCGCGATGTAGAATCCGAACAGCGTCGGAAAGATCACGACCGCGACCGTGAACAGTACGGCCGGCAGCAGGAACAGCGCGCGCAGGCCGCGCTCACCTCGCAGGATGACCTGGGCGATGCCAAGCGCGACGGCCCAGGCAAGATAGGCAAACAGGATCGGCCGCCAGTTTTCGAAGCCCACGGCAATCCTGCCGGTCACATGCAGGATCTGAACGACGAGCACGCCTAGCAGGAGCAGCGAGGCCAAGGCGACCAGCGCGTGCCCTGCGCTCTTGTGCCTGACCTGCTTGCGACGCGATTGGGTCTTGTCGTGGCGTTCATCCGCCATTGGTAGTGAAATCTGCATTAAGGTGGCACGCTGCGCGGATGGAGATACTTGATCTGTGGAGACTCGTGACGGAATCGCCGAAGAGGCTTCGGCTGGCGCCAAAGCGGCGCCAGCCGAAGATAACGTGGTGCTCAGCTACGCGCCGAACGAAGTCTTGTAGAGCGCGATCTGCTTCTCGCGGCCGAGCTGGTCGGTCAGCTTCTCCCACGCGGCAGCGATGTTGTTGGCGCCGGTCTGCGCGTCGCTCTTGCCCGCGAAGATCTTGGCGAGCTCGTCTTCGGCGAGACTGTAGTACTGGAAGATGCCCGGAATACGCGGCTCGACCGCCCGGTTCGGGTGATTGTAGGAGCCGAACTGCGAGTTCAGGTAGGACGTGATGTACTTCCGGTCATAACCCGCCTTCACCCATTCATCGATGTTGGAATGGCTTTGCCGGTGCACCTGGAAGCCGGATGGATACATCACGGTCCAGATCGACAGATCCTTGCCGCCGAGATGCGCCGCGGCACTCCAGGCCGCCTTGTGCTTTTTCTCGTCGCCATTGACCCGCGCCATGACGTAAATCCCCCAGCCGAGATAGGCGCAGTTCGGGGCATAGTTCGGGCCGCTGGCGAGCTTCTCCCATTTGCCGGTCTTGGAATTATAGACATCGTCCGAGCCCGGCAGGATGTCGAAGCCGACGACGTTGCCGATCACGGAGGTGTCGCTCGTTTGTGCCACTTCGCCGATGTCGCCCCACCAGGGGATCATCGCGCCGACGCCGGCCAGGAATTGCTGGAATCCGGTGGTGTTGGGATCGGCATTGAGCTGATCGGCTGGCTCCGACGGCAAGGCGTCGATGACGTCCTGGATGGCGCGGACCCACGCCGGGTTGTTGATGCGCGGCTTCATCGTGTCCACGTCGAACAGCCAGGCCTTGTCGCCCGGATGCTTGGCGTAGGCGGTCGCGCGGCTGCCGAGGAAATAGAAGCCGAAGCCGCCCCACGGTTTTGGCGCGTCGAGGTAGCCGTAGACGTTTTGTCCCTTGAACTTCTTGCCCTTGAGGAATTTTGTGACCGCCTGGACCTGCTGCCAGGTCTTCGGCACGCCCCACTCGCTCTTGTTGCCGGCGTCCTTCCATGCTTTCGCAAGCGCGGAATCGGAGAATATGTCGGTCCGATAGTTGAAGTTATGGCAGTCGCCGTCGATCGTGGTGCGATAGGTCTTGCCGTTCCAGGTCCCGACCGGCGGCTTGAGGTAATCGACGTAATCGTTGATGTCGATCTGCTTCTTGACCCAGTCCGGCATCTCCGAGGCCAGCCCCTTGCCAAAGACGTCGCCTTCGAACGGCGCGCCCATTTCGAGAACGTCGAAATCGACGGTGCCGGTCGCGATCGCCTGCTGCAGGCGCGGGTTGTAGTCGGCCTGCGCGAGATCGATCCAGGAAATCTTCGCACCCGTATACGCTTCCCACGGCTTGAGGAAGCCGCGGAACAGGAGGTTGTGCAGGTTCTGGTTGTTCAATCCCATGAACGAAAGTTCGACGCCCTTGAACTCACCTGCCTTGACGTTGGCCTTGGTCGGGCCGAGGCAAAGCTCTCCGACCTTCTGCCAGTCGGCATCGGTCGGGGCGCCCTTGCCGACGCCGGGGATCTGCAGGATTTTGGCGCGCAGGTCGCTCTGCGCCGCCTCGCCGGGATATGCGCTGAGAACGCCGGTGGTTCCCAAGGCGGCGGCGCCCGCCGCTCCCTTGAGGACGGTGCGCCGGCTGGGACGCATGGCCAAATGCTCGTCGTGCCCTTGTCGTTTCATCTTGTCATCTCCCTGTTGTGCCCGTTCGGGCTGCCTCACTGCTGTATGCCGGACAGGCGCACTCGTCTCTGAAGCGGTGCCCGTTCGGGTCGTTTCGCATCATAATAATGGCGAGGACCTCGCCAGCAATGCTTCGATCTCTCCGCGGCGCGGCATGGCCGGCGCCGTGCCGGGCCGCGTCACCGAAATTCCCGCTGCCGCCGAACCGAACCGCGCAGCGTCCAACGGACTGGCGCCCGCCGCAAGCGACGCCGCAAAGCCGCCGACGAAGGCGTCGCCAGCGCCGGTGGTCTCCACCACTTTGCCGGCCATGAACGGCGCGATGTGGACCGAGCGATCCTTTGCGTGAAACAGCGCGCCGCGCTCGCCGAGCGTGATCAGCGCGGTGCCCGCCCCCCTGGCCAGCAGCACGTCGCCGGCCCGGCGTGCGGAGTCGAGATCGCCGACCGCGATTCCGGTTAGCTTTTCCGCCTCGCTCTCGTTGGGCACGACATAGTCGCTCAGCGCCAGAAGCGCGCCGTCGAGTTCGATCGCGGGCGCCGGGTTGAACACCGTGATGGTGCCCGCGGCGCGGGCGATTTCGAGCCCACGGCGCGCGGCCGCCACCGGTTGTTCGAGCTGGGTGACGAACACCTTGCTCGCGCGGATCGCGTCAGAAGCTGCGTCGATGTCGGCTGCGCACAACTCCATGGCCGCGCCGGGCACGACGATGATGGCGTTGTCGCCCCGTGTCTCGTGGACATAGATGAACGCCGCGCCGGTCGAGGCCGATGCCTGAACTACGCGCGGCGTAATCCCGTCGGCCTTCCACGTCTTGAAGGCGAGTTCTCCAAATGTGTCGCTGCCGATACGCGAGATGAAGGTCACGCTTGCGCCCGCGCGCGCTGCGGCGACCGCCTGGTTCGAGCCCTTGCCGCCCGGCCCCACCGCGAAGGCGGAGCCCGCGATCGTTTCGCCGATCACGGGCAACCGGCCGGCGCGGAAGGCGAGGTCCGCGACGAAGATACCGAGGATGACGACGCCGTTCTTGTCCATGCTCAGCGACCTTCATCCGGCGGGATGACGCCCTTGGTGAAGAGGAAGCAGCCGTAGAAGCGGCGTTCGCCGGTCGCGATCACGCAATAGGCGGTCTTCGCCATCGCATAGAAGGCGTGGCGTTCGACGCCGACCAGCGGCCAGGATTTGCCTTCGGAACGGTCGATCGCGGCCTGAACCTCCGCCTGCACTGGCGGCACCTCCTTCGGCTTGTCGACGATCTCCATGCGGATCGCGGCGTCATCGACGAAGGTATCGAGCGGAAATACCGACAGCACCGCGCCAATCGCCCGAGCCGCGCTGACATTGTCGATGCGCAGCAATTTGCCGAGAACCGTCTGCCGCGCGATCGAATCAGCCGGGAAATTCGTGTCGCAGACGACCAGGCGATCGCCATGTCCCATCGCGCGCAAGGCGTAGAGCACGTCGGCATTGAGCAGCGGGTCGATCCTCTTCAGCATTTCTCCTCCCTTCGATTTTGTCTTTGTTCGCTCGGGGTTCTGGCAGCCCCGACCCAGCGTGTGGTCATCCAGCGCAGCGCCTAGTCTCCATAGGGAATCCAGATGTTCTTCACCTGTACGGCATGGCGAAGAAGGATGGCCCCTTCGCTCGCACGCCTGTCGTACCAGTCAATCATGAAGTCATGATCAACCAACGTTCGCTTGAGGTTGCCGGCCGAAAGCCGTTCCGCTGTCGCCGACGCCTCCTTCGAACCGAACACCCAGATCCCGTCGACGTCGTCGTGCTCGGCGAGCACCTTGACCAGACCCTCGCGCCGCCCGGTTACGATGTTGACGACGCCTGCCGGCACATCCGACGTCTCCAGCACCTGGTAGAAATCGGTCGCGACAAGAGGATGACTTTCGCTCGGAATCGACACGACTCGATTGCCCATGGCGATCAGCGGTGCGACGAGACTGACGAAGGCGAGCAGCGGTGCTTCGTCGGGGCAGGCGACGCCCACCACGCCGATCGGCTCGTGCATGGCGAGTGCCACGCCGCGCAGCGGCGGGGTGTGCACCACGCCCTCATATTTATCGGCCCAGGCGCCGTAGCTGAACAGCCGCGCGATGCTGGCGTCGACCTCGGCTTTTGCCTTTGCGTTTGCAATCCCGGTCATGGCAGCGATGCGGGCGGCGAATTCGTCGCCGCGCGCCGAAAGATTTTCGGCAAGGAAGTAGAGGATTTGGGCCCGATTGTGCGGCGTCGCCCGCGACCAGGCTTCGGCGGAGCGCGCCGCCGCCACCGCATTGCGGATGTCCTTCCGGTTGCCCTCGCCCACCTCGCCAAGCTGGCGGCCCTTCGGCGACAGCACGGCGCGTGCATAGTTGCCGTCGGGGCGAACCTGCTTGCCGCCGATGAAGAGCTTTGGCGTCCGGTCGAGCGGCGGCAGCTCGAACCCCGCCTTGTCGAGGGCAGGAGAGATCGGGCGCGCCTTCGGTCGCAACTTGCGTGCGCTCCATGCTTTCGGCTCGAGATATTCGTAGATGCCCTCACGTCCGCCTTCCCGGCCAAAACCGGATTCGCGATAGCCGCCGAAGCCGACGCCGGCATCGAAGAGATTGGTGGCGTTGACCCAGACCACGCCGGCCATCAGCTTCGGCGCGATATCGAGCGCAAGCCCGATGGTCTCGCTCCACACGCTCGCCGCGAGGCCGTACCGCGTGTTGTTGGCGAGCATCACCGCTTCGTCCGGCGTGCGGAAGGTCATCGCAACCAGCACTGGACCGAAAATCTCCTCAATCGCGACAGTCGACGATGGATGCACGTTCCACAGCAATGTCGGCGGATAGAACGAGCCTTCCTCGGGCAAGGGCGTCGCGGTCTGGTATTTCTGCGCGCCCTCCCTCACGCCGGCCTCGACCAGGGAACGGATGCGCTCGAGCTGCACGGGCGCGACAACCGCGCCCATGTCGATCGCCTTGTCGAGCGGCTGGCCGACGCGAAGCTTTTCCATCCTGCGGACCAGGCGTTTTCGAAAGGTCTCGGCGATGCCTTCCTGCAACAACAGCCGCGAGCCTGCGCAGCAGACCTGGCCCTGGTTGAACCAGATCGCGTCGACAACGCCTTCGACAGCGCCGTCAAGATCGGCATCGTCGAACACGATGAAGGGCGACTTGCCGCCAAGCTCGAGCGTCAGCGACTTGCCGGTGCCGGCGGTGGCCTGACGGATCAGGCGGCCAACCTCGGTCGATCCGGTGAATGCGATCTTGTCGATTCCGTGGTGATCGACGAGCGCTGCCCCAGTCGCGCCATCGCCGGTCACGACATTCAATACGCCGGGAGGCAATGCGGCTTGCGCGGCCAGTTCGGCGAACAACAAGGCCGTCAGCGAGGTGAATTCCGCAGGCTTCAGCACGACCGTGTTGCCGACCGCGAGCGCCGGTGCGATCTTCCACGCCAGCATCAGAAGCGGGAAATTCCAGGGAGTGATCTGGCCGATCACTCCGAGGGGCAGATGATCAGCGAGTTCCTGCTCCTGAAGCTGCGCCCATCCTGCATGATGGAGGAAATGACGCGCGGCAAGCGGAATGTCGAGATCGCGGGTCTCCCGCAGCGGCTTGCCGTTGTCGATCGCTTCCAGCACGGCAAAGAGCCGCGCGTGACGCTGGAGCATGCGCGCCAGCGCATAGAGATGGCGCGCGCGACCGTGACCGCCGAGCCGCTCCCAGAGCGGTTGGGCCTTGCGCGCGGCCGCGACGGCAGCGTTGATGTCGGCGCTCGATCCCTGCGCAAGGCTCGCCAGCGTCCTGCCCGTCGCAGGCTCGAAGGTCGGAAAATGCCCGCCGTCCGTCGGCGCGGTGAACGCGCCCGCGACGAAATGCCCGAATGTCGCGCCGTGCCCTTTCAGCCACGCCCGCGCCTCGCCATCTGCCTCGGGCGCCGGACCGTAGTCCAAAGTGTCATAATATCTGGCGACGCTCATGTCTCGCTAGCCCACGGGGTGACGGTTGAAGGCGGAGTAGCGGCCTGTGACATGATGTTCGAGCTGCCGCTCGATGTCCGCAAGCAGGCTCGAGGCGCCAATGCGGAACAGTTCGCGCTCGAGCCACTCGCGCCCCAGTTCCTCCTTCATGAGGTACTGGTAGGTGAGTGCATCCTTTGCCGTGGAGATACCGCCGGCCGGCTTGAAGCCGACCTTGTATCCGGTGCGCTCTTGATAAATGCGGATCATCCGCAGCATGGCGAGCGTCACCGGCAAGGTCGCGTTGACGCTCTCCTTGCCGGTTGAGGTCTTGATGAAATCCGCCCCCGCCATCATGCAGACCATCGACGCCCTCGCGACATTGCGAAGGGTCTTGAGATCGCCGGTTCCGAGAATCGTCTTCAGATGGACCTTGCCGCAAGCGGCGCGAAAATCCTTCACCTCGCGATAAAGGCCTCGCCAGTCCCCGCGCAGCACGTGTTCGCGGGTGATGACGATATCGATCTCCTTCGCGCCGGCCCTGACCGAAGCCTCGATCTCCTTCAATTTGAGATCGTGCGGCACGAGGCCTGCCGGGAATCCCGTGGAGACCGCGGCAACGGGAATGTCCGAACCCTTCAGGGCCTCGACCGCAGTTTCGACAAAGCGGTGGTAGACGCAGACGGCGCCGGTGTGCAGCGAACGATCAGCAAACCCCAGTTCCGCGAGGATGTCGGCACGAACCGGCACCCTCGCCTTGGCGCAGAGACGCTTCACGCGCTCGGCCGTGTCGTCGCCGTTGAGCGTCGTGAGATCGATGCAGGAGATCGCCTTCAGAAGCCAGCCCGCCTGCGCGTCGTTCTTGACCGTTCGACGGCCGGGCAACGTCGCGACGCGGCGTTCGACGGCCGAGAGATTCATGCGAATTTCATCGACCCAATCCATCTCGAGCGGGCGAACCTCGTTGCGGACGTGCGCGCCCGTCTCGACCGGTCCGAGCAGCGGGCGACCGTGCAGCGGCGTGGGCGATGGGTCCTGCATCAGCGCGCTGTGCGACATTCGACTGGCCTATCGTGCGTAGCACGCGCCCTATGCCGGTATTCGATGTTCGGATCAAAGCATCGGCCGGCCCGTGGATGCCGCGAGGGCATCGCCGCTGGAGACGTCGATGCGGCCGAGCACCGCTGATACTAGCGTCCAGGCGCATCCCCATGTTATTATCGTAACATCTTGTTGTGTGGATCATCACACCGTGTGAAACTATTGTCAACCGCGCACGCAGAGGCAGGGTTATTTGGCGAATATGGTCGAAAGTCCGAACGGAGCCGCAACCCAAGGCGACGCACGCGCCCAGCGCTTGCAAAAGCTCCGCCGCGCCATTTCCGAGCGAGGTACGCTGCATCTGAAGGACGCGGCCCAGCTTCTGAACATTTCGGAAATGACGGTCCGGCGCGATCTTGCCGCCTCCGACGCAACACTGGCCTGTCTCGGCGGCTATGTCGTGAACGCGGCCTCGCCGACCGCGGTCAAGTACACGCTCGAGCAGGAGATCGACCAGCACACGCAGGACAAGCGAATCGCCTGCCGCTTTGCCGCAGCCTCGATCAAGGAAGGCGACACGATCTTCATCGATTGCGGCACCACCATGCAGTCGCTCGCCGAGAGCCTGCCCGAGGGACTGCCGCTCTCGGTGATCTGCTATTCGATGAACGTCGCCTCCATCGTCACGCGGCGCCCCTCGACGCAGGTGATGCTGATGGGCGGGCTCTATCACTTGTCGTCGCAATCGTTTTCGTCGGACGAAGGCCTGTCCTATCTACGCAGGCTCGGAATCAACAAGGCCTTCATATCCGCAGGCGGCGCGCATCCGATCCGCGGCGCGAGCTGCTCGAATTTCCATGAGGTGGCGATCAAGCAGGCAGTCATTGCGGCCGCGATGGAAAACATCCTCGTGGTCGACGCGAGCAAGCTCGGCAGTCTGAAACCCGCATTCTTCGCCGACCTTGACGTCTTCTCGAAGATCATCGTCGGCGGCTCTGTCCCATGTGACTTGCGGAAACTGTTCAAGCATCAGGCGGTCGAGTACGTCACGCGGGCGGCCTGAATTGGCGCCAGCGCCGCCGCGTCGGTCAAGCGCTGGAAGCGCCCGTCAGGGCCGCACAATCGGCAATGTCTGCGAGGGTGTTCGTCTTAATGAAAATCCCTTGACGGCGGCAGCACCCGCACATTGCGCGGGTGACGGATTTTCTGCGCCGGCATATCGGGATGGTCGCGGCGGTCGTCGTTGAGCGGCTCGATCAGCGCCGGGCCCACCGGCACGGCTTCCTTGCGCAAGGCATCGTTGGCAAGCCCAATCAGGTCATGCGAGCGGTCGAACATCCGCTGCGCGACCAGATGCGTCACCTCCTCCGGGCTCGATTGGACATAGCCCTCGACCAGGATCAACCGCGCGCCCATCACCTCCTTGCGGAATTTCTCCATCACCTTCGGCCACACCACGACGTTGGCGATGCCGGTCTCGTCCTCCAGCGTCATGAACACCACGCCCTTGGCGCTGCCCGGCCGCTGCCGCACCAGGACAACGCCGGCGCAGCGGACCGAGCGCTTGTCGTTGCTATGCGAGACGTCGCGGCAGGGCACGACGCGCTCCTTGGCAAACATCGCGCGCAGGAACTGCATTGGATGTCCCTTCAGCGACAGGCGGATGGTCTGGTAGTCGGCGACGACCTGCTCCGGCAGCGGCATCAGCGGCAGCGGCTCTGCGTTCTCATCCGGCTGCTCGCGCGCAACCGCCGCCTCGAATAGCGGCAGCGGCACGTCGTCCGGGAGCCGCCTCACCACCCACAGCGCCTCGCGCCGGTCAAGCCCGAGCGAGCGGAACGCATCGGCATCCGCGAGCAGGATCAGCGCGCGCTTGGGCAAGGCGGTGTCGCGCGCGAAATCCTCGAGCGAGGTGAAGGGACGGCGCTTTCGCGCAGCGACGATGCGCGCGGCCCAGTCGTCGAGTTCGACACCGTCGTCGTTGCGGGGCGTCAAAATTTCTTCGTCATTCCGGGGCGTCAGGATTCCCTCTCCGTCGTCATTCCGGGATGCGCCGTAAGGCGCAGGCCCGGAATCCATAACCATAGCCGGTGGATATGGATTCCGGGCTCGCGACTTCGTCGCGCCCCGGAATGACGATTGAATTTGCTTCAACCTCTCCTCATCGGGGTCCGCCCAGGAAAATCCGTCGATCTGGCGAAAGCCGAGCCGGACCGCGCAATATTTTCCGCTCCCCTCCTCCAGCGTGTTCTGCGCGAAGCTATAGGACACATCGACCTCGCGCACCTCGACGCCGTTCTTGCGGGCGTCGCCGACGATCTGCGCCGGGGCGTAAAAGCCCATCGGCTGCGAGTTGAGGAGACCGCAGCAGAACGCGTCGGGGTGATAATGCTTCAGCCAGGAGGAGACATAGACGAGCTGCGCAAAGCTCGCGGCATGGCTCTCCGGAAAGCCATAACTGCCGAACCCCTTGATCTGGTCGAAGCAGCTTCGCGCAAACGCCGGATCATAGCCGCGTGCGACCATGTTGCCGACCAGCTTGGATTCATATTTGCCGATGGTGCCGAGGTTACGGAAGGTCGCCATCGAGCGGCGCAAGCCATTGGCCTCTTCGGCAGTGAACTTCGCCGCCTCGATCGCGATCCGCATCGCCTGCTCCTGGAACAGGGGCACGCCGAGAGTCTTGTGCAGCACCCGGTGCAGTTCGTCCGGCGGGCCATGCTCGGGCGATGGCGAGGGATAGCGCTCCGCCTCGACCCCGTTCCGCCGCCGCAAATATGGGTGCACCATATCGCCCTGGATCGGTCCGGGCCGCACAATCGCAACTTCGATGACGAGGTCGTAGAAGGTGCGCGGCTTCAGGCGCGGCAGCATGTTCATCTGCGCGCGGCTTTCGACCTGAAACACGCCGAGCGATTCACCCCGGCACAGCATGTCGTAGACTTTGGGATCGTCCTGCGGGATGGTCGCGAGCTTCCAGCGCTCGTCCTTGTGCTGGTCGATCAGGTCGAAGCATTTGCGAATGCAGGTCAGCATGCCCAGCGCCAGCACGTCGACCTTCATCATGTGCAGCGCGTCGACATCGTCCTTGTCCCATTCGATGAAGGTGCGGTCGTCCATCGCGGCATTGCCGATCGGCACATAGGTGTCGAGCCGGTCCTGCGTCAGCACATAGCCGCCGACATGCTGCGACAGATGGCGCGGAAATTCGATCAGCTCGGTGGCAAGCTCGACGGCGCGCACCACCATCGCATTCCTGGGATCAAAACCCGCCTGCTTCACCTGCATCTCGGAAAGGCCGTCGCCCCAGCTTCCCCACACCGTATCGGCGAGCGCCGCGGTAACGTCCTCGGTCAACCCCAGCGCCTTGCCGACATCGCGGATGGCGCTGCGCGGCCGATAATGGATGACGGTCGCGATGATCGCGGCGCGATGGCGGCCATAACGGCGGTAGACATACTGCATCACCTCCTCGCGCCGCGAATGCTCGAAATCGACGTCGATGTCGGGCGGCTCCAGCCGCTCCTTGGAGATGAAGCGCTCGAACAGAAGATCGACCTTGGTCGGATCGACCGAGGTGACGCCAAGCACGTAGCACACGGCGGAATTCGCTGCCGATCCTCTGCCCTGGCACAAAATGTCCTGCGAACGCGCGTAGTGAACGATATCGTTCACGGTCAGGAAATAATGCGCGTATTTCAGCTCGGCGATGAGGTCGAGCTCCTTGCGCAGGGTGGCGCGGAGATTGTCGTTGATTCCATCCGGAAAATATTTTGCAACACCAGCCCAGGTCAGGTCTTCCAGATGCTGCTGCGCTGTCTTGCCCGGCGGCACCGGCTCGTCCGGATACTGGTATTTCAACTGGTCCAGCGAGAAATCGATGCGGTCCGCAAAGCGCAGGGTTTCCGATAAAGCGTCCGGAAAGTCGCGGAACAGCCGCGCCATTTCTTCCGCAGGCTTGAGATGCCGCTCGGCATTGGCCTGAAGCTTGGTGCCGATCGCCTCGATCGTGGTCTTCTCGCGGATGCAGGTGAGCACGTCCTGCAGCGGCCGGCGCGCGGGATGATGGTACAGCACCTCGTTGGTTGCGAGCAGCGGCACCTGGGCTGAAAGCGCGAGGCGATGCAACTGCGCGAGCCTGCGCCGGTCGTCGCCGCGATAGAGCAGGCTGACGGCAAGCCACACGCCGTCGGCGCCGCTTTGCTTCAAGCGATCCAGGATGTTTGACGCGGCTGCCGTGTCAAAGCGATGCGGCAAAGTGAGGACGAGAAGCTGGCCTTCGGCAAATTCCAGAAGGTCATCGAACTTGAGATGGCATTCGCCCTTCTCGATCCGGTCGGCGTCGCTGCCGCGCTTGCCGCGGGTCAGCAACTGGCACAGCCGGCCATAAGCCGCGCGGTCACGTGGGTAGACGAGAATATCCGGCGTGCCGTCGAGAAAGACGATGCGCGCACCGATCAGGAGCTTTGACTTGTGCTTCACCTCGGGGTTCTCGAGCTCGCTATGGGCGCGCACGACGCCGGCGAGCGTGTTGTGATCGGCGATGCCGATCGCGGCGAGGCGGAATTCACTGGCCTGATGCACATAATCCTGCGGATGCGAGCCGCCGCGCAGGAAGGAGAAATTGGTGGTGATGCCGATCTCGGCATAAGGGATGGTCATGCCCAACTCCCGCAGTCCATCGTCATTGCGCGTTGTCATTCCGGGGCGCGTCGAAGACGCGAGCCCGGAATCCATAACCCCCGATTATGGTTATGGATTCCGGGCCTGGCCCTTCGGGCCATCCCGGAATGACGATCTGGTATTGATCCGTCATGCGAACAGCCCATGCACGAACCAGTTGGCGGGCGTTGGATTGCCCTCCCCATCCCGCAGCTCGCTCTCGTAAAGACCGTCGCGGAAAATCCAGAAGCGCAGTCCCTCGGCATCCTCGACGCGGAAGTAGTCGCGCGTCAGCCGCTTGCCGTCCTGCTTCCACCATTCCATGGCGATGCGCTCGGGTCCCTCGACCCGCACCACCGCATGCAGCGCACGGCGCCAGGTGAAATGATGTGGCGGACCATCGGGGACTGTGGCCAGCGGCACCTTGATCGGCTCCGGCCGGTCGAACAGGCGAAGCGGTCTTAAAGGAGGCTCGCCTTGCGCGCGCGCCGGCCAGTCGGCGGACGTCGAAGCCGCCAGATGCTGCTGCGCGGGGGCAGGCAGCGCCGCGCGCTCCGGAATATGGGTGTCCTGCGGCAGGTGCACGACCACGCGCTTTCCGCCGATCCGCGCCGCAATGCGGTCGATCAGGGCGGCCAATTCGTCATTGTCATGCACGTGGCTGTCGAGATCGTGCTGCTGCTGCACGACGATCTCGGTGCGGCTCGCCGAGAGGCGGATCAGGTCGAAGCCGAAGCCGGGATCGAGGGGATCGCTCAAGCTGTCCAGCCGCTCCCTGAACAGGCGGTCGATGATCGCAGCGCGCGTCACCGCCTGCCCGGTGTCGACTTCAAGCGTGCGCACCACGCCGTCGGTCCGGAAGAAGCTCGCCTCCAGCCGCCGCGCGCCCTTGCCCTGCTTCTCCATCGAGGCGACCAGCGTGGCAGCGAGCCGCGACAGCGTCGCCGCGATCACGTTTTCGGTTGCGACCGGCTCGGCAAAGCGCTGCTCGACAATGTAATCCGGCAGCGGTTTGCGCGGACTGATCGGCGCATCGCCCTGCCCCAGCGCCTGCTCGAGCCGCGTGGTGAAGGCCGCACCAAAGCGCGCGGTGATCTCGTGGCGGGCGCGAGAGGCGACATCGCCGATGGTTTTCAAGCCGGCGCGGCGCAAGCCGTTGATGATGATATCGCCGGCTCCAAGCGCGAACACCGGTAGCGGACCGACCGCCTCAGCCTCCGCGCCGTCGGCAATGATATGGCCATGGACATGGCGGTTCATGGTCCGCGCGCAGACCGAGGTCGAAGCAATCGCTGCACTGACGGAAAAGCCTTGCGTGGTCAGTGCGTCGCAGAGTTGCCGCAGGATCGCGGCCTCGCCGCCGAACAGATGGGCGCAGCCGGTGATGTCGAGGAACAGGCCATCCGGCGCATCGAGCGCGACCAGCGGCGTGAAGCGGTCGCACCAGTCGGCGATGTTATCAAGCGTTCTCGCATCCGCCGCCGGGTCCGCGTCGTACACCTGCAGATGCGGACAGATGGCGCGGGCATTGGCGAGCGGCAGCCCGACGGTGAGGCCATAGCGCGCCGCCGCGTCGTCGAGGGAATAGATCACCAGCGCATTGTTGTCCTTGGCGACGACGACGCAAGGGATCTCTCTTTTCACCTCTCCCGCTTGCGCGCCTGTCTCATTCCCTCCCCCCTTGCGGGGGAGGGCCAGGGAGGGGGGTAGCCGCGAACTCCGGCGCCCGGGGCTACCCCCCTCTCCAGCTCTCCCCCGCAAGGGTGGAGAGAGCCCACCGTCCGTGTTGCGAGAGTTAACCTGCCCGTCTTCGTTCAATAGAAGCGTCCGCTTGATGCGGTCGATGGGCAGGCGTGGCAGCCACAGGCTGAGGATCCGTCGCTTCGCTGAAAAGGCACTCATCACATTTCCATTCCATGATCCAGCGCCCGGTCGGGCCATGACGGTTGCGGATGAGTTGCGCGTCAAAACACGGCGCGCCCCACCCATTCCAAAGCGCTTGCGGTGGCGAATGCGCCGCACGCACGATCCATCGCGTCTCGGCGGTCGAAGGCTCCGGCGCTGCTGCGATCCGCAGCAGCAATCCGGTGACGCCTGAGGCTTGCGCGGCGAGCGTCAGCTTGCGGCTCGCGACAAGGTCGAGCTGCCGCGCCTGCCCCCAGACTTCCAGCACCACGGCCCCCAGCGCATCGCAGACGAGCGCATCGGCCGCCGTGCGCAGCGCGCTCTCGACATCAAAAGCGCGCACGGTGACGAGACAGCGCGGATCGAGACCGAGCTCGGACAATCCGCTCATCGACAGCGCGCCCATCTCGAGATCGCAAAAATCCTGCCGCACCCAGACCAGCGGCCGCCGCGCCGTCACGCGCCCCGCCAGTCCCGCGATGAAGCCGGTCGCGGCTGCGCTCTGATGTCCTTCCGAAAACACCTCATGCACACAGGCCGTCGCAAGCCCGCCGCGCAACACCGCATCGACCTCGGCATGACCGAGCGCCACATGATGTGGCTGGACTGCCCCGTCCGCCGTCTCGATCCGCTCGATGCGCCCGCGCAAGGTCGCAAGCGTGCTCATGCGTGCGCCCCTCATGCGCCGCGTCCTCTCAATTCGATTGGAGCCGTCCTGAATTTTAAAACCAGGAGCTGGCTCATTTGTTCATGATATGTTCTAATATAAAGCCAACAACGCCCGGAGAGTCAATCGGGATCACACGATCTGTTTTTCGTCAGCAATCCCAATGACTTCAAAGGAACCCTGAACGCTCTGCCTGATTGGCAGAGGCAACAGCGCCGATCAGCCCTCGATAACCTCAAGGACAATGCCATGACCACACGCCCCTCACTTGAGACATTACGCGAAGACGCTTCCTCCTGCCGCGCCTGCCCGCTCTGGAAGGACGCCACCCAGACCGTGTTCGGCGAAGGCCCGGCCCACGCGCCGATCATGCTGATCGGCGAGCAGCCCGGCGACAAGGAAGACCTCGCCGGCCATCCCTTTGTGGGGCCAGCCGGGCAGATGCTCGACCGTGCGCTCGAGGAAGCCGGCATCGATCGCGACAAGGCCTACGTCACCAACGCGGTCAAGCACTTCAAATTTTTTCCGCGCGGAAAATTCCGCCTGCACCAGAAGCCGGTCACCCCTGAGATCAACGCCTGCCGGCCCTGGTATCAGCGCGAGCTCGCCGCGATCAATCCGGCGCTTGTCGTCGCATTGGGCGCAACCGCAGCCCAATGCGTGTTCGGCAAGATCACGCCGATCAACAAGAACCGCGGGCGGTTGATCGACCTCGATGATGGACGCCATGCGCTGGTGACGGTGCATCCGTCCTACCTGCTGCGATTGCCCGACGAGGCGGCCAAGGCGCTCGAGTATCGGCGCTTTGTCGACGATCTGAAAATCGCAGCAGAACGGCTCAGAACGTCGGCACGCGCCGCGTGAGCTACGCATTTGCAAAGAAACAATTCTCGTCACAGATTGTCCGACGAAAAGAAACTGCCGTGGGGCGTCTGCCATGAGCCATGAATGCCTGTTTTGCCGGATCGCGCGCGGCGAGATTGCCTGTCATGCCGTCTATGAGGGCGACGCGATCCTGGCCTTCCTGGATATCCACCCCATTCGACCCGGCCACACGCTGATCATCCCGCGCGAGCATTATCCCTGGTTCGAGGACCTGTCGGCCACTGTTGCGACTGACATCACCACCCTCGCACAACGCCTCGCTCGGAACTTGAAAGCCATTTACCGCGTCGAGCGCGTCGCAATGGTCTATGCCGGCATGCATGTGCGCCACGTCCACGCGCATGTCGTCCCGATCCACCATGCCCACGACATCACGTCGGCCAGCTATTTGAAGGACGGCCTCGATGGTTTCTCGATGCCTCCCTCTCCTCCCGCGCAAGAGCTTGAGGAGACCGCGAAGGAGCTGAGAGAGCGGCTCGCGCCGCGCGCGCCATAAGCCGGTGCGTCACGTCCGGCGCTGTTGAATGCGCCGCCGTCGAACACGAAACCGCAATGACGTGTGCGCATGAGGCTCTGCAACCAGCGCCGATCACCGTCGATCACCTGCGAGTCGCGCAAAGTTCATTTCGAGCGTTTGGGGGCATGAGCGCGACCGAGGGGCCCACATACCAGGCCCCGCGGCGATCCCGACGAGCGCCGAGCCAGGCTGAGGAATAGGCCTCCTGGAAGGGCCGATGGCGGCGATCGGCGCGTTCATGCATGAGCGCGCCCCGCTTATTCGCCGTCGAATAAAGCGCTGCGGCACTGTTCGACCGCGGCGTGGCGGCGCGCGCAGCTATCGCGACAGCGCCGGCAACACCTGATAGCGCGCGTTTTCGTGCGGGAAATTGCCGCGATTGGCGAGCAGGACAATGCCGATCTTTTTCGCCGGCACGAGCCCGATGTAGCCCGAGGCGTTGTTGAGACCGGCCGGTTTGTCGATGATCTCGACGCCGTCGAAATGGACCGTTTCCCAGGCCATCGCCTGCCCGAACTTCTCGCTGACACGAAACGCTTCGCGCGTCGTCATCTGCAAGGCGGCGCGCAACCGAGGATCAACGCCCTCGCCGTCGAGACAAGCCGCGACGAAGATCGCAAGATCGTGCGCCGACGAGAACATCTGGCCGGTCCCGGGGAAATCGAAATAGCTCTGCTGGCCGCCCGGCGGGCCGATGGCTGTGCCCTGATCCGAATAACCCTGCACCGTTTCCTGCAGCAGTTCCGCCGGCATGATCGCGCGGTTGTCGAGCCTGCGCTCGGGCAGGAACGTCGCATGCATCGCAAGTGGCTTCAGGATGCGGCTTGCGATCAATTCGCGGATCGGCAGGCCGTAGCGGCGCTCGAGCACAAGCTGGAGCAGCACGTAGCCGGCGTGGGTATAGATGCGCTGCTTGCCCGGCGCTTCGCCCGCTTGCGGCGTCCAGGCGTTCAACATCGAAAGGAACTGGGCCAGCGTGTAGGAATCATTCGGCCAGGGCGGATGATCGGTCGGAAGCAGAAGTCCGGACGTATGCGTGACAACCTGACCAATCGTGACGCGGCCGAGATAATCGCCGTGGAGCTCCGGCACGTATTTGGTGACGGGATCATCGAGGCTGAGCTCGCCGCGCACCACGCCAAGCGCGACCAGCGTTGCCTCGAACAGCTTGCGCAGCGAAGCGAGGTTGAACAGCGTATCCGACGTGATCGCGCGCTTGGTGACTTGGTCGGCAAACCCGTAGTTGAAGAACCGGGTCTGCCCCGCGGTGTAGACGGCAACCGCCAGTCCGCCCGCATCGCTGGCCGTGGCGTGAGATGCAAGGTGAGCGGCGACGAGATCTCGAATCCTGGCGTCCATATCGTCGTCGGCCATCGCGGGCGGCATTGTGGCTGACCAGAATGCAAACGCAATAATGAAAGTCGCCGCGCAGGCGTGACACAACGATTTCATCGAAGCGACGGCCCCTTTGAAGCTGCGGCCATTGCCCGGCCGTCGCGCCGCACGCGCAAAGGCCGCAGCGGTCGCCCGCGCAAGAGGCAGGCGAACGCGCCGTCGCGTCAACCCGTCGGCACCACACGTTCGCTTGATGAAACGGCGCTACGGGCGCGCATTTCACAAGCGAGCGCTATCACATGGCGTTATCCGACTGTTGTGCGAGCCCACACCGGTCCGTGGGCAGGGTTCATCTGACCCTATCAGGCAGCGGTCGCGGACGCTGGGTTCCCGGCCGACCTGGGATTCCCGGCCGACGTGGCCTCGGCGGACGAACTACTGGGCGGTGGCCTGGCCGTCGCCACCCGTGCCACCCGGCTGGACCACCCCAGCCGAGGCCGCGCCTCCTGCTATAGCCACACCAGTACCAGCCGCCGCCCCGCCATCCGGCGTTGTACCAACAGTAACGCCGGCCTCTCCAAGAGAATTGAACAGTTTCCGTAAGACGAAGCTGATCGGCAGCCTCACGTAAGGCCAGCGGAGCTGTGACAACGTTGGCTTGCGAACGGCCGCAAGTCGTCACAACCGCCGCCGAAGCAGCCGCAATGGCGAGCACGCATAAAGTCAATTTTCGCATGATTTCCCCCTCGCTCTTGACTGCGCAGAAAGGCAATCGGCTGAGTGACCGCAGAGCCGCGGGCTGCAGCCGACCTTTCTCGCAGGCTATCTGGTTCAAGAAACAATACCGCCGCGCACTGACCCGACGCGTTCTGCAGAACCGCAGCATGATCGGCTGCAAGACGATCGGGCCACTGCCGGGACAGCGCAGGGCGATGGTTTGTTTGGCTCTAACGTCGGACTTGCCTCACGCCGCTAGGCAGCCTTGGGCTGAGCTGCGGCTGCGAGCATGTCGCGCAGATACTGCTCTTTCTTTTCATCGAGCGAGGTCTTCAGGACCGTCCCTCCCGCATCCTTGATTTCATTGAGAACCTTGTCTGCAGTCATGCTTTGGATCAGCAAGAACAGAACGGCGTCTCCCGATTTCACCTTCGACGCGAGATCCTTCATGAACTGATCTCTGATACCGAAATCGGTCATCGCGCCGCTCAATGCGCCGGCACCGGCACCGAGAGCCGCGCCGATGAGAGGATTCAGGAACACCATCCCCAACAGCAGACCCCACAAGCTTCCGCTTGCGGCGCCGGTCATCGTCGTGTTCACAAGTTGATTGAGTTTTACAGTGTCCCCTGTTTTGACCGCGATCACGGCATCATTGATCGTGATCAGATACTCGTTCTGGAGCTTGAGTATTTTCTGACGAACTTCCTCTGCTTTGGCTTCGGATGGGTACACGATCGCGACAAGATCTGACATCGAACGCTCTCCTGTAACGACTTGAAGTGCTGCCCCTGATCACCGCGCTGGATACTCGCGCCCCAAAATTTAACACAGACGCGAAAGTCCCTTTCCGGTTAATCAGACCCGCGTGTTCACAATTGGGAGATGCTTTGAAGTCTTGGTGCAATCAATTGAGTAAGCGCGATTGTCGTAAGTGTTCAAACAAGGCACGCTGGAAACTTGTCTGCCGGCTCAAGCCGGCTTTTGACCTGCAAAACGGCCGCCGCCGAGGACGGCCTCGTTCACCAGATCGACAAATCGGACATAGCTTTCATAAAATGCGTCATAACCGGCCGCTGTCCCTGCGGCTTGCGTGTCCTCGCGAAGTTTTTGATACATCGCGAGCCGAGCCTTAAGGATCTCGCTCCATTCGCGGGTCAGATCCTCGACCGGGCTCACGACAAAGCCGGCTCGGCCCACAAGTTCGGCGTAGGTCGGCAGATCGTAGAGATCGGTCACCGCCATGCCCTGCCACATCAACGCGCGATCGGCATCGGACAGAGGACGATGAGCCACCCAATCGGTGAAGACGATGCGGCCGCCCGGCTTCAGAATCCGATAGGCTTCCGCGAGCGAGCGCCTCTTGTCCGGCACATGAAGCAGCGCTTCCTGGCTGACGACCACATCGACGCTACGCGTGGCCAGCGGAACCTGCATCACATTGCCTGCAACGACGCGCACCTTGTGTTGCAGGCCGACGCGCCGGGTCAGCTCCTCAGCACCTCTTACCCTGGCCGGCGTCAGCTCGATACCGGTGACGTCGGCGCCAAAGCGGTGAGCGAAATAGCGTGATGGTCCACAGAGGCCAGCGCAAAAGTCGGCAACGCGGGTCCCTTCGCCAATTCCCGCCCGCTCTGCCAGCGCGTCGTTTGCAGCGAGCCCGCCGTAATGATCCTGATCGTGCGCAAATAGCTCGTCCGGGGTCAAGCGGTCCAGATGGCCCCGGGCTGCCTTCAGCTTCGCGAGAATGATCTCGCACGAAATCGGATGACGCTCGTAGAAGTCGATCGCCGAGCGAATTTCGACGGTCACGCCAGGTCGCTCACGCCGCGAGCGTGTTCTCGACCAGCTTGATCCAGTAGGAGGTGCCGTAGACGATCGCCTCGTCGTTGAAATTATAGGCGGGATGATGCAGGCCGGCGCTGTCGCCATTGCCGCAGAAGATGAACGCGCCGGGCCGCGCTTCCAGCATGTAGGAGAAATCCTCCGCGCCCATCATCGGTTGGGTGTCATGCACGTTGGCGTCGCCCGCGACCTCTCTCGCCACCTGCGCCGCAAGCTCGGTCTGCGCGGCATGATTGACGGTGACGGGATAGCCGTACTCGTAAGCGAGGTCGATTTTGGCGCCGGTGATTTGCGCGATGCCGGCGCAGACTTCATGCATGCGCTTCTCGATCAGCGCCATCACCTCGCGGGTCAGCGTGCGCACGGTGCCGCGCAGCACGGCGGTCTGCGGGATGACATTGCGGGCGTTGCCGGCATGGAATTCGCAGATCGAGATCACGGCGGAGTCGAGCGGGTCGACATTGCGCGCGACGATCTGCTGCAAGGCGCCGATGAGCTGCGTGCCGACCATCACCGAGTCGATGCATTTATGGGGGCGCGCCGCATGCCCGCCGTGGCCTTCGATCTTGATGTCGACGGAGGCAGTCGAGGCCATGATCGGACCGGGGCGGATCGCAAACGAGCCGATCGGAATGCCCGGGCCGTTGTGCATGCCATAGACCTGCTCGATACCGAACCTGTCCATCAGGCCATCCTTAAGCATCGCAGCCGCACCCGCGCCGCCCTCTTCCGCCGGCTGAAAGATCACGACCGCTTGGCCCGCGAAATTCCGCGTCTCGGCGAGATAGCGCGCCGCGCCGAGCAGCATCGCGGTGTGGCCGTCATGGCCGCAGGCGTGCATCTTGCCGGCCGTCTTGGAGGCATAGGGCAGATTGGTCGTCTCCTCGATCGGCAGCGCGTCCATGTCGGCGCGGAGCCCGATCACCTTGATCTCGCCGCGGCCGCCCGGCTTCTTGCCCTTGATGACGCCGACCACCCCGGTTTTGCCGAGGCCCGTGGCGACCTCGTCGCAGCCAAACTCCCGCAGCCGGTCCGCCACGAATGCTGCAGTGCGATGCACATCGTAGAGCAATTCCGGATGCTCATGGATGTCCCGGCGCCAGGCCTGGATCTCGGGTTGCAGATCGGCGACGCGATTGACGATGGGCATGGGACATCTCGGCTTTATCAGGGTTGTTGTTCCATTCTCTCTAGCACGCAAACTGCATTTGACCCAACCCTCCCGCGCCGGCGCTGTACAGCGGCGGCGCGCAGGGCTATGGCCATGGAAAAATGGCGCGCGGCGAGGACGTTATGAAAAGGCTTGAAGGTGATTTCGACTATGTCGTCGTCGGCGCCGGCACGGCCGGCTGCATCGTCGCCAACCGCCTCTCGGCTGATCCCAAGAAGCGTGTGCTGATCCTGGAGGCTGGCGGCTACGACAACTGGATCTGGTTTCACATCCCGGTCGGCTATCTCTTTGCGATCGGCAATCCGCGCTCGGACTGGATGTTCAAGACCGAGGCCGAGCCGGGCTTGAACGGCCGCGCGCTCAACTATCCCCGGGGCAAGGTGATCGGCGGCTGCTCTGCCATCAACGCCATGATCTCGATGCGCGGCCAGGCCGCCGATTATGATCACTGGCGCCAGCTCGGACTTACCGGCTGGGGCTATGACGACGTGCTGCCGGCGTTCCGGCGGCTGGAGGATCATTTCCTCGGGGAAAGCGAGCATCACGGGGCCGGCGGCGGCTGGCGCATCGAGGCGCCACGGCTGTCCTGGACCATCCTGGATGCAGTCGGCGACGCCGCGCAGGAAATGGGGATCAGGAAAATCCCCGACTTCAACACCGGCGACAATGAGGGCGTGAGCTATTTCCACGTCAACCAGAAGCGCGGCCGGCGCTGGTCGTCGGCGCGCGGCTTCCTCAAGCCGGTGTTGAACCGGCCCAACCTGCGGCTCGAGACCAATGTGATGGTCGACCGCTTGCTTGTGGAGAACGGCCGCGCGGTCGGTGTCCGCTTCACGCAGAACGGCGAGACCATCGAGGCCCGAGCCAGGGGTGAGGTGATACTCTGCGCTGGCGCGATCGGCTCGGTGCAGGTGCTGCACCGCTCCGGCATCGGTCCGGGCGAATGGCTGTCCCCGCTCGGCATCGACGTGGTGCTTGATCGCGGCGGCGTCGGGCGCAATCTGCAGGACCATCTGCAGCAGCGCGCGATCTACAAGGTGAGCGGCGTGCGCACACTGAACGAGACCTATTACTCGCTACCGCGCCGCGCGCTGATGGGCCTCGACTATGCATTCCGCCGCCGCGGTCCCCTCACCATGGCGCCGTCGCAGCTCGGCATCTTCACGCGCTCGGATGCGAGGCGCGCGCGCGCCAACATCCAGTTCCACGTGCAGCCGCTGTCGCTCGACAAGTTCGGCGATCCCCTGCATCGGTTTCCCGCAATCACGGTGAGCGCCTGCAATCTGCAGCCGACCTCGCGCGGCACAATTCGGCTGCGCTCGGCGAAGGCGGACGAGAAACCCGCGATCGCGCCGAATTATCTCGCAACCGATGAGGATCGTCAGGTCGCGGCGGACGCGATCCGCACCACGCGGCGGCTGATGAAGCAGAAGGCGCTGGCAAAATATCGGCCGGAAGAGTTCCTGCCCGGTCCCTCCGTCGGCGATGACGATGCCTCGCTTGCGAAAGCTGCCGGCGACATCGGCACCACCATCTTCCATCCGGTCGGCACCGCGAAGATGGGGACGGCCAACGATCCCGCCGCGGTGGTCGACGAGCGATTGCGTTTCTACGGCCTTGGTGGCCTGCGCGTCGTCGACGCCTCGGTGATGCCGACGATCACCTCCGGCAACACCAACACGCCGACCGCCATGATTGCCGAGAAAGGCGCCGGCATGATTCTGGAGGACGCGCGCCAGCTATCTTGAAAGGAGATCGCTGACGATTCGTTCTACCTCGACATAGTCCGTCGCCAGATGATGGGCACCAGCCTCCTTGAGCGTTGCGGCATGACCAGCGCGAATGTGTCCGGCGGCGAGCAGCCCGATCACCGTGGCGCCCGCCGCCCGTCCCGCCATGACGCCGCTGGCGCTGTCCTCGATGACAATGCAGTCGCGGGTCGGCACTCCGATTTCAGCCGCCGCATACAGGAAAATGTCCGGATGCGGCTTGCCCCGCGCAACGGCGGAAGCGCTGAACACCCGGTTTTCAAACAGTTTCGTCATCTCAAGAACCTCAAGACAGACGGCGAGCCGGTCGGGTGATGACGACGATGCAATGCAGCGGGACACGTCGGCAAATCTTGCGATGAACTCACGCACGCCGGCAATGGGTGCAAGCTCTTTCCTGAACCGCTCCAGCGTCCGGCCCTGAAACTGGTCGTTGAATGACTGAGGCAGCGCCCGGCCAACCGCTTTCTCGATCGCAGCGATCACTTCGAGGAAGCGCTTGCCCATGTAGTCGCGATAGGCATCCTCGACCGTTGTCGGCACGCCCAATTCGGTCACGATTTCGGCAAGCACGGTGTTGGACAGCACTTCGCTGTCCGCGATGACACCGTCAAAATCGAAGATGATTGCGCGGGCCATCAGTTTTAGCTCACCTCAGCCTGCGGCCGTCACGCACGCTTGCGAAACCGGAAATCGCAACAGCTTGCGCCTTCCATGATGGTCTGGCTGCGCGATAATTCCAGCTCGCCGGAAAAGCCCGCCGCCATCGCAAAATCACGGTTGCAGTGCATGCGAAAGCCGAGATCGCTGAGGCCCAGCTCCTTGTAGAACTCGGCGTAGCGGCAGCGCGTCACATTGAAATCGAGATGATCCCCGGACTCGCCGAGAAACTGGATATCCAGGCTGCCGCCGCCAGCCCAAACCTCCTGCGCCACCTTCCGCAACGACGCCGTCGTTTGTCCGTGGCTCTCGGCCCATCGTGCGCCATCCTCGGCAGCGAGCTTGCGAATAGTCGCGTCGATCACCTCGCGCGCGGCATCGTCACCGAACCTGTCCCGCAAGGCCTGAATGAACGGGATCAGCACGCGCCCCTCGATCTTGCGGCGTTGCAAGTGGGAGATGGCAGCTTCATTCGCGTCAGCCATGGGAGTCCGCCCGTCCGATGTTCTTGCGGCCCTTTCATGCGGTCAAATCGGCGGCGGATCAAACCCATTCTGCCAACCGGGTTGCCCCCGTTGCCTGGACCGGCCGGCTGCCGCGATGTCCCGGTCCTCGTCAAGTTCCCCGCGGAATGGCTGACCGCCCGAAAGCCACTGGTTGCGCCGCTCCGGGCAGGCTAAGATTCTCGCATGACAATCACGGATATTGCGAGCAGGACCTACAACCACAGCTGGCGGCTGGATCCGATCATCCGCAGCCTGCTCGATACCGATTTTTACAAGTTGTTGATGGTGCAGATGATTCGGGAGTTCTACCCGAACCAGAAGGTCACCTTTTCCGTCATCAACCGCTCGCACCAGGTGCGGCTTGCCGAGATCGTCGACGAGGCGGAGCTGCGCGCCCAGCTCGACCATGCACGAACCATCCGCTTCAGCAAGAAGGAGCTGATCTGGCTCGCCGGCAACACCTTCTACGGCAAGACCCAGATGTTCTCGCCTGAATTCATCGATTGGCTCACGGAGTTTCGCCTGCCCGAATACGAGCTGCGCAAGGTCGAGGGCCAGTATGAATTGCATTTCTACGGGCCGTGGACGCACACCACGATGTGGGAGATCCCGGCACTCGCGATCCTGAACGAGCTGCGCTCGCGCGCCGTGTTGAAGGGACAGGGGCGCTTTGCCCTCGACGTGCTCTATGCCCGCGCCAAGGCAAAGCTCTGGAGCAAGGTCGAGCGGCTGCGCAAGCTCGACGGCCTGCGCCTTTCCGATTTCGGCACCCGGCGGCGTCACGGTTTCCTCTGGCAGCGCTGGTGCGTCGAAGCGGTGAAGGAAGGTTTGGGACCGTCGTTCACCGGCACCTCGAACGTCCTGCTCGCGATGGACAACGATCTCGAAGCGATCGGCACCAACGCCCATGAATTGCCGATGGTGGCCGCCGCGCTTGCGAACGACGACGAGGAATTGCGCTGGGCGCCCTACCGCATCCTCGACCAATGGAGCCACACCTATGGCGGCAACCTGCTGATCGCGTTGCCCGACGCGTTCGGCACCAAGGCCTTCCTGCGCGACGCGCCCGAATGGGTCGCAGACTGGACCGGCTTTCGTCCCGACAGCGCGCCGCCGATCGACGCCGGCGAGGACATCATCAAATGGTGGAAGCAGAAGGGACGTAATCCGAAGGAAAAGCTGCTGGTGTTCTCGGACGCCATGGATGTCGGCTCGATCGAGGAGACTTATCACTGCTTCCACGGCCGGGTGCGGCTCTCCTTCGGCTGGGGCACCAATCTCACCAACGATTTCGTCGGCTGCGCTCCCGACGGATCGGTCGATCTCGATCCGATCTCGATCGTCTGCAAGGTGACTTCGGTCGACGGCCGTCCGGCCGTGAAACTCTCGGACAATCCGGAGAAGGCCACCGGCAATCCAGCCGAGATCGAGCGGTACCTGCGCGTGTTCGGCGATGCGGGCCGCGTCCGCACGGCAGTGCTGGTTTAAAGCTTGATGAGATTAGCTTTTGAGCTGGCGTGGCATTGGAGGTCCACCTCTCCCACGCAAGTCGGGCCTGCCCGACTTGCGCAAATAACAATGCGCAACCGGGATAAACCCCGGTTGCGTGGGAGAGCTGAACCGAATTCGCGCCGGGCCGATTTTCAACCAAGCCCATCTCGCGCTACGACGCCCGCACATTCATCCGGTCGAACCGGGCCTTCTGCTCATCGCTGAGCGAGCCGTAGAATTTGTTCAAGGCGGCCTGCGTCGCGGCCAGCGCCTTTGACATCGTCTGCAGGCGATCCTCCATCGCTGCCAAGCGACCCGTCGGCGTCAATGTCTGGTCCGGCTGACATTTCGCCTGCAGCATCTTGGCCGAGTCCATCGTCGCCTGGTCAAGCGCCCTCAGCGCCTGATCCTGATCATCACTGAGGTGAAGCGTGCGCTCGATCCTTGCAACCGGCAGGTCGCTCTTCGTGGGTATCGCACCCTGGCAGAGGCGATTGAGGTCGGCGCCGCCCCGGCGAGAAGTCGCCTGTTCGCTCTGATCGACCGCAATGAAGCGTTCGCGCTGCTCGTCGCTCAGGGATTGATAGAACGCCTCAAGCGCCGGCCGCACGGTCTCGACTGCCCGCAGCATGGCGTCCACCCGCGTCCTCATCGCGGCAAGACGGCCGGTCGGGGTGCTTGGCAATTCGCTCGGGCAGGCCTGCTGCAGAATCTCGACCGCCTTGACCGACGCCGCCTTCAACGCGTTCAACAAGTCCTGCTGCTTCTGATCCGGCTGGACCTGGTCTGCGATCTTCTGGATCGAGAAGTCCGTCAGCCCCTTGGCCTGCGCGGAGCAAATCCGCTCGGCGCCGGCCTGCGGTGCGGTGCTGCCGACAGTCTGGTTCGTGGCGCGGTCGTAGACCCGTTCCGATCCCGATGACCCCGCATAGGCGTAAGCGTAATCGGGCGCATCATATTCCGGCGCGTAGCCGCCATAGATGCCGGCATAGACATCGTCGAAGGCATAGGGCCAGAACGTGTCATAGGCGTAGGGCGAATAGGTGTAGTCGACGAAATCGCTATAGGCATAGGGCCAGAACAGCGGTCCGATAAATCCGATCACGATGCCGAAATGGTGATGATGGTGGAAATCGTGCAAGGCCGACTGCATGAAGCCGCCGCGGAACGTCCATTGCGAAGGGGCTTCTCCTCTTCTGAAGGGTTGCTGGCTCGCAAACACCGGGTTTCGAACGATCGGCGCGCGCTGCTGCCCGAGCTGGGTTTGTCCGCGCTGCACAAATTCTCCTTTATTCCCCTTCGGACCAACCAGACTTTCCCTCGGGCTCTGGCCGACGGTTTCACGACCAGCCACGCCTGGCAGTTGCCGTGCGGCTGTCGCGCCCTGCGGGGTGAGCCTTCCATGCTCGATGGCGTGCGCCTCCGCCGGCGGCGCTCCTCTCGCCGCGTTCCGGCTGAGCGCGCGCGCCGCATGCTCCGCATTGAGGCGCTGCGCGGGAGCGGATGCAAATCGTCCGCCCGGTAGCCTACCCCGCTCGGCGGCGATGTGAGGCGGCGCAGCATGGGAGGTTGCGAAGCGCGGTCCGCCATGCGGCACCGCGAAGTTTCTGCTCGGCATAGCAACGTGAGGTGTTGCGATGTGAGGTGCCGTGCGCGGCGCGGGAGCGGCGAAATGCGGCGCAGCGACGTGCGGCGCCGGGGCCGCGAAATGTGGTGCAGCGGAGATGTGGGGCATGGCCGGCGCCGCATGCGGCATCGCCGGGGCTGCCATATGCGGCATCGCCGGGGCCGCCATATGCGGCATCGCCGGTGCGGCGTGAGGCATGGCCGGCGCTGCCGGCGCGCCACCTCGGCCATGACCGAACTGAGCCAAAGCAGCCGTTGTTGAAGCGGAAAGAGCAAAAAGCGCAGCCATCGCTGCGCGGTTGAGATGCAGCGACATAACGGAAACTCCGCACGATGACATTAGGAAATGCCTAAGCATCCTGTGGCGTTCCGGTACGCATGCAAGAAATCGTCACGAATCGCGCCCGCCGCGCCGCACACAGAGCGGTGTGCGGCTCACGCAATCGTCATCAGACCCGTTTTCCGTCCGGCCGAATGGTTGGGAATAAACGACGCGCCGTCCCGATCACGTCCGCGGTACCCAATCACGGGTCCAAGGAGAGAGCGCGATGAGCGATCACGATCACCACGATGAAAAACGCGGCGTCAGCCGCCGCAAGGTGCTGGAATGCATGACCTGGGCCGGCACCGGCGTACTCTGGACGGTCACGGGCGGCGTGCCTCACTCGCTTGGCCTTGTCGAGGCCGCGAACGCGGCCGAGCCGAACGGCATCACGTTCCTGCAGATTTCCGACAGCCATGTCGGCTTCGACAAGCCGGCCAATCCGAACGCGCTCGGCACGCTGGAGGAAGCCATCAACAAGGTGAAGGCGATGCCAAAGAAGCCGTCCTTCATGATCCACACCGGCGACATCTCGCACCTTTCGAAGGCGTCCGAATTCGATGACGCCGACCGCATCATCTCGCAGGCGAAGCTCGACGTGCACTATGTGCCCGGCGAGCACGATTTCCTCGACGAGGAGATCAAGTTCTACAAGGACCGCTACGGCAAGGGCACCAGGGGCGCCGGCTATTACTCCTTCGACGCCGGCGGCGTGCACTTCATCGGCCTCGTCAACGTCGTCGACCTGAAGGCCGGCGGCCTCGGCAATCTCGGCGCCGAGCAGCTCGCCTGGCTCGCCGACGATCTCAAGGGCAAGTCCAAATCCACGCCCGTGGTGCTGTTCGCCCACATCCCGCTCTGGACGGTCTATCCGCAATGGGGCTGGGGCACCGACGACGGCGGACGCGCACTGGAACTGCTGAAGGGCTTTGGCTCGGTGACAGTCCTCAACGGCCATATCCACCAGATCATGCAGAAGGTCGAAGGCGCCGTCACGTTCCACACCGCGCGCTCCACTGCCTTCCCGCAGCCCGCGCCCGGCACCGCCCCCTCGCCCGGCCCGATGAAGGTCGATGACTCCAAACTCCGCAGCATGCTCGGCATCGCCAGCATCAACTTCATGCAGGGCCAGCAAAAGCTCGCGATCATCGACACGCCGCTTGCGGGCTAAAGGGAACATGACCATGAAATGGACAACTCTCCGCAGCCCTGTTGCGGCTGCGGCCGTCCTCCTGTGCCTTGGCGGAGCGACCGCGCAGGCCCAGGAGCTCAAGATAACCATCGACAACTTCACCTTCACGCCGGCCGAGCTGACGGTGAAGGTCGGCGACACCGTGACCTGGACCAACCACGATGACATTCCCCACACCGTGGTTTCCGCGGGAAAATTCCGCTCCAAGGCGATGGACACCGACAACAGCTTCTCGTTCACCTTCACCTCCGCGGGTGATTACCAGTATTTTTGCTCGCTGCATCCGCACATGACCGGGATGATCAAGGTTGAGTAGCGCCCAGATTCAAGGCATCACCATCGTGCCCGGCCCGTGGCTTGCCGCAGGCCGGGCACACGCGGTTTCTGCAACGGTCGGGCGAGCAGCGATGCCGGCGAACACTACCCAGGACGACCCGGAGCGGGCACGCCGCTTTCGGGAGGCGGCGCTGCCGCATCTGGACGATGTCTACACGCTCGCCCGCTATCTGTTGCGCGACGCGTCCGACGCCGAGGACGCCGTGCAGGAATGTTACCTGCGCGCGCTGAAGCATTTCGACACCTATCGCGGCCCGGCGATGAAACCCTGGCTGTTTGCGATCCTGCGCAATGTCTGCCGCGCCGAATATGCGCGGCGCGCGGCCTCGCCCTCCACAACGATGGAGGACATGCCGGAGGCCGCCGAACAGACGCCGCTCTGGCACGAGGAGCAGCAGACGCCGGAAGCTGTACTCTTGCGCGAGCGCGATGCTTCCGCGATCCGGCGGCTGATCGACGCGCTCGTCGAACCTTTCAAGGAGACGTTCGTATTGCGCGAAATCAACAATCTGTCTTACCGCGAGATCGCCGACGCGGTCGGGGCACCGGTCGGCACGGTGATGTCCCGTCTCGCGCGCGCCCGCGCCATGCTGCGCTCGGCATGGCTCAAGGACCAGGAGCAACCGAGATGACCTGCGACGAGGCGGAAATCCTGATCCACGCGCTGATCGACAACGAGCTCGATGCTTCCCACGCCCGCGAGGTCGAAACCCATATCGCGACCTGCCCGCGCTGCACGGCGGAGCTCGCCGCCTATCGGCAGATGCGCGAGGTGATGAACAAGGTGGATTTGCGCTTTACCGCGCCGATGAGCCTGCGTCAGCGCCTCGACGAGGTGTTGCCGAAGCAGGCAGTGGCAGCACCGTCGAATGTCACGCCGCTCACGAGTCGCCGCTCGGTGCTTCGCGGCTTTGCCCTGGGCTCGGCGGTGTCCGCCTTGGCCGCCACGCTTCTCGTCGCCGTCGTGGTGCGCCAGGACGATCAGCAGTTGATCGAATCCGAGATCGTGTCCTCGCATCTGCGCTCGCTGCAGCCCGGACATCTGATCGACGTGGTCTCGACCGACCAGCATACGGTGAAGCCGTGGTTCAACGGCAAGCTCGACGTCTCGCCGCCGGTGATCGATCTCACCGCGCAGGGCTTTACCCTGATCGGCGGCCGGCTCGACTATGTCAATGACCGCGCCATCGGCGCCGTCGTCTACAAGCGCCGCGCGCATGTCATCAACCTGTTCGCGCAGCAGACGTCGAGCACCGCGCACAAGGCAGCGACGATGGACACCATCCAGGGCTTCAACATCCGTCGCTGGAGCGACCGCGGCATGAACTTCTGGGCGGTCAGCGACATCGGCGCAGACGAGCTTGCGGAGTTCGGCGAGAAGTTCGAGGCTGCGGCAGAGGTCAAGAAGGAAGGTTAGCGGCTGCCAGTTGTCGAATGCCGTCGTCATTGCGAGAAGCGTCAGCGACGAAGCAATCCATGGCTCAGCGGTTTGCAAGATGGATTGCTTCGCTCCGCTCGCAATGACGGCGCCGTAGTGCTGCAGTTCGGATTAGCGTGGCGCAGTTTGTAGCCCGATCTGCTTTCCACCTACGCCGACTTCCTCACCGCGTTGTCGACCAGCGTCTTGCCGAGCGACCAGATCGCGCCGGGCACCTTGTGGCTGCCGGCGATGACGGTGTCGAATGCCGTCTCGATCCATTTGCAGTCCTCGTCGGTGATGGTGAGCGGCGGCAAAAGCTTGATAGTGTGGCTGCCGTGACCGGCGACCTGGGTCAGGATCTTGTGATCCTTGAACAGCGGCACCGTGATGAGCTGGCAGAACAGGCCCTTGTTGGCCGTCTCCAGCACGTTCCACGACGCCTTCAGCCGCAACGATTTCGGCGGGCCGAATTCGACGCCGATCATCAGCCCTTTGCCGCGCACTTCCTTCATGAGCTCGTAGCCCGGTACCATGCGCGTCAGCGCGAGGCGGAGCTCCGCGCCGCGCTTGGCCGCCTGCTCGACCAGCTTCTCGGCCTCGATGACTTCGAGCGTGGCGATGCCGGCGGCCATCGCGAGGTCGTTCTTCGCAAAGGTCGAGCCGTGCACGACGGCGCGGTCCATCTGGTTGAAGATCTTGTCGAAGATATTCTTGCGCGTCAGCAGCGCGCCGACCGGCACATGGCCGCCGGAGAGCGCTTTGGCGAGCAGCACCATGTCGGGCTCGACATTCCAGTGCTCGATGGCGAGGAAGCGGCCGGTGCGCCCCATCCCGGTCTGGATCTCGTCGGCGATGAACAGCGTGCCGTATTTCTTGCAGAGCGCCGCTGCGCCGGGAAGGAATTCATCGGTCGGCAGGTTGACGCCCTTGCCCTGGATCGGCTCGACGATGAAGGCGGCGACCTCGCGCGACGACAGCGCCTTCTCCAGCGCCGCGAGATCGTTGAAGGGGATCGCCGTGCATCCCGGCAACAGCGGCTCGAAGCCGGAGCGGAAATTCACGTCATCGGTGAGCGAGAGCGCGCCGTACGACAGGCCATGGAAGGAGTGCGCGCAGTGAACGATGCCCGGCCGGCCCGTCGCGCTGCGGGCAAACTTGATCGCAGCTTCCACCGTCTCCGCACCGGAATTGGCAAAGAACACCTTGTCCAGATACGGCGCATATCTGAGCAGCCGCTCGGCCAGCACGCCCGCCAGCGTCGAGACGTCGAGCTGCACGAGATTCGGCAGATCGCTGTCAAGCACGCTTTTCAACGCACTGCGCAGCGCCGGATGATTGCGGCCAATCGCAAAAACGCCAAAACCGCTCAGTAGGTCGAGATAGCGGACATTGTCGCGATCGTAGAGGTATTGGCCTTGGCCCTTCTGGAAGCCGACATCGTAACCGATTGTCTTGAGAACGCGTACAAGCTGCTCATTCAGGTGGCGTGCGTGCATGGCACTGCGCTGCGCCTGACGCTGCGCAAACACCTCGGAAACGTCTAGATTGGAACTCGGCATCCGCTACATACTTCGGTTGATGGCCGTTTCGTCAACTGAAAACGCCCAATGCGGCGTTTTGCCCTCATTCGCACCATCAACGCAAGTACAGGTTTGAACCATGCTGCAACGCCCACGAAACATCGTGAAGCCAGCTCTTGTTTTGACTGTCTTTTTGCAGGCGACCGGCATGGCCTCGGCCCTGGCGGCCGACCCCACCGGCGACTGGCGCGTGGCCGACGGCGTCGCCAATGTCCGGGTCGCCCAATGCAATGGCAGCATGTGGGGCGTTGTCGCCTGGGAGAAAGAGCCCGGCGGCGTCGACCGCAACAATCCGGATGCCTCAAAACGAAACAGGCCGACGCTCGGCTTGCCGATCCTGCTTGATATGAAGAAGAAGCCCGGCGCCGATTCCTGGGAAGGCCAAGTCTACAACGCCAAGGACGGCCAGACTTACAGCGCTTCGATTACACCGACCGACCCCAACCATCTCGAGATCCAGGGCTGCGTGCTCGGCTTCCTGTGCGGCGGCGAGACCTGGACGCGCGTCGCTCCGCCGATCCCCTCAAGTCCTGCCAACAGCATGGCCAGGGGCGCGTCCAAGGCGGCCGCGGCCAAGCCCGCTGCATCGAAGGCTGGCCTCAAGACCGCTGCCGCGACGCCGGCGCGGACCACGAGTTCGATCCGGCCGGGCGCCAAAGGCCATGGTCAGGGCGACGCGATCGGCGATATCTGCCTACTCCCCGATCTCGCGCGGCTTACCCATTAGCGCCGGCTGGAAGAGCAGCACCGCGGCGAGCGTGGTGAGAAGCGACAGCGCCAGGAGCTTGCCCATGCTCGACGTGCCTGGGTGGCTCGACAGCCACAGGCTTCCGAACGCGGTCGCCGTCGTCAGCGCACTGAAGAAGATCGCGCGCGTGAGACTGGACTGCAGCAGGTTGGTCCGCCCCGAGCGCCAGGCCACGATGTAATAGATCTTGAAGGCGACGCCGATGCCGAGCAACAGCGGCAGCGCGACGATGTTGGCGAAATTGAGCGGCAGCCTGATGAGCACGCAGATTTCCATCGTCACCGCGCCCGCAACGAGCAGCGGCACCAGCGTCAACAGCACGTCGGTGATCCGTCGCAGCGTGACAAACAACAGAAGGCTGATCACGACCAGCGCATAGATGCCGGCGTGGATGAAAGCCGCGATCACGGTGTCGCCCGATTTGAGGATCGACACCGGCCCGCCGACCGCGGTCGGCTCGGCCTTCAGCACCGCCGTCGCAAAGCGCCGCAGATTGTCGTTGTCGTTGGGGTCGCCCTTCGGCAACGCCTCGACCCGCCTCAGCCCGTCCTTGCTCTTCCAGTCATTCACGATCACGGGCGGCAGCGTGTTGAGCGAGACAGGCTGCGCCTGCAGCGCGTTCTTGAGCTGGTCGAGCACGATCTTGAGCGGCTCGACGAAGATCGCTTGCGCCTTGTTGCGGGTGGCCTCATCAGCATTGGCAAGCTTCTCCAGCGCGTCCGCAAGGCGCCTGGCCGTGACCGCGCCCGGCCCCTTGTCGTCGCCGGCGTCCCGCCGGAGCGCCGCGACCGAGCTCTTCAGCGAGTCGACGTTCTCCTGGTCCGAGGGCGGCTCGTCGATCGAATCCGGATTGAGCGCGGGGTTGAGCACCCGCGCGCCTTGCGCGATCAGCTTCAGTTTCGCCGGCTGGTCCTCGGGAATGAAGCTGTCGAGCGATCGCACGCTCAGCACCTCGGGCAATTTCTTGAGCTCCGTCTCGATCTTTTTGGCGTCCTCTTCCGAATGGGTCAGCACGTTGACCGCGTTGGCGCCCGTGTTCGGATCCTTGCGCAAGTCGAGGAAGGTCGCAATCGACTCGGCCTTGGGATTGCGCAGGTTCATCGGGTTAAAGTCGAACTTCATGAAATAGAGCAGTGGAAGGCCGGCGAGCGCAACCGCGAGCGTGCCAACCACGATGGCTACGCGATGCCTTTCAAGAAACTGATCGACCGGCGCAAGAAAGGCGTAGCCGACCGGCTCGCTCTCGCCGGGCGGATTGATCAGCTTCAGGATCGCCGGCAGCACCGTGATCGAGGAGAAGAACGCGATCACCATGCCGGCGCCCGCGATCTCGCCGAGCTCGGAAATGCCCTTGTAGTCGGTCGGCAGGAAGCAGAGGAAGCCGCACGCGGTCGCCATCGCGGCAAGCGACAGCGGCACCGCCACGCGCCGCGCCGCCTCCTCCAGCGCTTCAACCAGGTTGTCGTTCTTGAAGCGCTCCGAACGGTAGCGGACGCTGAACTGGATGCCGAAATCGACGCCGAGACCGACGAACAGCACCGCAAACGCGATCGACAGCAGGTTGAGCGAGCCGACCAGCCACAATCCGACCGCCGTCGTGGTCGACAGGCCGATGAACAGATTGAGGAACACGGCGAAGATGATCTTGGCCGAATGCAGCGCGAGCCAAAGAATGAACAGCACCACGATGACGGTGCCGATGCCGTTGACGATCGCGCCCTGCTGCACGGTCGAATATTCTTCGTTGGCGATCGGAATCGGTCCGGTCAGCCGCACCTGCGCCTGGTACTTGCCGGCGAAGTCGAGGTCGGCCGCGGCTTTGCGGATGGCATCGGTCGCATTCTTGCCGGGCTGGAGCGCGCCGTAGTTGATGACCGGCTTGAACTCGATGAAGGCGCGCTTGTCGGAATCGGTCAAAGGCGTGTCGCTGACAAGCTGGCGCCAGGAGAAATCCGCCGTCCCTTTGTTCAGGACGTCCTCGACGGTCTGCGCGATCTGATTGAAGGGACGCGCGGTGTTGTCGAGCTTGACCTCGCCGCGCTTGACGCCGGCAAGCCCGGTCTCGAGCGCTCCGGTCAGGCCGCGGATCGAGGGGTCGCCCGCCATGATCTCGATCAGGGGGGCAGCCTTTTCGAACTGACCTGTGACCTCGGCGACCTTCTGGGTCGGCAGGAACAGCAACCCGTTCTTCTCGAAGAACTCGCCGGTGCCGAGCGGCTGCATGGACGCGAAGTTCTTCTTGTCGTCCTTCAGCTTCGCTTCGAGCGCGGCGGCCGCCGAATTGGTCAGTTCGGGGGTGGGCGAATCCACCACCGCCAGGATGGTGGCGTCACGGTCGAAGGCCCTGTCGAACAGCTGGTCGCGCTGACGCCAGTCCATCTTGTCCGAGATCAGCGTGTTGATGTCGGTGTTGATGGCGAAATGGCGCGACGTGTAGTAGCCCGCCGCGACGGCAAGGATCAGCCCAACCGAAAGTGTCAGCGTGGCAAACCGGGTACAGGCCTTGACGATCGAGACGACAATACTTGTCAGCACATCATTTCTTTCTAATGTTAACAGACAGCGCAACGCCCGCTCTCTAGCGGAGTTCCCCGGCCCGGGCCAACCTTGTTTTCGAAGAATTTTCGAAGGCAAGACAGACACATAGCTCGGATTTGGGAGGTTCCGGTGCGAGGCTGGTATAGCCGGGAATGTTGGTGCGTAAAGTGACGAACGAGTGAGGGGATTAAGGCTTCGACATCCGGGACTTACGAGACAGTATCACAATACCATCTATCTATGTTTGGCGGGCTCCAAGGGGAGCTCCGGGGCTGTTAAGGCTCTTGGCACGGCCCGCCTTTTCTAGCCGGTCGATTTTTGACAGAAGGCTCTGTGCCTCGATGCGCTTGACCGTGCCGGGGGTCACAATGCTGGTGCGGATATTGCAGTTATTCTGACATTGGGCGGTATTTGGGGATGACTGAAACCGAAAGTGAGGCAACTTGAGTAACGGACGTCCCATGGAAGTATATCTGGCCCAGCCGCGCGGCTTTTGCGCCGGCGTTGTCCGCGCAATCGAGATCGTCGAGCGCGCGCTCCAAAAGTACGGCCCTCCGGTCTATGTGCGCCACGAGATCGTGCATAACAAATACGTGGTCGAAAGCCTGAAGAACAAGGGCGCGATCTTTGTAGAGGACCTCTCGGAGGTGCCGCCGCAATCCGTCACCGTGTTTTCCGCCCATGGCGTGGCGCGCACGGTGGAGGAGGAAGCAGCCACGCGGGACTTATCGGTGCTGAACGCCACCTGCCCGCTGGTCACGAAAGTTCACAATCAGGGCAAGCGCTATATGTCGAAGGGCCGATCCCTGGTTCTGATCGGTCATGCCGGCCACCCGGAGGTGGAGGGCACCATGGGACAGGTACCGGGCCCCGTGCTGCTCGTGCAGAACGTGGACGACGTGACAGCGCTGACATTGTCCGCCGACACGCCGGTCGCCTACATCACCCAGACCACGCTGAGCGTGGACGACACCAAGGACATCATAGCCGCCCTTCACGCCCGTTTTACAGATATTCAAGGCCCGGACATCCGGGATATCTGCTATGCGACCCAAAACCGTCAATCTGCGGTAAGGGACCTGAGCAAGCTCGTTGACGTTATCCTGGTGGTGGGCGCCGCCAACAGTTCCAACTCCAACCGGCTTCGAGAGATCGGCACCGAGGCCGGTGTCGCGAGTTACCTCATTGCCGATGGCAGTGAGCTCAATCCGGAATGGCTTAGGGATGCCAGGGCGGTCGGTATCACTGCCGGCGCTTCGGCGCCCGAGGTGCTGGTTGACGACGTCATCGCGGCCTTGCGGCGGATCGGACCGGTGTCGGTGTCGGTGCTGCCGGGCCGGGAAGAAAATATCGAATTCAGGTTGCCCGCGGAACTCGCGGCAAGCTGAGCCAAACTTAAAGTTCGGGGACCAAAAAGAAAGTTCGTGATGGCAATACCGTTCTTCAAGGAAATGCGTATCGGTGGTTATCTGCTCAAGCAGAAGCTTCTCGGCCGAAAGCGCTATCCGCTGGTGCTGATGCTGGAGCCGTTGTTCCGTTGCAACCTTGCGTGCGTCGGCTGCGGCAAGATCGACTATCCCGACGCGATCCTCAACCGCCGCATGACGGCGCAGGAATGTTGGGACGCGGCCGACGAATGCGGCGCGCCGATGGTCGCGATTCCCGGCGGCGAGCCGTTGATCCACAAGGAGATCGGCGAAATCGTGCGCGGACTGGTCGCGCGCAAGAAGTTCGTCTCGCTGTGCACCAATGCGATGTTGCTTGAGAAGAAGCTCGACCTGTTCGAGCCGTCGCCCTATTTGTTCTTCTCGGTGCACCTCGACGGCTTGAGGGATCACCACGACAAGGCGGTGTCGCAGAAGGGCGTATTCGACCGCGCCGTATCCGCGATCAAGGCGGCGAAGGCGCGCGGCTTCACCGTCAACGTCAACGCCACCATCTTCGACGGCCATCCGGCCGAGGAGATTGCCAAATTCCTCGACTTCACCACCGAGCTCGGCGTCGGTGTCTCGATGTCGCCGGGCTATGCCTATGAGCGCGCGCCCGACCAGGAGCACTTCCTCAACCGCACCAAGACCAAGAAGCTGTTCCGGGAAGTCTTTGCGCGCGGCAAGGGCAAGAAGTGGAACTTCATGCATTCAGGCCTGTTCCTGGACTTCCTCGCCGGCAATCAGGAATATCACTGCACGCCGTGGGGCATGCCCGCCCGCAACATCTTCGGCTGGCAGAAGCCGTGCTATCTGCTCGGCGAAGGCTACGCCAAGACCTTTGACGAGCTGATGGAGACCACCGACTGGGATTCCTACGGCACCGGCAAGTACGAAAAGTGCGCCAACTGCATGGCGCATTGTGGCTACGAGCCGACGGCGGCGACGGCGGCATTGCACAATCCGTTCAAGGCGATGTGGGTGGCGCTGCGCGGTATCAAGACCGCGGGTCCGATGGCGCCCGAGATCGATCTCTCCAGGCAGCGTCCGGCGCAGTACATCTTCTCCGAGCAGGTGCAGAAGAAACTCTCGGAAATTCGCCGCGACGAGGCGCTGGCCGCCCAGCAAAAGGCCTCGACGGCTGCGTAGGCATCGCCGCAACGCATCGAAACATGAAACGGCCCGATCGCGATGCGACCGGGCCGTTTGGCTTACGGGGTCCCTTTGCTTGCGGGGTCGAGGCCGACCGCGTCAGATTTCGGCCGGCACAAGGCCTTCGTTGCCGAGCAGGAAGCTACGGCAGCCGCGCAAGCTCTTCAGCGCACGGTTGAAGTCGATGCCGGTCGAGACCAGCGCGCGGAGCGTCCGCGGGTTGCGGGCGATTCCGCGCATTATCTTGCGCAAATCGATATCGCCATTCGGCTTGATCGCATTTCGCGCCAAGGCCGGCAGCGCGCGGGTGGCCGGATCGCTGATGACGCGCAGCGCGGCAAAGGGAAGACCATTCTCCGCCGCATAGGCCGCGGCGATATGGCTCTCCATGTCGACGGCCGCAGCTCCCGTTTCCGAGCGTAAGGCGGCCTTGAAGGACAGCCCCGCCACCACCTCCTCGGCCCCGACGAGGCTGCCTCTGACGACACGGCGGCGCCCCAGCGCAATGCCGGCGATCTGTTGTTCGTTCAGCGACAGGCCCGCCAGCCAGCGCGCGTCGCCGGCCATGACCTCGGTTGCGACTACGACGTCGCCCGATTTCAGCGATGGATCAAGGCCGCCGGCGACCCCGAAAGAGATCACGCCGCGGATCGTCGCCGGATCCAACACGGTGAGCAGCGCCCGCAATTGCTGCGGATCGCTCGCGCTGCAGACAACAGCCATTCCCGGCCCTGCCGCAATGCGGGCCTCCTGAACCAGACCTGTCACAATCAAGACCGGCCGCGGGTCCACCATCCCCGCAGACGGGTCGTCCCCCCCAAAATTCACATCCCGACCCCTGCCACCATCCTGCTATTGGTGTTCTTCAAGTTGCGATACCGCGCCAGCGCCCAAAGTGGGAAAAACTTTCTATATCCATGGTAGCGCAGGTAAAACACCCGAGGAAAGCCTGTTGCGGTGTAGCGTTCCTCGTCCCACAGGCCTTTTTCGGTCTGTGTTGCAATTAGGTACTCGACGCCCCGGGCGACCACCGGATTTGCGACCTCGCCCGCTGCCATCAGGCCAAGCAAGGCCCATGCCGTTTGCGAGGCGGTGGTGGGCGCCCGCTCCAATCCGCGATAATCCAGCCGGTAGGAGACCGCATCCTCGCCCCAGCCGCCGTCCTCGTTCTGGATCGATTCGAGCCAGGCGACCGCCCTGCGGATCATCGGGTCCTGGTGATCGACGCCCACGGCTTTGAGCGCGCACAGCACCGACCAGGTTCCATAGATGTAATTCATGCCCCAGCGGCCATACCAGGAGCCCTCGGACAACTGGGTTCGGCGCAGATATTCGATGCCGGCGGCGACTTTCGGGTTGTCCCTGGTTTCGCCGAGCTGCGCCAGCATCGAGAGGCAGCGCGCGGTGACGTCTTCGGTCGGGGGGTCGAGCAGTGCGCCGTGATCCGAGAATGGGATGTTGTTGAGGTAATATTCGAAGTTGTTGGCGTCGAAGGCAGCCCAGCCGCCATCGTCGCTCTGCATGCCCTCGATCCATTCGCGGCCGCGGGCGATCGCTTCGTCATAGGTATGGCCGCCGGTTGTGCGCTGCATGCGGTCCATCGACATCACCACGACCGCGGTGTCGTCGAGATCCGGATAGTGCGCATTGTTGTACTGGAATGCCCAACCTCCAGGCCGCACGTCCGGCCGCTTCGCGGCCCAGTCGCCCTTGACGTCGAACACCTGCTTCGGCACCAGCCAGTCCAGCCCCTTCCGGGCCGCGGCCATCGCCGCCTCGTCGCCGGCTTCCATCATCGCATGCGCGGTCAGCGTCGTGTCCCACACCGGCGAGACGCAGGGCTGGCAATAGGCTTCGTGCTCGCCGATCACAAGCAGCTTGTCGATGCCGCGGCGCGTGATCGCGCGTGGCGGAAAGTCCTCTCCCTTGCCGAGCACGTCATACATCATCACGACGTTGGCCATCGGCGGATAGATCGCGCCCATGCCGTCCTCGCCGTTCAGCCGTTCCTCGGTGAAGGCGAGCGCTACGTCGATCGCGCGCTGGCGCAGTGCCTTCGCAAAAAGCGGCTCGACCACGCGCAGGATGCTGTCGAGCGCGCGAAACAGCAGAAACCAGCCCCAGCTCTGATGCGCAGCCTTCGCGGGCATTCCTATCCCGCGCGGATCCTCAAGGAACAGTTCGTCGATGCCGACGCCCTTCGGATTCCTCGCCCGCGGCTTCTTCGCCGCCAGCACCATCAGCGGCACGATCGTGGTGCGCGCCCAATAGGAGATCTTGTCGAGGTGGAACGGCGACCACATCGGCAACAGCATGATCTCGACCGGCAACAGCGGCACGGCGCGCCAGGTCACGACGCCGTACATCGCGAGCGTGAAGCGCGTGAAGACATTGGAGTGGATCGCCCCGCCCCGCGTGCGGATCGCCTCGCGCGCGCGCGCCATGTGCGGCGCGTCCACGGAATCGCCGATCATCTTCAGCGCGAAATAGGCCTTCACGCTGGCGCTCATGTCGAAATCGCCGTCTTGCACCAGCGCCCAGCCGCCATGGCTGCCCTGCCTGCGGCGTATGTAACTGGCGATCTTGGCCTCGAGCATGGCATCCACGGGCTCGCCAAGATGATGGCGCAGCAGCACATATTCGGCCGGGATGGTGTCGTCGGCTTCGAGCTCGAACACCCAATGCCCATCGGCCTGCTGGGAATCGCGTACCGCACGCGAGGCCGAGGAGATGGTTTTCTCCAGGGCGTCGCGTTGGATCTCGTTCACTTGTCTTGCGGCATACATCGGCCTCGACCTCAACACGATCGCCTGCATTAGCGCATGGCGAGGACCAGATCGGCGGCGCGGTCGCCGGACCGCACCGATCCTTCGATCGTCGCCGGCAACCCGGTATCAGTCCAGTCGCCGGCGAGGAACAGATTGTTGAAAGATGTTACGGCGGGAGGCCTGAGCGCATTCTGCTCGGGCGTCGCCTCAAACGTGGCGCGGCGTTCGCGCACGATCTGCCAGGGCGGCAAGTCCCCGGAAACACCGGCGGCCTTGCAGACGTCGGCCCAGATCGCGTTCGCAAGCTCTTCCCGCGGCCTGTCGACGAGCCGGTCGCCGTTGGAGATGGTGACCGAGAGGCGTTGCGGGAACGCGAACAGCCATTCCACGAGGCCGCCGACGATGCCCAGGATCGGCTGCGCATTCGGCGGCGGATCGAATCGGAAATGCGCGTTCACGATGGCGCGGAATTTCGTCGGGGTCTTCAACCCCGGCAAGAGCGTTGCGGCCGCGCGCGGCGGCACGGCCATGATGACGGCCTCATCAGCCCGAAGCGCGATCTCGTCCTCGCCGCCGAACTTCAGGGCAGTGATCCGCTCGCCGGTCCTGGCGAACTCGCGCAGCTCATGGCCGAAGCGGATGTCGGCGCCCTTGGCCCGCAGCAACTCGACCGCAGGCTCGATCAGGACCGCCGAAAGCCCGTCGCGTGCAATCAGCGGCCGGCAGGCCTTGCCGCCGGCAAGCAGCGTTTCCCGCACGATCGCGCCGGCAAGCCCCGCCGATCCTTCCGGCGGGTCGACATTGAGCGCGGCAAGCAGCAGCGGCTGTACCAGGCGGTTGTACAGCATGCCCTCGCAGCGGATGGCGTCGCCGACCTTGCGAGCGGTCGAGGCCCAGGCGAGCGGCGCCAGCGCGACATAATCGAGCACGCGGGTGTCGGGGACACGGCGGTCGTCGTCGAACACCCATAGCGGCCAGCGGCCCTCGCCGAGGTCGAGCAGCCAGCGCTGGCTGGTCGAAAAATCGACGAATGGGAATTGCGCGATCTTCGGTCCAATCAGCCCGGCTTCGGTGCCGATCGACCGGGCGTAGGCGAGCGCATGACGGTTCCCCGACAACAGCAGATGATTGCCGTTGTCGATGGTGAGATTGGTCGCGGTGTCGAAATAGGAGCGACAGCGGCCACCCGCCTGTTGCGTGGCTTCGTGGAGATGCACCTTGTGGCCCGCATTTGCGAGCCGCACGGCGGCGGAAAGGCCGGAAACTCCGGCGCCAATGATGTGAACGGTCTTTTGCATCAGATGAAAGCGTAGCGGAAGACGATACTGGCCTTCGTGATCTTGCTCACGCGAACCGGTTCGCGTGGTGCGGCAAATCCGCGGGCGATCAACAAGTCCAGAATGGCATGATAATATTTTCCCATGATCCGCGGCGCGCGCACGACGCGGCGTTTGTTGCGCGCCATCACCTCGTCGGCCTTGGCGAAATGCATCTTGGCGCGGTCGGCAATCGGCATGCAGACCCGCGGCAGCGCGCGGTCGGCAATCACCCGTGCCGGATCATCATTGGTAATGCCGGCATGCAAGAGGCCCTCGCGCGGCAAATAGAGCCGGCCGAGGGCTGCGTCCTCGTCGAGGTCGCGCAGGATGTTGGTCAATTGCAGCGCGCGGCCGAGATGATGGGCGAGCTCGATGCCGTCGTCATGCGGCAGGCCGAACACGCGCACCGACAGCCGTCCGACCGCGCTTGCGACGCGGTCGCAGTAAAGGTCCAGCGTCGCCATGTCGGGCGCGCGGATATCCTGCGGCACGTCCATCTCCATGCCGTCGACGATGGCGAGGAAATCCTCGCGCTTGAGATCGAACTTCTTCACCGAGGCGACATAGTCCGCAAGGCGCGGCGGCGGATTGCCACGGTAGAGCGAGTCGATATCGTCGCGCCACTCCTGGAGCGCGGCAAGACGCTCCTCGCGCGGTCCGTCGGAATCGGCGATGTCGTCGACCTTGCGGCAGAAGCTGTAGATCTGGAACATCGCCTCGCGTTGCGCAGCCGGCAGGATGCGCATCGCGGCGTAGAACGAGCTGCCGGAGGCAGCGTTGCCGTAATTGGCGTCGGCCGCCGCCTCGAGCGTCATGAGCCGGCCGCCGATCTAGATTGGGCGGGCCTGCCGACCGCGCGGCGCATCGCCTCGCCGGTGAGGCCGGCAACGCTGTGGCCGATCAGCTCGAGCGGCGACAGACGCACGCGATCGCGCAAGGGATCACGCACCTTCAGCATGCGCACGATCTTGTTCGCGAACGCCTGGATCACCGCGATCTCGAGCCCGAGGCGGAAATCCCTCACCTCTGCGGCGAGCGGTTTGCCTTCGCCGAGCAGGCTTTCCGTGCGCGCGGCGAGCGCCTGCAGACATTGCAGCAACGGCGCCGGTGCGGCTGGCTCGCCCAGCATCTCGACGGTTGCGCCCGTTGCAGCCAGCGCGTCGCGCGGCAGATAGACACGGTTGAGATTCTTGTAATCCTTGGCGCAGTCCTGCAAATGATTGTTGATCTGCAGGCCGGCGCAGAGCGCGTCGGAGGCGACCCAGGTCGAGGTGCTCTCGCCGTGCACATCGAGCACGAAGCGGCCGACCGGCATCGCCGAATAACGGCAATAGTGGATCACCTCGTCCCAGTTCTCGTAGCGCAGCTTGCTGACGTCCATGCGAAATGCGATCAGCAGGTCGAGCGCATGGCGTGGCGGCATCGAGCGCTGCGCGAGCGCGTTACGCAGATGGACTGCCTCCTCCTGGCTGTCGCCTTTGCCGAGGAGCTCGGCCTCGAGCAGGTCGAGATAGCGCAGCTTCTCGTCCGCGGGGAGCGTCGCGTGATCGGCGATGTCGTCTGCGGTGCGGACGAAATTGTAGAAGGCAAGTATCGGCGCCCGGTGACGCGGGTGGATAATCCACGACGCCACCGGAAAGTTCTCGTCGCGGTGAGTCTTGCCGGATCGCAATTCGGCTGCGGTGGTCATCGGGAACTGGCGAATAACAGGTTTCAGGGCGCCTCCCATATAGGGGAAGACGCCGCCAAAACCAATGCTGTCCGGGGGCCTCTCTCGCGATCCGGCGGAGTGCGCTTACTGACCGTGAGTCTTGAGCACCGTGTCACAGGCCCGGCTGATCTTGGCGCGGTGGTCCTTCAGGCAGGACAGGACCACGAGATCACCCTGATCGATCACGGGGCGGCAGAAGCGCTGCGCGTCGCGGGTGCAGGCCCTCTGTTCCTCGGGCGAGCCGCGCCCGCCTTGTGCGAAGGCTGCAGTGGAGACGGAAAGCGACAGCAGGGTGAGAGCCAGGAGAGTTTTACGCATCTTGTTCTTTCATTCTCAGAGCAGGCCAATCCGCCCCGGATTGCGCCAGGGCGCGCCGAGAAGGCTGGTCCAGGTTGCGGGCGCCGCAAGCGGCCGTGACCGCACAAGCGCCGGCAAATGCGGCCAAATTTGCGACGACCGGAATGTTCGGCCTCAGGTCTTCGGGAGCGGGCTCATTGACACATATAAGTTTTTGATACTAGGACATTATTTGCCGCGGCCGATTTTTTTCATTTGGCTGTTGCATGGCTGCATGACGAGCCTTTAAATCGGCGCCTGCAAATCATCCGAGAAGGTCTGGTTTTGCCGATTTCGCGGCGGAAACGAGGCGATGCAGGTTCAGCGATGATCGCTGCACTTGCGGAATCCGCGCAGACGGGCGCGTGCTGTCATTTGAACCTAACACTGGACGGCGACACTAAACCTTCGATGCGGCGAGACGTATCTTCGTGAAGAACGTCATTTTAATGGGAAAACTCGATATGAATCTGTTTGGCTCCAGCCTGCTTGGACAGGCGATCAAGGCCGCGGGTGTCGGCGCCGCACTGATGTTGTCGGCGTCGGCAGGCTACGCCCAATCGTCCGGTCCGTTTGCAGGCTTCGACGGCCGATGGTCGGGCACCGGCACTGTCAAGCTATCCGACGGAACGACCGAACGCATCCGCTGCAAGGCCGACTACAGGGTCAACGGCACGGGCCTGGGGCTGAAGCAACAGCTTCGCTGCGCGAGCGACAGCTATAAGTTCGACCTCACCAGCGACGTCACCTCCAACGGCAACCGCATCTCGGGCAATTGGAGCGAGGCAAGCCGCAACATCTTCGGCAATCTGCAAGGCACCGCCGGTGGCGGCCAGATCGACGTGTTCGTCGAGGCCAACGGCTTTGCAGCGAGCCTCACGCTGCGCACCAACGGCAGCAAGCAGACCGTGCAGATTTCATCCAAGGGCGAAATCCGCGGCGTCAACATCACGATGGTGAAGGGCTAGTCCGCGCAAAAGCTAAGCAGGCGGATCGTCAACGCACAAAGCCCCGGCCCGATGCAATCGGGCCGGGGCTTCTTTCTTGCGCGAAGAGATATATCAACCGAGCGCGTTGCCCGTACGGCCGCCACGGAGCTTCTCGGACAGATTGATCAGCCACATCGCGGTCGGCCGCAGGATGAAGAGGTCGGCGACAAGAGCCGCCACCATCGCAAACGCGCTGAGCCAGCCGAACAGCCTGAGCGACGGCAGATCGGAGAACACGGTGACGACGAGGCCGCACGCAAGCACCACCGTGGTCAGAATCAGCGCAGGTCCCATCAGCACGGTCGCACGCTCGACCGCGACCGCCGACGTGACACCAGGCTTGCTCTCCAGCCGCAACCGGTTGAGGAAGTGGATGGTGGCGCTCAGCCCCAAGCCGAACGACACGGTGAGCGCGACCACGCTCGCAAATTGCAGTCCCTCGCCGAGCGCATAGAGCACCGTGCCGGACAGCACCACCGGGAAGATGCCGGGCAGGATGCAGGCGAACATCACGACCCAGGAGCGGAACGCCAGCCCGATGAACATCGCCACCAGTGCGAATTCGATGGTGAGGCCGCGATTGAGCTTTTCGATCATGTTGGCCGAGTTGCGCGCGGCGATGGCTGCAAGGCCGGTCACGGCGATCTCATAGCCGGGATGCTTGGCGCGCACGGCGTCGAGCTCATGGTCGAGCTTTTTGATCACTGGCAAGAGCTGGCTGGAATCGAGGTCGGGTACCCTGCCCGCGACCACGACGGCATCCTGCTCCTTGTCGATGAAACGCCGCACCAGATGCTCGGGGATCACGTTGACATATTCCTTCAGCGTCGCGACGTCGCTCGAGCCGGCCTTCTCGGCGAGCCAGCGACGCAAGGTTTCCAGCGACCAGACGTTGCCGACGCCCGCGGTCTTCTCGACCGTGGCGTGAACGTCGGCGATGGTCTGCAAGGTCTCCGGCGAATAGAGCGATTCACCCTTGGGGAACGTGATCAGCACGTTGACCGGATTGGCGCCGGTGAGCTTCGCATCGAGGCGATTGCTGGCAGCAACCGCCTGGCGCTTGTCGGGCACCTGGTCGGCGAGGCGATAGCGCGGCTGCAGATTCGCGTAGATGCCGGCAAGCGAGCCCACGAACAGCACGGCGATGAGGCTGAACAGGCCGGGCCGGCTTACCATCCGCACCGCGATCCAGTAGCAGAAGTTGCGCAAGGCCTGGACCCCGGCGTCCGCGCTCTGGAATTTGGCGGCGAAGACCCTCTCGTTGCGAACGAACAGCACACCGAAAACCGGAACCAGCGACAACACCGCGATCAGCGCGATGATGGTTGCGGCAAGTCCGGCCTCGCCGAACTTGCGGATCAGGTCCGAATTGGAGAATTGCAACGCGATGAAGGAGATGCCGGCGGTGCCATGGGTCAATACGCAGGCGGGGCCGACCACCAGCACCGCGTTCTTGAACGCGGTTACCTTGTCCTGGCCGGCGATCAGGCGGTCGCGCGCGGCAAAGGTGAGCTGCATGGAGTCGGAGAAGCTGATCACCATAATGAGCGGCGTCATCACGTTCAGGAACATGTTGAGGTTGAAATTGGCCCAGCCGAGGCCACCGAGCGCGAGCAGGATCGCAATCAAGGGCGGGAACGCCGCCACCACCATGAAGGAGATCTTGCGGAAGAAGATGATGGCGATGATGCAGCCCGCCAGGATGCCGAGGATGTTGTAGGTCAGCCCGTCACGCTCGACCGCGTTGCGGATCTCGAGCTGCATCACCGGAACGCCGGACAATTCCACCTTCAGCCCGGTGTCGCCGAGGTCTTGCTTCATCAGGCTGCGGATGTCGCCGACCACCTTGCCGAGCTGGCTGCTGGCAACGACCTTGGGCTCGAGCGACAGCACGATCAGCGCGAGCGTGCCGTCCTCCGATAGCAGCTTGCCGCGGATGATCTCGTTGGATTTCACGGTCTCGATGAATTTGGCGTAGTCGGCGCCCTGCGGCAGCTCGGACGGGAACAGCGCCGCCGGCAGCTTGCCGGGCGCGGGCGCCTGACGCGCGGAGAACAGCGAGACCAGGCCACGGGTGCCGTCGACGAGCTGCAGATCGGTGACGAAGTCGCGAAGCTTCTCGAGGTTATCGCGGGCGAGCAGGTCCTTGCCTTCGACCACGACCAGAACGTCGAACTCCTCTGCCGGGAATTTCTTCGTCACTTCCTCGTATTGATGGTATTCCTTGGTATTGGATCGGAACAGTTGCGAGAGCGAGTCGTCGATCTTGATGCGCTGGATGCCGAACAGTGCGCCGACGATCAGCAGCGCCAGGATGATGCAGGACAGGATCGGCGCCTTCATCGGGATCAGGCCGAGCCGCTCCAGGCCGAACGCGATGCTCTTGGCAGGCGGCTCCTCGACCATCTCGACATGGATTTCATTGTCGCGGGTTTTCTCGAGCATGCTCTGTCCAGTTCTCACGTCGGCTCGGTCTGATAGCTTGGTTTTAGGGAACGCGCGAATGACCTCGAAAGACCGTCATCTGGCCGGCGCTAACCCTTGAAAATAGACGGAAAATCGCGGGGACGACGTTTAGCAGGTTCGCACCCTTTGTCGCAAGCGCGGGCGCGTTGTCGAAATCAACGCGTAATAGGCCAATTCGCGCCTCGTAAGTGGCAGATTTGTCACGTTCGCGTGGATTTATCGGCGAGGCGCGGCGGCGTTGCGTCGCCGCTTTCGTCCTTGAGCCCCACGCCGGTGATTCCCCGGGAAAACCCCTGCCCGATCAACCATGCGATCTTCAACGCGGCCTCGTCATAGGTGAGCCCGTTGCCGTGGATATTCGAGACGCAGTTGCGGCTGGCGTCGGTCAGGCCGATCCGGGGCGCGAAGGTGAGATAGGCGCCGAGGCTGTCGGGCGCCGACAGGCCCGGACGTTCGCCGATCAGCACGGCAACCATGCCGGCGCCAGCGATCTCGCCGATCTCGTCGCCGAGTGCGACGCGCGCGCCATTGGCGATGACAACGGCGCCGATGGCCACGTCGTCGGCCTCGAGGCGCAGCTTGAGCTCGCGCATCAGCGGAGCCGCGTGCGCATTCACTGCGGTTGGCGACAACCCGTCGCCGATCACGATCGCGAGCTGGCCGGCGGCATCCAGGCTCCGCAGACGTTGCACCGATGCGTCATCGAGCCTGCGGCCGAGATCGGGCCGGGCGAGATATTGCCGGCGGCTCTCGGTGCGGCTTGAGACCTCGATGGCGCGAAGGCCGAGCGCGCCGAGCGCGCCGGCGAGCGCTGCCGCATCGAAGTCGGCATGCACCGCATCGCGGGCGCGCGCATGATCGAGCGTGAAATCGAGCAAGGCACGGGTCGGCAGGCTCGCGCCGGAGCGGCCGAGCGCCACGCGCGCCGGCGTCAGTTCCCGCAGGTCCGTGACCGATCGCGACGGCGAAGGTTGCTTCAAAGGATTACTCGGCCGGCATCTGCGCCTCGCGCAGGCGGAGCGAGTAGTTCGAGGCATTCTGCCGGCCACTCGAGGCCGCGCGCGCGTACATGATCAAATGGTGGCCGATCAGCACAGAGGCGATCAGGCCTTCGACATCACCTTTCCGCAGCCGGCGCAGTGCGAACTTCCAGAACTCGCGCTTGTAGGGGCCGAGCACGCCGACCTTCCAGAAGATGTTGCGCAGCATGACGAGCGCGCGACGGATGTTCTTCCAGCTCTTCATTTCCGGCGCAATCGGCACTTTCATCCGATTGGCATTGGTGTAGTCGCACTGATGGTCGTAACGCGCGAACAGCCGGGCCGGCTCATAGGCGATCGCCATGCACCGCTTCCAGGAGCCGATGACCTCGTCATAAGGCAGCAGGAATTTCACATTGGAATCGCGATCCTCGTCATGGATCAGGCGTCCCTCGCGCTCCAGTCGGTCCCACAGCGGTGTCTTTGGCAGCGCCTGCAGCAGGTTGATGGTCAGGAGCGGAATCTTCGATTCGTCGACGAACGCAAGCAGCGCGTCCGCGGTGCCGGGCTTGTCCGTATCGAGCCCCATGATGATGCCGGACACGACTTCCATGCCGTAGGAATTGATGGTCCGGACCCCCTCCAGGATGGGGACCATCATGTTGTGGTCCTTGTGCATCGCCTTCAGCGCGTCGGGATCGGGCGTCTCGATGCCGCAGAAAATCGTATGGAAGGCGGCCTCGCGCATCTTTTCGAGAATTTCGGGCCGCTTGGCGATGTTGAGCGTCGCCTCGCAGGCGAACCGCGTGACATAGCTGTGCTTCTTCTGCCACTCGATGAGGTGCGGCAAGAGGTCGAGCGCGGCCTTGCGGTTGCCGATGAAATTGTCGTCGACGAAATAGACGGTGTCGGCGATGCCGCATTCGCGCATCTTGTCGAGCTCGGCGATGATCTGCTGCGGCGTCTTCAGCCGCGGATTGCGGCCGTAAAGCCCGGGAATGTCGCAGAACTCGCACTGATAGGGGCAGCCTGACGAATATTGCAGGCTGCCGAGCAGGTACTTGCTCACCTCGGCCAGCTCATAGGCCGGAAGCGGAAAGTCGTTCATGGCGACGCGGTCCTTGGTCGCGAACACGACCTGCTCGCGCGGACGCGAGGTGTCGCGCGAAAGTCGCGCGATCAGCTCATTGGTGGCGTCGCCGAGCTCGCCGACATGCAGATAGTCGAAGGCGGGATAGTAGTCCGGGCAAGCGCTGACCGAGGGGCCGCCGATCGCGGCCGGGCGATTGAAGGCATGCGCCCGGCGGCAGATGTCGTTCATCTGCTGGCGCTGGATATGCATGCCGCTGACGAACACCGCTTCCGCCCATTGGAAATCCGCATCGGTCGCAAGACGGAGGTTCTCGTCCACGAAGCGGACCTGCCAATGCTCCGGCAAATAGGCGGCGATCACGAGCAGGCCCTGCGGCGGCATGAAGGCCTTGACGCCGTCGGTCAGGGGATAGGCGTATTCCCAGGTGCCGAACGCGGACGTGTATCGCGGGAAGACGCACAAAATCCGGCGAGACGTGTCGATGCCGTCAGCTCTCATCAAACTTCCTCTGCAACAACGCTGGCAAATCCGGCAAACGACGTGTCAAAGATCACGTAAGCATGGGCCACAAAATTCGGCTACAAATTCCTCAACATTGTGGCGAGCCAAGCTAACGTTTGGTCGCGATTTTGGTTGCTAAAGTTCAAATTTTAGATGCAGTGCGGTCGATCAGCCGCGACGCAAAATCGGGCAGCAGCCCCGCATTTCCGACAAGGCGGAAGGCGGCGTCGGCCAGCCCCGCTTGCACCAGCCAGTCGTCGAACTCCGGCGCGCGTTTCAACCCGAAGAGGTCGCGGACATAAAGGGCGTCGTGGAACGAGGTGGACTGGTAGTTCAGCATCACGTCGTCGGCTCCCGGCACCCCCATGATGAAGGTGACGCCGGCGGCGGCGAGAAGCGTCAGGAGGTTATCCATATCGTCCTGATCGGCTTCCGCATGGTTGGTGTAACAGACGTCGACCCCAAGCGGCAGGCCGAGCAGTTTGCCGCAGAAATGATCCTCCAGACCGGCGCGAATGATCTCCTTGCCATCGTAAAGATATTCCGGGCCGATGAAGCCGACCACGCTGTTGACAAGGAGCGGACGATAGGCCCGCGCCACGCCATAGGCGCGCGCTTCCAGCGTCTGCTGGTCGACGCCGTGATGGGCATTGGCCGAGAGCGCGGAGCCCTGCCCGGTCTCGAAATACATGACGTTGTCGCCGACCGTGCCGCGCGACAGCGAGCGGCCGGCGTCATGCGCTTCACCGAGCAAGGCTAGGTCGACGCCAAACGAGCGGTTGGCGGCTTCCGTACCTGCAATCGACTGAAAGACGAGATCGACCGGAAGCCCCTCGCCGATCAATTTCAGCGTCGTCGTCACATGCGTCAGCACGCAGCCCTGGGTCGGAATCTTGAGCCGGACAATGATCTCGTCCAATAGCCGCAGCAGGCTGCCGATCACGGCGGGATCGTCGCTCGCCGGATTGATGCCAATGCAGGCATCGCCAGAGCCCAGCAGGAGCCCATCAAGGATCGAGGCGGTGATGCCCCTGGCGTCGTCGAAGGGATGATTGGGCTGCAGCCGCGTGCTCATCCGGCCCGCGAGGCCGACGGTGTTGCGGAAGGACGTTGTCACCTCGCATTTCTTCGCCGCCAGGATCAGGTCCTGGTTGCGCATCAGTTTCGAGACGGCGGCCGCCATTTCCGGCGTGATGCCACGGGCAAGCTTCGTCAAGGCTTCGGGGGTTGCCGCGTCCGACAGCAGGAAATCGCGGAAGGCGCTGACGGTGAGCGACGCGACCGGCGCAAACGCGTCTCGATCATGACCATCGAGGATCAGCCTCGTGACCTCGTCCTGCTCGTAGGGGATCACGGCTTCCTCAAGGAATTGCGTCAGCGGGACATCGGCGAGCGCCATCCGCGCCGCGACCATCTGTTCCGCACTATCGGCCGCAACCCCCGCCAGACGATCGCCCGAGCGCGGCGGGCTCGCCTTGGCCAGCAAGTCGCGCAGGCCGTCGAAGGCATAAGTCGTCTGATCGATGGTGTGGCGATAGACCATGGTCCCTACCCTACGCCGGAGGCGGCCATTTTGAGAGACGATGTTGCGAAGAGATGACACACCCCTCGCGCAAGCCTGACCCGGGCGCCGGTATCATGCTGCAACTATCTGATTCCGATAGGCAATTCCTGCACGCGTTGCGTAGCTCGGAAGCCCGCGGATTAAGACTTTATCCATGAACATTACGCATAATTTTTGGACAGACGACGCGCTCCCCCTGGGGGTCTTGCTGAGGGGACGTAGGGACTGACATCACAAAATTCAGGTTCGGTCAGGCATCATGGCATCCAGGCTCTCGCTGGCGGCACGGCTCTATTCGATCTTCGCGCTGTTCGCGCTTCTGACCGCGGCGATCGCCGTGCTGTCGGATCACAACACCCGCATGGCCGCGGAGCTGACCAAGGCGATCGAGACCGCCAACCTCGCCGCGCTGAATGTCGAGCGGGTCAATTCGCTGGTCTATGCGGTGGTGATGGAGTCGCGCGGCGTCTACATGTCGACCGAGCCCGCCAAGGTAAAGAAATTCGGCGACGGGCTGCTCAAGTTCAACGACAAGATCATGGGCGTGGTCACGAAATGGGAAGGCATCGTCCAGGCCGATGACGCCGAGCAGTTCGCGACCTTCAAGAAGCGCATCGCGCAGTTCGTCGACTTCCGCAAAGAGCTGGTGCGCCGCGCCTACGAGATCAGCCCGGCCGCGGGGCGTGAATGGGGAGACAACGACGCCAACCGCTCGGTCCGCTCCGCGCTGAACAAGGACCTCGAGGCACTCTCCAAGGTTTATGCCGAGCGCGCCAGGCGCATCGTGCAAGAGACCGACGCCAACCACCAGCTTTCCTTCGTCCTGACCTGCCTCGGCGGCATCGCCCTGGCTCTGGTGGTCGTCGGCGTCATCATCATCGCGCGCTCGATCGCCCGTCCCCTGTCCGTCATCACCACGACCATCAAGCAGGTTGCAGAAGGCGCCGAAAATGTCGAGGTGCCGCATACGGCGCGCAGCGACGAGATCGGCGCACTCGCCCGCGCGATCAAGGTTTTCCAGGAGGCGATGGAGCGCAACCGCAAGCTCAACGCGCAGGTCTCGGAGCAATCTTCGGCGCGCCAGGAGCGCAGCCGGCATGTCGAAGCTTCCGTCGAGGAATTCCGCCAGGCGATCGGCGCGGTGCTGCATGCGCTGACGGACAATGCGTCGGCGATGCGCAACACCGCGCAGACCATCAACCGCGTCACCTCCGACGCCAATCAGCGCGCTGTGGCGGCCTCAGGCGCCACTGCGCAAGCCTCCGGCAACGTCTCGGCGGTCGCCGGCGCGGCGGAAGAGCTGTCCGCCTCGGTGCAGGAGATCGGCCGGCAGGTCAGCCATTCGGCCGCCGCGGTCGAGCACACCGGCCAGCGCACTGAGAAATCGATCGCCGAGATCGAGAGCCTGGCGGCTGCGACGCAACGGATCGACGGGGTGCTGACTCTGATCCAGGCGATCGCCGAGCAGACCAATCTCCTAGCGCTCAATGCCACCATCGAGGCGGCGCGTGCGGGCGATGCCGGCCGCGGCTTTGCGGTGGTCGCTCACGAAGTGAAGGCGCTGGCCGGCCAGACAGCGAAGGCGACGGAAGAGATCGGCCAGAATGTCGGCATGATCCAGTCTTCGACCAGGAATGCGGTCGACGCCGTGCGCGAGATCGGCGGCGCGGTGCGCGGGATCAACGACATCACCACCACGATCGCGGGCGCCGTGGGCCAGCAGGACCAGGCGACCCGCGAGATCTCCGCCAACGCCCAGTCGGCGGCCCAAGGCAACGAGACGCTGGTGAACAATATCAACTCGCTCCGCGAAGCGATCGGCGAGACCAATGCGGCTGCCGCTTCCGTGCTCGCCGCCTCCGACGACCTTGCCACCACCGCCGACACGCTCTCGCGCGAGGTGGAGAAGTTCTTCCAGGACCTGCGCGGCGGGTCGGCGGAAGAGCAAAAGGTTGCTTAGCATCCGGCCGAGCCTGAGCTGGCGCAAGGCTTCTGGACGACGCTACCACAAGGGTGGATTAGTTAGCCGAAGGCGTAACCCATCCTACGAAACCACGAAACGTTGCATCGCTGCGAGTCCGGTGACATATCTGTCGTGTACCGGTGATTGACCAGCGTAGGATGGAACGGACGGATGGCCGAGGTAAGAAAATCCCGATTCCTGAAGGCGGCGGCTGCCGACAAGCGCAGCGCCGCATCCCCCTCGCCTGCCGGCAAGCGGCGCAAGCGCGGCGGTTCGACCTTCGTGCAGGGCGACGTGACGCTGACCGACAAGGCCTACGCCGAGATCGAAGAGCTGATCGTGACCTTGCAGCTCCCGCCGGGCACCGTGCTATCGGAGCTTGTGCTCGCCAGCCGGCTTGGCATCGGCCGCACGCCGATCCGCGAGGCGCTGCAGCGACTGTCGCGCGACGGCCTCGTCAACATCCTGCCGCGGCGCGGCGTGCTCGTCTCCGACATCGACCTGCGCTCGCAGTTGCGGCTCCTGGAGGTCCGCCGCGCGCTGGAGCGGCTGATGGCGCGCAGCGCCGCCGAGCGCGCCAGCGAGGACGAGCGCAGGCAATTCTCCGAGATCGCGGCCGGGATGTACCGCGCCTCCGATCATGAGGACGACATCTCGTTCATGCGGCTCGACCAGCAGTTCAACACGCTGGTGTCGCTCGCCGCGCGCAACGAATTTGCAAGCCGCTCGATGGGCCTGATGCATGGGCTGTCGCGCCGCTTCTGGTACCAGCACTACAAAGAGGCCGCCGACCTGCCGCTCTGTGCACGCCTGCACGCCGTAGTGGCCGAAGCCATCGCCAAACGCGAGCCGGACAACGCGGCAGAGGCTTCTGATCGGCTGATCGACTACATCGAAAGTTTCGCGCGCTCGACGCTGTAGCTCGTTTCCCTCTCCCCGCTCTTCGCGGGGAGAGGGTCAGGGTGAGGGGCTCTATCCGGGTAAACGGTGGGTGAAGAATTCGTGGATGGCCCCCTCACCCGGAATTCAAGCTCCGCTTGAATTCCGACCTCTCCCCGCAAGCGGGGCGAGGTGAAAGAATGCAGCGGTGCTCTAAAACTCGATCACGGTCCGGATCGACCTGCCCGCGCGCAGATCGTCGAAGCCGCGGTTGATGTCCTCGAGCTTCATGCGGGCGGTGATCAGTTCGTCGAGCTGCAGGCGGCCGTCGAGATAGGCCCGCGCGAGATACGGAAAATCGCGCAAGGGTCGCGCGCCGCCATAGCTCGAGCGCCGCAGGCGCTTCTCGCCCATCAGCGAGCCCCAGCGGAAAGAGACGTCATTCGCCACATCGATCTTGCCAAGCCAGATCACCTCGCCGCCGACGCGCACGGCCTCCGTGCTCTGGCGGAACGCGGATGGGTGGCCGGCGGCTTCGAGCACGACGTCAACCCCGCGGCCGGATGTCACCGAGCGCGCGAACTCGACCGGATCCTGCGATCTGGCGTTGACCGTGTGCGTCGCGCCGAGCTTGGTCGCAAGCGACAGCTTCGCATCGTCGAGATCGACCGCGATCACCGCGCCTGCGCCAGCCATCACCGCACCCTGCAGCGCAGCAAGGCCGACCGCGCCGCAGCCGATCACCATCACGGTGTCGCCATGGGCGATGTCGGCGATATTGAGCGCGGCGCCGACGCCGGTCATGACGCCGCAACCGATCAGGCAGGCGCGGTCGAACGGGATCTCCGTCGGCACCACGATCGCCTGCTGCGCCGGCAGGACGCAGTATTCGGCAAAGGCGCCGAGGAACATCAGATGCTGCAGCGCGCTGCCATCGGCGAAGTTTGCCTTCGATCTCCCGTCGAAATGCAAACCCCGCGGCCCCTCGCCCAGATACGTGTCGCACAGGATCGGCTGGCCGCGGTCGCATTGGAAGCAATGGCCGCAATGCGGATTCCACGACAGGATCACATGGTCGCCGACGCTGACATTGCCGGCCTCGGCGCCAACGCGCTCGACCACGCCCGCCGCCTCGTGCCCCAGGATCATCGGTAACGGATAACGCAGCGAGCCATCGATCACTTCGAGATCGGTATGGCACAGCCCGGCGGCGCGGACTCTGACGACGACGTCGGTCGGCGCGGGATCGCCGGCCGTGACCTGTTCAATCGAAAGCGGCGTCCCGCTCTGTCGCAGCACGGCGGCACGATATTGCAATGGCATGAAGTATTCTTTCTAAGGGACAGAAGTGAATGGTGACGTCGATGAATCGTTGCGGTGCCTGCGGTCCACCTCTCCCCGCTGGGGAGAGGTGGACGGAAGGTGCGGAAAAATCGTTCTGGTCAAGACTCACTCTGACTTGCTACGCAGCCCGGCCGCCGCGGAGCGCTGCAATCGCCTGGTCGATGTCGGTGCTGGTCATCTCCCAATCATTGTCGAAATTGGCGACGATGCGCTGCATGAAGCTGCGATAGACGTTCTTGGCTGCTTCGGCATCGCCGAGATGATCGAACAAAAGCGCGAACGCAAGCTGCGACGGCTCCGGCCCCTCGTAGCTCCATTCAAAGCCATAGTCGGTGAGCTTCAAGAGAGCATAGTGGGGCGACAGTGGCTTGCCGTCTACAAGCACCAAAATGCCGTCGATGGTGCGTTCCCCCGTGTATCTCTTCATCGCCTCCCCTCCGCACGGCTGTGGGCTATCTCAGTGAATTCGACTTCTTCTTCTGCACTTCCGGAAACACCCACATCGCGATGACCGCGAACACGCCCAGGAAAGCGACCGCATAGCTCGGTCCGATCTGGCCGAGATGGACCATGAACAAATAGGCACCCAGCGCGGTCAGCAGCCAGGCCAGCGACAGCAGCAATTTGACATGATGGGGCATCGTCTCCTCCTCAAATCTCCCACGCGTGCCGCGCGCCGATCAAGATCAGCGCGACAAGTGCGGTGACCATGACCCCGGCCGCGACCGCAAGCCCCGCGCGTCCATCGCGGAAGCGGGCCGAAACGGCCTGGAACAGCTCGGGAATGAACAGGAACAGGAGTCCGGCGACCACGATGATCGTGGTCCAGCGCAACTCGGCAACCGCAAAGGCAAGCGTGGCGGCAAGCAGCGCAAGCCAGATCGCGGTATTGCCGAGCACCAGCGGCGCGGGATTGCGTGCCTTCCCCCGGCCACTTGCCCGGAGCGGATACATGCCAGCGAGCTGGAAGAACGCGAGGCAGCACACGCTCCACAGCAGCACGAACCAGGACAGCGCGGTCACGTTCGGTTCGAGATGATTCATTCGGCAGGCACCGTAGACGACGCGACTCGCGGTGTCCGCGCGGTCTTGCGCATGTCGGTCTTCACATCGCGCGTATCGTAGCCGTTGAAGACGTGTCCGAGCAGGCCGCGATTGAGATCGGAGGTGCCCATCAGACAATCCATGATCGGGAATGTCAGGTTCATGTTCCGCTCCATCATGATCGACTGGTTGTGATGGGCGGTGTGATGGCGCCGGATCGTGTTGACGAACGGCGTCACGCGCACGAACCAGTTCTCGTCGACATGGCAGCAGAAATGCATGAACTCGTAGATCAGGTACATCGAGGTCGTGGTGGTGATCAGGAGCCAGCCGACATTCAGCGAGATCAACAGGCCGAAGATGATCGCCGGCGGGATCGACATGAAGGTGAACACCACCAGCGCGTAGGGCGGAAAAAAGGTGACGCGCCAATCGTAATGATCGGCAAAACGCATCTCCTGCTCGGTGAAGAACTGGTGATGCATCAGCGTGTGCCGGCTGTAGATCGCGCGGAACACGGCGAAATTGGACGGGCGGTGCATCACGTAGCGGTGAATCCACCATTCGAAGAAATTGGCGGACAGGAACACGACGGGAATGGTGAGGTATTCCCACCAGCGCACGTCATGGACGTTGGCGAGATAGACGTAGAGCGCCGTGAAGCCGATGATGTAGATCAGCGCGATGTGCAGCCAGCCATTGTACCAGCCGGCGACGCGCTCGCGGTAATTCTCCCGGTACTTGCGCTGCCGCTCGTTCATCGGCGTCGAAGCAAGCTCCATGGTGTCCTCCCTAGACCCAATCCCATCTGACATATCAGTAGCACATCAGATGCGCAATGCAAGACGGTGCGGTCGGCTGCCCGGCAGGCGACTGATTCGCCCGTCGGCCGGAAAAATCGGCTCGATTTGGCCGCTATGGCGTGACTTGCGCGTGCAAAATGCCGCCAGACCCCTGCGCCAAAAGGCGAACTTCGCGATCCGATTCAAGCTGATTTGGCCTGTCCAGCCGCAACGCGAAAAAATATTTCGTCTCCGCCTTTCAGAAACCAACGATTGGTTCGGCGGATCCCGCCTCGCACCGACGACCCGGAAGGGCCATTCGGCATGGCCGTTATGCACAAATTGCCCGTCGCGCTACTTTGTCGCACTATTTCGATATTGTCGAAATCGGCAAATCAGAAATACATTCGGCGCCATCCCGCCTCGACACGAGGGACGTTCGGCCAATCGTCACGACACGTGAGGCGGGTTGCGATGGACGCTGTCGCCGCGCAAGGACGAAGCGCGTTCGGTACGTTCGACGAAGCCGTGTGGTCCCGACACCCCGATGCTGGTGTCAAGTCCGCGAGTTGATTGCGGGCGACGGTGACTACAAAGCCCGGTACGCCGAGGAGAGCACGGAATAAGTCGTCCAACATCGCGCGGGGAATGCCGGACGTGTTCGGTTGTACCTGTGTTGAACTCGTGTGCGTTCTCTTGATTGTTGCTGCACACGAGACCGCGGGTGCAACGGCGCCCGGCATTCCCTGCGCCCTCTTCACTTTCGAGGGTGACCCACGATGCATCACTCGGGCATTTCGTGCCGCGGGAATGCGGGATTATGTCCCGTCATTTGCGAGAAGCGGAGCGACGAAGCCGCTGCCGCTGCGGAAGCAATCTGGATTGCTTCGCGGAGCCTGTCATCGGGCCGCGCGTTCGTGCGGACCCGTTGGCTGGCATTGACTGACGGAGCGGCTGTTTGAAATTCGAATCGGGAATCGCGGGGGTGAGCACGGCGCAACGCGCCTTTGCCCACCCTACGAGTCCGTCATGCGATGGTGGCGCTCCGCTATCTCGGCACGTATACCGCCGGGGCGCGGCGGACCACGACAGGCGGCGGCGGAAGATTACGCTGCCACACCCGGCCATCGTCGAACTGGATCCGAATGCCATCGGGCGAGTAGACCGCGCTCTCGTCGCGCGCATCGATCCAGATGCGGCTGTTTGGCGCCGACCAATCGGGCCATGCGCGGAAGGATTCACCGGTCTCCGTGACGAGGTTCAGCGACTCGCCGTTCTGGGTGACGTAAGCGGGAAAACCGACATTGCCGCCACGACACATCTGGATACACGTGTAAGTGCCGGTCAGGTTGATCGGCATGGCGGACGCCGCGGTTGCCACAGATGCGGCAGCGAGGCCAACGACCAGCGAAACAAGTCTCATTGCAGTACTCCATTGCTCAGGTCAGCGTCCCAGCGGACACCAGACACAATGGCTCCTCTTGCAATTCGTTCCCGCTGTTCCGATCGTGGAACAATCGAACAAGCACCCGATCAATTCCGCACGAAATAAAGCGGCGTCCGCAGCGTGAGCTGATAGGCCGGTTTCGGCACCCAGGCGATCTCCGCGGTGACGCCGAACAGGCGGTTGTCGTTGTCGTCCATGCGGTCGAGATCGAGCCGGACGATCGGCTGCGTGAAGGAAGCGATCGAAGCCAGTTGCAACAGCCGCGCACCGCCGAAGGATTGCAGACCGACACGGCCCGTGACCTTCCAGTTGCTGGGCCATTGATAATAGGCACCGACATAGCCGATCGTGTTCGAACCGATCCGTGCCAGCGGGGTATCGATGTCGATCAGGGTATATTGGACGCCGGCAAGCCATCCCCGCGTCTCGTCCTTGTCGAAGGCGTAGTTGAATTCGAGGATGTTGTTGAACGTCGTTGTCGCGAGCGGGCCGTCCGGGACGGATCGCGTCACCGTCGTCTGCAACGTGGCGGTCGGAAGCAAGCCGCCGTTCTGCTGGTAGAGGTCGGCCTGGAAACCGAGATGCCAGCTCGTGACCGCGAGCGAGCTCCAGCCCGTGAGATCGGTCTGCGTGGTACTTGCCGTCGCGCCGCCATAGATCGACACAGAATCGGAGACATCGACCGTCAGCGGCAGGTCGATCGCGGCCGACCGGCTTGCCGGCGAGGCGAGATTGGCTGGAAGCAGCGGGCTGTTGCCCGTCCGGGAAAGTGCCTGGATGGTCTCGATGACGGTGTTGATCGCGCTACTCCCGAGCCCGATCGACAGCGAACCGGCCGGCACCGTCGAATAGCTGGTGCGCATGTCGAGATAGATATTCGGGATGGCACTTGGCGGTGTCGCGGCGTCCTCATCATCGGCGTCGCCGGCGACCGCAAGCTTGCAGCACGACATGCAGGCCAATCCCGCAAGCAGGATCCGCAATCCATGCCTGACATAAGCGGAGCTGCGCATGCGATCCCCCTCGCCGAACGGTAGACCGCCGGCACCCGACCGGCAAGGGCGCCCCTACTCCACAAGTACGACATCGACCGCCACATTGAGCTTCTGCTTCGGCGATCCCACGATGATGCCATCCACGGGAGAAACGTCGGCGAAATCACGGCCGACGCCGAGGATGATGTGATCGTTCTCGACGAGAAGATCATTGGTCGGATCGAAGCCGATCCAGCCGAGATCGGCGCCACACCAGAGCGAGACCCAGGCGTGCGTTGCATCCGCGCCCTGCAGCCGCTCCTTGCCGGGCGGCGGAATGGTGCGCAGATAGCCGCTGACATAAGCGGCCGGCAAGCCGAGGCCGCGCAGGCCCGCGATCATCACATGCGCAAAATCCTGGCAGACACCGTGGCGGTTCTCGAACACGTCGCCGAGCGGCGTCGAGATCACGGTCGCCTTGGGGTCGTATTTGAACTCGCTCTTGATGCGATGCATCAGATCGACCGCGCCGACCAGGACGCCAACGCCGGGCGCAAAGCTCGCGGCCGCGTAGCTTGTCACCGGCGACAACACCGGCACCAGCGAGCTCGCAAACACATAGCTCACCGGCGACGACGGCCCGAGGCTGGTGACGGCAAACGCAACATCGCGCACGCTCTCCCAGGGCGGGCTCGACGCGGCGCGGCCGGACGCGCGGCGCGAAACCGAAACGCGAGAGCGGGAATCGATCCGCAGAGTCCTGTGCGGCGCCTCAATCACGACGTTTTCGGTGAAGGTGCCGAAGAAATCGCGTCGCGAGGTGCGCTCGGCCGGACGCGGGCGGATCTCGACGCTGTGCGAGATCAGCTCCTGCCCGTCGCCGCTCCTCGGCTCCAGCCGCAGGGAGCAGCGGGCGAAACTGACCGGGTTTTCATAGGCGTAAGTCGTAACGTGACGGATGTCGTAGATCACGCCAGCCCCGTCAGCTTTTCGGGCCGGGTGGCGTTGGGGCCGTGCGGGAAATAATGCAGGCCGATGGCATCCGAAAGCGCGAGCAGGTCCTGCTCCAGCGAGAACAGCGTCTGGGTGTCGAGGTGAGCTGCCTCGGCTGTCGTCAGCATCGATTGCACGGCGACCGCGAGCCGCTGCGGCCGCTCGATCAGGCCGCTCTCGCGCAGCGCCGGCAGGCTTGCGATGTGCTCGTTCAGCGCCTGCACCTGGAAGGCGACCGAGCGCGGGTTATAGGGATCGAGCACCGCAAGATCGCGTACCGGTTCAAGCAATGGGGCGAGCAGATAACGCGAGCGGTAGGTGATCTGGCAGTCGACCAGCGTCAGAAGAACATCGAGGTCCTCATCAGTCGCCTCGTCGTAGGCGAACTGCCGCGCAAAGCGCGCGGTGTTGATGGCACGCTCGGCGCGCCGGCCCATGTCGAGGAAACGCCAGCCCGCGGCGCGGTTCATGTTCTCCTGCGCGAGCCCGGCGAAGCTCGCGAGCTCCTGGAGGGTCAATTCCGCCGCGCTGATGATGCCGTCGTCGTCGTCGACCTCTTCGGCGAGCCGCTCGGTCATCTCGGTGATCACCTGCCAGGCGTCGGGCGACAGCCGTTCGCGCAGCGAGGTCGCGGTGCGTTGGGCGGAGCGCACCAGGGACAGACAGGAGCCGAAGCGCTCCTCCGACTGCAGCGCTTCGGCCGCGACCCTGGCGGGGTGCGCGCGCGAGATCTGGGTGATGGCGCCCCAGGTGACCAGCATGCGCTGGATGCGCTCGGCCGCGTGCTGCAGATTGGAGGTGCCCTTGCCGGGATCGCGCTGCTGGGTGCCGAGCGCGCGCACCAGCCGCAGCGTCGCTTCCGCCCGTTCGAGATAGCGGCCGAGCCAGAACAGATTATCGGCCGCACGACTCGGCAAGACGCCGGCGATGCGGCGGATGCGCACGGTATCGGTGCCCGGCAGAAGGGTATGAGCCGAGACCGCCCTGTCGGCGACCACCCAGACGTCGGCGGCGCGGGCGCCGTAGCCCATTGACACGGCGCGGGCGTCGAGCTGATCGGCGATCCGGCAGAAGCCGCCGGGCATGATGGTCCAGCCCTTCGGCGTCGCGGCGGCGAACACGCGCAGCACGAAGGGCCGCGGCACGATATGGCCGTCGTCCCATACCGGCGTTGTCGACAGGCGCACCAGCTCCTGGCCGACAAAGTCGATACCGCGCTCGTTGATGGCGGCGACCAGCCGCTCGCGCTCGGATCCGGAGAGTTCGCCCGCGAGCACCGGACCGTTGCTCTCAAAACCCGGCACGCCGCGGGTATAGGCGCCCTCGATCGCCATCTCGTCGAGCCGCGACAGCACCTCCTCGCGCGCCGCCTTCTGGCCGCACCACCAGGTGGCGATATGAGGCATCATCAAGGTTTCGCCGAGCAGTTTCCGGCACAGGCTCGGCAGGAAGCCGAGCAACGCCCGCGCCTCAAGGACGCCCGAGCCCGGCATGTTGGCGATGACGACGCCATCCTTGCGCAGCACGTCGATCAATCCGGGCACGCCAAGATGCGACGAGGCGTCGAGCTCGAGCGGATCGAGGAAATTGGAATCGAGGCGGCGAAGCAGCACGTCGAGCCGCTTCAGTCCTGCGACGGTGCGGATATGGATGCGGTCGCCGGAGACGGCGAGATCCTCGCCCTCGACCAGAAGGAAGCCGAGATAGCGCGCGAGCGTCGCGTGCTCGAAATAGGTCTCGTTGAACGAGCCCGGCGTCAAGAGGCCGATGCGGGGCTCGTCGCGATCGGCCGAGTTGCGCAGGCCGTCGCGAAACGCCTCGAAGAACGGCGCGACGCGCTCGACATTCATCGACTTGTAGAGCGAGGCAAAGGCGCGCGACAGCACGAGGCGATTTTCCAGCGCATAGCCGGCGCCGGAGGGCGCCTGCGTGCGATCGCTCAGCACCCACCAGCGCCCGTCGGGCCCGCGGCCGACGTCCGCGGCATACATGCTGAGGTAACGGCCACCCGGCGGCTTGATGCCAGAGATCGGGCGAAGATATTCGTTGCTGCCGGCGATCGCGGCGGCCGGGATCGCGCCATCGGCGATCAGTTTGCCGTCGCCATAGATGTCGCGCAGCACGAGCTCAAGAAGCTGGGCGCGCTGGGCGATGCCGGCGGAAAGCTGCTGCCAGTCGGCCTCGTCGATCAGAAGCGGCAGATGGGCGAGCGGCCAGTGCCGGTCGGCGCTCTCGCCGGGGGGGCGATAGGTGACGCCGGCCTCCTTCAGGTGACGGTCGGCGGCGGCGAAGCGGCGCTCGATATCGGCGGGCGCGAGCGAGCCGAAGGCATCGAGGAAGCGGCTCCAGACCGCGCGCGGTCCGTCCTCGCCGATATATTCGTCGGGAATACCCGGAAGACGGGCATAGTCGCGCACCCATTGCGCCACCCGCCGCTGCGCCGGGCCGGACTTGCTTGCCGCTCCTGCCGCTTGCACCCCTCCTTGGCCCGCCTCGGTATCCGCCATCCGACTCTTCTCCCAAAGCGCCATTGTTCAATGCGGGAGCGGAGTCCTCAAGTCGAGAGTGAGAGGAAATTCGAGGCTGCGCTCTTCGCGCGGTGGATCGATCCTCCCGGGCGTGTGGCCGTGATCCTGGAAGCGCGCCAGTCGTCTTGCCTCCGCCTCGTAAGAATTGACCGGCTTTGTTTCATAATTGCGACCGCCCGGATGGGCGACGTGATAGACACAGCCGCCCAAGGAGCGCCCGTTCCAGGTGTCGATGAGGTCAAACGTGAGCGGCGCGTGGACGGGGATGGTCGGGTGCAGGCCCGAGGCCGGCTGCCAGGCCTTGAAGCGCACGCCGGCGACCGCCTCGCCCGAGCGGCCGGTTCCGCTCATCGGCAGGTGGCGGCCGTTGCAGGTCACGACGTGGCGGCCTTCGACAAAGCCTTCAGCCTTCACCTGCAGGCGTTCGAGCGAGGAATCGACATAGCGCACCGTGCCGCCGGCGGAACCCTCCTCGCCCAGAACATGCCAGGGCTCCAGCGCCTGCCGCAGCTCCAGCGTGACGCCGCCATGATGGACGCGGCCGAAGGCGGGAAAGCGGAACTCGAGCTGCGCCAGATACCAGTCCGGCGAGAACGCATAGCCGGAGGCTTTCAGCTCATCCAGCACATCAAGAAAGTCTTCCCAGATGAAGTGCGGCAGCATGAAACGGTCATGCAGCGCGGTGGCCCAGCGCACGAACTTGCCGTTCTGCGGCTCGCGCCAGAGCTTTGCGATCAGCGCGCGGACGAGAAGCTGCTGCGCCAGCGACATGCGCGGATCAGGCGGCATTTCGAGTGCGCGGAATTCGACGAGACCGAGCCGGCCGGTCGGGCTATCGGGCGAGAACAGCTTGTCGATGCAGATTTCGGCGCGGTGGGTGTTGCCGGTGATGTCGACCAGGATATGCCGAAACAGGCGGTCGACCAGCCACAGCGGGATCTCGCCGCCGGGCGGCGGCACTTTCGAGATCGCGATCTCCAGTTCATAGAGGCTGTCATGCCGGGCCTCGTCGATCCGCGGCGCCTGGCTGGTCGGGCCGATGAACAGGCCCGAGAAGAAGTAGGACAGCGACGGATGGCGCTGCCAATACAGCACAAGGCTCTTCAGGAGATCGGGCCGGCGCAGGAACGGCGAGTCCTGCGGCGTATCACCGCCGACCACGATGTGATTGCCGCCCCCGGTGCCGGTATGGCGGCCGTCGATCAGGAACTTATTGGCGCCAAGTCGTGTCCGCGCGGCGTCCTCATAGAGGCCCGTGGTGATGTCGACCGCCTCGCGCCAGCTCTTGGCCGGCTGCACGTTGATCTCGATCACGCCGGGATCGGGCGTCACCTTGATCACCTGCATGCGGGGGTCATGGGGCGGCGCGTAGCCTTCCACATGAACCTGCATCTGCATCTCCTCGGCGGTCGCTTCAACGGCGGCGACCAACTCCAGGTAATCCTCGAGTTTTTCCACGGGCGGCATGAAGGCGCAGAGCACGCCATCGCGGATCTCGATCGACATCGCGGTGCGCACACCGCCGCTGCCTATTGGACTCTGCTCCTGCACCGCCTGAGCCGGTGCACCCGGCGCCGCGGCGACCTGATTGAACAGCGGCAGCGCCTCGCGCGGGGCGAGCGGATCCTGCTCGTTGATGTACGGATAGTCCTGCGGCGGGATATGAGGCAGCGAGGAGATCGGCAGGCGCAAGCCAAGCGGCGAGTCGCCCGGCATCAGGAACAAATTGCCGCGGCGAAGTTGCCAGCGCTCGCTGCGCCAGCGGGGCGCAGCCGCATTCCAGCGCTGGATCGGCAGCACGAAGCCGCGCGGCGTGTTGAGGCCCTGATCGAATACGCGCGCCATCCGTGCGCGCTCCTCGGGATCGGCCAATTTGGAATCGCCGGGATCGACATTCGGCGGCAGTCCGGCCTCCTTCTGCAGCCAGTGGCTCGGGTCTTCGAAAGCCGGCAACACAAATTCGGAGGACAGGCCGAGCTTGCTCGCGGTCGCTTCCGCGAAGCGTTCTGCGTCGGCGACGTCGGCTTTCCGCGGATTCTCGATCCTGGCGATCAAGTCGGAGTTCTTCCAGACCGGCACGCCATCCTTGCGCCAGTAGAGGCCAAAGGCCCAGCGCGGCAGGCTTTCGCCGGGATACCATTTGCCCTGCCCGTAATGCAGGAGGCCGCCGGGCGCGAAGCGCGCGCGCAGGCGCCGGATCAATTCGTCGGCAAGGCCGCGCTTCGTCGGGCCGACGGCGGCAGTGTTCCATTCCGGCGACTCCATGTCGTCGATGGATACGAAGGTCGGCTCGCCACCCATGGTGAGGCGCACATCTTGGGCCTCCAGATCGGCATCGACCTGCTCACCCAGCGCATCGAGCCGCGCCCAGGCTTCATCCGAAAAAGGCCTTGTGATGCGAGGCGCTTCGCGGATGCGTTTGACGTTCATCTCGAAGCCGAAATCGACATTCGCCGCCGCTGCGGTGCCGGAGATCGGTGCAGCGGAACGATAGTGCGGCGTGGCGGCGACGGGGATGTGGCCCTCGCCGGTGAGCATGCCCGAGGTCACGTCGAAGCCGATCCACCCCGCCCCCGGGAGATAGACCTCAGCCCAGGCATGCAGGTCGGTGAAATCGCTCTCGACCTCGCGCGATCCTTCGACGGGATCGATGTCCGGGCGAAGCTGGATCAAATAACCGGAGACGAAGCGGGCGGCGAGCCCAAGATGCCTCAAGATCTGGATGAGCAGCCAGGCGGAGTCGCGGCACGATCCGGCGCTTGCGGAAAGCGTCTCCTCCGGTGTTTGAACGCCCGGCTCCATCCTGATGATGTAGCGAATCTTTTTCTGCAAATTCGCGTTGAGATCGACCAGGAAGCTGACGGTCGAATCCGCCTCGCGCGGAAGCTCCTTCAGGGTGGCTGCAAGCAGCGGCCCGGGCGCGATGGTCTCGAGATACGGCGCGAGCTCGGTCTTCAGACCAACGGGATAGTGGAACGGGAACGCGTTCGCATAAGGCTCGACGAAGAAGTCGAACGGGTTCACGACGGTCATCTGCGCCGTGAAGTCGACCTCGATCTTCAGCTCGGTCGCCTTCTCCGGGAAGACGTAGCGCGCGAGCCAATTGCCCTGCGGGTCCTGCTGCCAGTTCACGAAGTGGTTCGCGGGCGTGACCTTGAGCGAGTAGCTCAGGATCGGCGTCCGCGTGTGGGGCGCCGGGCGCAGGCGAATGGTCTGGGGGCCGAGGTCGATCGGGTGGTCGTATTTGTAATGGGTGACGTGATGCAGTGCGACGTAGATCGACACGGACGGGCTACCTCCGGCTCCCTTTTTGAGCAGACCACCGGTGCCGGGACGGATCAAGCACGAACAACGGGCATGAGGTGCCTACGTCAGGGCGGATCAGTGGATTTGGCCGTCATTGCGAGCGAAGCGAAGCAATCCAGACCGCCTCCACCGAAACGTTCTGGATTGCTTCGTCGCTCCGCTCCTCGCAATGACGATTGCCGCGGCGCTGGAAACCTACATCGTCGCCCCAAGCACCCAGGGCGCGAACTCGGCGCCGCCGAAATCAAAGCTCTCGCTCTTGGTCGGCTGGCCGGAGGCGGTCTTCAGCATGAGATCGAAGATACGCTGGCCGCATTCCTGCACGGTCTCCTCGCCGTCGAGGATGGTGCCGCAATTGACGTCCATGTCGTCTTCCATCCGCTTGTACATGGGCGTGTTGGTGGCGAGCTTGATCGAGGGCGCGGGCTTGCAGCCGAACACGCTGCCGCGGCCGGTGGTGAAGCAGACCATGTTGGCGCCGCCTGCCACCTGCCCGGTCGCTGCCACCGGGTCGTAGCCGGGCGTGTCCATGAACACAAAGCCCTTTTTAGTGACGGGCTCGGCATAGTGCAGCACGTCGACAAGATTGGTGCTGCCGGCCTTGGCCATCGCGCCGAGCGACTTTTCGAGGATGGTCGTGAGGCCACCCGCCTTGTTGCCGGGGCTTGGATTGGCGTTCATCTCCGCGCCCTCGCGCTGGGTGTACTCCTCCCACCAGCGCATCAGGCCGACCAGCTTCTCGCCGACCTCGCGGCTGACCGCGCGGCGGGTCAGGAGATGCTCGGCGCCGTAGGTTTCGGGCGTCTCGGAGAGGATCACCGTGCCACCATGCCGCACGAGGAGGTCGCTCGCGGCACCCAGCGCCGGATTGGCGGAGACGCCGGAGTATCCATCGGAGCCGCCGCACTGGAGCGCAACCGTCAATTCGCTCGCGGCTACCGTCTCGCGCTTCACCTTGTTCGCATCCGCCAGCGCTTCCTTCACAAAAGCAACGCCCGCTTCGGTGGTCTTGCGCGTGCCGCCCTTCTCCTGGATGTCCATCGAGCGCAGACGACCAGCGAGCTTCTGCTCTTCCATCAGCCCGCCGATCTGGTTGACCTCACAGCCCAGGCCAAGCACGACGACGGCCGAAAAATTCACATGCCGCGCATAGCCGCCAAGCGTGCGCCGAAGCAGTTTTAGCGGCTCGTCCTGGGTCATGCCGCAGCCGGTCTTGTGGGTCAGCGCCACCACGCCGTCGACATTCGGGAAATCGGCGAGCGGATTGTCGCCAGTGAACGGGTTCTTCTTGAAGACGTCGGCGACGAGGCCCGCGACGTGGGCGCTGCAATTCACCGAGGTGAGGATGCCGATATAGTTACGGGTGGCGACGCGGCCGTCGGGGCGGCGGATGCCGTCGAACGTCGCCGGAAGATCGAAATTCGGCACCGGCTTGACGTCGACGCCATAGGCATAGTCCTTGTCGAAATCGCCCATGCCGCAGTTTTGCGTATGCACGTGCTGGCCGGGCGAGATCGGCTGCGTGGCGAAGCCGATGATCTGGCCGTAGCGGATGACCGGCGCGCCGGTTGCGATCGGCTTGATCGCGACCTTGTGACCCGCCGGAACGCGCTCGGTCGTGGTCACGCCCTCGGCGACCACCGTGCCAGGCGGCAGACTCGCGCGCGCGATCAACACACCGTCGTCGGGATGCAGGCGGATAACGGGTGCTGAGGCCATGGCGATGTCTCCTTCATCTTTCCAATTCACCTCTCCCCGTTCTTACAGGGAGAGGTCGGATCGCGTCAGCGATCCGGGTGAGGGGCAAGCCGCGAACTCAACTGCCACTGGTGCCCGCGGACAGAGGCCCCTCACCCCAACCCTCTCCCCGCAAGAGCGGGGAGAGCGAGAGGATCAAGTTACGCTTTTCCGCCGGCATCCTTGCGGGTCTGATTGACCTGCATCTTGGCGTAGGTCGACATCAGGCCAACCTCGTTTGACAGCGTCACGAGCTTGAAGCCCATGTTGATCGCGCGCACGGCGCCATCGGCGCCGCCGCAGTGGATGCCGGGGTGAAGCTTACGCTTCTCGCATTCCTTCACAATCTTCTCGTAGATCTTGAGGATCTCCGGCTCGGTGCGGTCGAGCCTCGGCTCGAGCCCGTAGGAGAAGCCGAGATCGGACGGGCCGATATAGACGCCGTCGATGCCCTGCACATCCAGGATCGCTTCCATGTTCTCGACCGCGGTCTTGGTCTCCATCATTGGCAACAGCACGATGTCGTCGTTGGCGGTCTTCTGGTAGGAGCCCGCGCTGCCATACATGCCGGCGCGGATCGGGCCGTTGGAGCGGACGCCGTGCGGCGGATATTTGGAATAGGCGACGAGGTTCTTGGCTTCCTGCACCGTGTTGATCATCGGGCAGATCACGCCATAGGCGCCGCCATCCAGAACCTTGCCGACGATGCCCGGCTCGTTCCAGGGGACGCGGACCATCGGGGTCACCGGATGGCCGTGCATCGACTGGAAGCACTGCACCATGGAGAGGTAGTCCTGCACGCCGTGCTGCATGTCCACGGTGACACTGTCGAAACCGCACTGCGCAATCATCTCGGCGGTGAAGCCGGAGGGGATCGCAAGCCAGGCGTTCACCACCGCTTTGCCCGAGGCCCAGATTTGCTTGACTTTATTTGGCATTTGATCGCGTTTCCTTTTGCGGTTTCTTCAGTTCGAGGGCTAGCCGTCGCCCGCTGGATGCTGACTTGGCCGCTGACCTCGCGCGGTGCTCCGACGCCGATTTTATGAGGCGGCCTGGGCGGCACTTTGAGCGAAAAATCGCGGGAATGTCCATGGCTTGGGCAGGGATGCTTGATCATGCAAGAATGCAAAAATTGCATTCATCCTCCGCCTTCGGCCTCCCCCTCGCCGCCGGCCTCCAGCCCAGCGAGGCTTGCCTCCAGCGCGCCGAGCATCTCCTGCAGCTCCGCGAGCTTCCTGGCACCGTAGCGGCGGGTGATGGCGGCGTAGATCGCCTCCGACGACGGCGCTACCACCTCCATCAGCTTGATCCCCTTCTCCGAGATCGAGATCAGGCCACGGCGCATATCCGTCTTCGCGGTCTTGCGCTCGATCAGGCCGCGCGCGTCGAGATCGCGTAAAATTCGCGAAAGGCTTGGCCCCAGCAAAAAGGCGGTCCGCGCAAGCTCGGTCACTTCGATGGCGTCGATCGCGGCCAGGGCACGCAGGATGCGCCATTGCTGCTCGGTGAGACCGTGACGGCGCAGCGACGGGCGGAATTGCCGCATAACCGCTTCGCGCGCGCGCAAGAGCGACATCGGCAGCGAGCGCGAGAACTCGCGCATGGGCACGCGCCGGTCAAGCACCTTGGCCGATTGCGATCCGTTGGCTGGCTTCTTGCGTGTCATCCGCTTTTCGGGACTAACGAGTTTGCAATGCAACATGAACCAAAGGGGGTTTGATCCGCAACACTTAACATGTTAAGTACTTCGTTGCATCCCTTTTCGCGAAGTCTCCCATGGCCCTTTCGCCTGCAGAAATCCGTGCCGCCGCCGAGCGCCTCGACCGCGCCGAGAAGACGCGCACGCAAATCCGCCAGCTTTCGCAGGAATTTCCCTCGATCACCCTCGACGACGCCTACGCGGTCCAGAAAGCCTGGATCGAGATCAAGGTCGGGGCCGGCCGTGTGGTCAAGGGCCAAAAGATCGGCCTGACGTCGAAGGCGATGCAAAGCGCGCTCAATATCGATGAGCCGGATTCCGGCGTGCTGCTCGACGATATGTTCTTTGCCGATGGCGGGCTGGTGCCGACGGATCGCTTCATTGCCACGCGGGTGGAAGCGGAGCTCGCCTTCATCATGGGCAAGCGGCTCGAAGGCCCGGATCGCACGCTATTCGACGTCTTGAACGCAACCGATTTTGTCGTGCCGGCGCTGGAGATTCTGGACACGCGCATCGAGCGCGTCGATCCCAAGACCAAGGCTACGCGAAAAATCTTCGACACCATCGCGGACAACGCGGCCAATGCCGGCATCGTGCTCGGCGGGCGTCCGATCAAGCCGCTTGATGCTGATCTCCGCTGGATCGGCGCGCTCTGCTTCAAGAACGGCCAGTTGGAAGAGACCGGGCTTGCCGCCGGCGTGCTCAATCATCCCGCCACCGCGGTCGCGTGGCTCGCGAACAAGATCGCGCCGCATGGACTGGCGCTGGAGCCGGGCCAGGTCGTGCTCGCCGGCTCCTTCATCCGTCCGATCGAGGCCCGCAAGGGCGACACAATCCAGGCCGACTATGGAGCCTACGGCTCGGTGAGTTGTTATTTCGCTTGAGCCACTTTGGAGCAAACCGCCATGCCGCATTTCACGATCGAATATTCCGCCAACCTCGGTGACCGCGTGGACATGAGGAAAATCGTCGAAGTCGTCCGCAAGGCCGCGATCGAGACCAGCATCTTTCCGCTCGGCGGCATCCGTGTCCGCGCCATCAGATGCGAGCATTATGCGATCGCCGACGGCAATCCGAACCTCGGCTTTCTGGACATGGTGCTGCGGCTTGGCGAGGGCCGCGACCTCCCTACCCGCAAAAAGGCCGGCGAGCATATCTTCAAGGCGCTGTCAGCGCATCTCGATCCGGTATTCGCGCAGAGCAAATTCGCTTTGTCATTCGACATGCAGATCAACGACAAGGAAGTGAGCTGGAAGCGCAACAACATCCATGAAGCCCTGAAGGCGGAGACCGTCCATGGATAAGGTCACGCCGAAATCCGATCTGTTCCAGGCCAACAAGGAGCGCGCCGCTCCGCTCCTGAAACAACTGCGCGCCGACGGCATCGGTCACATGATCGACGGCACGATCGTGCCGTCG
>NZ_DATGFH010000044.1:0-103839 GCF_035309285.1 Bradyrhizobium sp. | reverse complement strand
TGCTTCCGTTTTTCGGAATATCATGATTTGTTTCGCCCATCCCGCTCCGGCAAGAGGGGCGTTTCGGCCGATCGTCACGAACGTGGAGCGGGATGCGATGGACGTGTTGCAGCCGGTCAGACGAAACTGGGTGCGATGCGGACGGCGAAATCGCGTGGTCCTGGCGCCCCGACGCTGGCGTCAAGTTTGCGGGCGACGAACCCGCAGGCGACGGAGGCTAACAAGCCCGGCACTCCGGGGAGATCGCGTATAAGCCGTAAAACCATTGCGCGGGGAATGCCGGATGTTCTGGCTGCCCTGTTGTTGCCTGCGTGCTCAAAGTGCACTTTTCTTTGCACGCAAGGCTCGCGGGTGCGGCCTGCACCCGGCATTCCCTGCGCCCTCTCAATTTCGAGGGCCACGAATGATGCATCACTCGGGCACATGGTGCCGCGGGAATGTGGACTCACGCCTTCTGCTGTTTGATAATTGAAACGGAGTCGTAGGGTGGGCAAAGCGAAGCGTGCCCACCATTCACTCTCCAAAGTTCCCCTCTATGTCCTTTAGGTCTCCGCCCCAATCCATGTCCAGCCAACCGCGTTCGACAAACCGATGAAAGCTGCTGTGTGGCCAATCCGCGACACGCGTAACATGCCCATGCTTCACGGGGTTAAAATGGATGTAGTCGACGTGGCGCGCGAGATCGGCATCATCGCGAATTACATGCTCCCAATAACGACGTTGCCAGATGCCCTTCTCGCGTTTGGCAATTTTACTATCCGACCTCGGCTGGGCATCGATCCCACGGGAAAATCCGCTCTTGATGAGGCTCCAGCGGCTAGCAAAGTCTCTGTCATTTTCCGGCAGAGCCCAGAGAGCATGGATGTGATCGGGCAAAATACAAACAGCAATCGTCTCGAAGGGACGCCGTTCCTGAACGGTGCGATAGACCTGTCGCAGTCGATCCATCTCTTCGATAAGCAGCTTGCTGGACCGGTCAGCGAGCACGACCGTGAAAAAGAACACACCACCTTCTACATGAGCACGACGATAGTTGGGCATAATCTCTCATAGTATCCACGGGCTATGGTGGGCACGCTTCGCTTTGCCCACCCTACGAAAGATACATTGTTCACTTCCTCTTTCCCTTTGCGAACTTGCTCGCCAGATACTCCGCCAGCACCTCAACGCGCGCGGGACGCGGGCCGCCGGGGGGTGTGACGAGATGCACCGCGCCTTCCGGCTGCTTCCATCCTTTCAGGATCACCTCAACCTCGCCCGCGGCAATCGCCTCGCCGACGATGAACTCCGGCAGGTCGGCGATGCCAAGCCCCGCGAGCAGCACGGGCATCACTGCTTCGCCGTTGTTGACGCGCAAGGGACCGCCGGGCCGCACCGCGGCCTGCTCGCCGGCGGCGTTGGTGTAGTGCCAGACGTTCGGCGTCGAGAGATAGGCGTAACCGAAGCATCGGTGTTGCGCGAGCTGCATCGGATGGGTAGGCCGGCCGTATTGCCTGAGATAGGACGGTGCGGCCACCGTGTAGCGCGGCATGCCGCAAAGCCGCCGCGCGATCAGCGAGGAATCCGGCAATCGCGCGATGCGAAGCCCCGCATCGAACCCCTCGCCGATCAGATCGACGGTTGCGTCACTCAGATGCAGGTCGATCGACACCTCCGGATAGGTTTGCAGGAATTCCGGCAGCAGCGGCGCGACGTTCTTGACGCCGAAGGTCATCGGCACCGCAAGCCGCACCAGCCCGCGCGGCACCGAGGATTGCGCCAGCGCTTCGTTCTCCGCGGCTTCGCCATCGGCCAGGAGACGCGCGGCGCGTTCGGCAAGTTTTTGCCCGGCATCGGTCAGCGCGAGCCGTCGCGAGGTGCGGTTGAACAGCCGCGCGCCGAGCCGCTCCTCGAGCCGGCCGACTGCCTTGGAGACGGTCGCCTTCGACAGCGTCAGTTCGGTTGCCGCCGCCGCAAAGGAGCGCAGCTCGACCACCTTGGCGAAGATCGCCAGCGCCTCGAAGTCCGGAAGCTTTGCCATGGGGGGCCCTCGCCTTGTGTCAATTTTAGAAACAATAAATTTCGATAGTTTCTATTTCTATATCACAGCCGAGGACATATCCAAGGGGCAACGAAGTTCAACGCATCTGATCAAAGGAAAACATCCCATGATCGAATTGAAACCATTCTCCAAGCTCGGTGGCGCCGACCATGGCTGGCTGAAGGCGAAACATCACTTCTCCTTCGCGAGCTACTACGACCCCGAGAACATGAGCCACGGCGCGCTTCGCGTCTGGAACGACGACGAGATCGCGCCCAACACCGGCTTCCCGCCGCATCCGCATGCGAACATGGAAATCATCACCTATGTCCGCGAGGGTGCGATCACGCATCGGGACTCGCTCGGCAACCAGGGCCGCACGGAGGCCGGCGACGTGCAGGTGATGAGCGCAGGCAGCGGCATCCGCCACTCCGAGTACAATCTCGAGCCGACACTGACCAGGATCTTCCAGATCTGGATCCAGCCCACGACGCAAGGCGGCCAGCCGACCTGGGGCTCAAAACCGTTTCCGAAGGCGAACCGCTCGGGAAAGCTCGTCACCATCGCGTCCGGCTTTGCCGATGATGAAGATGCGCTGCCGATCCGCGCCGATGCGCGGGTGCTCGCCACCACGCTGAAAGCGGGCGAGAGCGCGGAATATGAGCCTGGCAAGGCGCGCAACCTCTATCTCGTTCCGGCGGCCGGCCGCGTCGAGGTCAATGGCGTTGAGGTCAATGCGCGCGACGGCGCAGCGATCTCCGACGAAGCCAAGCTGATGATCAAGGCGTTGGAAGATTCCGAGCTCGTGCTCGTCGACGCGGCGTAAGGAGCCGCCATTACAACACGCACTCTCGTCATGGCCGGGCTTGACCCGGCCATCCATCCGGTTCGCAAGAAACCTTCTTGGGATTGATGGATTGCCGGGTCAAGCCCGGCAATGACGACAGAACTTCACTCGAACGCCTCGCAAAGCAAACCACCACACAGGAGATCACCATGCCCAAAGTCCTCGTCCTCTATTATTCCGCCTACGGCCATATCGAAGCGATGGCCAGTGCGGTGGCCGAAGGCGCACGCGAAGCCGGCGCCAGCGTCGACATCAAGCGCGTGCCCGAGCTGGTGCCGGTCGAAGTCGCAAAAAAGGCGCACTACAAGCTCGATCAGGCCGCTCCCGTCGCCCAGGTCGACGAGCTCGCCAATTACGACGCGATCATCGTCGGCACCGGCACCCGCTTTGGCCGCATGTCGTCGCAGATGGCGAACTTCCTCGACCAGGCCGGCGGGCTCTGGGCCAGGGGCGCACTGCACGGCAAGGTCGGCGGTGCCTTCGCCTCGACCGCGACCCAGCATGGCGGCCAGGAGACCACGCTGTTCTCGATCATCACCAATCTGTTGCATTTCGGCATGACGATCGTCGGCATGAACTACGGCTTCCAGGGCCAGGGGAGGCTCGATGAAGTGACCGGCGGCGCGCCCTACGGCGCGACCACCATCACCGGCGGCGACGGCAGCCGTCTGCCGAGCGCCAACGAGCTTGCCGGCGCGCGCTATCAAGGCCGCGTGATCGCAGAGACCGCCAAGAAACTGCACGGCTAGGCATTGATGACGGCACGCCACCATCGGCGCATGGCTGGTGCGAACAAGGCGGCATTCTCCCGCGCGAATGCCGCCTTATCTCCAGGAGCCAAAGTGAAGGACTTTCGATGGTCGAGCTTCTTTTCATCGCCGAGCAATGGCGTAACCCGCTGCAGGCCCTTGCCCGCCGCTGGTACTGCAAGAGCCTTTTCCGCGCGACGCGCGGCCAGCGGCGCTGCCCGGAGTGCACGGCTTCGTGACGCCGGCGTGAGGGATTCGTGATAGGCCAAAAAGGTCGGCGCGACGGTCGCATCCGGAGTCCAACGATGTCCCCTTCCCCGCATGCGCAATGGCCGGAGCTGCCGCTCGCAGCCTGGCGCGATACCTGCGCCACGCTTCATCTCTGGACCCAGATCGTCGGCAAGATCAGGCTCACGCGCTCGCCCTGGCTTAACCATTCCTGGCACGTGACGCTCTACGTTACCGCGCGGGGGCTTTCGACCTCTCCCATTGCCGATGGCTTGCGTAGCTTCGAGATCGAGTTCGATTTCATCGATCATGTCTTGAGGATCACGACCAGCGAGGGCTCGACGCGACAATTCGCACTCGCCGGCCATTCGGTCGCAAGCTTCTACAAGCGCATTGTCGCCGAGCTTGCCGACCAGGGCATTGCAGTTGCGATCGACGAGATGCCGAACGAGCTGCCCGACCCGATCAGGTTCTCGCAGGACACGCAGCACGCCTCCTACGATGCCGGCGCGGTCCGGCGCTTCTTCCAGATCCTGGTCAATGCCGATCGCGTCTTCAAGCAATTCCGTACCGGCTTCCTCGGCAAGGCGAGCCCGGTGCATTTCTTCTGGGGCAGCTTTGATCTCGCAGTGACGCGCTTTTCCGGACGCAGCGCGCCGCGCCACCCCGGCGGCGTCCCCCATCTTTCCGATGCGGTTGCCTGCGAAGCGTATTCGCACGAGGTGAGCAGCGCGGGCTTCTGGCCCGGCAGCGACGCCATAGACTATCCCGCGTTCTATTCCTACGCCTATCCGGAGCCGCCGGGATTCCGCGCCACAAAAGTTCGTCCCGATGCGGCCTTCTTCAGCGAGGCGCTCGGCGAGTTCATCCTGCCCTACGATGCCGTGCGCACGGCCAGCGATCCCGATCGCGCGCTGCTCGATTTCCTGCACAGCACCTACGAGGCTGCGGCGGTCGCGGCGAAATGGGATCGTGCAGCGCTGGAGTGCACGCCGGGCAGGCCCGGCGTGGTGCGGGAGATCTAGCGCATGATCCGGAAAAGTATGCAGCGGTCCGACAAGATCATGCACAAACAAGGGGCTAAAGGCGCGATGATGATTTGTCCTCATCGCGCTTTAGTGCGCGACGCGCGTGCCGATTGCCCGTCGAACGCGCGCAGCGAGGCGCGGATAGCGCCGCAGCCGCTGCGCGGTGCGGTCCCGCAGCGCGTAGGGAACGCCGCGCCAGGACAGGGCGATGCTGACATCCGTCAACGGCAGCGGTTTTGCGCCAAAACGCCGCTTGTATTCATAGTTGCCGATGCTGAAGTCGAAGCGGCGCACGCCCCCCTGGTGCAACACCGCCATCGTTCGTTCGACGCAAAGCAGGCCCGGCGAGCAACTCGACCATTGGCCCCCGGCATTGCTGGTCCTGAGCAGCGAGTAGTCGGCACCGTGCCTGATCCCCATGGTGGTGGCCACGATCTCGTCGCCGCACGTCAGCGCAGAGACCACGGCGTAGCCCTCCGCGATGCCGCGGCCGACGACGTCGCGATAGAATTTCGCGTGATTGATGTCGTCGAGCACAAACCGGAGCCCGAGCCGCTTCATGCGTTCGCGCTGCTGGACATCCATGACATCGAGAAGCCGCAAGGCTTCGCCGGCGGTGGCGGCGATCCGAAACCCGGCGCCGGGGTGGCGAGTGAACACGCGCCAGCATCGCGGCAATTGCATCTTCCTGATCGAGGCGCGGTAGCTTTCGAAATCATCGCCGATCTCGACGAGATTTCCGTTCAACGAGGAGGATCCGGTCCATCCCGATGCCAGCAGCGGATTTGGACGCCCACGAATTTCCACCGGCATCTTTTTCAGGCGGATCAGATCGGGGCGATCGGGCAAGTCGCGCAACGCCGCCAGCAAGGCCCGGCCGATGGCACGCATCGCGGCGGAATCGCGCGGCACGCCACAGGCCAGGATCGGCGCGTTGTAGTCGCTCACGCCGAGGTCGGCGAATTCGACGATCCGGATGCCGTGATGCTTGCGGCAAATCAGCGGGACCAGCGCAACATCGCGCCTGGTGATCGTATCGGAGATGATGGCGACGAGCGGCCTGGCCGCATCGAAGGCGCTATACCACGCATCGAGCCAGTAGCGGTGCTGAAAGCCCGTGCTTTGGCCCCGGTTGCTCCAGCGGGTGGCGGCCTTGGCCCAGTCACGGACAAGCTCGACGCGGAACGAAGCGACGGACGATGCCGCAGGCCTGCCTACCTCCCCGAGCTCTAGAATGGCCAACTTGCCCAATGTCGTTCACCCACCGTCAGACTGCTCGTCCTGCGATCGCTTCGATCATGTGTTCGCCGCAGGTTGATTACACAGTTCGTCCCAGTTCCATGCGGTGTCGATCCGACGCTGCACGCTATGGATGTCGCTCCTATCTGGCAGGCCGCGCGTTTCGCTGCCAGCGTAATCGTCGTGGGGAACCGGATGTCCGCAAGGTATGGCTAACGTTAAGTCGCATACCGCGCAGTCAAGCGACGCCGTTAATCCTTAATTCAGTTCACGGGAATCTGAGCGATGCTTGCAGCTTTTGCTTCGGGCGCCGGATCGATATCAACGAACGGTCTATCTGATGAGAGCGCTCGCCATGCATTCGGTTGCCCTGCTGACCCCGAGCCATGCCAAGGATCTCGAGCGCTTCGCCCTGCTCTGCGAGAGCATCGACGCCTGCCTCACCGGCTACACCAGGCACTACGTCATTGTTAACGACGACGACGTTCCGCTGTTTGCGAAATTCTGCTCGGAGAAGCGCGTCGTCATTCCGGTCTCGCGCTATCTGCCGAACTGGCTCTGGGCCGTGCCGGCCTCGCTGTTGCGGAGCCGCCGGCGCATCTGGCTCTCGCTGTTGTCCCGCCCCGTGCATGGCTGGCACGTGCAGCAGATCGCCAAGATCGCGGGGGTTCTTGCAGTCCCCGAGGAGCGTGTGTGCATCATCGATTCCGACAATGTCTTTTTCCGCAAGTTCGATATCGGCCGATATGCCGGCGCGGAGAAATCACCGCTCTATGTCGACCGCAACGCGATCCGCGCCGATGCGCCGTTTCATTCGATCTGGCTGCGGAATTGCGATGCCCTGCTCGGTTTGTCCGAGCCATCGTTCCCGGCCGATGACTTCGTCGGCAATGTGCTGGTCTGGGACAAGGCGACGGTTCGCGCCATGACGAAAGCGATCCGGTCCGCTACAGGAAAGAGCTGGGAGCTTGCGCTATGCCGGAAGCGTCCATTCTCGGAATATCTGCTGTACGGCCGCTTCGTGGCGACCTCACCAACTCATCTGGCCGCACATCAGATCGTCGAGCGCAGCCTGGCGCTGGCGCATTGGGATGAAAGCCGGCTCGACCAGTCGTCGATCGAGGCGATGATACACGGCGCCTCAACAGAGCAGGTCGCGCTCTGCATCCAGTCCTATTCGGGAACCTCGATCCGGGATATCAGGGGTGTCCTGTCTGCCGCGCTCGAGCACGAAGCGGCCTAGCCGCGAGCTGCGACGGGGATTCTAAGTCTCAGCGCGCGAAGGACGCCTCTCACATCGCAAATGTTCAACGCGATCGCCGCCAGCCCATAGACCAGCATGCCGCTCACCGCGAGGATCGCAAACGTCAACGCACCCGGCACCGATAGCCATTGCTTGAGCACGAGCACCGCAGTCGCCATCAGGCCGCTGGCCAGCAAGGTTCGCGCCAGCGGCCCGAGCAGAGACGGCAGAGGATAGGCAAATCGCGTGATCACGACGCCGACCGCGACGCCGAAGGCTTCCGAGATCATGAAGGACGCCGCGGTCCCCTGCAGACCCCACGCATCCGTCAGCGGCCAGATGCTCGCGACATTGATGGCGACGCTGGCAAGCCCCTGCAGCAGCGACCACTCCGGCTTCTTGGCCAGATGGAAGCTGACATGCACATAATATTGCGTGATGCATTGAAACAACCATCCGATCGCGAGCATCGGCACGATCTGGGCCGCGGTGTCGCGAAACGCGGGGCCCAGAAGGAACGCGGCGAGGTAGGGAATGGTCAGCGCAAGACCCACTGCTGCCGGCACCGACACGGCGAGGAGCACCGCGCCGAAGCGCTGCAACTGCTCGCGGGCCCTTGCGGTGCCGTGCTGCACCAGGCTGTTGACGGCGATCGGGAACGCCGCTGCAGCGATGCTGCCGGCGGGCATCTGGATGATCTGGCGCGTCAGGTCAGCCGAGGCACCGTAGAGACCGGAGAAGGCCTCGCTCGAATGCCACGCCAGAAACAGCCGATCCATCGAGCACTGGAACGTGTAGACGAAGGCCGTGATCGTGAAAACGAAGCCGAGCCGGACGAACAGGCGCAGCTCGCTGAAGTCAGGCTTGGCGAGAGGTGTGCGCCAGATGGTCCGCGCCGAGAACGCCGCCGAGACGTAATAGCCGAGCGCGGTGCCGGTGAGCAGGCCATATCCACCCCATCCCAATTTGATGGCCGCCAGACACAGGGCAAACGACACGATGGTCCGCAGCACGGCGCCGGCGACGAATTCGCGTACCTCGAAGCGCGCCCGCATGAACTCCTGACCCAATTCGACCAGGCCAATGCCGAGCGCGAGCACAATCGCACAAGCGACCTCCTGCCAGCCGCGATGAGCGAGGTACGGTATCACGAAGAGCAGCAGAGGGGCCGCGGCGACAGACATGCCGTAGCCGGTGAACGCGGTGGCGCGCAGGTCGCGCCCGCCTCCCTCCGATTGCAGACGCATCACCGAGAAGCGCAGCCACGTAAAGAGGATCGACGACACGAAGCCGGCGATGCCGACGCCGATGATGTAAATGCCGTAGTCAGCGGGGGAGAGCAGCCGCGTGAACGTCGCCGAGCTGATGAAGCCGAACGCTGCGGCAACGACGCTCGCAATCATGTACTGGGATGCATGTCGAAGCATCGCTCAGGCGGCCTCGCGGGTGACTTTGGTGATGACGTCCATGAACGGCTTCGGCTGAAAATCGGCATCGAGCGGCAACGGCCGGTTGGGCAGATGGTCGGGCCGGGGAAACATCTGACTGATCCAGCTATAGCCGTCCGAAATGCCCCAGGTGAGGATCGAACGAAGCGGAGCCTGCGATGTGATGGTGCTCAGCACGTCGTTCACCCGCTTGGCGACGATTGCGTCGCGCTCCGTCACGGAAGCCGGCAGGAACCGATCATCGACGTCGAGCTCCGTGACGATGACGTCGAGGCCCCAGGAGCGAAACTCGGCCACGCACCTGGCAAGCCCGTCGGTGTCGATCTCGATCTCGCCATGCAGGTGGGACTGCAGGCCGACAGCGTTGATGGGCGTGCCGGTGTCGAGCAGATCGGAAACCAGGTTGCGCAGCGCGGCGCGCCGGGCTGCGAAGCGTTCGCCCACCGATTCGATGTCGTAGTCGTTGAGGACGAGCTGAACGTCGGGATCGGCATCGGCGGCGGCACGGAAAGCCGTGCGAATGTAGCTATCGCCCAGCAAGTTTTGCCACAGCGAAGGGCGCCGCTCTGTCGGCCGCTTCGGAAAGTCCGGGATGGCTTCGTTCACGACATCCCACGAGGTCAACTTGCCGCGGTAATAGGAGACGACGGTTGCAATGTGATCGCGAAGCGTTCGCTCGGCGGTCGGCGCGTCCTTGATCTCTTTGGTCCACGCGGGCAAGTCCGCGTACCAGACCAGGTTGTGGCCGCGCATCGTAAGCCCATTCTGGCGCGCGAAGTCGAGCAAGCCGTCGGCCTTCGCGAAAGAAAAAGTATGCGCATCGGGCCGAACCGTCGGCCATTTCAGTTCGTAGACCGGCACGATCTGCGTGCAATAGCGCGTCACCGCGTCTTTCAGACGGACATCGGACTGCAAGTCTGCAAGCGTCACGGCCGCGCCATAGCCGTTGCGCCGATCGCCTGCGCTCGCAGCCAGCGGCGCGCCACGGACCACGGCGGAAGCCGCCGCGGCCAGACCGCCTGCGATAACCTCTCGTCTGTTGATCTTCATCGGCGCTGCCTCGACGAACTTGGTTACGGGATACCAAAGCGGCAATGGCAACACCGCAAGTTTCATCCGGTTACGTTAATTCAAATTGAAGCAATGCGTGGCCGATATCGCGCTTGTGGCACGGACATTGCTGTTGTGTATCAACCCGTGTCCATGCTGTTCAGCTCTGGCACATCTCGGCGCGTGAGCGACCAATGCAGGTAGCTATGTGGGTCAATATCGTCATCCCGGTGAAAAACGCGGCCCGCTATCTTGGCGAGGCCATTGCCAGCGCACTCGGCCAGGCTGACGTCAAACGGGTGATCGTCGTCGACGATGGGTCGACGGACGGCTCTGCCGACATTGCCGCCCGCATTGGCGACGAACGGATCACGCTGATCCAAGGTGGCGGACGAGGCGTCTCGGCCGCGCGCAATCTCGGCTTTGCGGAAATCGAACGCCTGATCCCCGCCGAGGAACGCGAGCATAGCTGGCTGATGTTCCTCGATGCCGACGACCGCCTCGTTCCGGGCGCGACCGAGATGCTTCTTGAGAGCGCGCCGGCCGACTGCGTCGCCGTCTACGGCGACTATGAGCGGATCGATGCCGACGGACGCCGCATCGGATACCGCAGCCTGTTGCCGCGGCGGGGCAAGCCGAGTGGCGAAATCCAGCGCGACCTGCTCGCCGGCAATTTCATCGTGAACGGCGGCGTCATGCTGATGCGGCAGGCGCAATTCCGCCGGACCGGCGGTTTTGACGAGACGCTTGGCTATTGCGAAGATTGGCACCTGTTCTGTCGTTTGGCGGGGCTGGGTCCGATCGTCTGGTGTCCGCGGACGACCATTCTGGAATATCGCGTTCACAGTGGCAGCGCGATGATGAGCGGCGCCGTCACTTTCAGCCACTATCGCGCAGCAGTCGAGCGCGTGTTCACGGACGCCATGATCGCAAGCAAAGTCGGCAGCGCCGATCTGGTTCGGCTGCGGCGAAAGGCCGAGGCGCATCTGAAGACCTATCTTGCCTGCCAGTCCATCCGCGCCCGCGCCTACACACGTGCCATAAGGGAGACGGCGGAGGTGATTGCGCTACTCCCGTCGCAGACGCCAAAGACGCTCGTCCACACGCTGGGCGCGTTGGCAGGGCTTTGAGTGAGATTGAAACCGGTTCGATCATGACTGACGTGACAAGCCCCAAGGCCATCGTCTGCATCCCGACTTTCCGGCGGCCGGCGGGTCTGAAAAGAACGCTGGAGTCGCTCGCTGCACAGACCGGCGCGGAGCATTTTGCCGTGGTCGTGGTCGAGAACGACGTGCAAGAGCTTGCGGGCGAGCGGGTCGCCGACGCGGTGTTCGCCTCGCACGCGCTTTCCGGATTCTCGGTCATCGAGCGCAAGCAGGGCAATTGCAGCGCGATCAACACGGCGTTCAGGACGGCGCGCGAACGTTTTCCTGCGGCGGAATTCTTCCTGATGATCGATGACGACGAGGAAGCCTCTCCGACCTGGCTTGCGGGCATGATCGGGACGGCGCGATCCAGCGGCGCCGATCTGGTCGGCGGACCCGTCGTGCGATGCTTTGAAGGCGAGACGCCCTCGAGCCTGCAAAAGCATCCGCTGTTCTATTCGACCATCACGCGGTCGGGCGAGACAGCCTCCTTGCACGGCACCGGCAATTGCCTTATCCGCAGACGGGTGCTTGAGGCGCTAGGCGAGCCGACCCTCGATCCCCGGTTCGATCTGCTCGGCGGCGGCGACATGGACTTCTTCACGCGCTGTCGCCTCGCCGGCTTCAAGTCGCACTGGAACGAGGACGCGAAAGTGTTCGAGACCGTGCCGGCTCAGCGGATGAAGACGCGATGGGTGCTTCGCAGGTCCGTCACGACCGGCGTGATCAATTACACCATCGATCAGAAGCGCTATTCCGGTCGCCTTGGCACCGCCTTGCTGCTCCTGAAGAATTTCATCTCGCTCGGAATTGCGCCGTTTCGTGCGGCAACGGCGCTGCTCGCGACCGGACATTGGCTGCCGGCGTCGCATCCGCTTTGCCTGTCGATCGGCCGCAGTCTCGCAGCCCTTGGGCTTGCGCCAACACCTTACAAGGCCGCCAACATCACGCCGCTGTTCGAAACCGCGCGAGATAATGCATCCCGAGCACGGCCGTCAGGAAGGTGAACCAGATCGGGTCGGCGCGATCGAGATAGAAGCTTTCGAAGCCGGCCAGATAGATTCCGAACAGCCAGATGCGCAGCAGCGCCATCGTCAGCGGACCGTTGTTGCCGCCGCGATCCGCAAGCTGAAAATTCCGGAGCGGCGCGATCACCAGGACCGCGATCAGGAGCATGAGACCCGGCAGCCCCATGGCGAGCGCGGTGTCCAGATAGCCGTTATGGCTGTGGGCCACGGTTGCGGTCCACTCCATGCCCGCCTCCGTCGACCTGGTCGCTCCCGTTCCCCAGAACGCCGCAAAACCGTAACCGAGCGGCAACCGCGGCCTCAGCGATTGCAGCGCAAATTCCCAGATTTCGGTCCGGCCGGTGAAGCTCGTATCGAACGGCAACATCCTGGCGATCGCCGCGAGGTGATCGCTCATCACCGTGCCGACGCTCAGCATGTTGAGGATCAGGAGTGGCGACAGCAGCGCGATCGCGCGAAGCCAGAAGGACCGGATGAGAGCCGTGACGGAGCTCAGCACCAGAACGACGACGCACAGCGCCAGCGCGCTTTTGCCCCTGGCATTGATCAGGAAGATCACGGCCATCGCCATGGTGGCGGAGCCGGCGAGATAGAGGCCGCTCCGCACGATGTAGATGCCAAGAAACAGCATGATCGCCATCATGGCCGCTGCCACGTTCTTGTGTCCGTAGACACCGCGCCAGTCGCCGGCAAGGAGCGGCTCCTGCAGGTCGGTTGCGAGATGGATCGACAGGTTCGGCGCGAACACGAGTCCCAGATAGCAGATCGCAAGCAGCCCCAGCACCGCGATGCTGAACCATCGCACCATTTCCGATTGCGATCGCGGCAGGAAGAACAGCATCGATGCCACCGCCGCCGCGGCAGCGGTGAGGGCAAAACGCTTGACGGATGTAGCAATATCCGTCGACAGCACGACGCTCACGAGGATCCAGCCGCCGAAGATCAGGAAACCTGGCGACCGCAGGGTCGCGAACCCCTTGCGGTTCTCCGAGATCGTCAGCAGGCCGGTCAGAACGGCGAGACCGCCGAACAGCGCGTAAGTCATCGTATCGTTGCCGCTCGACGCGTCCGTCAGATCGAGCTCGGCGAGACTTTGGAACGGCCGCAGCGAGATCCACACGAGCAGCAGCGTGCCGATGAAAGTTGCGGCGCGCAGCACCACCATGACCTGCTGCCGGCGAAGCACGCCGAGCAGTGCGGAGGCCTCGGACATGGCGAGAAGCCGGCTCATTACCTCGAAGATGCCTCGCGGGTCTTGGTCATGGCCGGGTGCGGACGCGCCAACTGGTTAACGAAATCTGAAGACATGTCACGCGGTTCGCAGCGGACCGGACTCACATTAGCCGGGCGCCATCTCAAGAAAGGTTAATGCATTCCGAATTAACCAACAAACGTCACCAGATGAGGTACGGCTCGCATTTCTCGCACCCCGGCATCGATATTGCTGCCTCAGTAGCGCCATGACAGAAGCCCTGACCGAACCATTTGCGCCGACGACCGCGCGGCCCGAATTCGCGTGGTTTTCTAACGGGATTCCTGAAGTCCCGCGGATCAATGGGCGCGACGGCTTGCCCGTGCAAACGGTGCCTTGCTCTGCCGATCCCATTTTTGGACAGGCCAGCCCCATCATGGACCAGCGTCCTGTAGCTGCGCATGCACGCCGGTCGGACGGACTGCGCGACATCTCCTTTCCGCGCCAATCGCGCGATCACCGTGGAAGACGTGAGCTCATGATTAAACATGTCGCCTTGATGTTGCGGAAGTGCTGAACGATGAGCCTGGCGGCCACGATGAAATCGGTGGAACCCATCGCCGGGGAAGCGGCTCGACCGCGCCCGTTTTGCGGCGGTAGCATGTTGTTAACTTCGCGCTGCGCAGAGGCCCAAAGCCGCGACATAAAGGCCTACGACAGCAGGCGAAAGGACGGCGACTTAAACGCTTTGTTTGCGATTTCGGTGAATAGTCCATCAATGAGTATGGTTAATTATTCCTGTTGCGTTGGTTCTGCGCCGGAGGCGGCGCATCGCGTGACCCGAAGAGTAACCCCTCAGCCGATGCGTGCGGCGGTTCGAATGGAAGCTGGGGATCATGCTTGTCTATGACCAGCCGATAAATCAGGCAAAGCCGGACGCTCGTGCGGAGACGCGCGCGGCCTCGGGATTCGACCTGTTTGCGCTGTTCGAGTTGCTGTGGCGGCGCAAGCTGATGATCATCGCGTCCGCGCTGATCACGGCCTGTGCTGCCGTCGTCGTTGGCAAGAGTCTGACGCCGCGCTTCACCGCGACCGCCGAGCTTTATATCGATCCTCGCGAATTGCAGCTTGTCGATCGCGAGCTCATCCCGCGAGCCCAGGACGTTTCCGGCCTGTCGATGGTGGTCGAAAGCCAGGCCCGACTGATCACCTCGAACAGCGTGCTGCGGCGGGTGATTCAGGACACCAAGATCGATAAGGATCCCGAGTTCGGCGGCGCGACAAAGGGACCCCTTGCGTCGCTGCTCGGCCTGCTCGGTCTCGAGCTGCGTTCGACCGCCGAGACAAAGGAGGACGACACCGCGACCCTGGATGCGCTGACCAAGCATATCAACGTCCGCAAGACCGAACGCAGCTTCGTGGTCGATATCGACGTCTGGTCGCACGATCCGGCCAAGGCCGCGATGCTCGCCAATGCGCTCGCTGAAGCCTATCTCGCGGACTCGAAGAGCACACAGGCGGCCGCCGCGCGGCGGGCGACCAGCGAGCTGTCGGGTCGGCTGAAGGAATTGCAGCAGCGGCTGCGCAACGCCGAGGATGCGCTCGCGGTCTACAAGGCGCAGAACAATTTCATCGGCACCCAGGACTCGCTGCTCAGCGACCAGCAGCTCTCTTCCTCCAACCAGCGGCTGGCGGCCGCCCATGCGGCGACGCTGGACGCCCAGGCCCGCTTCGACCAGATCGAGAAGAGCCGCAATGCCGCAACCGATGCCGGCGCTACACCCGAAGCGCTGCAGTCGCCAACCATCGCGAACTTGCGCGCGCAATACGCCGAGGCTCGCAAAAAATATGCTGAGCTGAGCGCCGAGCTCGGACCGCTGCATCCCTCGCTGAAGCAAATGGAGAAGCAGGTCGACGATCTGCGCCGCACCATCAACGAGGAAGTGGACCGCTTCGAGCAGTCCGCCAAGAACGACCTGATCCGTGCCCGCGAATACGAGGCTTCGATGACCAAGGCGCTGGACAAGCAGAAGCGCCAAAGCGTCGAGCTCAGCCAGGCGTCGGTGCGCCTGCGCGAGCTCGAGCGCGACGTCGCGGCGAACCGCGACGTCTACCAGGCATTCCTCAAGCGCTCGCGCGAGACCGAGGAGCAGGAAAGCCTCAACACCTCGGCGTCCCGCGTCATCGGCGAGGCCACGGTGCCGCTGCACCGCTCCTTCCCGCCCGCCATGAGCCTGATCGCAATGCTCGGCTTGATGCTCGGCGGCCTCGGCGCGGTCGGCTGGGTGGTCGCCGCGGACCGCCTGCCGCTTTTCGAAACCGACAAGCCGCAGCCTGCCGATCCGCAGGAGCGGTCGTCCTCGCCTGTGCCAGATGCTTCGCGGCGTGGCGCACCGGCTCCGACCGTCGTGGACAAGCCGGTGATCGCGCGCCTGCAGGATTCCGACGTGATCCGCACGCTGGGCGGCATCCTTGGCGCCGGCCCGGTGTCTGCCGACGTCACGCGGTTCGGGTGGCCGACACTGCGGCCGGGCTTTCCACTGACAACTTTCCTCAATGCGCTGCGCGACATGCGCGCCGCAGTCGAGCGCCGGTCAAGCACCGATACGGCACCAGTGATTGCTGTCGTCAGTGACGACGAATGCATCGATCGTTGCGTCGCCGCGCTCAATTTCGCGCTGGCCGCCGCGCGCGACGGCGCAAACGTCCTCATGATCGACGCAGACCGCGAGCGGCACAAGCTCTCCAGCAAGGTCGCGCGCCTCGGACAAAGCGAGCCGAGCCATCTCGGCTGGCTTTCGATCGGCACCAAGGCGTCGCGCGCAGTCAAGACCGCGAACGGCATTTCCATCCTGCCCGGCATCCGAGGCAGCAGCGACGCCAAGGCCGTCGAAGTGACCCGCAAGAGCGTCACGCAGGCGCGCGCCGCCGGCGGCTATGATCTTGTGGTTCTCGATGGACCGGCGTTGCCGCGCGACGCTGCTGACCGCAAGCTGTTCGAGATCGCCGACGGTATCGTGGCAGTGCTGCCGGTGAGCCTCGATATCAACGACGCCATGGAAGACATCATCGCGTCGCTCGGACCTGCGCAGCGCAAGCTCGCCGGCGTGATCCTGAACGAGCTGACGCCTTCGGTCCCCAACCGGCAGCGAGACAGGCAATATGCTTGAGCGCCGCCAAAATCCGGTTGGTCGCGCCGCGACATCGGCGATCCCGCGGATCACGCTGGGCGGGTTGCGGCTCGCCGTGGTCGATATCGAGCAGACTGCGAACTTCATGATCGAGATGGCTTTCCCACATCGCCGGGTCGGCCGCCCGCTCTATCTGACCTCGGCCAATGGCGAGGTGCTGGCGCGCTGCTCGACCGAGCCGATGACGGAACGGCTGTTCCGCGCCGCTGACCTCATCAATGCCGACGGCCAGCCGCTGGTCACGGTCTCGCGGCTCAGTCGAAAACGCCGTTGCCGGAGCGGGTCGCGACCACCGACCTGTTCGACGTCGTCGCGCGCAAGGCGGCGGCCGCCGGGCTGACATTCTATATGTTCGGCGCCGACGAAGCGGAAAACGCTGCGGCGGTGGCGAGGGTGCGCCGGCGCCATCCGAGCTTGAAGATCGTCGGGCACTGCCACGGCTATCTCAGGGGTGAAGCGCTGCGGGCCAAGGTCGACGAGATCAATGCGCTGGCGCCCGACTATCTCTGGGTGGCGCTCGGCGTTCCCTATGAGCAGGCGTTTGTCGAGGAATTCACGCCGCGGCTTGCCAACGTCGGCATCATCAAGACCTCGGGCGGGTTGTTCAACTTCCTGTCGGGTAGCCGCGCGCGCGCGCCGCAATGGATGCAAACGATCGGGCTGGAATGGGCCTGGCGCATCTGGCTCGAACCGCGCCGGCTGTTCTGGCGTTATTTCACCACCAATCCGCTCGCACTCTATCTCCTGTTCAACAGGAGCCGGCCGTCCGACACGGATCGCACGCGCCGCTAGGGTGACATGAGCGATCGTCCCGTCATTCTGGTCACGGGCGGTGCGGGCTATATCGGCGCGCATGCCTGCCGCGCGCTTGATGCAGCCGGCTACCACGTGGTCGTATTCGACAATCTCTCCACCGGTCACCGCCATTTCGTGCGCGCGCCGCTGGTGATCGGCGATCTTCTCGATGGCGCAGCGCTCAGGCGCGTCTTCGCCCGGCATGACATCGCCGCCGTCATGCACTTTGCTGCCGCAAGCCTGGTCGGCGAGTCCATGGCCGATCCGCAGAAATATTATGTCAACAACGTGAACGGCACGCTGTCGCTGCTTGGCGCGATGCGCGAAGCAGGCTGTCACCGTCTCGTATTCTCGTCCACCGGCGCAGTCTACGGCCATGCCGACAGCAAGGCGTTGCCTGAAAGCCATCCATGCGCGCCGATCAACACCTATGGCGCGACGAAATGGATGATCGAGCGGATCCTCGCCGATTATCGAACCGCCTACGGCTTAGGCGCGTTCTGCCTGCGCTATTTCAACGCCAGCGGTGCGGATGAAACCGACGACATCGGCGAATTGCGCGACAACGAGACCCACCTCATTCCGCGCGCGATGATGGCGATGCAGGGGTACATCAGGGATTTTGCAGTGTTCGGGACCGATTACGATACGCCCGACGGCACTGCGATCCGCGACTATGTCCACGTCACCGATCTTGCCATGGCCCACGTCGCGGCACTGGAACTCCTGATGCAGGGGCATGAGGGTGGCGCCTTCAACCTCGGCACCGGCACCGGCTTTTCGGTGCGCGAGATTCTGGCGGCGATCGAGGCCGAAACGGGCCGCCAGGTGCCGCACGTGATCATGCCGCGACGGGCCGGCGACCCTGCCTATCTCGTCGCCGATCCCACTGCCGCGCGCGTAGTGCTGCAATTCTCACCACGACATTCGGACCTTGCGACGATCATCCGAACCGCCTGGGCCTGGCACCAGAGGGCTCACCCGCTGAAGACGGCGTGAGGTAGTCGAAGAGGAGCAGCGGCTCAGCCGAGCCGGCTTCGGGCCTGCACCAGAACATCCACCGCATCGTCCTCTGCTTCCGGCTGCAGCGGCGGCGACGATAGCGCGGGCCAGGCCCTGAGCAGATACGCCAGCTCCTTTGCCGGAAGCGGCTTGCTGAACAGATAGCCCTGCATCTCGTCGCAGCCCTGCGCGCGCAGGAACGCCTCCTGGTCGAGGGTTTCGACGCCCTCGGCGACCAGTGTCATGCCGAGCGCCTTGCCCATGCTGATGATCGCCTGCGCGATGGCCCGGTCCTCGGAATCATGCGGCAGGTCGCGCACGAAGGAGCGGTCGATCTTGATGGTATCGATCGGGAACTGCTTCATCAGCGACATCGACGAATAGCCTGTGCCGAAATCGTCGATTGCCAAGCGGATGCCGCGGCTCTGGATCGCATCCAGCACGCGCACGGCGCGTGCGACGTTGCGCATCACCATGCTTTCGGTCACCTCGAGCTGCAGCAGCACCGGCGACATCTCGCTTTCCGCCAGCGCCAGGTCGATGTCATTCACAAGATGCTCATCGGCGAATTGCCGCGGCGACAGGTTGACCGCCATCGAGACCGGCAGCAGGCCGAGCCGCTGCCAAACCGTGTTCTGCGCGCAGGCCTCGCGCAAGACCCAGCGACCGATCGGAACGATCAGCCCGATCTCCTCCGCCAGTGGAATGAATTGCGCGGGCGGCACCAGGCCGAGCTCGGGATGGGTCCAGCGCAACAGCGCCTCGACCCCGGTGATCTGCCGGCTCGCCATGTCCACCTTCGGCTGATAGTGCAGCGAGAACTGACCGCGATCGAGCGCGCGGCGCAGCTCGGCCTCGAGTCTGAGCCGGTCGATCGATTGGGCCTTGATCTCCCCATTGAAGAAACGGAAGCCGTTCTTGCCCTCTTCCTTGGCGAGATACATCGCCATGTCGGCATTCTTCGTCAACGTTGCCGCGTCCTCGCCATGGTCGGGATACATTGCGATGCCGATCGAGGCCGTGGTCAGGCACTCGTGACCGCTCAACATCATCGGCTCGCCGAGCACGGCGAGCAGATGGGCGGCAATGCGCTCGACATCGTCGCGCTCGTTGGCGTCCTCGAGGACGACCACGAACTCGTCGCCGCCGAGCCGCGCCACCACGTCGCTTGCCCGCAGGCGGGCACGCAGGCGGGCCGCCACCTGCACCAGCAGCACGTCGCCGGCATCGTGGCCCAGCGAATCGTTGATAACCTTGAAGCGGTCGAGATCGATGAAGAGCAGCGCAAGCGCCGCGCGCCGCGGCGCGCCGTCTCGATCGAGTGCCGGAGCAATCCGCCGAACATCTCGCGGTTCGGCAGATCGGTCAGGCTGTCGTGCGAGGCGAGATATTCGATGCGCTCGTCCGCCTTGTGCTTTTCGTCGGCGCGGGCGAAATTTTCGAGCGCGAACGACACATTGTCCGCCAGCCGCTGCAGCACCTCGACGAATTCGGTCGTGAACGTGCCGGTCTCGGCGGAAAGAAACAGGAAGATGCCGACGATTTCGCCCCGCACCACAAGCGGGAACGCCGCGCCCGATCTTGCACCATCGGCGCGCACCACGGGATGGAATGCGATGCCGCGCGGATCGCTCAAATAGTCGTTGCTGACGCAGGCCTGGCGGGTGCGGAAGGCGGTCCCGCTGAGGCCGCGGCCCTCCGGTATCGCAGGGTTGGACGATAGCTTGACAAGGCGGCTGTTTTCCGCCGCGGGACCGGCGGCCGCCACGATCTCGAGGTCGTCGCTGCCGGACCTCGCTAACGCGATGGTGGTGGACGTGAACTTGGCTCCGCGTGAGACGGAATCGCACACCAGGTCGAACAGCTCGGCACGCGATTTGGCGCGCATGATCGCTTCATTGGTGGCCGAGAGCGCCGCAAACATGCGCGACAGGCGCTCCTTCTGCTCGTCGGCCCTCGCCTTCTCGGCCGCGCGTTCGAAATTATCAAGCGCGAAGGAGACGTTTTCCGCAATCCGCGCCAGCACCGCGACGATCTCCTTGTCCGCCGCCCACGACTTTCCGACAAAGAACATCAACACGCCGACACTCTTGCCCGACTTGACCAGGGGGACGGCGACGCAGGCCACGACGCCGGTCTCGATGCCGGCCGTCCGCCAGGGCTTGCCCTGATCGGAGTTGAGGATGTCGTTGTTGATGCACGGCTTCTGCGTGCGGAACGCCTGTCCGCAGACACCGGTCCCATAGGCGTTGTCGGCATCGATCGAGAAACGCGCCCGCGTGATCAGATCGACGCTTTCGCCGGTCCCGGCCACCGGCTTCAGCCAGATCGAGTCCGGCTCGGCGAGGAACACCACGGTCGCCAACGACTTGCCGCTGTGCACGGCGGCGTCGCAGACCCGCTGATAGAGATCGAGCTCGGTCTTGGCGCGCAGGATCGCTTCGTTGGTGGCGCTGATGGCGCCGAACATCCGGTTCAGCCGGCGCACAGCGCGCTCGCCTTCCTTACGCGCGGCCTCGTGTGCGAAGTTGTCGAGCGCAAAGGAGATGTTCGCCGACATGCGCTTGAGCATTGAGACGGTGTCGTCGGTAAGCGAACCCGCCTCCCGCCGCGTGACCAGGAGCACCCCGACGCTGCGGCCCGCGCAAGCGAGCGGCACCGCGGCGGCGGCGCCCACGTGGCCCTTCTCGAGACCACGACGCCAGGCCAGCGAGCGCCGATCATTGAGGAAGTCGTTGCTGACGATCACGTCGCTCGTGCGAAAGGCCAGACCGCAGACGCCGGAGCCTTCCGGCGTCCCTTCCACGACCGAGATATCGATGCTGGAAAGCCGTGCGATGTCTTCGCCGAAGCCGGCGGCCAGGCGCAGGAAGTCGGTGCCATCCTCGTGCAGGAAAACGGCGGTCGCCAGGAAGTCGCCACTGGAGAACGCGACCTCGCAGACCTTGCGATACAGTTCCTCCGGCGATTTCGAGTACAAAATCGCCTCGTTGGTTGCGCTGAGCGCAGCTAACGTCCGTGCGAGTTCGGCCTGCAAAGTCGTGGGCTCCCGGTGGCAATACGCGCCGTTCCCGCGAAATCTATGCGGGCGAGAGGCCTAAATGGACGTTAGAAGCGGCCGTAAACTGCGATTCAAAGTAAATGTCAGGCCAAAATCCCCTTCGCCAAGGTCCCGATAAGGGGGCGTCAAGGTTGACAGTTTGCTTCCCCGACAGTTTTTGCGACCCATTCCGCGCGATGGAATCCGTGCGCCCTGACAAGCGCTTACGGCATGGAGGCAGGACCATTCTGGCCTTGCTCTGAAGCCACCCGTTTGAGACGATAGCGCACCACGACAACAAGCAAGACCCGCTTTCCACGCGGGCTCCCAGAGGAACCCCATGCCGATCGTCCAGGCCGACCGTCTCACGCGCATCGGCGCGGCGCTCCTGAAAGCCGCCGGCGCATCGGAGGAAGAGGCAAAAGCGGTCGCGACTGGCTGCGTCAACGCCAACCTCGCCGGCCACGATTCCCACGGGATCATCGCGATCCCGACCTATATCGACCGGGTCAAGGCCGGCCATATCGTGCCTGGCGCGAAATGGACCATCGTGCAGGAGTCGCCGACCACGACTGTGATCGACGGCCATTGGGGTTTTGGCTTTTATATCAATGCCAAGGCGATGGAGCTGACGATCAACAAGGCAAAGACCGCCAATGTCGCGGCTTGCACGGTGTTCCGGCAAAGCCATGTCGGACGCCTGGCGCATTATCCGATGATGGCGATGCGTGAGGGCATGATCGGGATCGCCACCGCCGATTCCGGTCGCTCGCCGAAACATGTCGCGCCCTTCGGTGGCCGCGAGGCGCGGCTCGGCACCAACCCGATCTCGATTGCCGTTCCCTCTGACCTCGAAGCGCCCTTCTATCTCGACATGGCAACCTCGGCGGTCGCGGCCGGCAAGATTGCGCTTGCGGTTGCGCGCAAGGAGGAGATCCCGCGCGGCTGGATCATCGACGCCGAAGGACGGCACACCACCGATCCCACGCAATACCGCAAGGGCGGCGCGCTGCTGCCGCTCGGCGGCACCGAAGGCTACAAGGGCAGCGGGCTGGCCGCGATGGTCGAGGTCTTGTGCGGCCTGCTCACCGGCTTGGGCTTCGGCGTCGAGCCAACCGGCCGACACAATGACGGCACCTTCATGGCGGTTTTCAACGTTGCCGCGTTCCGGCCGCTCAAGGACTTCAAGAAGGAAGTCGCGGACTTCGCGCGCTATCTGAAATCGACGCCGCCGTCGGAAGGCTCAAGAGGGGTGTTCTATCCCGGCGAGGTCGAATATCTGCGCGAGCAGGAGCGCCGCAAGAACGGTATCGAGATCGAGGACGCGACGTGGGAGAAACTGCGCGCGCTGGCAGGCGAGTACAGAGTCGCCGGCGAACTCGATCTTGCGTGACAGGGAGAGCAGCATGACACGGCAAATGGCATTGGTCGGCTTCCTGCAGGCGCAGAATTGCACCAACCTGCCGAGCTCCTGGCGCCATCCGGAATCGCGCGACGATTCCATGTCGGCCGACTACTATCAGGAGATTGCGCGGATCCTTGAAGCCGGCAAATTCCACATGGCGTTCTTCGACGATCGCCTTGCGATGCCCGACCGCTACGGCAGCGACCACGCCCACACCGTCGAATACGGCATTCGCTGCGTGAAGATGGACCCGATCATCGTGCTGACCACGATGGGCATGGTCACGAGCAAGCTCGGGCTCGCCTCGACCTGCTCCACCACCTATTTCGAGCCGTTCGATGTCGCCCGCCGCTTTGCCACGCTTGACCTCATGACCAATGGCCGCGCCGCCTGGAACGTGGTCACCTCCGTTAACGACGGCGAAGCCCAGAACATGGGCAAGGACGAGCATCTCGAGCATGATCTGCGCTACGACCGCGCCGACGAGTTCATGGAAGTCGTGCTCGGCCACTGGGATTCCTGGGAAGATGGCTCGCTGATCATCGACAAGAAGAGCGGGCGCTTTGCCGATCCGACCAAGGTGAAGCGACTCGACCACAAGGGCTCGTTTTTCAAGTCGCGCGGGCCGTTCACGGTGCCGCGCTCGCCGCAGGGCCATCCCGTGGTGATCCAGGCCGGCGCCAGCGGCCGCGGCCAGCGCTTTGCCGGGCGATGGGGCGAGGTGATCTTCACGGCGGCGCGCAACCTCGCCAATGCCAAGCAGGGGTATGACGGGATCCGTAACGAAGCCGCCAAGGCCGGCCGCGACCCCGATCAGATGTTCCTCTGCAACCTGGTGACGCCGGTCTGCGGCGCGACCAAGGCAGAAGCCGAAGACAGGATGGCGCTGATCCAGACGCTGCCGCTTGAGATCGACGCGCTGTCGCTGCTCGCCGAAGGGCTCAACTTCGATTTCGGCGCCAAGGGCATCGACGAGCCGCTCACCACGGAGGAATTGCAGGGCATGCAGGGCATGCTCGGCATCCGCGATGGCGTGCTGCGCACCTCGGGCAAGACCAACCCGTCGACGCGCGACTTCATCACCTTCTCCGGCCGCGGCCAGGTCCAGGACGCGATTGTCGGCGGACCGAAGGAGATTGCCGACAAGCTCGAGGAGATGTTCGTCGGGCGCGGCTGCGACGGCTTTGTCGTCGCCGCGACTTACGTGCCCGGCTCCTACGCCGATTTCGTCAACCATATCGTGCCGGAATTGCAGCGCCGCGGCCTGTTCCACAAGGATTATGCCGGCACCACGTTGCGCGAGAATTTGGGGCTGAAGCGCCCGGCGGCCGGCGCCTGGAAGACACAGCCGCGCGCCGCGGCGGAATAGGGGAAAGGCAAATATGCGTTGGCTGAAATTCACTGCCGCGGGGCAGACCTCGTGGGGCATTGTCGAGGGTGACAAGGTCACGGCCGTCAGCGGCGATCCCTTTGGCGCGCACAAGCGCACCTCGCAGAGCTTTGCGCTCAAGGACGTCAAGATCGAGCTGCCGGTGATACCGCGCACCTTCTATTGCGTCGGGCTGAATTATCTCAAGCACCTCAAGGAAGCCGCCGACAAGGCCGGCACCGTTCCGAACGTGCCTGATCGGCCGGAGATCGGCTATCGCGCGCAGAACGCGCTGATCGCCCATGACGAGGACGTGGTGATCCCCGCGAACGCCACCGAGAAGATTCACTATGAAGGCGAGCTCGTGGTCGTCATCGGCAAGAAGGCAAAGCATCTCACCGAGAAGGACGCGACGAGCTGCGTGCTCGGCTATACCATCGGCAACGACGTGTCCGAGCGCACCTGGCAGAAGGCCGACCGCGGGTTGTGGCGCGCCAAGAACGCCGACACCTTCAAGCCGATGGGCCCATGGATCGAGACCGACGTCGATCTCGACAAGGCCGAGACCATCATCAAGGTCAACGGCAGGGAAACCGGCCGCTTCCACACCAACGAGATGATCTTCGGCATCGTTCCCTTCATCGTCGAGCTGACGAAATATTTCACGCTATGGCCGGGCGATGTGATCTGGATGGGCACCGACGGCGCATCGCCGGACCTGAAAGCCGGCGATGTCGTCGAGATCGAGATCACCGGCATCGGCACCTTGCGCAACAGGTTCGTTGCGGAAAAGCGATGAGCCGCCATTCCGCCGCGCACTATTTTCTCGAGGGTCTCGTCGATCTCGGCGTCGATTATATCTTCGCCAATCTCGGCACCGACCACGTCTCCATCATTGAGGAGATCGCGCGCTGGGACAAGGAAGGCCGCAAGTACCCGGAAGTCATCCTGTGCCCGCATGAGGTCGTCGCGGTGCACATGGCCGGCGGCTACGCGCTCGCGACCGGCAGGAGCCAGGCGGTGCTGGTGCATGTCGACGCCGGCACGGCCAATGCCTGCATGGCGATCCAGAACCTGTTTCGCTATCGCCTGCCCGTGATGCTGTTCGCCGGGCGCGCCCCGCACACGCTGCATGGCGAATTGAGGGGCTCGCGCGATACCTATGTGCATTTCGTGCAGGACCCCTTCGATATCGCGAGCATCGTGCGGCCCTATGTGAGATGGGAATATTCGCTCCCCTCCGGCGTCGTCGTGAAGGAGGCGCTGGCGCGCGCCAGCGCCTTTGCCCATAGCGATCCGCCGGGGCCGGTCTACATGATGCTGCCGCGCGAGACGCTCGCCGAGGAATGGGACGAGGCCGAGATGCCGGCCTATCCGCCGGCGCGCTACGGCAGCGTGCGCTCAGGCGGCATCGAGCCGGCGCGGGCGGAAGCAATTGCGCAAGCCTTGATGGCCGCGGAGAACCCTGTGGCGTGCGCCGGCTATCTCGGTCGCAAGCCGCAAGCGGTCGCAATACTCGATCGCCTGGCGCGCGCATGCGGCATCCGCGTTGCCGAATTCAGCGCGATCGATTTCAACATCCCTCAGGACTCGCCCTGCTACGCCGGCATCGATCCGCTGCCGCTATTGGAAGAAGCCGATCTCGGCCTGTTGCTCGATACCGACGTGCCGTTCGTGCCGCATTCCAGGCGGGCGCGCGAGATGAAGTGGATCCAGATCGACCTCGATCCCTTGAAATCGGATTTCCCGATGTGGGGATTTGCCACGGACATGCGCATCCAGGGCGACAGCGCGATCATCCTTCAGCAGGTGCTCGACGCGGTCGAGGCGCGCGCCGACGACGGTTATCGGAAGCGTGTCGCCGCACGGATCGCAAGCTGGAGCGCGGCGCGGGAAGCGGCCGCGAAGCGACGCGCGGCCGCGAGCGCCAGCAAGGGCATCTCCGGCGCGCTCAATCCGGCCTTCGTGTTCGCGACTTTGAGCGAGAAGCTATCGCAAGACGACGTCGTGCTGAACGAGGCGATTCGCAACGGCCCCATTCTGCAGGATCATCTGAAGCGCACGAAACCGCAGAGCTATGTCGGGCTCGCCGGCGGCGGGCTCGGATTCTCCGGCGGCATGGCGTTGGGGCTCAAGCTCGCGCGACCAAAACGTCGCATCGTGCAGGTGATCGGCGACGGCGGCTTTCATTTCTCCTCACCCGACAGCGTCTACGCGGTGGCGCAGCAATACGACATCCCGATCTTCACCCTCGTCATCGACAATGGCGGCTGGCAAGCGGTGAAATCGGCGACCCAGCGCGTCTATCCGAAAGGCATCGCCGCGGAGACCGACCACTTCCAGTCGCGGCTGGTGTCGGGACGCCAGGGCGAGCGGCGGGATTTTTCCGACGTGGCCAAAGCGTTCGGCGCATACGGCGAATGCGTGCGCGAGCCGGACGAACTGGCTGCCGCGATCGACCGCTGCCTTGCCGCGCTCGACGACGGCAAGGCCGCCGTGCTGCATGTTCACGTCACGAGGCTCTAGGAGATGACGATGTTTCGGCAAGTTGGACTGATCGGCGCCTGCTTGCTTGCGTTCACCGCCAGCCCCGCGCTTGCGGAGGACAATGCGTCCAACTATCCGAGCCGGCCGATCCACCTCATCGTCGGCTTTGCCGCCGGCGGCGGCAACGACGTGATCGCGCGCATCTATGGGCAAAAGCTCTCCGAAGACCTCGGCCAGCCCGTGATCGTCGAGAACAGGCCCGGCGCCGGCGCGATTGTCGCTACCGGGTATGTCGCAAAAGCGACCCCCGACGGCTACACGCTGCTCATCGGCGCCACCGGCATGGCGATCAACCAGGCGGTCTACGCCAAGCTGCCTTACGACTCCGTCCGCGACTTCGTCGCGATCTCCGAGCTTGCCTCGTTTCCACTGATCATGGTCGTCAACGCATCGTCGTCGATCAAATCGGTCGCCGACTTCGTGACCTTTGCCAAAGCCAATCCTGACAAGACGAACTATTCGAGCGCATCGGCCACCTTCCAGCTCGTCACCGAGCTGTTCAAGCAGAAGACCGGCGCGCCGATGCTGGCGATCCCCTACAAGAGTGCCAACGAGATGGTGCTGGCTGTGATATCCGGCCAGGTGACCACGACTATCGCCGATTCCGGTCCGGTGTCGCCGCAGGTGAAAGCCGGCAAGGTTCGCGCCCTCGCTATCACGGCACCGAAGCGAGTAGCGGATTTTCCCGATCTGCCGACCATGAAGGAGGCCGGCGCCGACGTCGATGCCATCATCTGGACCGGCGTGTTCGCCCCCAAGGCCACGCCGGCTGGCGTCGTGAAAAAGCTGGAGAGCGAATTCATGAAGGTCGCCAGGAGGCCCGATGTCGCCGCGCGGCTGAAGGCCATCGGCGTCGACGCCGTCGGCACGTCGAGCGACGAGTTCGCCCAAATCCTTAAGTCCGACATCGCGCGCTGGGGCGCGGTCGCCAAATCCGCCAATATCAAGATCCAGCAGTAGCGGCTTCCCCGCGGCGCCCGTCCTCAGAAATGAGGACAGGCATGGAACTCGCCTGCTGCTAGGATTTGGCCGGCATCCCGCCTTCACCTCGTCGGATCAGGAGAGTGTCATGCGCCGTCGCAATCGTGCATTCATGCTCACCGTCGCAGGCCTTGCCGCCTGGACTGCTTCAACCACGTCTCGCGCCGCATCGGCCCCCGACCTCGATACATTGACCGCGCGAGAGGCGGCCGCGGATATCTGCGCCGGCAGGATCACCAGCACGGCGCTGGTCAAAGCGGCGATCGCGCGCGCCAAAGCGAGAAGCGACCTCAATGCCTTCATTACCCTGGATGACGCCGGTGCGATGAAGGCCGCCGCCGCCTTCGACGCCGGCCGCAAGAGGAAACGCGCCTGCAAGCCGCTCGGTGGCGTTCCCATCGTCATCAAGGACAATATCGAGGTTGCCGGGCTCCCCGCTTCCGCCGGCACGCCGGCGCTGAAGGGATACATGCCGAAAAAGGACGCGCCGGTCGCGGCGAAGCTGCGCGAAGCCGGCGCCATCATCATCGGAAAGACCAACATGCATGAGCTTGCCTTCGGCATTTCCGGTTACAACACAGCCTTCAAGACCGGCTCCGAGCCCGGCGTCCGTAACGCCTATGACATGACGAAGATCGCTGGCGGCTCCTCCTCCGGCACTGCCGCCGCGATCGGCGCGCGCATCGTCACCGCTGGCCTTGGCACCGACACCGGCGGCTCGGTACGCATCCCTTGCGCGCTGAACGGCTGCGCGTCGCTGCGTCCGACTGTCGGGCGCTATCCGCAAAGCGGCATCGCGCCGATCTCCCATACCCGCGATACTGCGGGGCCCATGGCGTCCACCATGGCCGACGTCGCCCTCCTCGACCGCGTCATTGCCGGCGGCGCCGCGATCGAACCCGCCAGCCTGAAGCGCCTGCACATCGGCGTCGAGAAGACCATGCTCGCCAATCTCGATGGCGATACCGAGGCTGCCTTCCACGCGAGCCTCGACAAGCTCAAAGCCGCCGGCGTCATTGTGGTCGATATCGACATGCCGAAGCTCGGCGAGCTCAACAGCCAGGTCGGATTCCCGGTCGCGCTCTATGAGGCCTATGACGACATGGTCGCCTATCTCAAGCACACCGGCACCGGCGTCACTATCGAGGAGTTGGCAAAGCAAATCTCGAGCCCCGACGTGAAGGGCACCTATGATGGCCTCGTCATCCCGAGAAAGCTTCCCGGGCCGAACAATACGGTCACGGATGCCAAGCCAGCCTATGACGCCGCGATCAAAACGGCACGTCCGGCGCTGCAGGCGCTCTACCGCGACACCTTTGCGAAAAACAAATTGGACGCCATTGCGTTTCCGACCACGCCGAAGGTGGCGATCGCCTCAAATTCGGATTCGAGCAGCCTCGCGAATTTCGTGCTGTTCATCCAGAACACCGATCCGGGCAGCAACGCCGGCGTTCCCGGCATCCAGTTTCCCGTGGCGCTTGGCGCATCGAGCAGGCTGCCCGTTGGCCTCGAGCTCGACGGTCCTGCCGGAAGCGACCGCAAGCTGCTCGCAATCGGCATGGCGTTCGACAAGCTGTTCGGGCGCCTGCCGGCGCCGTCGGCGCATTGAGAGCTAGCGATGTCTTGAGAGCAGGCTCGCGACGCCGCTGCGGCGGCGGACGCCGAGCTTGTCGAAGATGCGGCCAAGATAGGTGCGAACGGTCGAGATCTCGACGCCGAGCCGGTAGGCAATCTCCTTGTCGCTGAGATCGTCGGCAATCATCCGCGCGATCTCAAGTTCCCGCACCGATAGCTTGAGCAGCGGCGCGGGCTGCCGGGCCTCATTCAGCGCCGCCGCCCCTCCCCGCGCCCTGAGTAGCGCCCCGGTGAAGGCCGGCTCGATCAATCGCAACAGCTCGAGCGTATGCGCATCGAAATTGTCGCGACGGCGGCCGCGCCAGATCCTGACATCGCCGATGTTGCGGTCGCCGACGTAGGAATAGGCGTTGACGCCCCAACGCAAGCCATCGCGGGCGAGGAAATCGTTGAAGAACTCGGTTCGCATCAGATCGCGCTGGGGGATCACCTGGGTGACCAGGGTCGGCTCGCGACGAGCCTGCAGCTTGAACGTGATGGGATCGTGATACTGATAGTAGCGCTCGTAGTTCGCGAGGTTCTTCGGGTCCATGTTGAGAAACACCGCCTGGTCGAACCGCCGGGCCGCATCCTGCCAGACGTAGGAGGCGTAATAGTCGGCCTGCAACAATTCGAGCAGATGGTGGCCGACGGCCTCACGCACGTCGTGTTCGCCCAGATCTTCGGACAATAGCCCGAAGATGCGCGCCAGTACCCGGCTTTCGGAGGCGGCAAGATACATGGCGCGGCAGTCTAGCGAAGAATTTTTCCTGAGGGAACCTGCCGCCCGCAGGCACGTGAGCCTGGTCGGTCTTGATGCCGCCGCCCTGGATCGTCAGCCATCAAATCATCCGCGCGACAAAGGGAATCTTCCGCAACCCGATCACGGTCGCCCAGCTTCCGGCGAGCGTGCCGGTGAACACGATCGCGAATTTGAGGAAAGGCGAGAGCGGCGGGTCGTAGACCGCATATTGCAGCCAGATAATGAAAATATAGTGGATCAGGAAGATGCCGTAGGCCGATGGCCGCATGGCATCGAGCAGGCGCAAAGGCGCTTTCGCATAACGCAGGAAGAAGCCCGGCTCGGCGAACGCCATCGCGCCGCTGAACAGCGCGAAAGCCAGCCCATAGGCGGCGCGGAACCACGGCGGCTGCGAATTGGGATCCGGCAAGAAATTGTGCTTGATGTAAACGAGCGCCAATATCCCGCAGTAAAACATCAGAGCGACCGCGAGCCAGATCTTCCAGCGCGCCGCGAGCTCGCCATTCTCGGCAAAGACGCCCGACCTCAGATCCATGGCGCCGATGCCGACGCCGACCAGGAAATAGCCGGAATAGAGAAAGATGCGGCTGGTCTGGATTGGCAAGGGATAACCGCGCGGCTCGAACCAGGCGGCGTCGCCGATCCAGATCCGCGACGGCAGATAGACGATGGTCGAGAAGGTCAGGAACGCCAGGAAAGCAAAACCCGGCCGATAGCGCAGCGCGTAGATCAACCTGCCCAGACCCTTGATCGCTTCCGGTAGCGCCGCCCACAGCAGCGCCGCAACGATGTCGAAGGCCAAAAGCACCCAGATGAACCACGACGGTCCCGAAGGCCAGGGCCCGATGGTGAACACGCGCCACAAGAAATGAAAAAAATTGAAATCCGTGGTGCCGGGCAGATGATAGCGCAGGAAGGTTGGATAGTAGGCAAGCGGCATCAGGACGAAGATCGAGAGCAGATAGGGCACGCCTAGCCGCCAGGCGCGGTTGGCAACGTAATCCGCGGTTCCTCGTCGCATCAGGCTCTGATGCACGAACAGGCCCGAGATCAGGAACATGCAGGCCATGAAGAAACTGTCGTTGAACAGCACGATCAGGTCGAAGCCGAGCCAGCGTGCCTTGTCACCACTGCCGAAATAGGTGTAGTTCACCACCGAATGGTGCAGCAGCACCAACAGCGTGATGAAGCTTCGCGCACGGTCGAGCGCGATGATCCTGGTCGGCACCGTCACAGCCTGTTCGCTCTTGCCTGTCTGCTGCAGCATCGGCGCCCTTCGATCATGTCTCGAATGCAGCCATCTGCGCCGCGACCATATTGCATTGCCGAATGCCGATCCAGACGGCTGCGAAGCCCTCACGCATACGGATTGATCAGCTTCTGCTGCTCCGCGGAATGGCGCGCCAAGAGGTCGATGAAGGTCCGGACCTTGGCCGAGAGATGGTGACGGTGCGGATAGACCGCATTCATCGAAAATTCGACCGGGCGGTATTCAGGCAGGAGCCGGACCAACTCGCCTGATTCAAGGTCGTCGCGGACCAGAAATCCGGCCGCAAGCCAGATGCCGACGCCCGCGAGTGTGGCCCGGCGCAGCGTTTCGCCGCTGTTGGAGGTCAGGTTCCCGGCGACCCGCACCGCCGCCGAAGCGCCCTTGCGGTCGATGAAGCGCCATTCTTCGCCATGAGGATAACTGCTGTGGCGGATGCAATTGCGTGCCGAGAGATCGGCGAGTTGCTCGGGCTTGCCGTGTTTTTCGATGTAACCGTGCGAGCAGCACAGCACGTGTCGCCAGGTGGCAAGGCTGCGCACGATCAGACTTGAATCCGGCGGCGGGACCATCCGGATCGCGACGTCGAAATTCTCGTCGATCATGTCGATATTGCGTTCACCGATGACGAGATCGACCTTCACATCGGGATAGGCGGCCAGGAATTCGGTGACCGCCGGCGACAGGAACTGCACCAGATGGGTGTTGGTGTAGATGCGCAGCGTCCCGCGCGGCGTCGACTGCAATGCGCCCGCGATGTCGTCGGCCTGCTCGATATCGGCGAGGATCTGCGTGCAGCGCTCGTAATAGACCTTGCCGACCTCGGTCAGGCTGACTTTGCGTGTCGTGCGGTTGAGCAGGCGCGCGCCAAGCCGCTCCTCCAGCGCCTGAACGTGATTGCTCACCATGGTGGTGGACAAGTTGAGCTTGCGGCCGGCGGCAGAAAATCCGCCGGTATCGACCACCCGGACGAATGCGGTCAGGCTTGTCAGCCGGTCCATGCGCGCCTCCGATTATCCGCTTCAACTGGATAATGCTTCCATTTTTTAGCGGATTATCACAGCGCACGGGATATCGCATCTTCCAGCCAGGACACAGCGCTCCCAGCGGGGCGCGTCGGGAAGCGAGGAAGATGTCATGTCGAGCGTTGCATATACCGTTGAAAAGAATACGAAAATTGGCCTCGCCCCATCCCGTCGGGCGATCCAGCGGGCAGCGCTGGCATTAGCCTTGGCGCTTGGCGTCGCTAGTGCCGCCGATTTCGGCCATTACTATCTGACCACGGGCCGATATCTCGTAACCACCGACGACGCTTACGTGAAGGCGGACTCCACGATCATCGCGCCCAGGGTTTCCGGCTACATCGCAGACGTGCTGGTTTCCGACAACGAGCCCGTGAAAGCCGGTCAGGTGCTCGCCCGCATCGACGACCGCGATTTCAAGACCGCGCTGAACCAGGCCAAGGCCGACGTCGCAGCCTCCGAAGCCGCCGTGCGCAACCTTGATGCCCAGATCGCGTTGCAAGAGCCGCTGATCCAGCAGCAGGCCGCGGAAGTTGACGCGACCGAGGCCAATCTGACATTCGCTCAGGAAGAGCGCGCCCGCTACGACGAGCTGATGAAGTCGGGCTCGGGCACGGTGCAGCGCGCCCAGCAGACCGACGCGGCCTTGCGCGCCCAGACCGCGCAACTGCAGCAGGGCAAGGCAGGGTTGATCGCCGCCAACAAGAAGCTCGAGGTGCTCTCGACCGAGCGCGCCAAGGCGATTGCGCAGCTCGATCACGCTCGCGCGGTGCAAGAGCAGGCGGCGTTGAACCTGTCCTATACGCAAATCACCGCGCCAGTTGAAGGCACGGTCGGCGCGCGGACGCTCCGGGTCGGCCAGTATGTGCAGGCCGGCACGCAGCTCATGGCGGTGGTGCCGCTCGATCAAGTCTATGTGGTCGCCAACTTCAAGGAGACGCAGCTCACCCATGTCCGCAACGGCCAGCCGGTCGAGCTCGATGTCGATGGTTTCCACCACACGCGGCTGAAGGGCCATGTCGACAGCCTGTCGCCGGCGAGCGGGCTCGAATTTGCGCTGCTGCCGCCCGACAACGCCACCGGCAACTTCACCAAGATCGTGCAGCGTGTTCCCGTGAAGATCGTGCTTGACGACCAGCGCCTGAAGGGCCTGCTCCGCCCCGGCATGTCGGCCGAGCCGACCATCAACACCAAGGCCACCGTCGTTGCGGAACGTAAGGCGGAGAAGCAGCTCGCCGCCAATCCGGCCCGCCCGAGCGGAGGTTAGGCCAAAGCGCCATGCAAAAGCAGCGAGCGATTGGCGCCGGTTAGCAGCAATCGCTCTGCAACGACGTCAATCGCTCTGGGTCAACGGTGCACCGCCTTCGCTAGACCGTTGCGGTGTCCACGCCCACGATCCAGTTCCCAGCCGCAGCCACGCCTGCCTCAATCGTCGACGCTCTGAGAGCGGTCGCCGGCGATCCGCCAAAAGTACGCGCAAGCTTCGCGAAGGGCCGATGCGTTCGCGGCACGTATCGCCCGTCGGATCGGGCGGAGGAGATTACGAAATCCCGCAGCTTCACAAGACCATCACGCGTGCTCGCGCGCTTCTCGGTGGGGTGCGGCGGCAATCCCGACGTGGCGGAGACCGACAGGCTTGCGCTGCGCGGCTTCAGCTTCAGGCTCGGAGACGTTGGCCACCGCTCGGACATCCTCACGCAGAGTGCGCCGATGCACTTTGCGAGGACGCTCGATCAGATGCTGGCTTTCCTCGAGGCGCGCATTCCGGGACCCGACGGAAAGCCGGATCTGGAGAAGGTCAGGGCATTCTCCGCCGCCAATCCCGAAACGCTGCATCGGGAGAGCTACATCGCCGCGCATCCACTGCCTGCCGGTTTTGCCGGCACGACCTACTGGGCCGTACACGCCTTTCCCGCGACGAACTCGCGAGGCGAGACGCGGTTCATCAAGTTCAAGGTCGTCCCGGTCGGTGGAGACGTTGCGCCGACCGAGGATGAGGCCGACGCGAAGTCTGCAGACTTCCTATACGACGACCTCGAAACCCGCATCGCTACAGGCGATATCCGCTTCAGCGTGATAGCGCTGCTCGACCGTCCAGGCGACCGCACTCTGGACGTCACGATCCGATGGCCGGATGAGGACGATCGGGAAGCGGTGCGGCTTGGCACAATCGTGATCACTGGTCTTGAGGCGAACGACGCGTGTGATGCATCGATCTTCGATCCGGCGAATCTCGCAGACGGAATCGGCCATCCTCCGGACGAGATCTTTGCGGCGCGCCACGCCGCCTACACAATCTCACTGGCCAAGCGCCGCTGATCCAACGCGGCGCCTGGCCCCGACCAGGGTCATGCCCCGCCTTCCGGGCCACCAAGCGCCTCGCGGCGCCAGACTCCCGGGCTGACCCCAATGAAGCCGGAGAACACCCTTGTAAAGTGGCTTTGATTGGCGAACCCGGCGGATATCGCGATTTCGGCCAGCGGCAGCTCGCGCACGGTCATCAACTCTTTGGCCGCTTTCACTCGCTGGTGGAGCAGCCACTGATGCGGCGGCAATCCGGTGGAGACTCGAAATGCGCGTGAGAAATGGCTGACCGAGAGGCCGAATTCAGCCGCGATCTGTTGCAACGAGAGTCTCCCGCCCAGATCAGAGTCGAGCTTTTCACAGGCTCGCTTCACCTGCCAGGGGGCAAGACCGCCGCGAGCCGATTTGGTGACGCGCTGCAGTCCACCATAGGCCTGCGCAACGTGCGCGCTGAACGCAAGCATCATGTGATCAATGAAAAGCTGGTTTGGCTCGTCCGGCCGACGCAGCCCTTGTAGCAGCGACGCACCGATATGACGCATGACATCGTCGTCATGGCCGAAGCCGAATCGACAATCGAGGTCCCTGACGCGCGGCGCGCTGGTTTCTGCGGCGATGCGATCGAGCGCCGAACGCGGAAGATAAAACTGGAGAGAATGGAACGGCTTGTCGATGACATAGCGCGGATCGTGCCTGAGGTCGTACAGCCACGTCGTACCGGCCCTGACATCCGCCTTCGTGACACACCTGCCGTGCTCCCAGAGCTCGCAGTCCGGATAATTGTGAAGCTTCAGGCTGACGAGATAGGCCTCGTCGGCCAGCGAGCCGGAAAGACCCTGCACGGGGTTATCATTCTGCGTTTCGGTGACCGCGAGATCGACGCCGCGCATTGAACGCGTGATCAGCGAGGTCGGCGCATCTCTGAGGTGCAAGTACTGCCCGACCCTCTGTCCGAAGCTGCCCGCCTGTGCCATGTCGGTTGATCTCATCTTGAAGAGTTGGACCGGGCGGCTCATCGCGTCGCCTGCGCGATCGCCGCCATTATCCGGGATCGGCGCGCAGTGGTCTAGGTCCGCAGCGAGGTGGGCAGCCATTGTGACAGCCTTGTGGCAAGGCGATTTTCACAGTGATTTCAACGCTCGGCATGCGACCGCGCGAAACACATCGTTCAGCCATGCTGACCAAAAGTCCGCAGGCCACCCCTCACAAGATTCACCCCCGTGGAGCTCGAAGCAGAATCAGGCAAAACGCCACCGCATTGGGAAAGACCCCGTAGGTCTACGCGCCTAGAACGTGCACCGAAATCTCGCGGCGCTTACCGGCATTAACGATGGGCAGATACGAAGCATCGGCTTCGCCCAGCCCGCAAGTCACGCCCGGCGGCGCGAGTGCACGACCTCCCAAAAGCGAGCATACCGCCATGAGCAAGCTCATTTTGCGCGATTCTTTACATGCGAATCCTCCAGCCGCGCCCGAGGCGCACTCGGACGACTTGCCGATCCGCGAGCCGCGTCCTGCCGATGTGGAAATGGCGCGTGTCCTCAAGACAGCGCCGCTACGCATGGCTTCAGACCCGTCCAGCGGCACGATCGCCCATTGGAAACACGGAGCTCTGCACGACATCGTCGAGCCCATGACCGATCACGTCGTCATGACCTACCCCACAGGGGTTCAGCGGCTGGAGCGGCGCAGTGGAAAATCAGTTGCGATAGGAACGGCGCGTTCGGGCGTGGTGACGATCATTCCGGCTGGCTCAAGCGCGCGATGGGATATTCCCGGACTTATCAACGTCGTCCAGCTCTATCTTCCGCAGACGACACTCGAGCGCGTTGCAAGCGAAGCCGATGGCGCCGGACCAGGCAATCTCCTGGAACGAACGGGGCATCCCGACGCCGTTACATCCCGACTGCTGATGAGTGCGGCGGATGCCCTGGAAGGCAATGCGGCCCTGGACACCCTGTTCAGACATCAGCTGACCGATCTGCTGGCCACGCGGCTCCTGGCTGCGCATGCCGGCTCGGTGACGACGTTCCAGCCGGCCATCGGTGGCCTGTCGCCGACGGCGCTGCGTCGCGCCGTCGAACGCCTGCAGTCGGACAGCGATGCGGACGTTTCGCTTGCTGCGCTCGCTTCGGACGCGGGCTTGTCGCGCTTCCATTTCTGCCGTGCCTTCAGGGAAAGCACAGGACTTTCACCTCATGCCTGGCTGCGCCAATACCGGCTCGAGCAGGCCATGAACATGCTGCGCGACACTGATGTATCGATCGTGTCGGTCGCGGCGGAGCTTGGCTACGCCTCTCAAACGGCCTTCGCTGCCGCCTTCAAAAAGCTGACCGGCGAGACGCCGAGCGATTGGCGCAGACGCGTGCGTTAGCAGCAATCGCGCTGCAGGTAGCGCAATCGCTCTGGCGCAGCTGCAGCTCCGATCCGCTAGATCATCACCATGCCCACACCTCAACCGACGGAGACAAACGATGATCTGGAAAAACTTCGTCAGCCAAATTGCGATCAGACCGCGAAGTAGAGTGATCGCGACCGCGCTCGTGTACGGACTTTCACTCGCCGTTCGCTTCACCTCGGCAACCGGCGAGGAGGTGGAAATTCCACCGCAGTCCGTCCAAAGGACCGATCCGGCGATGTCCATCATGACCAACGATGGCACTCAGCTTCCCTACGCCGACTGGAGCCCGAACGCCATCCGGCCGATTTTCTTCCGCCACGGCTGGCGGCCGCGGGCACCGTCAATGCCGAGCTGTTCCGCTCCCTAAGCACTGACGATTTCGCTTCACCTCTTCGCGCCATCGCCGATCGCAAGAAGCTTGCCGTGGAAGCGGCGGCGGTGACGCGCGCACGTCCGAGAAAATCAAACCACAGGAGTCAATCACATGCGACTTGTCATCATCGGCGCCGGCTTTGCCGGCATGTATGCTGCACTTTCCGCCGCCCGCCTCCGCGACATCCAGGGCGCTTCGCCCGAGGAGCTCGAGATCGCGCTGATCGCGCCCGAGCCCACACTGGTGGTCCGTCCGCGCCTCTACGAAGCGAAGCCTGAAACGCTGACGGCACCTCTCTCGGATGTCCTCGAGGCCATCGATGTGGTCTACGCGCAAGGCAGAGCCGAGACGATCGACGTCCAATCGCATGTCGTCGAAATCGTTGCTGCCACAGGCGCAAAGCAGCGCCTCTCCTACGATCGATTGGTCGTGGCCACCGGCAGCCGACTGTTCCGACCGAATATTCCGGGCCTCGCCGAACATGGCTTCAGCGTCGACCAGCTCGATGATGCGATTGCCCTCGACCGGCATCTGCACAGCCTGGCCGGCCGGCGGTGAACGGGCGCGATACGGTCGTCGTCGCCGGTGGCGGGTTCACCGGCATCGAGGCGGCAACCGAGATGCCCGCGCGACTTCGCACGATCCTCGGCAAGGATGCCCAACCGCGCGTCATCATCGTCGATCGGAACGGCGCGATTGCTCCCGACATGGGCGCGGGTCCTCGCCCCGTCATTGAAGAAGCCATGCGCAAGCTCGGTGTGGAAACCCGGCTCGGTACCGGCGTCGCAGCCCTCGACAAATCCGGTGTCACGTTGACTTCCGGCGAACGCATCGAAGCCGAGACCGTGGTCTGGGCGGCTGGCATGCGCGCCGCGCCACTCACCGCGCAGATCCCCGCAGAGCGCGACAATTTGGGCCGACTTCTTGTCGATCGCGACTTGCGCGTGGCATCGGTCCCCGGCGTCTTCGCCACCGGCGATGCCGCTCGCGCAGCATGCGATGATCTCGGCAACTACGCGCTGATGTCGTGCCAGCACGCCACGCGGATGGGCGCGTTTGCCGGCAACAATGCCGCCGCCGAGCTGCTGGGAGTGCCGACCAAGCCATACCACCAGGAGGCATACGCCACCTGTCTCGACCTCGGAGAGGCGGGCGCGATCTTCACGCGCGGTTGGGAGCGGAAACTGGACTTGGTAGGCGCGGAGGCGAAGAGCACCAAGCAGCAGATCAACACCGTTTGGATCTATCCGCCGCGCGCAGAGCGCGCCGCCGCACTCGCGTCGGCCGATCCAGAACACGTCTCTGAGCTGTAACTGAGTCAACCGACCCCGGGCCGCGCTGCTCGCGCAGGGCGCGGCCCGCTGACCATCAACCGATTTGGAGCTCACGACGATGAAACACGACACCGTGCGAACGACCGCGTTCGCGATGCCGCTGACGAACCCGGCTTTTCCACCCGGTCCCTACCGCTTCATCAACCGCGAGTACTTCATTATCCAGTACCGGACGGATCCCGACGCGCTGCGCCGGATCGTGCCGGCACCGCTCGAGGTGACCGAACCGGTGGTGAACTACGAATTCATCCGCATGCCGGACTCCACCGGCTTCGGCGACTACACCGAAAGCGGCCAGGTCATCCCGGTGTCGTATCAGGGCCAGGCCGGCGGCTTCACCCATCAGATGTTCCTCAATGATCATCCGCCGATTGCAGGCGGGCGCGAGCTGTGGGGCTTTCCGAAGAAGCTGGCGCAACCGAAGCTCGCCGTCGAAATCGACACGCTGGTCGGCACCCTGAACTATGGCTCGGTTCGCATCGCGACCGGCACCATGGGCTACAAGCACCGCGCCCTCGACGCTGCGGCCGAAGCAAGGAAGCTCGCCGCGCCGAATTTCCTGCTCAAGATCATTCCGCATGTCGACGGCACGGCGCGCATCTGCGAGCTGGTACGCTTCCACCTCGAAGGCATCACCGTGAAGTGCGCATGGACCGGGCCGGCTGCGCTCGACCTGTACTCGCATGCGCTGGCGCCGGTCGCCGAGCTGCCGGTCCTGCAAGTGCTGTCCGCCAAGCACCTCGTTGCCGACCTGACCCTCGGGCTTGGCACCGTGGTGCACGACTATTTGTGCCCCGGGACCGCACGACGACGCGAGGCCGGATCCGGAATCTTGATCGAAGCGAATGCAGGCTGATCGGATCAGCAGCAATGCAAGGAGTTTTGGCAATGTTGAACGTGATGCGCGAGCAGACAAGTCCTGTGCTGCGGGAAACCAGGACGCTGCCGTACGACGTCGTCGCGCTGGTGCTGCAGGGCGGCGGAGCGCTCGGCGCCTATCAGGCCGGAGTCTATGAGGGCCTGCACGAGGCCGGTATCCGGCCGAACTGGCTGGCCGGCATTTCGATCGGCGCGCTAAACGCCGCCATCATCGCCGGCTCGCCCGAGGCCGCGCGCGTCGAACGGCTGCGCGAGTTCTGGGAAAGCATCTGCGCCTGTCCGGTGGGATGGCCTGCCGGCGAAGGGCTGGGCGATGCCTTGCCATTCGCATTCGACCTGCGCTCGCTGCACAACGCATTCGCCGCGATGAGGGCCTTGTTCCAGGGGCAACCCGGCTTCTTCAAGCCACGCTTCCCGTCACCGCTCTGGTCGCCTTTTTCGGGTGATGCGGCGACGAGCTTCTACGATACCTCGCCATTGAGCAAGACGCTGGAGCGACTCGTCGACTTCGAACGCCTGAACTCGGGCGAGGTGCGGGTCAGCGTCGGCGCGGTCAACGTCCGCACCGGCAATCTCACCTATTTTGACACCGCCGAACGCCGGCTGGGACCAAAGCACTTCATGGCGTCCGGCGCCCTGCCACCGGGATTCCCTTCGGTCGATATCGATGGCGAGCACTATTGGGATGGCGGCGTAGTCTCGAACACGCCTCTCTCTCGCGTGCTGTCCGGCGAGCCACGCGACACGCTGACGTTCCAGATTGATCTCTGGTCAGCCAGGGGCCGCGTTCCCTACGACATGATGGAGGTGTCCAGCCGGCAGAAGGACATCCAGTATTCGAGCCGCACGCGCGCCGTCACGGATCACGCCCTGCGGATGCAGAAGATGCGTCGGGCGTTGCAGCGGACAATCGAAAGATTGCCGGAAAGCGCAAGGCAGGATCCGGAAATCCGTGCCATCGCGGACCTGGCCCGCTATCGCTCCCACAACATCATCCACCTGATCTATCAGTCCAAGATCTACGAAGGCCAGTCGAAGGACTACGAGTTCGGCCTGAGCGCGATGCGCGCGCACTGGCAGAGCGGGCTGGATGACATCCGCCGCACGCTGACCAAACCCCGTCGCCTCGACCCGCCGGCTCCCGAGGTCGGCATCGTCACCCATGACATCCATCGCCCCGAGTGAGCTTCGGCGCCACCTAAAACTTCGGAGAACGCCATGCCGACCCTGTCCTATGCTGCTGACCAGAAATCGAAGATCAACCTGACCCCGTCGCGCCAGGCGATCCGGCGAGCGGCGCTGGCGTTCCTCGCAGCGCTCGGTGTCGCCGGAGCCGCCGCGTTCGGCCACTACTATCTCACTACCGGCCGCTACCTGGAAACGACCGACGACGCCTATGTCAAAGCCGACTCCACGATCGTCGCGCCAAAGGTTTCGGGTTACATCGCCGAAGTTCTGGTCGCCGACAACGAGCCGGTGAAGGCTGGTCAGCTCCTGGCACGGATCGACGACCGCGACTTCAAGACCGCGCTGAACCAGGCCAAGGCCGACGTTGCGGCCTCCGAAGCCGCCGTGAAGAACCTCAACGCGCAAATCGAATTGCAGGAGCCGCTGATCGAGCAGCAGGCGGCCGAGGTCGACGCGACCGAAGCCAATCTGAAGTTCGCCCAGCAGGAGCGCGCTCGCTACGACGAACTCATGAAGTCGGGTGCAGGCACGATTCAACGCGCCCAGCAAACCGATGCGGCTTTGCGCTCACAGACGGCACAGCTGCAGCAGGGCAAGGCGGGATTGATCGCGGCCAACAAGAAGGTCGAAGTGCTCTCGACCCAGCGTGCGCAAGCTGTCGCGCAGCTCGATCACGCCCGCGCGGTCGAGCAGCAGGCGGCGCTGAGCCTGTCCTACACGCAGATCACGGCGCCGGTCGACGGCACGGTTGGCGCGCGCACGCTTCGCGTCGGCCAGTACGTGCAGGCCGGAACGCAGCTGATGGCGGTGGTGCCGCTCGATCAAGTCTATGTGGTCGCCAATTTCAAGGAGACCCAGCTCACCCATGTCCGCAGCGGCCAGCCGGTGGAGCTTCGCGTCGACAGCTTCCACTCGACCCGGCTCAAGGGCCATGTCGACAGCCTGTCGCCCGCGAGCGGCCTGGAATTCGCGCTGCTGCCCCCCGACAACGCGACCGGCAACTTCACCAAGATCGTGCAGCGCGTGCCGGTGAAGATCGTGCTCGACGACCAGAATCTGATCGGCCTGCTGCGTCCGGGCATGTCGGCCGAACCGACCGTCGATACCAAGTCGGCGGTTGTCGCCGAGCGAAAGTCCAACAAGCGCGTCGCCTCGCGCGGCGGCAAGCCTCGCGGCTGAATCACTGCGAACCAAACCTCGAAAGGAATGTCCCATGTTGAAGGGCAAGGTAGCAATCGTCACCGGATCGACCAGCGGTATTGGGCTGGGCATCGCGGAGGAACTGGCCAGGCTGGGCGCCGATCTGGTGTTGAACGGCCTCGGCGACGCCGGCGAGATCGAAACGATCCGCAGCGGGATCGAGCGAGAGCGTGGCGTGCGCGCCGTCTATGATGCCACCGATATGTCAAGGGGCGACGCGGTACGCGGATTGATCACCACGACGGTCGAGACATTCGGGCGGCTCGACATCCTGGTGAACAACGCCGGCATCCAGTTCACCGCGCCGGTGGATGAATTCCCTGCCGCCAAGTGGAATGCAATCCTCGAGATCAATCTCTCGGCTGCCTTTCACGGCATCGCGACGGCTGTGCCCCAGATGAAGAAGCAGCGGTGGGGACGCATCATCAACATCGCCTCAACCCACGGCCTCGTCGCCTCAACGCACAAGGCCGCCTACGTCGCGGCCAAGCATGGTCTCGTGGGCCTGACAAAAGTGGTGGGTCTGGAGACCGCCGGCAGCGGCGTGACCTGCAACGCCATTTGCCCCGGCTGGGTGCGAACGCCCCTGGTCGAGAAGCAGATCAACGACATCGCCGCGCAGAGAAGCATCAGCCAAAAGGAGGCCCTCAGGGCGCTTTTGGCCGAGAAGCAACCATCCCTGGATTTCGTCTTGCCGGCGCAGCTAGGCGGCACCGTCGCCTTCCTCTGTTCGTCTGCGGCAGACCAGATCACGGGCACGGCGATCCCTGTCGATGGCGGCTGGACCGCTCAGTAGCCGGGCTGACGCGAAACGATGCGACCCGGTTCCCACCAGGGGGCTGGGTGGGTACCCGGACGGCAGCACGGGGCCGCAGTCGGTCCAGCAGGCATTTTCAAGTTCTGCTGGATAATGCTTTCGCTTTTTGACCGATTATCGAAAGCGGCTGATCAATGCATGATCTCCGGGAAATCGAGAGGAGACGGACATGACCACACTTGAAGCCACCCTCGATCAAACTGCGGCTGCTCCCGCCGATCGACCCGCGCCGGCTACTGCACCCGCCGCCCCGACAGTGTCGGCCAAGACCTGGATCGCGGTGATCGGCGCCACGCTCGGCGCCTTCATGGCCGTGCTCAACATCCAGATCGTCAATGCCTCGCTTGCCGACATCCAGGGCGCGATCGGCGCCGGCTTCGATGACGGCGGCTGGATCTCGACCTCCTATCTGATCGCGGAGATCGTGGTGATCCCGCTGAGCGGCTGGCTCGCCAGGGTGTTCTCGATCCGCATCTATCTCCTCATCAACGCCTTCCTGTTCCTGGTGTTCTCTGCGGCCTGCGGACTGGCGCACGACCTGCCGCAGATGATCGTGCTGCGCGCCGTACAGGGCTTTACCGGCGGCGTGCTGATCCCGATGGCGTTCACGCTGATCATCACGCTGCTGCCGAAGGCCAAGCAGCCGATCGGGCTTGCAATGTTTGCGATCTCCGCCACCTTTGCTCCCGCGATCGGCCCGACCATCGGCGGCTATCTCACCGAGAATTTCGGCTGGGAATACATTTTCTACGTCAACCTCGTGCCCGGCGCGCTCATGATCGCGATGCTGTATTTCTCGCTTGAGGCGAAACCGATGCAGCTCGGACTGCTGCGCGATGGCGATTGGCCGGGCATCATCACCATGGCGATCGGCCTCGCCGCGCTGCAGACTGTGCTCGAGGAAGGCAACAAGGACGACTGGTTCGGCTCGCCTTTCATCGTGCGCCTGGCGGTGATCGCCGCCATCGGGCTCACGCTGTTCGTCGCGATCGAGCTGACCGCGAAGAAGCCGCTGCTCAACCTGCGCATCCTGTTCCGCCGCAATTTCGGCTTCGGCGTGCTCGCGAACTTCCTGCTCGGTGTCGCGTTGTACGGTTCGGTCTACATCCTGCCGGTCTATCTGTCCCGCATCCAGGGCTACAATTCCGAGCAGATCGGCATGGTGCTGGCCTGGACCGGCCTGCCGCAGCTCGTGCTGATCCCGCTCGTGCCGCGCCTGATGCAGCGCATCGACCCGCGCCTCGTGATCGGGATCGGCTTTGCGCTGTTCGCCGCTTCCAACTTCATGAACATCACCATGACCAACGACTACGCCAGTGATCAGCTCTTTTGGCCCAACGTGGTCCGCGCCATCGGCCAGGCGCTTTGCTTTGCGCCACTGTCGGCGGTCGCAACCGCCGGTATCGAGGCCGAGAATGCCGGCACGGCATCGGGACTGTTCAACATGATGCGCAATCTCGGCGGCGCCATCGGCATTGCGGCGCTGCAGACGCTGCTCACCAAGCGCGAGCAGTATCACTCCAACGTGCTCTCGCAGCAGGTCACGATATTCGAACAGGCGACCCGCACCCGGCTCGACCAGCTCACCCATTATTTCATGAACCATGGCGTGATCGACCGCGTCGATGCCACCCACCGCGCCTATGTCGCGATCGGCAAGATCATCCAGAAACAGGCCTTCATCCTGGCCTTCAGCGACACCTTCTATCTGCTCGGCGTGGCGCTGATCGTTGCCCTGATCGCGACGCTTCTGCTCAAGAAGCCCGATCATCTTGAGGCTGGCGGCGCCCACTAATCACTTTCGACCCCAACCACAGAGGAGAATGACTATGAAGCCCCGCATGAACTTCTTCCAGGCCGCGCCCGACACCATCAAGGCCCTGACCGCGCTGGAGGCCCAGATCCAGTCCTCCGGACTGGAGCAGTCGCTGATCGAGCTGGTCAAGACCCGTGCCTCGCAGATCAACGGCTGCGCCTTCTGCATCAACATGCACACCCAGGACGCCCGCAAGCGCGGCGAGACCGAGCAGCGGCTTTACCTGCTCAACGCCTGGCGCGAGTCGCCGGTCTACACCGACCGCGAGCGCGCCGCGCTGGCCTGGACCGAGGCGGTGACGCTGATCTCCGAGACGCATGCACCGGACGACGTCTACAACGAAGTCCGAGCGCATTTCTCGGAATCCGAGACCGTCAACCTCACCATGCTGATCGCCACCATCAATGCCTGGAACCGGCTTGCGATCTCCTTCCGCTCCGTGCCGCCGGTGAAGGTCAGCGCCGCAACCGCGGCCTGATCAGGTCGCGGTCGCTCTCGCGAAATCGACATAGATTTCGCGAAGGCGCGTGGCCATTGGCCCCGGCTTGCCGTCGGCCACCGTCTTGCCGTCGATGCTCACCACCGGCTGCACGAACAGCGACGCGCTAGTGATGAAGGCCTCCTTGGCCTTCAGCGCCTCATCCACCGAGAACGCCCGCTCCTCGACCCGGAGCTGGCGTTCTTCGGCGAGCTTCACCACGGCCTTGCGGGTGCAGCCCGGCAGGATCTCGCTGCCGTTCTGACGCGTCACGATGACGTCGTCCTGGGTCAGGATGAACGCCGACGACGAGCCGCCCTCGGTCACCTTGCCGTCCTCGATCATCCAGGCTTCGCCCGCGCCGGCCTCGGCGGCCGCCTGCTTTCCCAGCACCTGCGCGAGCAGCGCCACGCTCTTGATGTCGCGCCGCGTCCAGCGGATATCGGGCACCGTGATGACGGCAATACCCTTCCTGGCGGATTCCGCGTTCACGATGTCCTTGACCGAGGTGAACATGATGAGCGTCGGCTTCACACCCTTCGGGAAAGCGAAGTCGCGCCCCTTGTCGGCGCCGCGCGTGACCTCGAGATAGACGAGGCCGTTCTCGAGCTTGTTGCGCGCAACCAGTTCCTTCTGGATCTCGATGATACGGTCGATGTTTTCGGGCAGCGGCAGCGAAATCTCGCCGACCGACCGCTCCAGCCGCGCCAGGTGCGAGGCGTTGTCGACCAGCTTGCCGTCAAGCACGGCGGAAACCTCGTAAATGCCGTCGGCGAACAGAAAGCCGCGATCGAGGATCGAGACCTTGGCCTCCGAAAGGGGCACGAACGAGCCGTTGACGTAAGCAATGGAGTCCAAAGGTCATCTCCTTGTCGGCGAGCCGCGAAGCGATAGGGGCGCACCATATAAGCCATTCGCCGAGGCCGATAAACCCCAACGTCGTCATTCCGGGACATCGCGAAGCGATGGCCCCGGAATGACCACAGAGCTAGTGCGGCAAAATCTTGGACAGGAATTTTTGCGCGCGGTCGCTGCGCGGCTTGGCGAAGAAATCGGTCTTGTTGGCATCCTCCACGATCTCACCCTGATCCATGAAGATGACGCGGTTGGCGACCTTGCTGGCAAAGCCCATCTCGTGCGTCACGACCATCATGGTCATGCCCTCACGCGCGAGATCGACCATCACGTCCAGCACCTCACTGATCATCTCCGGATCAAGCGCGGACGTCGGCTCGTCGAACAGCATGGCAATCGGGTCCATCGCGAGCGCGCGCGCAATCGCCACGCGTTGCTGCTGTCCGCCGGACAATTGCGCCGGATATTTTTTGGCATGCTCCTTGAGTCCGACGCGTTCCAGGAGCTTGCTGCCCTTGGCCATCGCCGCATCGTGCGAGCGGCCGAGCACCTTTTCCTGCGCGAGGCAGAGGTTGTCGATGATGCGCAGATGCGGAAACAGCTCGAAATGCTGGAACACCATGCCGACGCGCGCGCGCAGTTTCGGCAAGTTGGTCTTGGGATCATTGACCTTGATGCCCTCGATGGAAATGTCCCCCTTCTGAAACGGCTCGAGCGCATTGACGCATTTGATCAGCGTCGATTTCCCCGAGCCTGACGGGCCGCACACCACCACGACCTCGCCCTTGGCAACGGAGGTGGTGCAATCCTTCAGCGCCTGGAAGGTCGCGCCGTACCACTTGCTGACGTGGCTGATCTCGATCATGGAACTCCCGCTAGCGTATGATGGCAATGCGCGACTGCAATTGCCGCACGGCGAACGAAGCGCAGGAGCTGATCACGAAGTAGACCAGCGCCGCGAACAGATACATCTCGACCAGGCGTCCGTCGCGCTGCGCCACGATGCTGGCCGCGCCGAGAAAGTCGGGGATCGACACCACGTAGACCAGCGAGGTGTCCTGGAACAGCACGATGGTCTGGGTGAGCAGCACCGGCAGCATGTTGCGGAACGCCTGCGGCAGCACGACGTAGCGCATGGTCTGGCCGTAGGTCAGGCCCAGTGCCTGCGCCGCGGCGGGCTGGCCCCGCGAGATCGACTGGATGCCTGCGCGCATGATCTCGGAAAAATACGCCGCCTCGAAGATGATGAAGGTGACCAGCGAGGAGGCGAACGCGCCGACCTTGATCGGTTGGGACGCGCCGGTCAGCCACTGTCCGATATAGGGCACCAGGAAGTAGAACCAGAAGATCACGAGCACCAGCGGCAGCGAGCGGATGAAGTCGACATAGAGCCCGGCGATCCGACCGAGCATCCTGTAGCCTGAAAGCCGCATCAGCGCGATCAGCGTGCCGAAGACGAGGCCGCCGAGCGCCGACAGTGCCGTGAGCGTCAGCGTGAAACGCATGCCTTCGAAAAACAGATAAGGCAGCGACCTGCGAATGACATCGAAATCGAAGTTGGCGAACATGTCGGATCACTTCCCCGAAATATAGCCGGGGATCGCCACGCTGCGCTCGATGAGGCGCATGGCGGTGACGACGACGACGTTGAGCAGGAGGTAAAGCAGCGTCGCGGCGGTGAACGCCTCGAACACCTGGAACGAGAACTCCTCCATCGAGCGCGCTTCGCCGGTGAGCTCGAGCAGGCCGATGGTGATCGCCACCGCCGAGTTCTTGATGGTGTTGAGGAACTCCGAGGTCAGCGGCGGCAGGATGATGCGGAACGCCATCGGCAACAGCACATAGCGGTAGGTCTGCACCGTGGTGAGCCCGAGCGCGGTGGCGGCCTGCCGTTGCCCACGCGGCAGCGAGGAGATGCCGGCCTGCAACTGCACGGCCACGCGCGCCGACATGAAGAGCCCGACGCCGACCGAGGCCGTCCAGAACGGCGCGTCGGGCAACTGCTTCAGCCATAGGCCGGCGGCGCGCGGCAATAGCTCCGGCAGCACGAAGAACCACAGGAAGATCTGCACCAGCAGCGGGATGTTGCGGAAGAATTCGACATAAGCGAATCCGATCCAGGATGCGGCTCGCGACGGCAGCGTCCGCATCACGCCGATGATCGAGCCTGAGATCAGCGCGATGATCCAGGCAAGCAGCGAGGTCTTGATGGTGACCACGAGGCCCGACAGCAGCATGTCCAGATAGGTGCCGGTGCCCATCGGGTTCGGGTCGAGGAAGATATGCCAGTTCCAATGATAGTTCACGGGCGCCTTCCGTAGACAGGGTGTCGCGCCAGCTCATGCAATGGCTGGGCCATTGCATGAGCAGCCGGCGGACTCACTTCGCCTTGTAGGACGCCGGGTCCGGCGAATCCGACGGCTTGGCAAACGCCGCCTTCAGCTCAGGCGCCATCGGCGTGTTGAGGTTCAGGCCCTTCGGCGGAATCTTCTCCTGAAACCACTTGTGGTAGATTTTCGTGCCCTCGGGGCTCTTGTAGAGCGCTGCGGTCGCCGCATCGACCGCCTTCTTGAAGGCCGGGTCGTCCTTGCGCAGCATGACGGCGTAGGGCTCGGGTTTGGAGAACTCGTCCTTGGAGATCACATAGAGGCTCGGGTCCTTCGATCCGGCGATCAGGCTCGCGAGCAGCACATCGTCCATCACGAAGGCCGCGGCGCGGTCGGTCTCCACCATCAGGAACGCTTCGGCATGGTCCTTTGCCGGAACGACGTTGATGTTGAGCTTGCGCGCGGCGTTGGCCTCGGTGAGTTGCTTGATGTTGGTGGTGCCGGCGGTCGAGACCACCGTCTTGCCCTTCAAGTCATCGATCGAATTGATCTTGTTGGATTTCTTGGTGACGTAACGGCTCGCCGTGAGGAAATAGGTATTGCTGAAGGAGACCTGCTTCTCGCGCTCGGCGTTGTTGGTGGTCGAGCCGCATTCAAGGTCGATGGTGCCGTTGGCCATCAGCGGAATACGGGTCGCCGACGTCACCGGAACGAGCTTGACGTCGAGCTTGGTGAGCTTGAGCTGCTTCTTGATCGCGTCGACGACCTTGTAGCATATGTCCATCGCGAAGCCGACCGGCTTCTGGTTATCATCGAGATAGGAGAAGGGGATCGAGGAATCCCGATAGCCCAGCGTGATCGTGCCGGTGTCCTTGATGTTCTTCAACGTGCCAGTCAGCTCTTCGGCACCGGCCTGGCTTGCGCCAAATGCGGCGGCGAGCGCGAGGCCAAATAGGATCTTGCGGTTCATGCGTGTACTCCCTGCTTGGATGCTACAGTTGCTTTGACGATTTCGTTCAGGACCGGCGCGATGTAGCGCCGGAATTGTTCAGGGTTTTCGCTCATCGGGAAATGCCCGAGGCGCTCCATGATGGTGACGCGGGCGCCCTTGATCGAAGCGGTGGTGCGCTTCGTGTCCTCCGGCGTGCAGGAAAAATCATATTCGCCGGTCAGAAGGTAAAGCGGGCAGACGCTGGTATCGATCCTCTGCACCCTGCCGCGCAGATCGCCATCGACGCGATAGAAATAAAGATCGCCCTTGAACACGCCGGGTCCGCTTTGCTTGTAGGCCCACAGCGTCTCCTCGCGCGACGCTCTCGGGCCCTGCGGCGCGATCAGGCCGGAGACCAGTGCGGCGCAAACTTCGCCGCCATGAACGTCGGGGCGATTGAGCCAGGTGGTGTCATACCAAGGCTCTTGAAAGTCAGCCGCCTCGAGCCCGATCAGCGCGCGGAATTGATGCGCGTGATCGATCGCGAGATTGAGCACGATGCGACCACCGATCGAGCAGCCCATCACGACCGGCTTGTCGAGTTTCAGCGCCTTGCAGAACGCGCAGATGGTCTCCGTGTAGCGCGCGGTGGTGAGCTGGTATTCCTCGCCGGTCCAGCTCGCGGGCGGATTGGACTTGCCGTGCCAGGGCATGTCGAAAGCGATGATGCGGAAGTTCCTTGTAAGCTCCCCATCGGCCAGCAAATGCCGCCATTGCCGCCCATCGGCGCCCGCGGTGTGCAGGCATACCAGTGGAATGCCAGCGCCATTCTCCTCGAAATAGATACGATGCATCTCGCCGCCGATGTCGACATGGACGTAGCGGCCGATCATCGGTTCGATCCGCCCGTTCATGCCGCAGCCTTCGATGCACGGAGCCGGGGCAGCGCCAGCAGGTCCTTGAAATACTGCAGATGGGTCATGAAGGGATGCAGGTCACCTTCGAGCACTGCCTCGCCGCGCTTGGTCAGCGCGAGCAGATCGTGCCAACCCGGACGCGGCATCGGCTTCCAGTACTCCGTCCACGCCAAAGGAGTCGCGCGATAGGAAAAGCGCCAGGAGCGCATCAGCGCGGGCTGCGCGGTGAATTCGACGATCCGCCCCGACCGGATCGACACGAAATGCGGCTGGTCGATCAGGCCAAGCCGGCAATCGCAATCGAGGAAACGGCCGCGCGAAACAAGTGCGGGCGCAGCCTCGAGCAGCGCGGGAATCGCTGAAAACGACTTGATCAAAGCGGCTTCCTCCGGAGCTTGCGTCATCAAGGTTTCGGCAGTGTCCTGCGATGCCGGCGTTGGCAACGGAACCATGATGACGAAAACATCAGGCGCTCGCAAGGCTACACTTTAGTCGGGTCCGGCGTGAAGGTTTTGCCCGCAGCCGTCACCTGAATGGTGATCAGCGCCAGAGGCTGAAGTTACGCCTGGCTCGCCCGCTCGCCGAGATCCCAAAACAGCCCCGCCATGATGCCGAGCGCCTCTTCGGTCACGGAAAGCAGAATGTGCTCGTCGGGCGCATGCTGCGAGCAGCCGGGATAGGAATGCGGCACCCAGATCGTCGGCATGCCGAGCGTCTCCGAGAACACGTCGTTCGGCAGCGAGCCGCCGAAGTTCGGCAGCACCGCAGGCGGCTTGCCGGTAGTCTGCCGGATCGAATCCGCGGCCCATTTGATCCAGGGGCTGTCGAAATCGGTGCGCGAGGCGATGAAGCTTTGCGTCGCGGTAACCTCCACCATCGTGAAACCACGGGCGTGAAGATGGCTGCGGACGGCGTCGACGACCTGCTCGTGCCTGGTGCCGACCACGAAGCGAAGCTGCAGCACGGCGCGCGCGTGGCCGGGAATGGCGTTGGCGGGCTTCTCGATATTGCCCGAGGACATCGCCAGCACTTCCAGCGTGTTCCAGGCATAAAGCCGTTCGGCCGCCGAAAGCCCCTCCTCGCCCCAATCTTCCGACAGCGCCGGTTCATCCGCCGTCGGCATGACTTCGACGTCGGCCAGAAGGCTGCGAATCTGGTTGCTCAGCCGCGGCGGTTTCAGCGCGTCGAGCTTCATCCGCCCATGATGATCGACCAGGCTCGCGATCGCGTTCGCTAGGATCGTGGCGGGGTTGGCGAGCACGCCACCCCAATTGCCCGAGTGATGTCCGCCCTCGCGCAAGTTGACGTCGAGCTGGATTCGGATGCCGCCACGGCAGCCGAGGAAGATGGTCGGCCGGTCGGCGGCGAGCCGCGGCCCGTCGGAGGCGAGCAACAGATCCGCCTTCAGCTCATCACGCAGCGAGGCGCATACCTTGTTCAGGTCGGGCGAGCCGATCTCCTCTCCCATCTCGACCAGGAATTTGGCATTGAAGCCGAGCTTGCCGCCGCGGGCCTCGCGCACGGCCTGAAGCGCGGCGAGGTTGATCGAGTGCTGACCCTTGTTGTCGGCGGTGCCGCGGCCATAGACGCGGTTGTCGATCCTCGTCGTACGCCAGGGATCGAGGTTGCCGCGCCATTCACCGACCATGCCATCGACGACATCGCCATGGCCATAGATCAAGACGGTCGGTAGCCGGGCGCCCTCGCGATGCTCGGCAAGCAGGAACGGCGACTTGCCGCTCGGCGATTCCACAAGGCGACTGTCGAAGTCGAGCGCGGCAAGGGCGGGCTGCATCTCCTTCTCCAGATAGGCGCGGAGCTCCTCGGCCCGGCCGGCATTCTGGCTCTCGGTCTTGAAGCCGACGCGGCGGTCGAGGTTCTTAAGGAACTCGCCCGAGTCGATCTGGCGATGGGCGTTGGCGATGGCGTCTTTTCTTGTCATGGCGTTTCTTTTTGGCGTCCTTTTGCGTCGCGGAAAATCTTTCGTGTCCGATCAGCGTATCGGGTGACGGGCGCGGCCGGAAGGGCTGTTGCCCACCGAATTTGTCTTGCTAAGGCCTCCGAGAATGGACCAATTTCCCCGCAAACGACTGGCGGTAAAGCCGCCTAAGGGAAGGAACTGACGGCCACCATGACCAAGGAAATCCGGCTCAACGCCTTCGCCATGAACTGCGTGGCGCATCAATCGCCGGGGCTGTGGACGCATCCGCGCGACCGCACGGCCGAATATAACCGCCTGCCCTATTGGCTTGACCTTGCGAGGGCGCTGGAGCGCGGCCGCTTCGACGGCCTGTTCCTCGCTGACGTGCTCGGCGTCTACGACGTCTATGGCAACAGCCCCGATGCCGCGCTGACGTACGCTACGCAGACGCCGGCGAACGAGCCGCTGCTGTTGATCTCGGCGATGGCCGCCGTGACAAAGCATCTCGGCTTCGGCGTCACCTCCAATCTGTCCTTTGAGCCGCCCTATCCCTTTGCGCGGCGGATGTCGACGCTCGATCATCTGACCGAGGGCCGGATCGGCTGGAACGTCGTGACGGGCTATCTCGACAGCGCCGCGCGCGGCGCCGGCAAGGACAAGCAGACCGCGCATGACGACCGCTACGACATCGCCGACGAATATATGGAAGTTGTCTACAAGCTCTGGGAAGGAAGCTGGGAAGACGATGCCGCGATCCGCGATCGCGCGCGCGGTATCTTCACTGACCCGTCCAAGGTGCATCGCGTCACGCATGAGGGCAGGAACTACAAGCTCAACGCCATCCATCTCGCCGAGCCGTCGCCGCAGCGGACGCCCGTGCTGTACCAGGCCGGCACCTCGCCGCGTGGACGGCAGTTCGCCGCGCAACATGCCGAATGCGTGTTCATGTCGGGGCCTTCGGCGAAGGTGATCGGGCCGCGCGTTGCCGCGATCCGCGAGCAGGCGGCGAAAGTCGGACGTGATCCGCGCGAAATCCTGATGTTCAGCATGTTCACCGTGATCCTCGGGGAGACCGAGGCGGGGGCGAAGGCGAAATACGAGGATTATCGCAACCACATCAGCCCCGAGGGCGCTCTGACCTTGATGTCCGGCTGGACCGGCGTCGATTTCTCGCAGCTTGCGCTCGACCAGGAAGTGCGTCACGTCACCAACGATGCCGGCCGCAGCGCGATGGATAACATCACCCGCGCCGATCCCGACCGCGTCTGGACGGTGCGCGAAGTCGCCCAGCATGTCGGTATCGGCGGCATCGGGCCGGTGATCGTCGGCACGCCGGAAAAAGTTGCCGACGAGATCGAGGCGTGGTTCGAGTCGACCGACGTCGACGGTCTCAACATGCCATTTGCGGTGTCGCCCGGCGATTTCGAGGATATTTCCGACATGCTGGTACCGGAGCTGACGCGGCGTGGGCGCTACAAGAAGGACTATGCGCCGGGCACGTTGCGCGAAAAACTGTTCGGCGCGGGACGTGCGAGACTCTCCGCGCCGCATCCGGCGGTGCAGTACAGGCCGCAGGTGAGGCAGAAGGCGGCTGAGTAACACGCGCCGGATTTATGCTCTGCCGTCGCCTCAGGTGGCGGTTGAGCGCGTTCTTTGATATAGGGACACGACTCACATCTGGAGTTCTGTACATGCGTAAATTTCACGGCCCGGTCGAGCGCGTAAGGTATTTGCTTCACCAGCGATACTACTGGCGACGTTGGCTGCGACGGCGGCAAACCCTGCTCCTGCACAACGGGACTCGTGTGGCTTATGACGACCACGCGGGACATCATCTGGCTCTCACTGAGCGAGCGCTGCGATTTAACATCTGGGGCGACGAGAGCGGCTACGCCTAAGACGCGTCGCTCCTCAAGATAGGAGCCGTAGGGTGGGCAAAGGCGCGCAGCGCCGTGCCCACCATTTGCCAGCGGGTGCGCCCGCTATGGTGGGCACGCTTCGCTTTGCCCACCCTACGATTCTGACCAATCGCGCCAACGGCATCTTGTATTTCGGTGTGACGAACGATCTCGTCCGCACGATCACGAAGTAAGACGTGGATGGCCGGGACAAGCCCGGCCATGACGAACTTGGTTGGCTTTGGATTCAGTTGTCAAACAGCAGAAGGCGTAACGGAGCATTCCCGCGGCATGACATGCCCGAGTCTTGCTGCAGCGATCGCCCCCAGAGAATTCAGAGGGCGCAGGGAATGCCGGGTGCCGTTGCACCCGCAGCCACGTGTGCAGCAAATGCGCTAGGAACGCACACGAGAAATCCACAGGTACAACCGAACACACTCCGGCATTCCCTGCGCGATGTTTTCCGACTTATTCCGTGCTCTCCTCGGCGTACCGGGCTTTTCTAGTCACCGTCCCCCGGGATCATGATCCCTAGGGGTCCACACCAGCATCGGGGTGTCGGGACCACACGGCTTCGTCGAACGCATCCTGCGCGCCTCGTCATTAGCGCGCTGGCTTGCGTCCATCGCAACCCGCCGCACGTCTGGCGACGATTGGCCGAACGTCCCTCGTGGCGCGGCGGGCTGGAGCAAAACATATTTCTGATTTGCCGATTTCCGCAATATCGAAATGGTGCGACAAAGTAACACGACGGGCAATTTGCGCATGATGGACATGTGCAAATTGCCCGTCGTGCCGAAAATAACACGCCCGGCGTCACGCGACCGAAAAGCGCTTGAGCGCCGTCCGGTCGATCTCGATGCCGAGCCCGGGACCGTCGGCCACCTGCACGATGCCGCGGACGTGCTCGATCGGCTGCGTCAGGAGCGCTTGTCGGATCGGATGTTCCGTGCGGTCGAACTCCAGCATCGGCTCGAGCGGGCTGAGCGATGTCGGCGTATGCGTCGGCAGCACGGCGAGAAGCTGCAGCGAGGCGGCAATCGCGATGCCGGTGCCCCAGACATGCGGGTTATAGCGCACGCCAAACGCCTCCGCCATGTCGGCGATCTTCTTGCACTCGGTGAGCCCGCCGGCGGCGCAGGTGTCGGGCTGGATGATGTCGATCGCGCGCGAGGTGAGGAGATCGCGGAAGCCATAGCGCGTAAACTCGCATTCTCCGCCCGCGATAGGAATCGGAATCGCCGCCTTCACCGCGCGATAGCCGGAAATATCCTCCGGCGGCACCGGCTCCTCGAACCAGCTAATATCATGCCGCTCGATCATGCGGCCGAGCCGGATCGCCGCGACCGCATCATAGGCATCATTGGCATCGACCATCAGCGCGACGTGATCACCGATGGCGTCGCGCACCGCATGCGTCATTGCGGCGTCTTCGTCGACGCCGAAGCCGACCTTCAGCTTCACCGCGGAAAAGCCGCTGTCTGCGTAATCCGCCGCTTCCTGTGCGAGGTATTTCCTTGGATCGCCCGACTTGCGCCGATAGAGGCCGGTGGCATAGGCCTTCACCTCGGTGCGGAGCGCACCGCCGAGCAACTGGTAGCAGGGCACGCCAAAGTGCTTGCCCTTGATGTCCCACAGCGCGATGTCGATGCCGGAGAGCCCCTGGATCACCACGCCCTTCTGGCCGTGGTCGCGGAGCCGCGCATAGATCATCTGCCAGAGGTGATCGGTGCGCAGCGGGTCCTCGCCGATGAGCCACGGCGCGACGCTGTTGACCACGGCCGCCGTGATCCGCGCCGGGCCATAGCATTCGCCCCAGCCGATCACGCCATCGTCGGTCTCGATCTCGACCACCATCGCGGTGCGGGTGTCGTACCAGGCGCGCGAATAGGCGAAGGGCTGCGAGAGGGATGCTTCGAGGATGTGGGTGCGAACGGAGGTGATTTTCATCGAATGCCTCACCAATTGCAGGCGCCGTAGGGTGGGGAAAGGCGCGCATGCGCCGTGCCCACCGTCTCGCATCGTGATCAATAATGGTGGGCACGCTTCGCTTTGCCCACCCTACAGCATACGGTCAGTTAACCGCGTTGCTCAGCATCACCTCGATCAGCTTGGCGCCCGGCCGCTTAAAGGCGTCCGTGAGCTTCGGCTTCAGCTCGGCGGGATCGGCGATCCGCATCGCCTCCAGCCCCAGCGACTTCGCCATGCCGGCAAAGTCCACGGGCGGATCGACAAAATCCATGCCGACATAGTGATCATCGCCGTGAAAGGCGAGCAGGCGCTGCTTGATGATGCGGTAGCCGCCGTTGTTGCAGATCACGACGTTGAGCGGCAGCTTGTGGTGCGCGGCGGTCCACAGCGCCTGGATCGAATACATCGCGCTGCCGTCGCCGGAGTAGCACACCACGGGGCGCTGCGGGTTGGCGAGGCTGACGCCGACGGACGCCGGCACGCCCCAGCCGATGCCGCCCGAGGCCAGCGCGTGATAACCGTAACGGTCGCGATGCGGGCGCAGCGACAGCAGTTGCCGCCCCGAGGTCAGGCCCTCGTCCACCATGATCGCATTGTCCGGCATCGCTTCGACAAGCTGCAGCGTGAGATAATCCGGATCGATCGGCGATCTGACCGCGGCCTTGTTGATCTGCTCGATCAACGGCTTGCGCCGTGCGCTCCAGTTCCTGGTGGCAAGCTCGGCGAGGCCCTGTTTCGCACGGCTTTCCAGCGCCGCACCGCCGGCGGCCTTCAGCGCGGGAATAAGCGCGCGCAGCGTCTCCTTCACATCGGCCTTCAGCGCAATCTCCGCGCCATAATTCTTGGCAAGGTCCCAGTCGACCAGGCCGATCTGCACCATCGACAGGCCATCCGGCATCGGATCGACCTCGCTATAAACCGACATGCGCAAGGGATCGGCGCCGAGCACGATCATGAGGTCGTAGGGCGAGAGCACCTCGCGCACCTGCTTCTGCAGCCGCGACAGCGCGCCCATGAAGCATGGGCTTTCGGACAGGAAATGCGCGCCATAGGGCGTCGAACATTGATAGGCCGGTGCACCCAGCGTTTCGGCGAGCGCGGCGGCCTCCTTGAGTGCATCGCTCTTGACGATCTCGTCGCCCGCGATGATCACGGGCCGCTGTGCTTTGAGGATGCGCGCGACTAGCGCCTGCAGGGATTCGTCCGATGGTTTCACGCGCGTATCGACGCGGGTGGCGCGGCCGAGCTCGATGCCGGCTTCGGAATTGAGGATGTCGCCGGGAAGCGAGATGAAGACGGGTCCGGTCGGCGGCGTGGTCGCGATCTTGGCGGCGCGCCGCACGATGCGTGGCAGGTCTTCCAGACGCGTCACTTCGACCGCCCATTTCACCAAGGGCTCGGCCATCTGCACCAGCGGGCCGTAAAGCACGGGCTCCATCAGCCCATGGCCCTGTTCCTGCTGGCCGGCGGTGAGAATCATCGGCGTGCCGGTGAATTTCGCGTTGAACAGCGAGCCCAGCGCATTGCCCAAGCCCGGCGCGACATGAACGTTGCAGGCGACGAGCTTGCCGGAGGCGCGCGAGAACCCGTCGGCGATCGCGACCACCAGGCTCTCCTGCATCGCCATCACATAAGTGAGGTCGGGATGGTCCTTCAGCGCATGCATGATCGGCAATTCGGTGGTGCCGGGATTGCCGAACAGATGGGTGATGCCCTCGTCCTTGAGCAGCGCCAGAAAGGCCGAACGCCCGGTAATGCGGTTCTTCATGTTTCCTCCATACCTCTCGGGCGTTGCCGGTCGGCGTCAGGCATCATGCTGATCCCGCGCGCGAGAGCAATGGAGCAGGCTCATGGCTGCGTTGCGCCGGCGTGCGCGTGCGTTCAATCGTCTTCGCGCGCGAGCTCGAACGGATCCTCACCCGCGGCGCGGCGCTTCTTCTTCGAGCGCTGCCAGACCACGCCCGGATAGCCCTTCAGCGGCACCAGCGGCTCGCCGGTATAAGTCCACTCCTGCAATTCCTCGATCGCGAGGTGATAGAGCGGCTGGCGACCGGTGCGGCCCGAGAACAGGGCGCGCGAGACGTTGACCATATGCGGCGAGCGGGCGCGCTCGTAGAACAAGGGCGTGCCGCAGGTGGAGCAGAAGCTGCGCGTGGTTTTGGTGGCCGCGTCTTCATGGCGCGTGATCGCGGTCTTGCCCTTGGTGATGCGAAAGCGCTTGCGCCAGCTTCCGACATAGGTGGCGTAGGCCGCGCCATGTGCGCGCCGGCTCGCCGCGCCATGGTCATGAAAGGCCCAGCGCGCCGGCACGTCGATCTCGAAGGCGACCTTGCCGCACAAGCATTGCCCAGGGGCTATTCCTGCTGCGGGTGCTGGCTTGGCCATTTTCAATCGTCCTTCGTCGTTATTGCGAGCCAACGGGTCCGCGCAATGACGGGGACCTTGCTCGTCACGCCGCCGCCATCGCGTCGTAGACGGGATAATCGGTGTAGCCAGCAACGTCGCCGCCATAGAAGGTCTTGCGATCGTAGGGCGTCAGCGGAAAACCGTGCTGCAGGCGACGTGGCAGGTCGGGGTTGGAGATGAAGATGCGGCCAAACGCAATCGCATCCGCATGCCCCTCCGCGATCGCGGCTTCCGCCGCTTCGCCCGTGAAGCCGCCTGCCGTGATCAGGACGCCTTTCCAGATCGGACGGCACAGCACCATCGCCGACGGCACGCCCTGCCAGTTGACCTCGGCGCGGCCCGAGCCGCTCGAGCGCGGCTCGATGAAATGCAGATACGCGAGCCCCAGCGGATTGAGCTGCTCGATCGCGTGCGTGTAGAGCGGCATCGGGTCCGCTTCACCGCTACCATTGGCGATGCCGTAGGGCGAGAGCCGCACGCCGACGCGGCTCGCGCCCCAGACGTCGATCGCGGCCTGTGTCACCTCCAGAAGAAAGCGGACGCGGTTTTCAATCGATCCACCGTAACGATCGGTACGCAGATTGCTGCGCGATTGCAGGAATTGCTCGACCAGATAGCCATTGGCGCCGTGGATTTCGACGCCGTCGAAGCCGGCGGCAAGCGCGTTGCGTGCGGCCTGCCTGTAGGCCTCGACGATGACCGGCACCTCCTCGGTTTCGAGCGCGCGCGGCGTCTCGTAGGGCACGACCTTGCCGTCAGCGGTCATGGCCTTGAACTCGGCGGGGATCGCGACCGCAGACGGTGCGATCGGCAGCGCGCCGCCGGGCTGGAACGAGGAGTGCGAGACGCGCCCGACATGCCAAAGCTGCAGGAAGATGAAGGCGCCCTTGGCATGCACGGCATCGACCACCTGGCGCCAGCCTTCGACTTGCGCATCGGTATAGATGCCGGGCACGCCGGGATTGCCGAACCCGGTTGCCAGGACGGGCGAGGCTTCGGCGATGAGCGGGCCACCCGCGGTGGCGCGTTGCGCGTAATATTCGGCGTTCAGCGGCCGCGGCGCGAGCGACGGTTTTGACGCGCGCATCCGCGTCAACGGCGCGAGCGCAAGGCGATGCTTCAGCTGGTAAGGGCCGATCTTGAGCGGTGAAAACAAATGCGGAAAGTTCATTGCTGCCCCGATTGTGATGCTGCTTTGAAAAGCGGCGCATCTTGTTCGGAAACGGCAGCGGTGGCAATCCACCGCGCACGGCGCGAAGACCTCCCATGCGGCTCGGCACGGGCCGTCATCGCACTGCCGCCATTGGCTGCCATTGAAATGCAGGTCCCGATCGAGCCGGAGAATAACCATGCCTCTTGAAGCGATGTCGCCGAACCATGTTGCCGTCGTCACCGGCGGCGCCTCCGGCATCGGGCTTGCTGCCGCCCTACGGTTTGCGCAAGCCGGGATGAAGGTTTGCATCGCCGATATCGGCGCGGAGCGGCTGAGGGAGGCCGAGCTCAAGCTGTCATCCGCTGCAGGCAACGCCGCCGACGTCATGACCGCGACCGTCGATGTCAGCCGGGTCGAGCAATTGCAGGAGCTTCAACACGCGGTACAGAAGCGCTTCGGCGGCACCGACATCCTGATGAACAATGCCGGCATCCAGCCGGGCAGCCAGATCTTCGGCCCTGCCGAGAGCTGGCAGCGCATCCTTAACGTCAATCTCTGGGGCATCATAAACGGCACGCAGGTGTTCGCAGCCGCCATGATCGAGCGCGGGCGGCCCGGCCTCATCATCAACACCGGCTCCAAGCAGGGCATCACCACCCCGCCCGGCGATCCCGCCTATAACGTCTCGAAGGCCGGCGTGAAGGCCTTCACGGAGGCGCTCGCGCACGAGCTGCGCAGCATGGGAAGGCGGATCACCGCGCATCTCTTGATCCCGGGCTTCGTCTTCACCGGGCTGACGGCGCGCGGCCGCACCGAGAAGCCGCCCGGCGCCTGGACCCCGGAACAGACCGTCGACTTCATGGTCGAGCGGCTTGAAGCCGGCGACTTCTACATCCTCTGTCCCGACAATGACGTGCCGCGAAAGCTCGACGAGCGGCGCATCTTGTGGGCGGCCGGCGACATCGTCGAGAACCGGCCCGCGTTGTCGCGCTGGCATCCGGACTATGCGGAGGCGTTCGCGGCGTTCGTGAAGAAGGGATAAGCGCCGTCATTGCGAGCGAAGGGTGGGTTAGATTCGTAGGGTGGGCAAAGCGAAGCGTGCCCACCATCCCGAACGGGACTCGAAGTGGTGGGCACGGCGCAAGAGCGCCTTTGCCCACCCTACGAATTACGAATCCGCGACACTACTACAGCGTCTCCTGCTTGTGGCCGCAGTTCTTGCAGGTGAATTTCACGCGGCCCGCGCCGCGCTCGGCTGACAAGCGGTTCGGCGCGCCGCATTTGCCGCACACGGCCTCGATCCTGGTGTTGCCCTGCTTGATGACCAGGTTGCGCTTGGCCATGGTCTCGCGGATCAGCCGCTCGGCCTCTTCGCGCATCGATTGCTTCGACATCCAGTACTGTCCGTCTGATGGGGTTTTATGTGATTATCGCAGACACATGACAAGCTTGCGTGACGCACAAATCAAGTCTCGACGATCGCGGCCGCGGCACGTCTCGAGTTCCCGGCACAGAAGCTCACTGACACGCCCCGGCAGGCAAAGCAACAAAGCTGTAGCGGCCAACGCGCGCGTCAAGATCACCGCGCCCCCACGAAAACTTCTCTGGGCAAATAACGTGCGCGCCAATTGTATTGCAACCTCGGCCAGGTGGGGTATCAAAAGAAGCGCTCTCTGCGCATCGGCGAGGCAGTTCAGTCACAGATAGGGGGTCGATAATGTCGTATCGAAGCAAGTTCCTGATCGCACTTGCGGCGTTGGCCGCCGTGGCGCAAGCGCGGTCGGCCATGGCGCAACTCGCGCTACCGACCCCGATGCCGACGATCACCCTCACACCGCTGCCTCTAGGGCCGTCGCCGGTACTTTCGGCACCGACGCCGGTGCCGACGCCGTCAGCCGCGGCACCGTTGCCGCGTGCGGCGGCGCCGGCACAACGGCTGCGCTGATCGGAGCCGAGCCTCGGGCTCGGCGCTTGCGATGGCTGATCACATTTCGACGATAACGTAGGAATCCTCGACCACGACCGGAAAGGTCTCGGCGACGTAGGGCCCCTTGGCCATGCCTTCAGCCAGCTCCGCGCCGCTTTCCACTGCGACAGGATAGGTGCGCACCTTGAAGCGCTTGGGATCGAACCAGGACTGGCCGTTGCGCATGTCGAACTCCCAGCCGTGCCAGGGACAGCGCAGCAATTCGCCGACGCGCGAGCGCAGGTAGATGCCGGGCTCCGGCGAGGTCAGGCGCGCCACGCAGGCCGCCTTGTCGAGCGGGGCGCCCTCGTGCGGGCAGCGATTGAGCAACGCGAAGAACTCGCCATTGACGTGGAAGACGACGATGTCGCGGCCCTCGATGCCGACCACCTTGTTGCCGCCGGGCGGGATTTCCGAGGTGCGCGCGACGATGTGACGAGTCATGCGTATGGTTCCATCCGGTGCCGCCAGCAGCAGCGTGCAGGGAGAACTCTAACGCGATGACGTCAGATGATGCAAATCAGCCGCAGGAGACCTGTTCTGTGGCGGGCGCAGGACGGACCGATTGACGCGCGACGGTCGAGAAGCGCGGGCTCTGGATTCTCCCCTGCGAGCTCGCAATTCCGAGCTCGAGGCTGTCGGCGATCCGCCGCACGCGCTCGATGAAATGCGCCGCGGCTACCGGCGGGCAAAGCGCGTTCGCGGTGTCCTCGAACAGCGCGATCCAGCGGTCGAAATGCTCACTCCTGACGGGAAGCTTGATGTGGGCGTGCATGGGCTGGCCGTGATAGCGCCCGGTCATCAGCGCGACCGACGACCAGAAGGCGCAGAGCTTTGTAATATGGGCGTCCCAGTCATGAACGCGGGTCGCGAAGATAGGGCCGATCAGGGGATCGGCCTGGACGCGGGCGTAGAAGGCGCGGACCAGCCGCTCGATCATGGCGTCGTCGATCCCGGTCTTCTCCATGAGATCGCGCGTGATACGGGCGCGGCGCTCTGCGGCACCTTCGGGATCGTCTGCAAAAGTCATGCGAGCTCCTCGTCTATAAGATATATTTCATCTATATCTTTTCGAGTGCGAACGCAAGGGACCAAATGGCCTTCACGCCGCCGGCTTGATGCCGAAATCCTGGGGCGACAGCATCAGATCCGCCAGCGTGTAGCGGTCGAGCGTGCGCATGAAGGCAGTCATGGCCTCCTGCAGAACGCCGCGCAGCCGACAGCGCGGGGTAATCAGGCATTGATTGCCGCTCTCGAAACATTCGACCAGCGCGAAATCGGGCTCCGTGGAACGCACGACATCGCCGAGCCTGATCTTGTCGGGCCTTTTGGCGAGCGACAGGCCACCGTTCCGGCCGCGCGTGGCTTTCAGGAACCCGGCGCGTGTGAGTTGGTTTGCGACCTTCATCAGATGCGCCCGCGACAGCCCATAGAGCGCCGCGGTCTCTTCGATGGTGACCAGCTCATCCTTGCGGACGGCCGAGTACATCATCAGGCGCAAGGCATAATCCGAGAAATGAGTGAGGCGCATCTGAAGCTCCGCGGTTTCGCGTGCAGTCCTGATGTTCGTGACCAAGCGGGACTCTGGACCGTACGCGCCTAAACATATATCACACGTATATGTTATCATGCAAAAAACATCCCGCTCCTTGGTAGGGAAGCGGGATGTTTCCGATCCGCCTTAAGCCGACTTGTACCCTATCGTGACGCATGATCTTTTCGGAAAACCGGTTCCCACTTTTCCGGATCATGCACCGCTACAGTTTGTAGACTGCGCGCGCGTTCGTATTGAATATCTTTTTCCGCTCGGTCTCAGTCAAGGGTGTTTTGAAAGCGAAGCGCGCGTCGTCGTAATCCCAATGCGGATAGTCAGACGAGAACAGCAGACGATCGACGCCGATCCACTCGATGAGCTGGCGCAGATGTTTCGCCTCATCCGGCTCGTCGACCGGCTGGGTCGTGAACCAGAAATGTTCCCGCACATATTCGCTTGGCTTGCATTTCAGATGCGGAACCTCGCTGCGGAACCGCTCGAAATGCTGGTCCATCCGCCACACCGCGGACGCGATCCAGCCGAAACCGCCCTCGATGAAAACGATCTTCAGTTTCGGGAACCGCTCCGGCACGCCTTCGATCACCATGCTCGCGAGCATCGCGGCCATGGTGTGAGCGTTCGAATGGTGCTCCTCGCAATAGTAGGACGGCCAGCCACCGCCGGTCGGCGCGTGCCCGCCATAACCGCCGGTATGGATGCCCAGCGGCAGGCCCAATTCCTGCGCGCGTTCGTAGATCGGCCAGTAGCGGCGGCGGCCGAGTGGCTCGTTGGCGCGCGGCGAGATGTTGATCTGGATGTATTCACCTACCTTCGCGCAGCGGTCGATCTCTGCCAGCGCGGCAACGGTGTCGTCCTGGCTGACCACGATCGAGGCCTTCAGGCGCGGATCACGGTGCGCCCAGTGCGCGAGCTGCCATTCGTTGATGGCGCGCTGGATCGCCGCGCCGCATTCGAGATTCTGCTGCGAGAAGATGAAGAGGTCGAGCACCTGCAGGATGCCGAACTCGACATCGTAGGGATCGAGGTGCTGGCTCTGCATGAAGGCGAGATCGGAGCCCGGCACCCCGCCCGTCGGCGGCCAGGCGTCACGGCGGCAGATCAGGGGCGCTGAGCGCGGATAGGGCGTGGTGCCTATGTAGGGCGTGCGCAAATGGTCGCCGTAGGTCTTCAAGTGGTCCTGCCAGCGCTTCGGCAGGAACTCATTGAGATCGGCACGCGAGCGCAGGCTCGGATGGATGTCGCAATCGATCAGGCGTAGCCGCGTCGCGGCAGTCGCTTCCTTTTCGAGCATCGGGCGGTCGATGACATCACTCATGCGATCCTCCTTATTCTAAACGGTCGTAGCTGTTCACCTCTCCCCGGCGGGGAGAGGTCGGCACGCGAAGAGTGCCGGGTGAGGGGCCGCAGTACCCACGAGAGAGCGTAACCCCTCACCCGGATCGCATCTTGCGATGCGATCCGACCTCTCCCCTCGGGAGAGGTTTGGGAGTTCCGATGCGGCGCGAACTTCATTCTCAACATCCGTCGTCAATTCAATTTCAGCCGCGGAAACGTCTCCAGCGGGTTGTCGGCGCACATGCGCGACACGATGCTTTGCGGCAGATGCGGCGGCATCGGATCGTCGCCGTCGAACTGCCAATGCGGATAATCGGACGCGAACAGGAACATCCTGTCCGAGCCGATCTGGTCGATGACGTCGGCGACGGCGGTCGCGTCCGGCGGGCCGTCGAACGGCTGCATGGTGACGCGGACGTGGTCGCGGATGATCGAGGCCGGCTCGCGCTCGACCCAGGGCACCTCGACCCGCACCCCGCGCCAGGTCTTGTTGGCGCGCCACATGAAGGCCGGCAGCCAGGTGACCCCGGATTCCATCAGCACGACCTTCAGGTCCGGGAATTTGCCGAACACGCCCTCATAGATCAGGCTCAGGATTTGCGCCTGGAAGGCCTGCGCCTCGACGAAATAATATTCATAGCGGTGCGACGGCCAGCCGACCGAGCTCGGCGCCTGCCGGTAGGCGCTGCCGGCATGGATCGCGAGCGGCAGCTTGTGTTTCTCCGCGATCTTGTACACCGGCCAGAAATGCCGGCGGCCAAGCAGCGTCTCGCCCTGCGCCAGCACGAGGATGGAAACAAAGCGGTGGTCGTTCGCGCGGCGCTGGATCTCCTCGATCGCCAGATCCGGCGCCTGCATCGGCACCACGATGGAGGCGCGCAAGCGTGGATCCCGCGACAGCCACTCGGCCGCGATCCAGTCGTTGATCGCCTTGCAGAAGGCGGACGCCATATAGGGATCGTAGACGGCGGAGGCGCCATACAGCACGTTGCAGATCGCGTGGCTCGCGCCAAGCTGATCGAACGCGCCGCGCTGAACCATCGTCAAGTCACTGCCCGGCTTGCCGCTCGCGGGTCGCCAGTCAGGCCGACCGCAAAGCGGCATGTTCGGCGGATAGCTCGTCAGATCGAGGCCGTCGATCGCGCGGCTCACCACCTGCTCCTTCCAGTGATCGTCGAGATAGGGCAGCAGCGTCGTGCGCGTTCCACCTACGGCGGGATGGATGTCGCAGTCGATCCGCGTAGCGGTCGGCATAACGTCTCCCTCGGGTTTCCTCTGGTCTTCTATTGGCGGTGCATCGCGCCACATCACAAATGTGCCGCCGCCCGACCGCGAGCGCAAGGAAATAGCGGCCGGCAGGCCTGCCAAATCAGACGTTCAGCCATTCCTTGCGCACGGCGGAATTTGGCATCGAAATCATTCGACTCGCCTGCCCGTTCACAATTGTTGAGGCATAATCGCGCTATTTCCGACCAACGCTTTCCCCGTGCCGGCCAAGAGAGGCTTCCGATGAAGAGGACGACCGAACTGATGGCGTTAGTGGTTTCGCTCCTGCTCGGCACCACAGCCACCGCGTCGGCCGCCTCGATCACCGGCCAGGCCGCACTGGCGCTCGCGGGTGTCGTCTCGCTCTATGCGCCGCTGCCGGCGGCGAACAAGAAGGCGGTCGCCGCGCTGTTCAAGGGTGACACCCACTTCCCCTTTACGGCCAAGATCACCGTCGCCGCGGAAAAGATCGTCTGCCGGACCAGCAACGTCGACCTCACCGCGCGCTCCTGCGAACTGACCTTCAAGACGGCGACCCGATCGCTGAAGGGCCGCGACGCCAACGAGCTCTATGCCACCGAAGCGATGGCGGGCATTCCGCCCGACGGCGCGGCCGGATCGAATTTCGAGAGCGTCTCGAAACTGAATTGCACGCTCGACCCGAAGGCGCTGAAGGACAAGGCCGGCGGAGGCGCGGAGTGCACCTATGAGGCGGCGAAGTAGGCCGTAACTTCACGGTGCGCGGTGTCCGCTTCCGGACGTAAAGGAGAGATGCGCCGCCAATTCCATAATATAACCGTTTGACCCAGAGCTGCCGTGGGATCAACTCACAGGCCCCAATCTTTCATCGGCCGGCGCTAGCAGCATCAGCGGTGGGGAATTGCCTGCAGCGTCTGGTGGAGGACCATCATGAAGCGCACGATCGTTGCAACGTTTGCTTTGCTGCTGTTCTCCGCGACTGACCTACCAGCAGCCGAAATCAAAGCAATGTTTCCTGCAGCAATGAAGCATGTAATGACCGAGCTTATTCCTCAATTCGAGAGGAGCTCAGGACGCAAGATCAACATCGGATATGGGACGGTGGGAGCGATTATCGCTCGCCTGAAAGCAGGCGATGCAATCGATGTGGCAGTCGTCACCGACAAGCAGCTTCCGGATTTGACAAAACAGGGCCTGATCTCTGCCCTGGGCCAAGCGGTCATCGCCAAGGTTGGCCTCGGTGTCTTTGTGCGCAAAGGCGAACTGAAACCGGCAACTAATTCAGTTGATGAACTCAGAAACACACTGCTCGCCTCGAAATCAATCGTCTATGGCGATCCGAAATTGGGTGACTCCAGCGGGGTTGCAACGGAAGCGATACTTGAGCGTCTGGGTATTGCCACCGAGATGAAGCCCAAAACGAAACTTGTCGCCGCTGGTGCGAAAGGCGAGACAGTTGTCAAAGGCGATGCCGATATTGGATTTGATCAGATGAGCAATATCGTCATCAATCCAAAGATCGAGTCCTTGGGGTCGCTTCCTTCCGCGCTTCAGAACTATACCAACTATGCAGGTGGCTTGGTTGCGGCGGGCAAGGAGCGTGACGGTGCCAAGGCTTTTCTTGCGTTCCTCACCTCGCCTCAGGCCCAGGCCGTCATGAAATCAAAAGGGTTCGAGGGACTTTGAAGGCGAACACGCGATGTCCCGCGATCGCAGGATGAGGGACGTCACACGCGCCCCATCGTGTAGACCGGCTTGAAGCAGCCAAGGATGAGGCGCTTGGGGTCGAACGGAATCTCGCCCGACACCTCCAGGCGCTTGTCCTCGTGCATTCTTGCTTCAGCGGCTTCGAGGGTCGCCTTGTCGGGCCATACCTGCCAGGTGAAGACAATCTTCTCGCCGTCCTTCGCATCGACGGCGCGGCGAAAGTCGGTGTATTTGCCGCTCGGGACGTTGTCCTCCCAGGACTCGACGATCTCGACGCATCCATATTCCCTGAAGATGGCCGCCCCGTTCTCAGCCCATTTGCGATAAGCCTCCATCTTTTCCGCCGGCACGGGAATCACGAATCCTGCGATGTACATGGTTCAGGCTCCTTGGGATGTCCTGCGAGGATAGCACAGCATCCAGGCATTGAACCTGCTTGCGCGATCGCAGCGCAAAGGGACTGCCAGTCCGGCACGCTTGCCGGCCGTTTAAGCCTCGTCGAGCAGCAGGTTGTCGAAGCGACATAGGCCGACGTTCAGCGGCTGCCACCTCGCTGGCCAAAGATCGATCTCAGCCAGGGCGGCGTGTGGAATGCGCTCATCAGCAGATACATGAGCATCATTCCGCTCACGGGTGCGCCGGCGGCCGATGAACAGAGCCCGTCCATCGGGCTCCCGCCCAGCGCCGTCAGCAGCGCCATGACCGCGAAGGTGGGCGCGGCGGCAAAGCCCAGCCATTCGGAGAGGCCGAGCGCCGCCGTGGCGCCCTCGTTGTCGCGGCTCGGGCCGCCGGTCGCACGGGCGGGATGAACCTCGGTCACGTCTTCGCCTCGGCGTCGCGCCAGGTGGCTTCCTTGGCGCTGGACACCTCGACCCATTTCGCGTTGGGCGAGGCCTCGGCGTCGTAGTTGTCGTGCCAGTTCCACCATTTGTACGGCGGGGTCTGGGGATAGCCCGCAGGCGAATCTTCCCAGACCTCCTGGCGGCCGAGCGCCGTGATGTCGAGATAGCTCCACACGCTGCCCATCGCCTCATCGCCGCGCTCGTTGATGAAGTAGGTGCGGAAGATGCGCTCACCGTCGCGGACGAACACGTTGTGGCCGTGCCATTCGTCGACGCCGAAGTCCTTATCGAAGTTGTCGGTGAGGGTGTACCAGGGCATCGTCCAGCCCATCCGCGCCTTCAGCCGTGCGATGTCCGCCTGCGGCGCGCGTGAGACATAGACGAGCGTGGTGTCGCGCTGATTCAGATGGGAAAGATGGGAAACCTGATCGGCGCCGAGCGAGCAGCCGCGGCAGGCATGCTCTGGCCAACCAAACACGCCGGGCTCGAAGAAGGCGCGATAGACGATCAATTGCCGGCGGCCCTCGAACAGGTCGAGCAGGCTGACCTTGCCTTTCGGTCCCTCGAAGACATAGGCCTTTTCGACGGCCGTCCACGGCATCCGCCGGCGCTCGGCGGCAAGCGTGTCGCGGGCCTTCACGAAGGCCTTCTCCTTCACGAGCATTGCCTTGCGCGCGGCCTCCCACGCTTCCGGCGACACGACCGGGGGCGTCTTGAATCCAAGTTCTCCCTGGTGGTGCTGCGTGCCTTCCGTCTTGTTCTTATCCATGTGTCTCTCCTTTTCCTGCTCGTTCGTCACGTCTGCGTGGTCTGCCCCCGGGGCGCTCGTCGCGCCGTTTGCGTTTCGCCAGAATAGCTAGTGATCTGGATCGACCGGCGAGAGTGACAAGTGTGTCGCGATTGCGTTGTTGCTGACAGCTCTTGCCAGGTCATGGATGGAACCCGAGCCGGTGCGCTGATGGCGGGATTTGACTCGATCGGATCAGCCGCGGGCGACGGCGGCTGTGGAGAGAAGATCCCCACCCGCTTTGCTACTGATGCAGCAAAGCGACCTCCCCTTTTTAAGGGGAGGTGAAGAAAAAGCTTCAATCCCCCTCGCGCCGCTCACGGCGCGTGCTCGATATGCGCCCGGATCGACCGGCTCTCATTGTCGATCCAGCCGAATTTCTGCACGGCCGCGATCATGCCGGTCAGGCCATCCTGCCACCACGCCTCGGATTTCAGCGCCGGCCAATCGCGCAGCGCAACTTCCGAAATCCAGGCATGCTCGCGATCGTGCCTCACCGCGATGCGGCCGAGCAGCTCCGCTTGCGCGGCGTCATCAAGCGCACCTTCGATGCGTACCGAGAATGCCTTGAAATTCCTGGGGTCGTCGATCCCGATCGAACGACTCATGGCGATCAGGCGGATGATCATGACTCAGCTCCCCGCCGCCTGCGCGAGGCGGGCCTGCGCCATCGGCATCACCTCGCGCGCGAACAGCGAGGCCGAATGCATCACCTCTTCATGCGCGAGATCGCCAAACGAGAACTGGCTGATGAAGTAGTTCGCGCCGGCTTCCTCCGTCATGGCACGGACGCGCTCGCGCACCGTCGCCGGCGAGCCTGCAATCCCACCGCCGTTCTCGACCAGCGTGTCGAAATCCTCCGGCAGCCGGGCAAAACGCGGCTGAGTGCCGTGCAGCTTCCAGAGCTTCATGAAGCTCTTGTGGAACGAGGGCCAGGCGCGCCGGCCGAGCGCCATCGCTTCGCGGTCGCTGTCGGCTACGACGACGAAGCGGTTGATGCCCATCAAAGGCAGCGCGCTAAGCGAATGTCCAGCGGCGACCCATTCGGCGCGATAGCGGTCGGTGATCTCGCGCACGCGGGCGATCGGTCCGCCGCAGACGATATTGATCTTGTTCTGCGCCGGCCAGGCCGCGCCCTCCGGCACGGGCACGGCGTACCACAGCGGCGGATGCGGCAATTGCGCCGGCTTCAGGTCGATCGGCACATTCCTGAATTGATAGTGCTTGCCCTCGAAATTCACCTCGTCGCGCGTCAGCGCCTGCATGATGACCTGATAGGCCTCGACATACATCGCCGGCGCCACATCGGCATCGACGCCGAAATAATTCAGTTCATGCGGCGAGGCGCCGCGGCCGATGCCGACCTCGAGCCGGCCGTGGCTCAGATGATCGAGCATGCAGATCTCTTCGGCAAGCTTGAGCGGATGATGCGCCGGCAGCACATAGACCAGCGCGCCGAAGCGGAGCCCGTTGGTACGCTGCGCGACCGCAGCGAGAAATACGCTCGGCGACGGCGTCAGGTTGAGCGGCGTCGAATGATGCTCGCTCATATGGTAGGTGCGGAAGCCGCTGGCGTCGTAATGCGCGATCAGCTCGAGCCGCCGGTCATATTGCTCGGTGAGCGGATAGCGCCCGTGGTCGTTCTGGTCGAAGATGCCGAACTGCATCGTTCCCCCCGGATTTTTCTGGCGGCCGTTTCCGGCCGCGCTGCCGAGAGTGCCCTTGCCGCCTTTGCGGCGCAAGCAGGTCGCTGCTTGACTCATGACCGCTCTGCAAATCCAAATGGGGTCCTTGAGGGAACGACAGGACGATCGCGTGACGAACAACAATCATCAAAACTACGAGTGCGATGTGCTGGTGGTCGGCTCCGGCTGCGCCGGACTTTCGGCTGCGGTCACCGCGGGCCATCATAGGCTCAAGGTCCTGATCGTCGAAAAGGAACAGCACTTTGGCGGCACGACCGCACGCTCCGGCGGCTGGCTCTGGATTCCCGGAACCTCGCTGGCGAAGGCTTGGGGTATCGTCGAGGACAGGGAGCAGGCGCGCACCTATCTGCGCCATGAGGCCGGCAACAGCTTTGATGCTGCACGCGTCGATGCATTCCTCGAGAGCGGCCCCGAGGCAGTTGATTTCTTCACCACGAAGACCGCGGTGCGCTTCGATATGCCGCTCACCTTCCCCGACTATCACGCCGAGGCGCCGGGCGGCGCGCAGGGCGGCCGCTCGATGGTGACGCGGCCGTTCGACGGGCGCGAGCTCGGTGCGCACGTACAAGACCTCGGCGGTCCCCTGCCCGAGCTCACCGTGTTCGGCATCATGCTGGGGTCTGGCAAGGACATCGTGCATTTCATGCGCGCGACCAAATCACTGACCTCAGCGGTCTATGTGGTGAAACGCCTGTCGAAGCATGCGATGGACGTGATGCGGCACGGCCGCGGCATGACGCTGACCAACGGCAATGCGCTCGCGGGCCGGCTTGCGAAATCCGCATTCGATCTGAATATTCCGCTGTGGCTGTCCTCGCCGGTGCGCGAATTGATCGTGGAGGACGGCGCGGTGCGCGGCGCGATCGTCGTGCGCGACGGGAAGCCTGTGCGCGTCATCGCAAAGCGCGGCGTTGTGCTCGCCTGCGGCGGCTTTCCGCATGACATCGCGCGGCGGCAGAAGATGTTTCCGCATGCGCCCACCGGTCAGGAGCATTATTCGCCGGGCCCACCCGGCAACACCGGCGACGGCTTGCGGCTTGCGGAAGGAGCCGGCGGCCGCATCGAAGACACCTTGCCCAATGCGGCGGCCTGGGTGCCGGTCTCGATCACCACGCGCAAGGACGGCCGCAAAGGCGTGATGCCGCATTTCATCGACCGCGCCAAGCCGGGGGTGATCGCGGTGACGCGCCAAGGCGTTCGCTTTGCCAATGAAGGCAATTCCTACCACGACTTCGTGCAGGACATGGTGAAAGCCGCCAAGCCCGGCGATGAGATCACGGCGTTCCTCGTCTGCGACCATCGCACCTTGCGCAAATATGGGCTCGGCTGCGTGCCGCCGTTTCCGATGCCGATCGGGCACTATCTCAGAAACGGCTATCTCAAGCGCGGCGCGACGCTGGCGGAGCTCGCCGCGCAGGCCGGCATCGATGCCAAGACGCTCGCGGCGACGGTCGAGGAATACAACAGATATGCGCGCGAGGGACGCGACCCCGCCTTCGGCAAGGGCTCGCGCGCCTATAACCGCTATCAAGGCGACGCGCTGCACGGGCCCAATCCCTGCATCGCACCGCTGGAGCATGGGCCGTTCTATGCGATCAAGCTCGTGATCGGCGATCTCGGAACCTATGCCGGCATCAAGACCGATGCGCACGCCCGTGCGCTCGATGCCAGTGGCCGCGTCATCGAAGGCCTTTATGCCGCCGGCAACGACATGGCGAGCATCATGGGCGGCAACTACCCCGGCGCCGGCATCACGCTCGGACCTGCGCTCACTTTCGGCTATATCGCAGGCAAACATCTGGCCGGTGTGGGCGCGTAGGCGGGACCGTTTTCAGCGCTTGCCGGCGAAATCGCCGAATGGCAAATGCCGTCAAATTGCCCAAAGGTGGACCGATCATGTGACGGCTAGGGCAGGGCAAAGTGCGGTTCAAAAATGATAAAATGCCTTGCAATTGTTTCGCTGGTAGCGATGGCCGCCTGTCTGCCTGCGCCACGCTCCACCCTCGCGGGCGATCTGATTCAGGCTGGATTGTTGGATGAGCCGGCAGCGGCGCCCGCGCCGAGCGCATCGCCTGCTCCCGCCGAGAATCCTGCCGCTCCGGCAGCGCCAGCACCTGCCGCAACTCCTTCGCCGGACACGTTGCCAAAGGCCGACGCGTCGCCCGCTCCCGCCGCCGCTTCCTGTGCTGGCGTTACCTTCACCCGGAACGTGAAATATGGCGCAGACAATCTGAACGTCCTCGACGCCGCGACCGCGCAGACGAGGCCGGACGCCAGGCGTCCGGTGGTGGTGTTCGTGGCCGGTGACAGTTTTGCCGGCGACGGCGATGAAGCCGCGATGAAGCCGCTGGTCGAGCAAGCCATGTGCTTTGCCGCCAACAAGGGACTGGTGGCCTTCCACGTCTCCTACCGAGTCGCACCGGCCGCGACCTGGCCGGCAGGCGCGCAGGACGTCGGTGCGGCGATTTCCTGGATCTATGAAAACGCCGACCTGTTCGGCGGCAACGCCCAGGAGATCATCCCGATCGGTTACGGCACCGGCGCCTTCCATGTCGCGAGTTTTCTCGCGCACAAGGAATTCCAGGAGAAGGACGACTATGTCGCAGGCGCCGTGCTGGTGTCGGGGGTCTATCGCCCGGCTTCCGACGCCGGCGAAGGCGACCGCGCCTATTTCGGCGCGGACAGTTCGACCTATGACAGCCGGTCGGCGATTCCGGGCCTGACAGAAATCGAGGAGCCGATCGTGCTCGCCTGGTCGCAGGCCGACGCGCCGCGCTTCATCGCGCAGGGCGAGAAGCTGAAGGAGATGCTCTGCGACGCCGGACACTGCCCGCGCACTTCCGTGCTCACCAAGCCGACGAGCCCGGTTTCCGTTTTCGACCTCGATGGCGAAAGCCCCGACCTGCACGAGCGCCTGCGGCAGCTCATCGGCCAGATCGACGCGCGTGGATTGCCTTAGGGCGAAACACCTGCCCTCGGCCCTGTCCGCCCTCGACTGGAGCGCGATGGGATTGGGATGAATCGCCATCGCGCTCCAGATTCTTGTTTGCGCATGATCTTCGCGCTAACACCGGTTGTCGCGAGGAAAAATCGCTGCATACTTTTCCGGATCATGCGCTACCGATGGAACAGGTCGCGCTGCGCCGCCGTGGGCGCCGGATAGGCGAGTGCGCCCGATGGTTGCGGCCGCGCCGCTTCATTGATGGTGGCGGGTTCGATCTTCTCCGGCGAGAGGATGTGAAAGACGCTCTCGCCTGCCGCAAGCAGGTAGTCGGTGATGATGCGCCGGTGGCATCGCCACCACACGGTTTCGGCGCACATGACGGCGCAGCGCCGCGTTTCGCCGAGCTCGCGCAGATGCTTGAGGCCGGCGTGGAAGCGTTCGCCCATGGCGTAGTCGGCATAGTTGTGAAAGCTGTCGTTCTCCCAGAACGCATTGGCCTCCGGCGGCACCTCGCGCGCCCGGCTGCGCAGGCCGCCAAGCGCGGCCATGTGCTCATAGCCGATCCCGAACGGCTCGAGCGACTGCGGCAGCACATCGCGGTTATATTGCGGGTTGGTGCGCGAGCGCGGCACGGTGCGCACGTCCGCGAGCCACGTCACGTCGACGCTGCGCAGCAGGTCGACCAGCTCGCCGAGGGGCCGCGTGCCATGGCCGATGGTGTAGAATGGCTGCGCCATCACCTGTGCCTCTCAACGCGCAAGACGCCGCAACGCGCGTCCCTTGTGCAGGGCGACATGCTCGGTCTTGTCGCTCTTGATCTCATATTGCGGATCGTCCGGGCTCGCATGATGGACGTAGCCCTTGTAATTGACGTCCTTGTTGTGCACCCGCAGAATGCGGCCGCGCACCCGGCCGGCTTCCGAATTCCAGCTCACATGATCGCCCGCCTTGAAGGTTTTCGCCATGGCTCGTGTCCGAATGAAATTGCTGCGGTCAAAACGATAAGCGCGAGGCGCGGTTCCTGCGACGATCGCGTCAACGCAGGCGTTGCACGCGCATCTGCCGCGCGCAATACTCGCGCACAAACATGAGACCTAGACATAATTCTCTGGCCTCGCTCATCAAGAGCGATGCGCCCTCGGCGACCGCCTTCGTCTTCGACGGCACGCAGGTCACCCGCGCGCAGTTCTGCGGCAGGATCGATGAGGCGGCGGGCTGGCTTGCCGCGCATGGCATCTCGCGGGGCGATGTGATCGCGGTGTGGCTGGTCAATCGCCTGGAGTGGGTGGTGCTGTTGTTCGCCGCGGCGCGGCTTGGCGCGATCGTTGCCGCCGTCAGTACGCGCTACCGCAGCGCCGAGGTCGAGCATCTGCTCCGCCTCTCAGGAGCAAAAATGCTGGTGGTCGAGGCGCAGTTCCGCTCCATCGATTTTCCGGCCATTCTCGCCGGCATCGACAAGGCCGCCGTTCCCGCGCTGGAGCGCGTGGCCGTGGTCGGCGCGGGCGACGTGGCGGCGCCATGGCCCTGTATCCGATTCGACGCGTTCGATACGCGTTATCCGCCCGCGCCGGCGGCGCAGGAGGATTTCGATGCGCCAGTGCTGCTTTTCACCACATCCGGCACGACGCGGGGGCCGAAGCTGGTCGCGCATTCGCAAACGACTCTCGCCCGCCACGCGCTCTCGGTCAGCACGGCGCTGGGATTATCGGCCGATCGGCATTCGCTGCTCGTCATGCTGCCGTTTTGCGGAACGTTCGGGATGAGCGCCCTGCTCGGCTTCCTCGCCGCAGGCGTCGCCATTCACGTGCTCGATGCCTTCGATACGGGAGCCGCGTTCCGCGCGCTGCAGCGCGAGAGGATCACCCACACCTTCGGCTCCGACGAGATGTTCCGCCGTATGCTTGCGCTGACCGAGGCGCCACGCCCATTCCCGCATGCGCAGGTCTTCGGCTTTGCGGCGTTTCAGCCGGGCTGGCGCGATTTTGCCGCGACGGCCGAAGCCCGCAGCCTGCCGCTCTATGGCCTTTATGGATCGAGCGAAGTCCAGGCGCTGTTTTCGATCGGGCGTCGCGATGCTGCGTTCACTGAACGCATCGAATGCGGCGGAGCCCCGATGTCACCGGACGCGATCGTGCGCGTGCGCGATCACGAAACCGGCGAGCTCGCAAAGCCCGGCGTGCTCGGCGAGCTCGAGATCAGCGCACCCTCGCGCTTCCTGAGTTACTTTCGCAATCCGCAGGCCACAGCAGACGCGATGACCGCGGACGGCTTCTTTCGCACCGGCGATCTCGGCCGGCTGCGCGGCGACGGCACGTTCATCTATGAGACGCGGGCTGGAGATGCGATGCGGCTCGGCGGATTCCTGGTCGCGCCCGGCGAGATCGAGGACGAGCTGAAATCCTGCGCCGGCGTCGGAGACGCGCAGGTGGTCGAGATCGACCTCAACGGTCAGGCCCGCTGCGTCGCCTTTGTCATTGCCGAGGGCAACGCGGTCGTGAAGGATGAGCCGCTGCTCGCGCACTTACGCAAGCGGCTCGCGGGCTACAAGGTCCCGGCGCACATCTTCTTCGTCGACGCCTTCCCCGTCACCGAAAGCGCCAACGGCGTGAAGGTGCAGCGCGGGCGCTTGCGCGAGATGGCGATGGCGGAGATCGCGAAGGGCTGACGTGAACGCGCTGGCGGAGCTGTCGTTGGCATTGTTCATTGCGACCTGGCGACGAAAGAAATCGGCCGATCGACGAACACTTCGTATTTCTGGGACTTCGGTTTGTTCTTGTCCTCTTCGCGCACATAGCGGATCGAGCTTTGTCCGAGCAGCGCGCGCGGCAACACCATGACCCTGATGAAGCGGCTCGGGCGCGTGAGGTCCGCTTGCGCGAACACCTCGTCGGGACCGGTCTCGAACCAGGCGCCGCCAGGTCCGTAGGAAGTCGAGCGACCATGCGTATCGACCCTGATCGCGCCCTCGACCATGCAGCGGATGCCTGGCCCCTGATGCCGGTGCGTGAATGCCGTCCCACCCGGCGGGAACGCGACGCTGTCACCGCGAAACAGCAATTCGCCGTCCGGGATCGTCGTCAACGTCGCGGAGAGCTTGGTCCTCGTTGAGACATCCGCCGCCTCGAAGGAATTGGGCTCGCCGTGCGAAAGCTCCCAGCGCCAGACGGTTGCGCCCTCCGCACCGCCGGTGCAGACCATCGCATCTTCGCCGAACCACACCGAGCCGGTTCGAAACTCGCGCCCGTCGATGTCGACTGCGCCGTGCACGATGAAGATCATGCGGATGCCCGCAGGCAGCTTCGCCACCGCGGCGTCCTTGTAGATGTCCTCGAAGAGGCTGAGACGTGGCACCATCTGCGATCTCCCTGGACTCGCTTATTTGAAAGCCGTTTCGCAGCCCGCGCCAAGAGGCTCCGGCGCCGTGGCATCGGGGTGTCTTGCCAGGATAGATTGATTTTAGACGCCTTGCCGGGCTGAAGCTCGCGTACCGGGCAACCAGTCCGCCTTCGCCCTTTGGGCTTCGGCGCGACAGCCTTCGCTCGCTTCGCTACGATAGATTTGAGGCTGGCTTGCCGAGCCGTAGCTCGCGAAGCGAGCGAAGGCTGGTGGGCACGACAGGGATCGAACCTGTGACCCCTACCATGTCAAGGTAGTGCTCTCCCGCTGAGCTACGTGCCCTAGTCCTTTAAAGGGGGTCGGGTCCCTATATCGGCTCCCAGCCGGGCAGGCAAGCCAAAGAGACGCGGAGAGGAACCGAATCGGCCTTGCGAATCAGGCCGCCAGCATCTTGTTCACTTCGCTGACCAATTCGCGCAGGTGAACGGGTTTCGACAGCACCTTGGCGTTTTTCGGCGCTTCCGAGTCCGAATTGAGCGCGACCGCCGCAAAGCCGGTGATGAACATGATCTTGATGTCGGGGTCGAGCTCGCTCGCGCGACGCGCGAGCTCGATGCCGTCCATCTCGGGCATCACGATGTCGGTCAAGAGCATCTCGAAGGGCTCCTCGCGCAGCCGCTGATAGGCCGACATGCCGTTATCATGGGGCGAGACCTGAAAACCCGCATTTTCGAGCGCCTTGACCAGGAAACGGCGCATGTCGTTGTCGTCTTCGGCGAGGAGGATCTTGTGCATGGCGAGGAGATCAATCCCAATTCACGGCGGATCAATGCATTCACTAAGCCCGACAGACGGTAAATATCGGGTGAAAGGCGGACGCTTGAAGCCGCCCTGGCGAGATCATTTCTGGACCGGAATGCGGCTTGATGCAACAAAGACCGGCATTTGATTGCGTCAGCGTTCCAGGCGGCTTCAAAGACTTTTCGCTTGGCAGAACGGCTGCGATTGCCGACAATGCGCCTTCACGGAAAGCGAGTTGCCTGGGCCTGACGACCGATCCAGCGCAGCGGATTTTCAAGGGATGGCGCCCCCCGATGATGCCGATTGATGGCGAACTGCCGCCTCCGTTCGAGATCCTGGAGCCGGCCGAGTGGCGGGCGCCGATCATCTTCAATTCCCCGCATTCCGGATCGGTCTATCCGGAAGGATTCCTTAACGTCTCGCGGATCGACCTGCCGACGCTGCGGCGCTCGGAGGATTCGTTCATGGACGAATTGGTCGCCGAGCTGTCGGAGCGCGGCTTTCCGGTGGTGCGGGTCAACTTTCCCCGCTCCTATGTCGACGTGAACCGGGAGCCCTATGAACTGGACCCCCGGATGTTCTCCGGGCGACTGCCGAGCTTCGCCAATACGCGCTCGATGCGGGTCGCGGGCGGGCTCGGCACCATTCCGCGCGTGGTCGGCGACGGGCAGGAGATCTATCGCGAGCGGCTGTCCGTCGACGATGCGCTGACGCGGATCGAGACGCTCTACAAGCCCTATCACCGGGCGCTGCGTCGGCTGATCAACCGCGCGCATCAGAGCTTCGGCGCCGTCGTCGTGGTTGATTGCCATTCGATGCCCTCGATCGGCGTCTCCCGCGACGAGCCGAGACGGCCGGATGTGGTGATCGGCGATCGCTACGGCACGAGCTGCGCGCCGCTCTTGCCCGACCGGGTCGAGGAGACCATGAGCCGGCTCGGCTATTCGGTCGGCCGCAACAAGCCCTATGCCGGCGGCTTCATCACCGAGCACTACGGCAACCCGGCGAGCGGACTGCATGCCATCCAGCTCGAGCTCAACCGGGCGATCTATATGGACGAGCGGCGGCGCGAAAAGGGCCCGCGCTTTACCCAGGTTGCCGCCGATTTTGCAGCACTGGCCGATGCCCTCGCCACCGTTCCGCTTGGCGACCTCGGCCCCTTCCAGGCGGCCGCGGAATAAAGTCGGAGCCATCCCGCTCTACATCATTGCCGGAGTCCGGTCCGCCTGTCGCTCTCCCGGGCCGGGACCGGCAACCTTTAAGTCTCTGACTTAAGAAAAAAGGGCCGCTTGCGATGAGCAAGCGGCCCAAGTCTAGGGAGGAAACGCCCAAGGAGGGCAGCGATAGCGCGAGGCGCTACCGCACCGCAACAATATGCGACCGCGCTGCACAAAACGCAAGGGCTTTTACTGATTTTCCCATGCAAAATTCGCAAGGCATGCAGGCGTGCAACACTTTCAAGATGTCAAATATTTGCAATATTTTTCAAAGGTTTACGAGATGCGCCTCAGCGACCAGGGCGAAATTGGCGAGCCATTTGCGCAATCTCGCTATTTCGTGATCGCTTGCGTTATCTGAAATTATACCAGCGAGCCGCCTGCGATTCGGCATTCAAAATGCCAGCCGCGCGCTGCCCATCCGCGTGCGGATGAGGCAGGATTAGGGTAGGCAAGACGCTCAAGGATTCTCCGCGGACCCTCGCCTCCGCCCCTCGCTCTTTTAAGGAACAGACGTGACGGTCATCGACTTCACCGCCTTCATCGGGCGCCTCGCCACGTCGTCAGGCGAAACCATCCTGCCGTTCTTCCGCACCTCGCTCTCGATCGACAACAAGAGCCACAACAAGGATTTCGATCCCGTCACCGAAGCCGACCGCGCCGCGGAAGCGGTGATGCGCCGGCTGATCAAATATCACTTCCCCCAGCACGGCATCATCGGCGAGGAGTTCGGCAATGAGCGCGAGGACGCCGAATATGTCTGGGTGCTCGATCCAATCGACGGCACCAAATCCTTCATTGCCGGCTTTCCGATCTGGGGCACGCTGATCGCGCTGCTGCACCAGGGCACGCCGGTGTTCGGCATGATGCACCAGCCCTTCATCGGCGAGCGCTTTTCCGGCGACAATGCCAGCGCCCATTACCAGGGGCCGTCAGGCGAGCGGAGGCTGCAGACGCGGCGCTGCGCCTCGCTGGAGGAGGCCACCTCCTACACCACCAGCCCGCTGCTGATGAACGCCGCCGACCGGGCGACCTTCGCGCGGATCGAGAGCGAGGTCAGGCTGTCGCGCTATGGCGGCGACTGCTATTCCTACTGCATGTTGGCGGCCGGCCATCTCGATCTCGTGGTCGAAACCGAGCTCAAGCCTTATGACATCACGGCGCTGATCCCGATCATCAACGGCGCCGGCGGCGTCGTCACCAATTGGGAGGGCGGGCCGGCCCAGAACGGCGGCCGCATCGTCGCGGCCGGCGATCCGCGCGTGCACGAGGCCGCGCTCAAACTGCTCAAAGGCTAGCGACAAAAAAACCAGCTAGCCGATCAAAGGGAGGCGTTCATGAAGATCCTTTGCCGGATCTTGCTGGCTTTTTCGTTGCTGTCGCCGTCGCTTGCCGCGGCGGAGGATTTTCCATCCCGAGCGATCCGGCTGATCGTGCCGTTCCCGGCCGGCGGCCCGAACGACATCATCGCCCGCGCCGTCGGCCAGCGCATGTCTCAGATCATCAACCAGCCGGTCATCATCGACAACCGCAGCGGCCAGGCCGGCGTCGCCGGCACCGATGCCGTGGCGAAGGCCGCGCCCGACGGCTACACTGTCGCCATCACCAGCGCGAGCGCGCTTGCGATCACCCCGAGCATGGAGAAGATCGCCTACGATCCGCAAAAGGACCTGGCGCCGGTGACGCTGGTGGCGCAGGTGCCGGAAATGCTGGTCGTGACCAGCGACGTACCGGCCAAGAACATGGCCGAACTCGTCGCGCTCGCCAAGGCGCAGCCGGGCAAGCTCAATTTCGCCTCCGCCGGCGTCGGCGGCCTGCCGCATCTCGCCGGTGAATTGTTCAAGCTCACGGCCAAGATCGACATTGTGCACGTGCCCTATCGGGGAGCGGCGCCTGCAATCAACGACCTGCTCGCCCATCAGGTGCAGATGACGTTCCTCGATCTTCCGGTGCTGCTGCCGCAGATCAAGGCCGGCACGCTCCGCCCGATCGCGCTCGGCGCCAAGACGCGCTCGCCGCTGGCGCCCGACGTGCCGACCACGGCGGAGGTCGGCATGCCCGACGTGCTCGCCGAGAACTGGTACGGCATGGTGGCGCCGGCCGCGACACCAAAGGACGTCATCGAAAAGCTGCATCGCTTCACGACGCAGGCAATGTCCGATCCCGACGTGAAGCAGAAGCTCGCCGCCCTCGGCCTGACGCTGGTGCCAATGACGCCGGACCAGTTCCGCGACTACATCGCGTCCGAGAGAAAGAAGTGGGCCAAGGTGATCAAGGACGCCGGCGTGCCCACGACGAAGTAACGATTACGACGCCGCCGCGCGCAAATGCTCGACAAGCAGCTTCGCCGGCCGCGGCAGTGCTTTAAAACTGCGGGCGCAGATCACGAGCTTGCGGTTGGCGAAAGCGTCGCGCATCCGCACCATCATGATCGGCATCGATCGTCGGCAGCGCTGCGCCGCGGCCTCCGGAACCACAGCAATGCCGACACCGGCCGCGACCAACCGGCAGATCGCGTCGAAGTCTCGCAACCGCGCCCGCACATGCAGGCGCATGCCGAGCCGGGCCGCATATTTCGCGATATGAAGCTGCAGCGCGGTCGCCTGCGTCAGGCCGACGAAATCGTGGCCGGCCACCTCCTGAAAATCGATCTGCCGCCGGGTCGCGAATGGACCGCGCCGCGCGGTCACCAGCACCAGCCGATCCTCGCCGAACACAAAACGCTCGACATTGTCCGGCAGCGCGTGCTCGGCGGCGAAGCCGAGTTCGGCGGCGCCGGCGGCAATCGCCGCAGCGATGTCGATACTCTCGCGCTCCTCAACGTCGATATTGATATCGGGATTGTCGCGCAGGAACGCGGCGAGCGCCTTCGGCAGGTGCTCCGCAAGCCCGACGGTGTTGGCCAGCAAATGGACACTGGCGCGTACGCCGCTTGCGAACCGCGCAAGGTCGCCGCGCATCGCCTCCACATTGTGGATCACGAGCCGCGCGTGATCGAGCAGGCTTTCGCCCGCCGCCGTGAGCTCGACGCCGCGTCGGCCGCGCTTCAGAAGCGTCACCCCGAGCGCCTCTTCCAGCCCCTTGATCCGCTCGCTGGCGGAAGCGAGCGCGAGATGCGTGCGATCCGCCCCGCGCGTGATGCTGCGGGAATCGGCCACCGCGATGAAGAGCTGCAGGTCGACGAGATCGAAGCGCATGCGATTGCCCCCTTCTGCCTTCGGTTTGGCCGAAGGCTAACTCCGGAACCTCCAGATTGTGCCGGTCCGGCCGATCGGTCAAGCTGCGCTCATGCACACAATCGACCCGTTCCTGCTCATCATCGGCGCCATCTTCCTGCTTGCGGGGTTCATCAAGGGCGTGATCGGGCTTGGACTGCCGACGGTCTCGGTGAGCCTGCTCGCGGTGGCGATGCCGCCGGGCCAGGCGCTGGCGATCGTGATCCTGCCGGCCATCATCACCAATATCTGGCAGACCTTCGTCGGCCCTTACCTGCGCGACATCGTGCGGCGGCTGTGGCCGCTGATGATCGGCACCGCAATCGGAATCTGGCTCAACTCCGGCGCGCTGACCGGCGCCTCCGCGCGCTATGGCGTCATCGTGCTCGGCATTCTGCTCGTGATTTACGCCGTCATGGGCCTGAGCAGGGTCCGCTTCAGCGTCGCGCCCGGCCATGAGAAATGGGTCGGCGGCATCGTCGGTCTCACCACCGGGGTGATCTCGGCCGCGACGGGAGTGCAGGTGATCCCCTCGATGCCCTTCATGCAGGCGATCGGGATGGAAAAGGACGAGCTGATCCAGGCGCTCGGCGTGTTCTTCACGGTCGCGACTTTGGCGCTCGGCTTCACGCTGACCCGCTCAGGCCTGTTGAGCAGCGCCACCGCCGTACCCGGCGCGGTCGCCATGGCCTGTTCCTTCACTGGCGTGTTCGTCGGGCAGGCGGTGCGCTCGCGCATGGATGCGGAGAGGTTTCGCCGCTGGTTCCTGATCGCGATGATCCTGCTCGGGCTCTATCTCGCAGGTTCGGCGATCTACGAGCTCTATCTCGCCTGAAGCATCGCCATGCGCGCGCCGAGATAGACGAACATCGAGCCCAGCGCGCGATTGATCCAGCGCATCGCCCGGCCCGATTGCCTGAACCTCTTCGCTGTCCGCGCCGATAACGCGGCGACGAACAGACACCAGAGCGTGCCGTTGAAGATGAAGATCGTGCCAAGCACGAGAAAGGCGAGCGCCTTGTGCGGCGCCTGGCCGTCCACGAATTGCGGCAGGAAGGCGAGGAAGAACAGCGCCACCTTCGGATTGAGCGCATTGGTGAGCGCACCCTGCCAGAAAACTCTTGACAGCGGCATCGCGTCATTCCGCGGCGCGGACGCATCCGCGGGCTCGCCGGCGCGCGCCAGCAGCATCCTCACTCCGATCCAGCAGAGATAGGCCGCGCCGACCCATTTCACCACGCTGAATGCCGTTGCCGAGGCCGCGAGCAGAGCCGAAAGCCCGATGGCGCAGCCAAACACATGGACCAGGCAGCCGGTGCTGATGCCGAGCGCGGCGGCCGCACCGCCGCGCCAGCCGAATTGCGCGCTGCGCCCGACGATATAGGCGGTATCCGGGCCGGGCGCGACGTTGAGCACGAGGCCGGAAATGACGAAAAGCCAGAGATCGTGAATGCCGAGCATCGAAGCCATTCTCAAAGTGCTGCGGCCGGACGCCGCATGGTTCATCCCTTACCGGATACCGGCCCGGCCCGCTGGGCTATTGCGTCGCATCGGCACTTCCTTCAGATACGGCATAGTTTGTGCAAGTTCTTGTGCAAATACAGTCGGGCACCGCCGCCGCGAGCGGTTTGCCGCGCAAAGGGCCGATGGAACGACGTCTCGCCGCCATTGTCTGTGCTGACATCGCCGGATATTCCCGCATGATGGGGGTAGACGAGGCGGGGACGCATGCCTCGTTCAAGGCCCATCGCAGCGCCATCTATCCGATCATCCTCAACCATGGCGGCCGGCTGGTGAAAAATACCGGCGACGGCTTCCTCCTCGAATTTCCGAGCATCGTGGGGGCGATCGAGGCTGCCGTCGCGATGCAGACGGTGATGGCCGAGCGCAACAATCACCTCCCCATCGACCGAGCGATGCACTTCCGCATGGGCATCCACATGGGCGATGTGATGGCCGACGAGGACGAGGTGTTCGGCGACGATGTCAACGTCGCGGTCCGCCTGCAGACGGTGGCGCCGCCCGGTGGGGTCGCGGTCTCCGGGAAGGCCGCGACCGAAGCGGGAAAAAGGCTGAGCGTCGCACTCACGGACAAAGGATCACATCGCTTCAAGAACATCGCCGATCCCATTCATGTCTGGACCTGGACGCCCGAATCGGTGCCGCGGCGCGAGACGACCGGCGAAGACAGCTCTCACCTGCCCGCGCAATACCGGACTGCGATCGTCGGCGTGCTGCCCTTCGACAATCTCTCCGGCAGCGCCGACGAATATTTTGCCGACGGGTTGACGGAGGACCTGATCCACGCGCTGTCGCTGCAATCATTCTATCGCGTGCTCAGCCGCAGCTCGACGTTTGCATTCCGCGGCAAGAACCTTAGCACGCGGCTGATCGCGCGCGAGATCGACGCCACCTATCTGATCCAGGGCTCGGTGCGACGCTCGGGCTCGAAAATTCGTGTCACCGCCGAACTGATCGCCCCCGAAACCGGCGAGCAGCTCTGGACCGGCCGCTATGACCGCGACATGGACGACCTGTTCGCGCTGCAGGACGAGCTCACGACCAGCCTGTCGGCGGCGATCGCGCCCGAGATTTTTCGCGCGGAAGCCGTCTCGCGGCCGCGACAATCCGATTTGACCGCGTGGGACCGATTCCTGAAAGCCGTGTCGCATTATTACCGGGAGACCAAGGAGGATTTCGAGGCTTCCATCGATTTGTTCAAACAGGCGATTGCGCTCGATCCAAAGCTGTCGATCGCGCGCGCCTATCTTGCAACGATCATGGTCCAGGGCGTCCACTATGGATGGATCCCCTCCAGCCGCGAGCTGTGGACGACGGCGATGGAGCTTGCGGAAAGCAGCGTGCGGCTCGACCCGCGCTCGTCCTTTGCCTTTTCGATTCTCGCCTACCTGCAGGTGATGCAGGGGCGCTACGAGGATGCGCTTGAAGCGATCAGGCGCGCCATCGAGCTGAACCCGTATGACATGGGCGCACGCGGCGTGCAGGGCATCTGCCATCTCGTGGTCGGCGAACACCGCAAGGCGATCGAGCTGTTGTCGATGGCGGTCCAGCGCGGCAACAGCGACCCGCGCTATCAGTGGGCGGCCTCGACCGCGTTCAGCCATTACCTGCTCGGACAATACGATGCGGCTCTCTCCTGGGCGCGCGAAGCCTTGTACCTCAACCCCAATCATTTGCAGGTGCTGGCGATGCGGGCGGCAGCGTTGGCGCGCCTGGGAAGGCCTGAAGAGGCAGCAAAGGCCCGCGACATCCTGCTCGACAATTATCCGGACTTCACCGTCGAGCGGCATTTGCGGAATTTCCGCTGGAAGAATCCGGATGACATCGCCGATTACCGCGAGGGCCTGGTGAAGGCCGGTGCGCCTTACGGCACCATCGCGCTCGTCGCCAAGCGCGCCGCGGATTAGACCGCGCGTTCCGCAGGTAAGCTGCGAAGATAATCTTTACAGATTACCTTCATATAAGCTATTCAAGCCCGGCATGAGCAAGTCACCAGGCGGCACCGGGTCGGCGCGCACATCAGTGCTCGCCGAAGATCTTCGTTTGCTGATTGGAACGCTGAAGCGCCGGCTTCGCGAGCAGGGCCAAGGGCAGGACCTCCCGCCTTCGCAGGTCGCGGTCCTGCTTCGCCTCGAAAAGGATGGTCCAGCGACCGTGTCCAGCCTGGCGCGATCGGAGGGAATGCGACCGCAGTCGATGAGCGCGGCAATCGCGGCGCTGGAGTCTGCTGGCTTGGTCCGCGGCGCGCCCGATCCCGACGACGGCCGGCAAACCATCATGTCCCTCACCGACACCTGCCGCGAGCGGCTGCGCACCGGCCGGGCCGCGCGGCAGGATTGGCTGTCGCGCACCATCGCGGCGCGGCTGTCTCCGCGAGAGCAGCAGGAACTGACCGCCGCGGTCGGTTTGTTGAAGCGGCTCGTCGACGATTGATGCCGGCAACGAACCGCAGCGAACATGAGACGCGTTTTTCGATCGTTACGGAACTTCAACTATCGGGTCTGGGCGGCCGGCGCGCTGGTGTCCAACATCGGCACATGGATGCAGCGCGCCGCCCAGGATTGGCTCGTTCTCACCCAGCTCACGCAGCATAGTGCGTCTGCTGTCGGCGTCGTGATGGCGCTGCAGTTCGGACCGCAACTCCTGCTGATGCCATGGTCCGGCTTTGCCGCCGATCATTTCAACCAGCGCAAGCTTCTGATGGCCACCCAGGCGACGATGGGCGCGCTCGCGCTCAGCCTCGGGCTTCTCACCGTCACCGGCCTGGTGCAGCTCTGGCACGTCTATATGTTCGCCTTCCTGTTCGGCTGCAGCGCGGCGCTCGATGCCCCGGTACGCCAGACCTTCGTGGCCGAGCTGGTGGGCGATGCCGATCTGTCGAACGCGATCGCGCTGAACTCCACTTCGTTCAATGCCGCACGCATGATCGGACCCGCGATCGCCGGCCTCGTCATCGCCTCCGTCGGTACCGGCTGGGCGTTCCTGTTCAATGGCGCATCGTTCATGGCGGTGCTGACGTCGCTGTCCTTGCTGCGCAGGTCCGAGCTTCGTCCAAATGCGCGGGCTCATCCCGTCAAGGGCAGCGTCCTGCAGGGATTTCACTATGTCTGGTCCCGCCCTGATCTCAGGGCGACCCTGATCATGCTGTTCCTGATCGGGACCTTCGGGCTGAACTTCCCCATCTTCATCTCGACCATGGCGGTTGGCGTCTTCCATACCGATGCGCGCGGCTTTGGCCTGCTGTCCTCGATGATGGCGGTCGGGACGATGTCGGGGGCGCTCTTGGCCGCAAGCCGCGAGCGGCCGCGCTTCAATTCGCTGCTGCTGGGTGCTGCGATCTTTGGCCTCGGCTGCACGCTGGCCGCGCTGGCGCCGGATTACTGGCTGTTCGCGGCGGCGCTGGTCGTGATCGGCGTCGCCGCACTGACCCTCACCAACACCTCGAACGCGCTGATGCAGCTCTCGACCGAGCCGGCGATGCGAGGACGCGTGATGGCGCTGCGGCTCGGCGTTGCGCTGGGCGGCACGCCGATCGGCGCACCGATCGTCGGATGGGTTGCCGACCACCTTGGCCCGCGCTGGGCGCTCGGCGTCGGCGCGGCTGCCGGCTTTGCGGCCGCGATCATCGCGATCGTCGCGCTTTCTCGATCAGGCGGGAAGCCCGCCATCACCCGCAAAAGAGCCAGTTCAATCTGCCGCAGCAACGGTGATGACGGCGCGTCGAACGCGGCCCGGAACTGCGCGCGGTAGCGGCCCTGCTCCTGCAGGATCTCGTGCTTGGAGCCGGCGATGACGAGATGCGAGCCGGCGCGCAAATGCCGCGTCTCGAAGGATGAGGCCCCGCACCGGGGGCCTTTCTATTCGATCACCTCATCGGCGACGCCCAACAACGCTGGCGGAACCGTGATGTTGAGCGCCTTTGCCGTTTTGAGATTGATTGACAGCATCATCTTGGTCGGAAATTCCACCGGAAGCTCGCCGGGCGGAGTGCCGTGCAGAATCTTGTCCACGAAATAGGCGGCGCGGCGATAGCACCAGCGCAAGTCGACGCCGTAGCTGATCAACCCGCCGTCCAGCACGTGTTCGCGATAACCGTAGACCGTCGGCAGTCGCTTCGCCGCCGCGAATTCGGCAATTTGCGGTCCCACGCTCAACAATAGCCCGGTCTGCAGGACGATGACGATGTCAACCTGCGAGGTCGCGAGCGTCTCCATCGCCCGTTCGATCCCCGTAACATTGCCGCCCGGCCGCGCTTCGCTCGCGATCAAGCCGAGATGGACGGCGTCAGCCAGCGCCGGGCAGACGATCGGGATTACCGAGGTGGCAGCGCGTAGCGGAACCGCCGCATTGACGGCCGCTGCCAGGATAACGGCGGGCTTGAGAGCGACGAGTTCCTGCGCGAGCGCCGGCAGGCGGTCGGGAAAGCCCTCGGCATAGCGCGGTACCAGATCAAAGTCGCGGCCGTCGACGTAGCCGAAGGCTCGCATGCCGTTCAGGAAATCGTCGGCAAAGAATTTGGCCATCTTGCTTGCCGATCCTGACAGCCAGCCGACCGTCCTGCGCCCGTTGCCGCGACTTGCGACCGCGCCGCGACCGGCCATGCGACAGCTGCGCTGACCAACCCGCCGAGGAATGTCCGTCTGCCGATGTGGACTATCATCGGGACCTCATTGGATGGCGTTGTTCACAATCAAAGACGATATCATCGCGGCGCGCACGCGCCCACTGCCCGGTTCGGATCAAAACACGGCATGGCGGAGCGGCTCGCGCAAGCCTGCTTCACCGCCAAAAACGGATATCCCGCATTTAAAAAGTACACGCCCTAGCCGAACAGTGGCGTGCCGGGCACGAAGGCGTCGAACGCGGCCCAGAACTGCGCGCGGTAGCGGTCCTGCTCCTGCAGGATCTCGTGCTTGGAGCCGGCGATGACGAGATGCGAGCCGGCGCGCAAATGATAGGCGAACTCCTCGATCGCCGGAGTCGACACCACGGTGTCATTGGAGGCAGCCAACATCAGGATCGGCTGGCGGATCTGCGAGGGATAATAGGTCTGGCGGAACGTGTTCATGGCGCGGAAGGCGGTGTCGGCCCAGGCCACCGTCGGCGAGGCGATGCCGAGCGTGGGATCCTCCTCCAGGATCGCGGCGTTGCGGGCGTAGCGCACGGGATCGGAAGTGACGGGATTGTTGATGAAGGGACGCGCGCCGGTGAGCACGTCGTCGCCGCCCGGCACGTAGCGCCCGCCCTGCCCCGAAAAGCGCATCACGCGCAGCAACAGCCGCACCGGCAGCGCGGTGGTGCGGCCGGGCAGGTCGATCATCGGCGCCGACAGCACCATGCGGTCGAACCAGCGTTTTCCGGCATGCGCCAGGCGCAGCATCACCGCACCGCCCATGGAATGGGCCAGCGCGAAATGCGGCGGCGGGCAGTCCGGCAGCACCACCTGCTGCACAAAAGTTTCGACGTCGACCTCATAGTCGGCGAAGTCGCGGACATAGCCCTTGCGCGGATCGCGCAGGCGCCGCGAGGAATGACCCTGCCCGCGGAAGTCGATCATGGCGACCGCAAAGCCGCGATCGCGCAGGTCCCGCACGGTCTCGAAATATTTTTCGATCTGCTCGCCGCGGCCCTGGAAGACGCAAACCGTGCCCTTGCGTCCCGCGGGCGGCGCCCAACGCGCAAAACGCAATTCCGCACCGTCGGGGGTACGGATCGTGCCGGTGACGACGCTTTCAGGTACGGGATTGGCGGGAATCGAGACGAGCGTCATGGCAAGGGATTGAGGCGTGGTGGGCTAGGAGGAAAGCGCTGAAAAACAAGGGTTGGAGGCTCAAAAAAGGCCAAACTCCCGCCCTCTTGATCGCCGTCTTGCATCTCCCATATCACCTTCGTGCAGGCCGCTACCAGTGTTTCGGAACCGAAACATGAAGGCTGCACAGGACTAAAGCCCGGCCCGATGGCGGGCGGGTCATCGAAACAGTCGCTCAATGGAGGACTACCCTATGCGTACTTACGACCTCACTCCGTTTTATCGTTCCACGGTCGGCTTCGACCGTCTTTTCTCCCTGCTCGACCAGGTCAATTCTGACGGCGGCACTGGCTATCCCCCCTACAACATCGAGCGAACCGGCGAGAATGCCTATCGCATCTCGGTCGCCGTCTCGGGCTTTGCCAAGGAAGAGCTGTCCATCGTCGCGAAGGAAAACACGCTGACGATCAAGGGCGAGAAAGTCGCCAACGAGAACAGCAAGGACACGTCCGAAGTGCTCTATCGCGGCATTGCCGCGCGCGCCTTCGAGCGGGTGTTCCAGCTCGCCGACTTCGTGCTCGTGAAGAACGCCTCGCTTGAGAACGGCCTGCTCCATGTCGACCTCGTCCGCGAGATCCCCGAGGCCAAGAAGCCGCGCAACATCCCGATCGGCACGACCAGCCCTGCTCCGCAGGTGGTCGACGGCACGGCCGAGAAGGCCGCCGCCTGAGCGGACCGATCGTCGCGTAGCGTTGAGTAACGAAACGCCCCGGGAAACCGGGGCGTTTCTTCGTCATTGCGAGCGAAGCGAAGCAATCCATATTGTCTCCGCGGAAACAGTCTGGATTGCTTCGTCGCGGAGCCTGTCATCGGGCCGCGCGTTTGCGCGGACCCGTTGGCTCCTCGCAATGACGAGTGACTACTCCAGCCCCTCCGCCGGCGGCATTGGTTGGGTCGGCCGGATCGTCGCCGCGGCCTTGGCTTCGCCGATCGTGTTTGGAGGCGGGGCGGCATTGGCCTGGGCCGACGGGAGGGGCACGGGATGCGCCTGCGCGTTGGCGGCCGGCGGAGCGCTGGCCGGCGCCGGAGGCGGCGTCGCGGGCTTGGTCTCGATCGCTGCCGTTTGCTGTGCTGACGCCGGCCGCCTGGCGGCGATCGACCGCCTCGGTGCGGGCAGCGGCACGGCGCGGCTTGCGACATGCGGCACCGACGCCGGCGGCCGCGGCACGCCGCGGATCACCGTTGGCGGCGGCAGCGCGGCATCGGGTTGGTAACCCATCCGCTCAGGCCCGAAACTCCGCCCATAGGGGCCATTGCCGCCCCAGGCCGGCACGAAGCGGATGATCCGTCCATTGCGGGCGTCGATCACGAGCCGCCCGTCCTCGCCGTTGCGGTCGATCACGGCGATTGTGTAGACGAGGCCACGCTGGTGCGGGATCCCAAGCGGCGAGAAACCGTTGTCACGCAAGACCGCATAGACCTCCGTGGGCGGCAGCAGCGGCGGGGCGTAGCCGCCATAATTGTAAACGGGGGGAGGAGCCGGCGGCGGCGGCGCGCCGTAGGGCGCCCCATACGGCCCGTCGAAATCGGAAGCCGCCCGGTAGGGCGCCAGCATCTGGGCATTGGCGGCCGTCGCCGCGAACACCAATCCGGCCGACACGGCCCAGCTTACGAAACGCGTCATCGCTTTGTTGCTCCAGCAAGCCCCGCGTTAAACCCGAGGGCAAATCTCGGCGCAGATTTCGGCGCCGCTTGGGCCGGAACGCGGCACGTTTGCTTCAAATCGGGGGCGCCGGAGACCAGCAATGCAGTGGATTGGGCCCGAGAGGACTTTCGCCCGCTTGTGTGATAGAGAAAAATAAGGCATGGTGGCAGTTAGGACAGCAAAGCTGTCTCAAATTTCGTTGCGAAACCGGCATCGGTCTTGCAACGAAAGTTCGGCGCCAAGCGCTGCATAGGTACCCAGGCAAAGCCGTTCTCCAGGGACGTTGAACGCTGAGCCTGAACTCTGAAAATACGGCTCGCTTGAGGACGAGCGGCGACCCTCTCCGGGTGCCGCGGGACGCCCAAGGTGCGCCGAAGACAACGACGAGGCCCTTGACCGGGAGACGTGACATGAGCGGGTCGGACATCGAGCGCGAACACATCGTGGCAGAAGCACTGCAGGCGCGCGCCGATTCGAAACCGGCCGATCGCGAGCTGCATAGTTTTCGCCCCGCAGCCGAAGGTCTCTATGATCCTTCGCTGGAGAAGGACGCTTGCGGCGTCGGCTTCATCGCCAACATCAAGGGCAAGAAGTCGCGTCAGATCATTTCCGATGCGCTGAGCATCCTCTGCAATCTCGAGCACCGCGGCGCCGTCGGCGCCGACCCGCGCTTCGGCGACGGCGCCGGCATCCTGGTGCAGATCCCGCACGCCTTCTTCAAGCGCAAGGCTGCCGAGATCGGCTTTCTCTTGCCCGAGCCCGGCGAGTACGCGATCGGCGCGCTGTTCATGCCAAAGGACACGGCGTGGCGGAAGGTGATCCAGAGCATCATCGCCGATCAGATCAAGGCCGAAGGCATGCTGCTGCTCGGCTGGCGCGATGTGCCCAGCGACAACGCCTCGCTCGGCCCTTCCGTCAAGCCGACCGAGCCTTATCACATGCAGGTCTTCATCGGCCGCAACGGCGTCGCGAAGACCGAGGACGAGTTCGAGCGCAAGCTCTACATCCTGCGCAAGTCGATCTCGCAGGCGATCTATCAGCGCCGCGACCGCGGCATGGCCGGCTATTATCCGTGCTCGATGTCGTGCCGCACCGTGATCTACAAGGGCATGTTCCTCGCCGACCAGCTCGGCAAGTACTACGCCGACCTGCATGAGCCGGATTTCGAGAGCGCGCTCGCGCTGGTGCATCAGCGCTTCTCGACCAACACCTTCCCGACCTGGTCGCTGGCGCATCCCTACCGGATGATCGCCCATAACGGCGAGATCAACACGCTGCGCGGCAACGTCAACTGGATGGCGGCGCGGCAGGCCTCCGTGTCGTCCGAGCTCTACGGCAAGGACATCAACCGGCTGTGGCCGATCTCCTATGAAGGCCAGAGCGACACCGCCTGTTTCGACAACGCGCTCGAATTCCTGGTGCAGGGCGGCTACTCGCTGCCGCACGCGGTGATGATGATGATTCCGGAAGCCTGGGCGGGCAACCCGCTGATGGGCGAAGAGCGCCGCGCCTTCTACGAATATCATGCAGCCCTGATGGAGCCGTGGGACGGCCCGGCCGCGATCGCCTTCACCGACGGCCGCCAGATCGGCGCCACGCTCGACCGCAATGGCTTGCGCCCGGCGCGCTATCTCGTCACCAGCGACGACCGCATCGTGATGGCGTCCGAAATGGGCGTGCTCAAGATTCCCGAGGATCAGATCGTCACCAAGTGGCGGCTGCAGCCGGGCAAGATGCTGCTCGTCGACCTCGAGCAGGGCCGCCTCATTCCCGACGACGAGATCAAGGCTACGCTCGCCAAGAGCCATCCCTATCGCGGGTGGCTCGACCGCACCCAGGTCGTGCTGGAGGAACTGCCCGATGCACCGACCAAGGGCGTGCGCTCCAACCTGCCGCTGCTCGACCGACAGCAGGCCTTCGGCTATTCGCAGGAAGACATTAACATCCTGATGACGCCGATGGCCTCGACCGGCGAGGAAGCCACGGGATCGATGGGCAACGACACGCCGATCTCGGCGCTGTCGGACCGGCCAAAGCAGCTCTTCACCTATTTCAAGCAGAACTTCGCGCAGGTGACCAACCCGCCGATCGACCCGATCCGCGAAGAATTGGTCATGAGCCTCGTCTCGATCATCGGGCCGCGGCCGAACCTGTTCGACCTCAAGGGCCTTGCCGACACCAAGCGGCTCGAGGTGCGCCAGCCGATCCTGACCGATGCGGACCTGGAGAAGATCCGCTCGATCGGCGACATCGCCGAAAGCCATTTCAAGTCGCGCACGCTCGACACCACCTTCCATGCGGGGCTCGGCGCCTCCGGCATGGACCAGGTGCTGGATGAGCTTTGCGCGCGCGCCGAAGGCGCGGTGCGCGAGGGCGTCAACATCATCATCCTGTCCGACCGCATGGTCGGCTCCGACCGGATTCCGATCCCCTCGCTGCTCGCCTGCGCCGCCGTGCATCATCACCTGATCCGCACCGGCCTTCGCACCTCGGTCGGCATCGTCGTCGAATCCGGCGAGCCGCGCGAGGTGCATCATTTCGCGTGCCTGGCCGGCTACGGCGCGGAAGCGATCAACCCGTATCTGGCGTTCGAGACCATCATCGCGCTGAAGGACCGCCTGCCCGGCTCGCTCGACGACTATGAGGTCGTCAAGCGCTACATCAAGTCGATCGGCAAGGGCCTGCTCAAGGTGATGTCGAAGATGGGCATCTCGACCTACCAGTCCTATTGCGGCGCGCAGATCTTCGACGCCGTCGGGCTGAAGGCCGATTTCGTCGCGAAGTATTTTGCCGGCACGCACACCCGGATCGAGGGCGTGGGGCTCTCCGAGATCGCGGAAGAGACCACCCGCCGCCATACCGACGCGTTCGGCGACGCGCTGGTCTACAAGACCGCGCTCGACGTCGGCGGCGAATATGCCTACCGCACCCGCGGCGAGGACCATGCGTGGACCGCGGAGTCGGTCTCCAACCTGCAGCACGCGGTGCGCGGCAATTCCAGGGAGCGCTATCAGGCCTTCGCAAAAATCCTCAACGAGCAATCCGAGCGGCTGTTGACGCTGCGCGGCCTGTTCCGGATCAGGAGCGCCGAGGACGACAAGCGCAGGGCCGTGCCGCTCGCCCAGGTCGAGCCGGCCAAGGAGATCGTCAAGCGCTTCGCCACCGGTGCGATGAGCTTTGGCTCGATCTCGCGCGAGGCGCATACGACCTTGGCGATCGCGATGAACCGCATCGGCGGCAAGTCCAACACCGGCGAAGGCGGCGAGGAATCCGACCGCTTCAAGCCGCTGCCGAACGGCGATTCCATGCGCTCGGCGATCAAGCAGGTTGCGTCCGGCCGCTTCGGGGTGACGACGGAATATCTCGTCAACTCCGACATGATGCAGATCAAGATGGCGCAGGGCGCAAAGCCCGGCGAAGGCGGACAATTGCCCGGCCACAAGGTCGATGCCACAATCGCCAAAGTGCGGCATTCGACACCGGGCGTCGGCCTGATCTCGCCGCCGCCGCATCACGACATCTATTCGATCGAGGATCTCGCCCAGCTCATCTACGACCTGAAGAACGTCAATCCCGAGGGCCAGGTGTCGGTGAAGCTGGTCTCCGAGGTCGGCGTCGGCACCGTGGCCGCGGGTGTTGCGAAAGCGCGCGCGGACCATGTCACCATCGCGGGCTTCGAGGGCGGCACTGGTGCTTCACCGCTCACCTCGATCAAGCATGCGGGCTCGCCCTGGGAAATCGGCTTGGCCGAAACCCACCAGACGCTGGTGCGCGAGCGGCTGCGCAGCCGCATCTCGGTCCAGGTCGACGGCGGCTTCCGCACCGGACGCGACGTCGTGATCGGCGCGCTGCTCGGCGCCGACGAGTTCGGCTTCGCCACCGCGCCTTTGATCGCGGCAGGCTGCATCATGATGCGCAAGTGCCACCTCAACACCTGCCCGGTCGGCGTCGCGACGCAAGACCCCGTGCTGCGCAAGCGCTTCACCGGCCAGCCGGAGCACGTCATCAACTACTTCTTCTTCGTCGCCGAGGAAGTGCGGGAGATCATGGCGAGCCTCGGCTTCCGCACCTTCAACGAGATGATCGGCCAGACCCAGATGCTCGACCAGACGCGGCTTGTCGCGCACTGGAAGGCCAAGGGTCTCGACTTCTCGAAACTGTTCGTGCGGCAGAAGGAGGAGAAGGGCCAGAAGATCTATCACTCCGAGGCCCAGAACCATCATCTGGAAGCCGTGCTCGACCGCAAGCTGATCGAGCGCTCGCAGGCCGCGCTCGATCGCGGCGCGCCGGTCAGGATCGAAGCCGAGATCCACAATACCGACCGCTCGGCGGGCGCCATGCTGTCAGGCAGCGTGGCGAATATCTACGGTCATGCGGGGCTACCCGACGACACGATCCACGTGAGCCTGAAGGGCACCGCCGGCCAGTCGTTCGGCGCCTGGCTCGCCAAGGGCGTCACCTTCGAGCTCGAAGGCGAAGCCAACGACTATGTCGGCAAGGGCCTGTCCGGCGGCAAGCTCATCGTCAAGCCGCCGAAGAACGGCGGCATCGTGCCGGAGGAGAGCATCATCGTCGGCAACACCGTGATGTACGGCGCGATCGAGGGCGAATGCTACTTCCGCGGCATCGCCGGCGAGCGTTTTGCCGTGCGCAACTCGGGTGCGGTCGCCGTCGTCGAGGGCGCGGGCGACCATTGCTGCGAATACATGACCGGCGGCATCGTGGTCGTGCTCGGCAAGACCGGGCGCAACTTCGCGGCCGGCATGTCCGGCGGCATCGCCTATGTGCTGGACGAGACCGGCGACTTCGACCGGCTCTGCAACCTCTCGATGGTCGAGCTCGAGCCGCTGCTCTCCGAAGAGATGATCAACGCGGGCACCTATCATCACGCCGGCGATCTCGAGTCGCATGGTCGGGTCGACGTGTTCAACAACCTGCTCGATGCCGACATCGAGCGGCTCCATGTCCTGATCACGCGTCACGCCAAGGCGACGGACTCCAGGCGCGCCGCCGAGATCCTGGCGAACTGGAAGAAATGGCTGCCGAAATTCCGCAAGGTGATGCCAGTCGAGTATCGGCGCGCTTTGCGCGAATTGCAGGCGAACGCCGACGCCGAACCGAAAATCGCAATCGGGGCGTAACATCGTCACGCGTCATTCCGGGGCGCGCCAGCGCGAACCCGGAATCTCGCAAAGGCTACATCGAGATTCCGGGTCTGCGCCTTGAGGCGCATCCCGGAATGACCAAAGGACAAGCGCAGGGACGTCGGGCTTAATGGGTAAGGTCACAGGTTTTCTGGAAATCGAACGGCATGACCGAAAGTACACGCCGGTTGCCGAGAGGGTGAAGCATTTCAACGAATTCGTCGTCCCGCTCTCGGAGAAAGAGACGCGCGACCAGGCCGCGCGCTGCATGAACTGCGGCATCCCCTACTGCCACGGCACCGGCTCGGTCGCGCCGGGCACGCCGGGCTGCCCGGTCAACAACCAGATCCCCGACTTCAACGATCTGGTCTATCAGGGCAACTGGGAAGAAGCCTCGCGCAACCTGCACTCGACCAATAATTTCCCCGAATTCACGGGCCGCATCTGCCCCGCGCCGTGCGAGGCGTCCTGCACGCTCAACATCGACGACAACCCGGTCACGATCAAAACCATCGAATGCGCGATCGTCGACCGCGCCTGGGAGAACGGCTGGATCAAGCCGGAGATCGCGCCGCACAAGACCGGCAAGAAGGTTGCAGTCATCGGCTCCGGACCCGCGGGCCTGGCTTGCGCGCAGCAGCTCGCGCGCGCCGGCCACGACGTGCACGTATTCGAGAAATACGCCAAGGCCGGCGGCCTCCTGCGCTACGGCATTCCCGACTTCAAGATGGAGAAGGACATCATCGACCGGCGCGTCAAGCAGATGGAGGCCGAGGGCGTCACCTTCCATTATGGCGTCCATGTCGGAGCAGGCGGCGCGCTCGACCCGCGCACGATGCTCAACGACTATGATGCGATTGCGCTGACCGGAGGCGCAGAGGCGCCGCGCGATTTGCCGATCCCCGGCCGCGATCTCGCCGGCATCCATTTCGCGATGGATTTCCTGCCGCAGCAGAACCGCCGCGTCGGCAATGAATCGCTCAACGGCGCCGCCGACATCCTGGCCGGCGGCAGACATGTCGTCGTGATCGGCGGCGGCGACACCGGATCTGACTGCATCGGCACCTCGTTCCGGCAGGGCGCGAAATCGGTGACGCAGCTCGAGATCATGCCGGCGCCGCCCGAGCGCGAGAACAAGGGCCTGACCTGGCCGGACTGGCCCCTGAAGATGCGGACCTCGTCGAGCCAGGCCGAGGGCGCGGCGCGCGAATACGCCGTGCTGACGCAGAAATTCTCCGGAGCCGACGGCAAGGTCGCAAAACTCCATTGCGTCAAGGTCGACGAGAAGTTCAAGCCGCTGCCCGGCACCGAGTTCGAGCTTGACGCGGAGCTCGTGCTGCTCGCCATGGGCTTCGTGCATCCCGTGCACGAGGGCCTCCTGAAGCTGCTTGGCGTCGATCTCGACCAGCGCGGCAACGTTCGCGCCAACATGGTCGACTATCAGACCTCGCGGCCGAACGTGTTCACCGCCGGCGACATGCGCCGCGGCCAATCGCTGGTGGTCTGGGCGATCCGGGAAGGCCGCCTCTGCGCGCAATCGATCGACCGGTTCCTGATGGGGGCGACGGACCTGCCGCGGTGAATTCCGTCGGAGCTTTCTTCCGGGACGTCAAGCGCCGAAGTATCGCGCCATCGAGCAGCCGCTCACGTTCAAGGCCGGCTGCAGCGATCTCACTGCTCTGACCCGGCTGGGTCGTGCGATCCACCCGACACGCGAACTCAACCTCACTGTAAACGCCCCCGACCTCTAATATCCTTGCAGCTAACCCTGAGTTGTATCAGGATAGGAGCTATCGAAGCCGGGTTGGGGAAAAAATGTCCATGGGTTCTTATCTTCGCTTGTGCATTGTGTTCGCGCTCGCCGCGCCCGTGCTGCCGGCGCGGGCTGACATGTCGGTAAGGGACATGGCAGGGGCCACCGATGCAGTACGAGCAGCCGCGCAGGCGATAGTTCAGTACGAGATGTGTGGCGTCAATTCGTCCGAAATCATTTCGATGCTACTCGACCACGCAAGCGAGTGCGACGCATCAGAAACTCAAATGGCAAAACTGCAATCGACTTACGATCAGGAAGTATCAAGCCACAAGAGTTTATTGAAGCAACAAGGGCTGCAATGCCAGTGGTCACTCCCCCAGGCACAAGCTCAATTCAACAAAATGAAATCAAACCTTCAAGAAAAAATGCGAAGCAGCGGGTGCAACTGATGGGCTTCAAGCAATACTTGAAGCGATGCGCTCTTTGCGTAGCCTTGGTCCAATCGTTTGCCGCACAAGGCCTGGCTCAAGAAGCGGTCGATTTGCCTGTACCACTGGTGGCGCAGGACACACTGGAATGGTGTTGGGTGGCATCGGCACAAATGGTGCTGCGATTCAGGGGCGTTGATCCTCCCAATCAATGCCAAATCATGGAGATGGGTTACCACACTCCTCCAGGCGCGTGCTGCTCGAATCCGAACCGATGCGCCATCCCGGGCACGATCTACCAAGTTCAACGTATCATCAGCTATTTTGGAGGCGGCTTCACTCAACTGAACAGACCTGCAGATCCAAGCCAGCTATATTCTGTTTTGAAGCAAGGGGCTCCGGTCATCGCACACTTGGCACTACCGACCGGGGGCCACTTTGTCGTGATCCGCGGGATAAATTGGAGTTCCGGCTCTCCGGCTGTCGAAATCAATGACCCTTTCTTTGGCTCGTTGACGCTGCCGTTTTCTCAGTTGGTCCAGATTTGGGATGCTGGCCTCTATGTTGAGCCTGATCGCTCGTTTCAGGAACAGCCGCTCCCGCGCTCCGCAGCCCTGATAGCGCCAACGGCGCCTCGAAATCGTGAGGGACAGTTGGTCCATTCAGTTGCATTTCGATCGACTGACGTTTGCAGCATGCTGTCTCAATTTCATACTGGATCGTCTGCTCCCTTCCTTAGCGCGCGGGGGGAGACAATCTCAGTTGGGCGATCATGGGAAAGCAAGGATCGCTATTTTGGATTGAGCTGTACCGTCCGCGAGGCGAGCAGCAGCCGAACCGAGACGCACAGGATTTCTTGTACCACTCCCGGAAATCCAGACTACGATGCTGCATCGGGTGAATATGAGAAACTGAAAGAAGCTATTGATGGATGCATTCATGATCAGGGAGGCTGGGAATTTGATACGCTTGGCGGTGTCTTCGATGACTATTCTTTTGAAAGGTCCGGCTACACGAAAAAGAACGGAGATGATCGATTTTCGATAAACGCCGATTTTGAATATCGATACAAAAAGGAGATATTCGACACTGCGATCCAGCTTCAGTACGTGAAGCACAAATAGCGCATCGAGCCAGAACGGTTCCGATTCGCGAATTGCGTGAGACTTTCGGCGCAACCGCAGTGTGGTTCTTCGAATAGCACGAGGAAATACTTGCCAAGTCTTCAGGTGGAGAAAATGATTTGCAGGAAGCTCGCATATTGGATGGTAGCGATACTCTTCTGCTTTCGGGCTTCGGCTGCCGGGAACATTCCAATACCGACCGGTAGACCGGAGTGCATGGCGAACAACCTCTTCAAGGTCGCGGATTTCTCACTCCCACTCACCGACCTGCGCACGGATGCGGGTGAGCCGGTTCTCAATCAACTGAGGCCTGCGTTCAGGATAGATACCGTCTTCCGGTACTATGACCACAAGGACGAAACGCTTCCCGGAAAGACATTGTCGGCAACTGAAGCGGACGCGATAATCGCTGCGGGCCTCAAGATCGGGGTCGTCTTTCAGCATCACAACGACGATCCCGCGAAATTCCTGGACCCGGCGTCCGGGACAAAGGACGCCGACCGCGCTCTGGAATTGGCTGACGAGATCCGACAGCCGTATGGAAGTGCCATCTACTTCGGGGTTGATGGACCCGAGCGGCATCTCGGTCCGCTTATTCAGGAGTACAGACTGAACGGCGGAAGCCCGATGTCCGAAGAACGCAAAGCGGCGTTGAGGGCGGAAGGAAAATTTCATCTCATCGCGAGCTACGCCGACTTTATTCGCTTCGGCAAAGCAGCATTCCAGCTCGACAAGCTGGATGAAGTGACGCCGGCGAAAATGGAACCGGTGATTCAACGTTACTTCACCGCGATACGCGACGCCTTTCGGCTCTACGCCCGGCAACATCACGGCAGCGGCTACAAGGTCGGAATGTATTGCACCGGAGCGATGTGCCTGCTCGGGGACGCTGGAAAGCTGGCCGACTATTTCTGGGTTAGCCCGGAAGGGCGGAATGATCCGGAGTACAAACAATTCTTGAATCGCGAGAACCGTTGGAATCTGGTGCAACAACTTCCAACGTCTTGTTCCAGTTGGACGTCTGGTTCTCGTCAACAGCAACCGGGGTTTGATTTCGACTATTTGAATCCGCGGGCCACCGATTTCGGCCAATGGGCGGTGAAGCGCTAGAGGCGTTGCGCACGGCGAACGCGGCCAACTGCGAACAAGCGCGCGCCGGAGGATGTTCCATACGCGGATCATCCCGGGTTCCGGACGGATTATTGTGATCTCGTTGCAACATCGTTGGACTGTTTACCGCGCATTCGGGCGTGTCCCCACTTAGGACAAGATTCGACATCTCTTTGGTTTGATCGGGAAAGCTGGGCGCACCCGACAAACGGAGAGAGACACCACTGATGACCAAAATCTTGTCATGTACCGCAGCGCTGGGATTGCTGATCGCATCATCATCGGCATTTGCAGGGGGACATGGCCTCGGCGGGATGCCGGGGATCGGCGCTTCCCCCTTCGCTCCGGGACACGAATTCAAAACAGGCGCACCGGGCTCTGTCGGCGGCCCCGGAGCGTCGGGCTACGCGCCGGGACGGCAATACATCAACAGTGGGCGCACCACGATCGGAGGCAGTCCCGGCGCATCGGGTTTTGCTCCGGGCAACAGATTCAAATAATCAACAATCGCAATCGGGAACCTGAAAGACCGCCCCAATTGGCGGTCTTTTGCTTTTGATCTGGATGTCCTCTGCCAGCAGCCGCTGCACGGAAAAGCCCCGGTTGGCAACGAAGCTCGCTTCGAAGGGCCGCTCTCGCGCATGCTTGACGCGGCCGGGATTGGGGTCGAAATCCGAAAATTGGGTATACAAAGGGTTACGCGGCTCGCGCGACTTATAAGGCCGATTGCACGAACACTTAACGCATCGTTTGCAACATAACTGCTCTCCGAATTTCGTGCAGCAGGATGCAGCTATGAACCGTTGGGATGCCCGCCGCATCTGGTCTTGGAAGGCACCCTATGCTGTGGCGCGCATTCGTCCGGGGATCCGGACTCAAGGTGGGAGCTTGCTCGAGCGTTTCCTGCGCGATGAGTCGGGCAGTTACGCGATCATCCTCGGCCTGTTGATGCCGGTCCTGGTCGGCACAGCGGGGCTCGGCACCGAGGTCGCATGGTGGTTGTATCTCCACAAGAGCATGCAGAGTGCCGCCGATTCGGGAGCCGTCAGCGCCGCAACTGCCGGAACGAATCTGGATGTCGAGGCCAACTCGGTCACCGCGTCCTACGGCTACGCGAATGGCGTGAACAACGTCGCGGTCACTGTCAATCAACCGCCATCCACCGGCAACTACGTCTCCACGCCGCAGGCGGTTGAGGTCATCGTCAGCCAGCCGCAGCCGCGGCTTCTGTCAGCACTGTTCGGCAGCGGTACTGTTCTCGTCACGGCGCGCGCCGTGGCGGTGCCGAATTCCGGAACAGGCTGCGTGCTCGCGCTCGATCCCACGGCCAGCTCGGCCGTCGCGGTGAGCGGCAGCAACAACCTCAATCTGGTCAACTGCAATCTCTACAGCGACTCCAACGCCGCTCCCTCGCTGAACGTCAGCGGCAGCGCAGCGGTGTCCGCCAATCAGGTCGGAGTGGTCGGCACCGTCTCCGGCACGAGCAACATCACGGCGCAGAATGGCATCAAGACCGGCATGCGGGCGGTCACCGATCCCTACCAGAACGTCGTCCCCACGATGCCCACCTGGTGTGACACGAACAACAAGATCCAGGTGAAGGGAACGACGACGCTCAGTCCCGGCGTCTATTGTGGTGACGTCAGCGTCAACGCCGGAGCGACCCTGACGCTGGATCCCGGCATCTACTATTTCAACGGGGCGAACCTGTCGGTGGCGGGCAACGCGTCGATCACCGGCAACGGTGTAACCCTCATCTTTACCGGCTCCGGCAACAATTGGGGCTCCGCCACAATCGGCAGCAATGCGAACGTCACCCTGACGGCGCCGACCTCCGGAACGACGCAGGGCATCGTAATGTATTCCGACCGCAACATGCCGGTCGGCACGGCCTTTTCGCTGGAGGGCGGAGGCACGCAGAATTTCGGCGGCGCGATTGATTTGCAGAACGCCGCGCTGAAGTTCTCTGGCGGCAACGGCACGACGACCTCGTGCACGCAAATCATCGCTGACACGATCACCTTCACCGGCAGCTCGAACGTTCAGGTCAACTGCGCTGCGCTTGGCACCAACGCGATCGGTGTTCAGACCGCTCAGCTCGTCGAATAAAGGATCGCCCGAGATGACAACGGCTCGCCTTCGCGCACATCGCGCTGCCCGATCCCGCGGCAGGTTTCGCCGCTTTCTCGCTCGTACTGCCGGCGATACGAGCGGCGCCGCCGCGATCGAATTTGGCATAGCCGTCCCGATGCTGGCGCTCATGGTGACTGCCGTGATCGACCTCGGTTTGGGTGTGTATCACAAAATGCAGGTCGAGGACGCCGCACAGGCCGGCACGGAGTGGGCGATCAGGAACGGCTTCGATCCCAACGCGATCGTGAGCGCCGTGACCAGCGCGACCAGCAGTTCAGAGATCAGTGCATCGCCTGCTCCGGTCCAGTTTTGCGGGTGCGCAACCGGCTCCTCCATCACCAGCGCGACCTGCGGAACGACATGTCCGGGGGGAGCCCTGGCCGCAACATATGTGACCGTTTCGGCCCAGATGACGTACAACACGACCCTGAACTACCCGGCCCTGCCGAGCAGTTACAACTTCACCGCACAGTCGACGGCGAGGCTGAAGTGAAGCGTCCCGGACTATGGCGCGATGAGCAGGGCGCGTCCGCGCTGGAATTCGCGCTGACCGCGCCCGTCTTTTTCCTTTTTCTCTTCGGTATCATCGAACTTGGCCTGATGTTCTGGACGCAGATCGGCTTGCAGCACGGCGCCGAGATGGCGGCCCGATGCGCGACGATCAACACCACGCTTTGCCCCAGCAACAATCCCGGCGCCATCACCGGCTATGCGACGCAACAGGCCTATGGCTTGAGCCTGCCGGCCTCAACGTTCACCTACAGCACGCCGGCGTGCGGAAATCAGGTGAGCGCGAGTTATACGTTCCAGTTTCCCGACATCATGAACATCGGTCCGCTCACGCTCACCGCACAGGCGTGCTTCCCCGCCTGACGAGCAGGTTCCGCTGCGGGAGGCTCGATCGCGTCAGCTGCCCGCCAGCTGCGTCGATCAGCACGTCGGCTGTTGAACGAGCGGCGGACTGAGCCACAGTGGTCAGAGACCTGCTAATTTGGTGGAGTCGAGATGTGGCGCGGTGGATTTAGGCTGCACATATCTGTTTCCGCCTCTTTCGTCTGGCGGTGCCTTAGTGGTGTAGCCGTGACTCCGTTTCCACATCCCGCTCGTCGAACCGGACAGGCAGATCTCCCG